>CAZDLA010000009.1:0-93021 GCA_964506525.1 uncultured Nitrospiraceae bacterium
TTCAGGACATTTCTACTTTGGCTATTCAGGACATTATCACTTTGGGATGACAGGGCATCTGGGTGTTGTTATAATATCAGGATATTATTTCTTTGACACATCAAGCCACGTTTCTTATACTTCAATCATGCTCAGGATTGCGGTAATAGACGGCCAGGGAGGCGGCATCGGAAGCCTTGTAGTGAAGCGGCTGAAAGAGGAATTCTCTGACAGGATCGAGGTGCTCGCGCTCGGCACCAATGCAGCGGCTACAACAGCCATGATGAAGTCACGGGCAAACAAGGGTGCGACCGGAGAGAATGCTATCATCTGGAACTCTGACAAGGTGGATATGATAGTCGGACCCCTGAGCATTGCATTCCCGAACGCCATGTTGGGCGAGGTGACTGAGAGGATGGCAACAGCCATTGTCTCATCTCCTGCCCGGAAACTTCTGCTTCCCCTGAACCAGGAAGGGATTGAGCTAGCAGGAGGGGACAAGGAACCCTTACCTCATCTTATTGAACATGTAATCTCACAGATAAAGGAGAGCGGCCATGTGTGAAGCAAATGCCTATATCTTAAAAGAGGGCAAAGAGGAACTCTATCTCGAAAACGTCGATGTCATGAGGCCCGAGGAAGGCAAGATATACATGAAGAACCTTTTCGGCGAGCAGAAGATCTTCGAGGGAGAGATAAAAGAGGTCTCTCTTCTCCGTCACAAGATCATCTTAGAGAAAAAGTAGCTGTGTCTTTTCCGGGCAACTTCGACGCATGTCTGATGAATGGCGGCTGATCGCTTCAGGGCCAGGCAGCGCCTCTTACAACATGGCAATGGACGAGGCGATTGCCGCGTTAGTCCGGACCCGCAAAACACCACCTACGCTTCGGTTCTACACCTGGGACAGACCCTCAGTAAGTCTCGGCTGTTTTCAGAGTGTTTCAGACATTGATATTGATTACTGCAGGCAGAAATTAATTCCTCTTGTAAGAAGGCCGACAGGCGGCAGGGCAATTCTCCATGGTGATGAACTGACATATAGCTTCTCTGTCCGCACAGATGAGGATCCTTTTTCAAAAGGTCTTATGAAAAGCTATCGCAGGATAAGCAGTGCATTCAACCTTGCCTTTCAAAAAATCGGCATTCAGGTTGAATCAAAGATGCAGAGAGAGCGAGGCAGGGTTCTGACCGGAACTCCCCTCTGTTTTGAGTCAAGCTCGTTTGGCGAGATACTCCTGAATAACCGAAAGATCGTCGGATCTGCCCAAAAACGCTGGAAGGACGGACTTCTCCAGCAGGGATCGATACCGTATACCTATGATAACGAAAAGCTCGTTCATATTTTTGGCAGAAAAGATTCAGAAACAGAAATTACTATGAATGGTCTGAAAGAGGTATTGCCGGATTTTGATGATCAGAATTTCAGAAAAGCAGTTCAAGAAGCTTTTGAAGAGACCTTCGGAATCAGCCTTCTAACTTCTCATCCTGAACAGGAAGAGCATCAGTTGGCTGAGGAGCTTGAGCAGCGGAAATATCTTCAGGAATCGTGGAATCTTCGTTTGTAGGTGTCAGATCAGGTGACGATTCAGCGGTTGCGGCCTCCGGTTTCTTTATCTCCAGTTCATAGTAATAGGTGAATACAACTGCCAGCACGACAAGACCGAGATACCCCTGCACCATGTAAGAAATCAGCTGAAGAGGGAAGGAGACGATCGTCCCAATGATCGGGATCAAGTGAAAGGGATAGCTGATCAGCATGGCAAAAAAACTTACAACAATATAGCCGAGGAACAGCAGCGCATAGAGCCAAAAAGCATTCTGGTGTTTCCAGAGAAACAGACATGAAGCCTTGAAAGCCTTCCATGCCCCCTCGCGCTTGAAAAAAAGCACGGCAATGCCATAGACCGTTATCGCAAGAATCACAAGGAGAATGCCGATTGCTGCCACCGCAAGTACCAGAGAGAAAAAAATGCCAAGGAAAAGCGCAAGCGTTGAATCCTGACTCTTCGCAGCAGAGACAACGGCAGCAATGCCGCCGCCGAAGAGACCGAGCATAAAGGCAATAGCGAGAAAGATGAGACTTATGAGGCCGGTATACCACATCAGAGGAAAGAAGAACTGCCTTGCTTCCGAGAAAAATCGCTTCATGGAAAACGGAGCTGTCGGTTCGAGAATGCTCCTGCCGACTATGCCTGCTGATCCACTGAAGACATAAAGCCCAAGAGTAGTGACAAACAGAAAATAGAGAAGGATGCTTGTCACGACCATCAGCACGAGCCAGAGATACTTAGCAATGAAGTCAGAAGGACTCGAGAACATATTAAAGATGTCTTTTGCGTGGGTAAGCCCTGTAAGGTCAAGGCCGAATATCACAAAGGCAATGCCGAGCGGGATGCCAACGACAACAAAAAAGCTTACACAGTTTATGATCATCAGGACTGCCTGCACGCCGACAAGCTGCATGCGTCTGTTGATGGTATGGAACCCTGTCCTGATTGCCCCGGTAAAAATCATAGTTTTTTATTATACATCTTCGACTGCCATCTCCTCAAAGCAATCTGAGGGAAGCTCTTTCAGGAACCGGGACTGCTGAGCAATTCCGATGGTCTGCCAGTCATCAGCCACCACAGGATAGCAGAGATACAGAGACTCCTTTGCCCTGGTGACTCCCACGTAGAAGAGCCTGCGTTCTTCCTCCTCGTCTTCGTTTTTGAGCGATTTTGCAGACGGGAACTTCCCGTCATTCAGGCCGATCAGAAAAACCGTGCCCCATTCCAGTCCCTTTGCCTGATGCACTGACGAAAGAATAACCTTGCCTTCAGGAACTTCTGATCCTTCAGCTGCATCAGCAAGCCCCTGGAGCGTCATCTCGCTCAGGAATGTCTCAAGCAGATCATACCTCTGGGCAAATTTCATCATCTGTGTTACATCTTCGACCCTCATGTCAGCATTTGGATAGGTTGCATGGAGGTGGTCCTCATATCCGTGCTGCATAACATAATCTATCGCTGCAGATGGCATGCCCAGATAGCGCTCATGCTTCAGCACGCTCAGCATTTCAAGAAAACTGTTGAATGCCGTTGCCGCTTTCTTCGGCACAAGTTTGTACGCATCAAAGACAGCCTCAATAGGCTTCTCTTGCTCCTGGATAGAATTCCAGATCTTTGCAGCAGTGATATTGCCGATTCCGGGAGTGAGTTTCAGCACCCGTTTCCAGCTGATCTCATCGTGTGGATTGGCAATGATCTTCAGGAACGCAAGCGTATCCTTGATATGGGCTTGTTCGAAAAACGTAAGACCCGATCTTACATCAAAGGGTATGCCCTTGCGCTGGAACTCCATCTGGAGCTCCATGGACTGAAAGTGGGAACGATAGAGCACTGCGATCTCATTGAAGGATCGTCCGTCAGCATTCAGGTCTATCACTACTGACGCCACAAATTCTGCCTGCTCAAATACATCCTTCAGCGCAACGACATAAGGAAGCTCGCCTGCTGCAGAAACAGCATGAAGGTCTTTGCGGAACTGCCTGCGGTTATGAACAATGCTGCTGTTGGCAAGGTGCAGCACCTGGGGGGTCGAGCGATAGTTTGTAGTGAGCTTGTGCAAGGCAGTTCCCTCGTGCTTTTCAGGGAACTTCAGGATGTTCTCAAAGTCAGCACCTCTGAAAGAATAGATCGACTGGGCGTCGTCGCCAACAACCATAAGGTTTCCCGTTGTGCCGGTTGTGAGGTCAATGATCTCGGCCTGAAGCCTGTTCGTATCCTGGTACTCGTCCACCATGACATGCCGGAATTTTATTGAATAGTATTCGCGAATTTTCGGATGCTCAATAAAAAGCCTCTTCCATCCATGGAGCAGATCGTCAAAATCAAGGAGATTCAGGTGCAGCTTCTTTTTGTCGTAGAGTTCTGCGATCTTTGTGATCTCTTCAAGCAGATGAGAGAAGTGTGAGAAGCGCCGGAGCACTATGTCCTCGACTGGCAGCTCCGTATTCCTCGAGAGACTGCATATCTCGGCCAGCACGCTGCCTTTTGGGAGGATGGTCTCCTTTTTGTACACATCTGCGATGCAGGCATCGAAAAGTTCCTTTGAGTCTTCACGGTCGAGGATCGAAAAGCCCTGTCTGTAACCGATGAGCTGGCAGTGCTGCCTCAGGAGCAGATTTGCAATATGGTGAAACGTGCCGCCGAAGAGACCTGAGATATTCATGCCGATCAAAAGCTCGACCCTCCTGAGCATCTCCCTTGCTGCCTTGTTTGTGAAAGTAAGGAGGAGGATGTTCTCTGCGGGTGTGCCCATTTCGATCAGGCGAGCAACCCGATAGGTCACAACCCTGGTCTTCCCGGTGCCTGCACCTGCGAGCACAAGAGCAGGTCCCTCTCCATGCATCACAGCAGCTAACTGCTCAGGGTTAAGGTCCTTGGCGTAGTCAACCGAAAACTGGTGAGGTTCCCTGTGGAGGATATATTTTTTCATGCCATCAGAAACAGAGGATGGGATGATTTCGGAATTATGCCCTGTTCAGTCGCCCTTCTGAAAAGCTCTTCAACTGCATGCACGCCGTCGTTCCTGATATCGAGAGAATAATCATTTACATAGAGTCTGATATGTTGATCTATGACCTGTTCGTCAAGCTCCTGTGCGTGTTGTTTGATATAGGTCTTTGTTTCTTTGCTGTTGCTGAAGGCATATTCCAGGCTTCTGCGGATCAACGAATCGGTCTTCTGCACCAAATCCCTTCCCAGGTCTCTTCTGGCGATAATACAACCGAGCGGAATTGAAAGCCCTGTCTCCTGCTCCCACCACGCACCGAGATCCATGATCTGCTGTAATCCTTCTTGCTGATAGGTAAAGCGGCTCTCGTGAATAATGAGGCCTGCTTCTGCCTCTCCGCTTTTCACCGCATCGATGATCTGATAAAAGGGCATGACCTTGACCCTCTGTTTTAGTTCCGGGTCAAAGATCTGGAGAAGCAGAAAGGCAGTGGTCAGTTCTCCGGGGATTGCGATAGTCTTTCCCTTAAGATCCTGCATGGAACAGTTATCCCGCGCCACGACCAGCGGGCCGCACCCTTTGCCGAGCGCACCACCTGATCTGAGCAGACAGTATGTATCTCTCAGATAGCCAAATGCATGGAACGATACCTTTGTGATGTCGAGCTTTGCCTGCTGCGCCATCCGGTTCAGGGTCTCGACATCTTCAAGAATCTCCTTATATGCGATGTCAGAGGTATCGATCTTTCCATGCACAAGTGCATAGAAGATGAAGGTATCATTGGGGCAGGGTGAATAGCCGAGGGAAAGTGTTCTCACGATTTCAGATCGCCTTGATGCATTCCAGGGCTGCCTTCTGACAGGTCGCTGCAGCGAGCTCAATATTCCATTTTGATCTGTCTCTGTCCTCCACGATGTTGCTGATGCCGCGCATCTCGATCATCGGAATGCCATAGAGCGCGCAGATATGGGCAATGGCAGCTCCTTCCATGTTTTCGCAGATAGCGCTGGAGCGACGCTCAAGTTCGATCGCCCGCTTTCTTGTGCCGGTGCATGGGGAAACGGTCAAAAAAGTGCCTTTTTTGACTGTAATGAGTGATGAGTAATGAGTAATGAGTTGGGCAGCCTTAACAGCCTTTCTGACAAGAGGCTTATCAAGGGGGAATTCGTTGAAATACTTCTGCCTACCCTTTCTCAATAAAGGGATGCCGATAAAGTCCATACCATGAAAACCGTCCTTCAGCAGAACTCCCTCATCTCCGTAGACCTCTTTTTCGGCAATTGCGATATCCCCTATGGTTAGCCCTGATAAAGGATATGCACCGCCAATGCCGATATTCATGATCACAGCAGGGGAATAATCATGAATAAGCTGTGTACAAGCGTGAGCAGCATTTACTTTGCCTATGCCAGCTATGCTCACAACAACATGCTTTCCCCCCAGGCTGCCATCATAATACATGCTTCCAGTTCTCGTTTTCCTGTTCAGATTCCGGCAGAGGATGCCGGCCTCTGCCGAAACCGCAACAATGATCCCAATATCTGCTCTTTTTTTGTCTGTCAATCTCAGCTCCAACCCCGTTTTTCTTTCATTTATCATATCAGACACCTTGATAAAAAAGGGGTTCCTGTGGTAGAGTTTTTAACCCGATTGCCTGTCTCACAGGCCGGGAAAATCACACGCCAGCTACAGCTTTTGCCCCTGGTCCCGAAAGGGTAGGCAGAACAGGCGGAGGATAAACCCAAGGAGGAGTACCAATGGTAGTTTCAATGAAGGAGTTGCTTGAGGCCGGAGTACATTTCGGTCATCAGGTGAAACGCTGGAATCCCAAGATGAAGAGATACATCTTCGGGGAGAGAAATGGCATCTACATCATCGATCTGCAGAAAACACTGAAAGGTCTTGAGGATGCTTATCGTTTTGTGAGGGAGACAGCAGCAACAGGTGCAACCGTATTGTTCGTCGGCACCAAGAAGCAGGCACAGGATGCAGTTATGGAAGAGGCAAAGCGTTGCTCCTCATATTGCGTCAACCAGAGATGGCTTGGCGGCATGCTCACCAATTTCACGACAATCAAAAAAAGCATCGAGAGGTTGAAGAAGCTCGAGGCCATGAAAGAAGACGGCACATTCGGCCTTCTCACTAAGAAAGAAGCGGCAGCACTTGAAAAGGAGCGCATAAAGCTCGACAAGAACCTTTCCGGCATTAAGGATATGAAAGGAACCCCGGGCGTTATCTTTATTATTGATCCCAAGAAAGAGAAGATAGCAATTCAGGAGGGAAAGAAGCTTTCTATCCCTATCGTTGCCGTTGTTGATACGAACTGCGATCCTGATGAGGTTGACCATGTGATCCCAGGCAATGACGACGCTATCCGGGCCATCAAGCTCATGGCATCCAAAATTGCCGATGCAGTACTCGAAGGCAGAGCAATACTTAACAAAGAAACTGCCCAGGAAGAAGAAAAGGCCAAGGTCGAGGAAGGCGTTGCAGAGGTAGCCGCAGAGGTAACAGAATGACAGAAATTTCAGCGGCAGTAGTTAAAGACCTCCGGGAAAAGACCGGCGCAGGAATGATGGAGTGCAAGAAGGCGTTGACCGATGCTGGAGGGGATCCAGAAAAGGCCATAGATATCCTCAGGCAGAAGGGACTGGCATCAGCAGCAAAGAAGGCATCGCGCTCTGCTTCACAGGGGCTGATCAGCTCACTCATCCAGGCTGACAAGGTCGGCGTCATGGCAGAGATCAACTGTGAGACAGACTTTGTGGCAAGGACTGATGATTTCCAGGAGCTCATGAAGAACGTGATGGAGCAGATTGCAAGCGCCAAGCCGACAGCTGTGTCCGTTGAAGAATCTCCTTCAGAAAAACCTGAGAACTGTCTGCTTGAGCAGGTTTTTGTCAACGATCCAGACAAAAAGAAAAAGATCAAGGATCTTGTGACAGAAAAGGTCGCAAAACTCGGTGAAAATATTGTTGTCAGAAGATTTATCCGCTATCAGGCTGATAACGGCCTGGTTGGCGCTTACATCCATATGGACAAGATTGGTGTCATGGTGGCTGCAGACTCAGCAGCAAAGGCTGATGAACTTCGGCCCCTGATAAAAGACGTGGCAATGCATATTGCCGCTGCTAATCCATCATACATATCCAGAGAAAATATTCCCCAGGATGTTATTGACAGGGAAAAAGCAATATACCGTGCACAGGTGACCGGCAAGCCTGCTGAGATCACGGAGAAGATCGTGGAGGGCAAGCTGGAGAAATATTATAGCGATGTCTGTCTTGTGGATCAGATATTTGTAAAAGATCCGGAAGGAAAGAAGAAGGTCAAGGATGTCATCGGCCCAGGCACAATCATTAAGAGTTTTGCCCGTTTTCAGCTTGGCGAATCACAGCCGGCTGAGCCGAAGAGCTGTTAGGGAGAGATAAGCATGCCGCGTCTGTTCAGCAGAGTCCTCCTCAAGATCAGCGGAGAAGCCCTCATGGGCGACAAGGGCTACGGCATTGATGCTCATACCGTTGACTTCATGGCCAAGGAGATCAAGGACATTGTCTCCATGGGAGTGCAGATATCTATTGTTATCGGCGGCGGCAACATCTTTAGAGGCGTTCAGGCAAGCCTGGAAGGCATGGAACGGGCATCTGCAGATTATATGGGAATGCTCGCAACGGTCATCAACGCGCTTGCACTCCAGAACGCTCTCGAAAAATACAAGATACCTACGCGTGTACAGTCAGCAATTGGAATGCAGGAGCTTTGCGAACCCTATATCAGACGCAAGGCTATCAGGCATCTTGAAAAAGGACGGGTTGTCATCTTTGCAGCAGGCACCGGCAACCCCTACTTCACGACTGACACTGCTGCAGCATTGCGTGCCATGGAGATCAATGCTGACATTATCATGAAAGGCACCAAAGTGGATGGTGTTTATTCTGCAGATCCCGTGAAAAACCCGAAAGCAAAAAAATTCGCTGAACTCACTTACATCGATGTGCTCAAGAAAGGGCTCGGCGTTATGGATTCCACTGCCATTTCTCTTTGTATGGACAATAATCTGCCTATCGTGGTCTTCAGCCTGAGAGGCAAAGGCAATATCAGAAAGATTATTGAGGGAAAACGAATAGGCACGATCGTAAGGGGGAACAATGATTCAGGAATTAAGAAAAAGAACGCATGAAAGGATGCAGGCCTCCATTGAGGCGCTCAAGAAGAAATTTGCTTCAGTAAGAACCGGACGCGCGTCCCTGTCCCTCCTCGACGGCCTCACTGTTGACTACTATGGCACGCCGACCCCCTTACAGCAGCTGGCCAGCCTCAGCATCCCTGACAGCAGGCAGATTGCAATTCAGCCGTGGGAGCAGAAGATCATACCCGAGATAGAAAAGGCTATTATGAAGTCAGATCTCGGCCTGACACCCATGAATGACGGCAAGCTTATCAGGATCAATATCCCGGCCCTGAATGAAGAGCGGAGAAAACAGCTTGTCAAGGTTGTGAAAAAAGAGGCTGAGGACGCTAAGGTGGCTGTGCGGAATATCAGAAGAGATGTCAATGAGGAGTTAAAGAAGCTCGAAAAGGAAAAACATGTCAGCGAGGATGAGATAAAGAAGGAGCACGATGAAGTGCAGAAGATCACGGACTCCTTTGTCAAAAAGGTCGAGGAACTGCTTGAACATAAAGAAAAAGAGATAATGGAGGTATGACATGAATAGCAATTTTATGGTAAAAGTTGAAGATGCAAAGCTGCCCGATGTCCAGAAGGCACTGCAGGCAGCAGGGATAAAGGTAAGAAGCATCATCGAGCTGCACAAAGAAGAGATCAAGAAAGAAGAGACTGCCTAATGGCTGCTGCAAAAAAGAAGGTTCCAGCAACAAAAAAAGCAAACGTTCAGGTCAAGGCCAAGCCAAAGCCGAAAGCGGTTAAGACTCCTGCCGCAAAAAAGGCTAAGGTGCAGGTTAAGGCCAAGACTGAGGTTAAGAAGAAAATAGCAAAAGTTAAGGTAGCGGCAAAAACGAAACCAATACCTAAGGGCAAGACCAAAGCCAAGGTTCAGGTCAAGGCCAAGTCAGCGGTCAAGACCAAGGTAGCGGCAAAAACGAAACCAATGCCTAAGGTCAAGACTAAAGCCAAGGTTCAGGTCAAGGCTAAGGCCAAGAAAGTCGGTGCCAAGCCTGCAAAGAAAAAAATCGTGCTACAGAAAAAGGTGGTTGCAAAGAAGTCTGAGAAAAAAGCTATTGCTGCCAAAAAAGCGGTTGCGCAAAAAAAGGTTTTGGCTCCAGTAGCTCCTGCTGCTGATCGTTTTCGGGGATTAAAGGGCATGTTGATCGCAAAACGCGACGCATTGCTCAAGGAAGCAAAGCAGGAGATTCAAAAATATGTGAGCGGTGAAAACCGTCAACTTGTTGATACGGCTATTGACGAGGCAGACTGGGCAGCAGTGGAGATCTCAGAGGATCTGAATCTCAAAAGGCTGAGCGCCCAAAGACAGCTTCTAAACGATGTTGAAGAATGCCTGAGAAAGGTTAACGAGGGCACATATGGCATCTGCGAGGATTGCGGGGAAGAGATCAGCGAAAAGCGGCTACATGTCATTCCCACTGCGTCACTTTGCATTGACTGCAAGGAGCAGAGGGAAAAAATGGCAATCCTAGAGCAGGATACAGAAATCTAATCAATATGGCAGCATCGGTTAAACGATGCTGCCTTTAGTTGCTCTTCTCGTGAAACCTAAACGCTTTATCCCTCTGAGAACTGATTTCTTTCCGCCAAAACCAGGGTGCTGTTCAACCTCAAAACCTGCAGCGCCAAGTCCGCGCCTCACTTCTCCGGCAACCGTATAGGTGGCAACGGTCCCGCCAGTCAGGGTTTTTTCTCCAATCGCGAGGAGCAGCTCAGGCCGCCAGATGGAAGGATTCTTCTTCGGACCATGCCCATCCAGAAACCATGCGTCACAAGGCAGGGTTAGTGCGTTGACCATTTCGAGCGCCTCGCCGATCCAGAGATTCAAGGTCAGGATGCCAAAAGGCCGTGTAAACTGCATCTGGTGCCACCCTGGCCTGGTGCTTTCAAGGCAGCTGTAAGTCTGGACAAGCAGATCAATAAGCGGACCGACCTGAGGCCTGAATCCTTCGAGAATTGACGCCATCCGCTCAGAAGTGATCGGATGCAGTTCAACGGAATTGTACGTTAAAGACAGATCGCTGATGCCGCTCTTGTCCAGAAAATCGATAAGGGCGATGAGAAGACGTCCTGCGCCAAAGCCAGTTTCTCCTATTCTGAATTCTTTGCTCCCTGATCCCATGGCTGAAAAGATATCCATGAGGCCGCTGCCGTGAAAAAAGATATGTCTTGCCTCTTCGATAGCGCTGACCACATCAAAATAGCGGTCATCGTAATGTTCATTCAGAAGATAGGGAGGAATCTGCATGGTCATGTATCCCGCGAGATCAGATCGATCAGTCCAGTAAAGATAGTATCTCTGGGATGGACAGATGGCATTCGGTTCTCACTGAGCAAAGCGGTCTTTATGTGCCTTCTCAATTGTTCGCGTGACAAAGGTCAGCCCTGCGGCAAGGATCAGCACCACGGCGGCAGTCAAATAGGCATCATTATAACTGCCTGTGCCGGAACTCTTCTTTGCTGCCTCGAACAGCTTGCCTGCAAAGAGCGGAAAGATAAAACCGCCAACACCCCAGGCAGTGAAGACGAGCCCGTAATTAATGCCAAAGTTCTTTAGGCCAAAGTTATCCTTCACTGCAGAAGGGAATACCGAGAGGCAGGCCCCGTAATTGAACCCAAGGAGCATCGAAACAATAATAAAGGAGATCATGCCAGTAAGACCCGTGCGGAGTATCATCATGAGGCACGCCTGGAACAGGAATATGATGCACATGGTCCAGAGGCGGCCGATCCGGTCTGAAAGCATTCCGGCGATTATCCGGCCTGCAGCGTTGCCGACTGCCAGCAGGGCAACGAGTATGAAGCCCGCTTCGATCTTTCCGAGCTTCGCTATAGTGGTTATGTTCCCGATGATCATAAGGCCTGCGCCTGCAGCAAAGGCGTACATGGCCCAGAGAAGATAAAAGAGAGGTGTTCTCAGGATCTCACCCGGCCCAAGGTTCATTGCAGCTGCATCTACTGCCCGATGTCCGCCGGGGACTACATCAGGAGGCAGATAGCCCGGCGGCGGGGCAACCAGAAACTGTGCAAGCAGTGTGACAATAATCATAAAGCCGATGCCAAAGTAGAAGAGCGTCCGGTGAATATTGTGCTGCTTCAAGGCGAGCAGTTCTGCGGCAGCATCCTTTCGGGCCGTATCCTTCTCCTCAAGATCCCTCGCAACAAAAGTTATGTCAATACCACCAAAGTCAGCCTCAGAAATGGTTACCAATTCCCTGGCCTT
Organism: uncultured Nitrospiraceae bacterium; assembly: GCA_964506525.1. Classification (GTDB taxonomy): domain Bacteria; phylum Nitrospirota; class Thermodesulfovibrionia; order Thermodesulfovibrionales; family UBA6898; genus UBA6898. The sequence continues at coordinate 11,884 of CAZDLA010000009.1, forward strand.
AGCATATTCATCGTCTGCATGAGCCTTTGCCTGTGCGAGCTCCACCACTTCAGGAAGCGGTTGTCCGGTGAGACTGAAGCCGGTCAGATGGTTCGCAACCGGCGAGATATATACTGAGGCAAGGCCAAAACCTGCTACCACAAGGCCGGCAATAAGACCGGTCTTGCGAGCAGAAAACCACTTGACTGCCGGAGGTGTAGCAGATGCATATCCAAGGCCGATGCCGGCTCCGGCGAAGATGCCAAAGCCGATAACGAACCAGAGCACAGTGACAGCATAGGAAGCGATAATGCAGCCGATGCCTGTCAGAATACCACCTGCGGTTGCAACCCACCGCGGCCCTATCCGGTCCTGAAGCCTGCCTGCAGGTACCATCACAAACGCAAAGACGATACAGGCTATGGAGTAAGGCAGCGCCTTGTCCGCATCAGACCAGCCCCACTCTGACGGGATCGCTTTTTTTATAACACTCCAGGTGTAGAGCACGCCAAGCGCAAGGTTGATGCCAATGCCTGCGAGCGTCACGGTCCATCCTTTATTTTGCACGGTTCTATTCCTTTTTCGATCTGATCTTTCGTGTAAAGTTGAGCATGAGGCAAGGATAGCAAAGCAACGGGAAAATGTCCATTACTGCTTACGGCGCATATTCTTGTGGAGGTCAAAGATGGAGAGAACAGGAACAGATATAACTTCAGTGCAGAATTTTGGAGCAGGAACAGATGCTTAGCAACGCCTGCCGGAGGTATAATAAAATAATTCGACAAAAGGCGGATAAGGAGAACATGATATGAAGGAATTCAGTTGCAGCAGCTGCGGTGCAGTCTGGCAGAAAAACGGCAAGACAAACTGCTGGAGCGCCAATCCCGATGAAAAGCCTGCAAAACCCGGGTATTGTCCCTCACAGGAACATATGGACGTTATTCAGGAGAGCTTCGATTGTTACAAAGGAGACAGCACAGATGCAAGAATGGCTCAGATTGCAACGCGGGTTGAAGGTCTCTGCTACGAACATCAGCCTGGAAGTACGGCAATCCGTGCCCGCTGGACGCGGGTTGAAGATACGATCGCCTTTGCCAAACTCATGGGATACAAGAAGATCGGCATCGCCACCTGCATCGGCCTTCTCGATGAAACAGAGCGGCTCAGCCGCATCCTCTCGGCACAGGGGTTCACGCCGCTTTCTGTCTGCTGCAAGAGCGGCAGCATCGACAAACTGGAACTGGGCATCAAGGAAGAGGACAAGGTGCGGCCGTCGACCTTCGAGCCTGCATGCAACCCGATTGCCCAGGCGCGCCTCCTGAACGAGGCTGCAACAGATATGAACATCATCGTCGGCCTCTGCGTTGGCCATGACATGCTTTTTGCCAAATACTCAACTGCACCGGTCACTACTCTGATCACAAAGGACCGCGTCACAGGGCATAATCCTGTCGCTGTCCTGTATGGCCAGAACTTTTACTACCGGCGGCTTTTGACTGAACAGGTGGATGTGGAGCGCAGGTCATAGCTTTGACTGCTTCGTAAAAAGTCCGTATGCTGCGTTGCGCTTTGTTGGTCATTCCGGCTCGCCCGGAATCAGCCTCTTCAATTAAGTGCTTGCAGGTTCGGTTTTCTTTACGGCAGGTAATGCAGGGCATATAATAAAAAGATGGAGAAGAAGCCGATCATGCTGCTGCAGAAGAAGAACCCCTGCCCTGACTGTGATTTCTGCCAGGGATGCAGTGAGACCCGGTGCAGCCTCTGCAAGTCGTTAACCTGTCCTTCCTCAAAAAAAGCAAAGAAGAAAAAGGAACACGTTCCGCTTTTCAGGAAGTTCTGAGCTGTTGAGAGGTATTATTAGATGATGGCAACTACAGAATCTTTGATGCTGTCAAGGTCACTTATGATCTCGTTGATCTTGTCAAAGTCGAGGTTGCTGCAGTTGTGGACCGTATCCATAACATCCTGGCCATTGGCAATAACATTGGCCACATAGACGGTCTCGATCAGCTTCTTGTTCGCAGGCGCTTCCTGCGGTGCATGATGATATTTAATTGTGTTTTTGATCACTTCCGAGAAGTTCCATGCACTGGCAAGCATAAAGCCCACATGCGAATGGTATTCGCCCATAAGTTCCTTCTTCATCTCAGGTGTTACACCTGGGCCAGTGATCAAATTCAGCATAACGGTCTTGCCAATATCGTGGAGGAGGCCGCAGACAAATGCCTCTTCAGGATCAAGCCTCAGGGCAATGGCAATCTTCTTGGCAACAAAGGCGCAGAGCAGACTGTGCCGCAGGATCTCCTTCACTTCTTCCGCGTTTCCGGGGCTGATGCCGCCGAGGGTATGAACGGTCACAATGCTCAGGACTGACTTGAGGCCCATAAAGATAATGGCCTGCTGGAGCGATGTTATCTCGCTGGACGGGCTGTAAAAAGCCGAGTTAACAACGCGCAGGATCTTTGACGTCAGTATCTGATCTGCCATGAGGATCTTCACTATGTCATGGATGGAGATATTATCCTTTGCCATGGCGTCGTTCAGCTTCACCATGACATCAGGCACGGTTGGGAGTTCTATGCTGCCTTCAGCGATCTTCTTCGCGATCTGCCTGATTATATCTCCGACCTTCGGTCCCTCATCCGCCTTATCCCTGAGAGCCTCATCAAGCATCCTGACCGACTGAAATATTACAAATGAAGTATTGAGCTTGATCGGACCGTCAAGAATAAGAGATGGGATAATATCCGAAAACTCAAACAGGCCGCCTTCCCAGCTCAGGGCATCAGAAAATGCAGTTTCAGCAAGGCTCTGCAGGGTCTGCTCAAGGGTCTGTTTATCAATAATTCCCTGGTCGATCAGATACCCGGTGAAAGGACATCCAAGACGCTTGCTCTCACGGAGGCCCTGCTCGATCTGTCCTGACGACAGACGGCCGAGCTTCATAAAGAATTCCCCCAGGCGCTCCCCTTCTTTCTGTGATGATATAAAGATCATCTTGCCATCCTGCAGATAGAAGGCCTTGCTGGTCCCCTGAAATGAGATAGAAAGCGTGCCTGATTTTCTGCTCGTCTCTGCCCACTGCAGAAGATCAGGCAGGGGCATGAGACTGATATCACCGCTTATTTTTTTCATATCCGGTTACCAGTATAAAATATTGCAGGCTTATTTTGAAATGATTGTATGAGGTGCGTGGTCAGCATCAACTGTTAAGAGAGTAGTATAGGAAATGAGACGAGACTCGGCATTCAGCCAAAAAAAGGCCCCTGAGGGATTTAGTCCTCAGAGGCCCAGGGGAGGTAGTTTAAATAATGCTGATAGCTGTTAACTGACAGCTTACTGCTTAGTTATGTGCCTTTGCCTCTGCAGTATCTTCTGCGGTCACCTTTGACAGTCCGCCTACCACATCAACAACATAGCCCATTACAGTTCCAAAGACCGAACCCAACACAATGCTCACTGCTCCGGTGCAGAATATCCCAAGGATACTCCCCACTACGGTCAGCATCCTTACAATGGTGGTGGCCTCCACAGGCCCCATAAGATGATTCAGGATCATCAGTGCTCCAAAGCTGCCAAAGTAAAACCCGGGTATGATACCGAATGCTACGAATGCCCCTATGCCGATTGCTGCCCCGATCTTCGTCCCTACTTTCATTACGTTCTTCCTTGCTTCTTTCATGACACGTTCTCCTTTTGGTTTTTTTATTGTTTTTTATGTCTTACTTCTTAATTCTCTGTTGTCTTTTCTCTTTACTCATCACGCCTTACGCTTTACGGCCTCTTATGCTTTCTGCCTTGCTTCTGCCATGCTCTGGCTTTTCGCCCTGAGGCTGTCTACTGCTGTGCCAACAAGCCAGCCAAGGGTTGATGCTGCGGTGATGAACATGATCCCCGCTACCATTACCCCAAGCACCATCGAGGCTGCCACGATCAGTCTTGCCAGGACTCCTGCTGCTACCGGTGTCCCCATGATGCTGCCTGCAAGGTTTAACCCCATTACGCCGCCCAGGAATGATCCGGGAAGCAGTCCGAATACTGCGAAGAGTACCACGCCTGCTCCTGCTCCTATGTATGTGAGGCTCTTTGTGTAGGTTCTGTCTTTCATGATCGTTTCCTCCTTAAGTAAGTTCTTGCCCTATACATTGCACAGTCCATGCCAACTGTATCTCCTCGTTTTTTAACGATTCCTCTCCTTCGCATCCATGCAGTTCCGCAAATTCCTTTTGCAAATCTGCGAATTTGATGGGATCCAGGTCGAAACACTCAAGAAAATGAAGACCTGATGGTACAAAGAATACTAAAAAGATAATGAAATTCGAGAACTCGGGTCGCCTGATTCGTATGATAAATTGTCTAACAGAAATTCTGGGTCACGAAGACCTTGCCATCGTCTGAGATGGATAGGCCAATACCCTGGCGTTCGAAATAGGGAGTTAGAATATTCTCCCGGTGGCCTTTGCTGTTCATCCATAACTTTACAATCGATGCAGCTATTTCATCCTCTGTGTTCCAGTCATAGGAAGGGACACCATTGAGGTAGTGAATGGATTTATAGAGATTATCCTGCCCAATATTCTCTGCCCCAAGGCATGTGGCATGACCGACCTTAAGCTTGCAGGTGAACCCCTCTTCTCCATACCTGTCCATGAAACATCTGCCCTCCGGGTCATTGTGGGAGAAGAAATTACGCTCTGCCATGTCCTGACTATATCTCCGCGCTATCCGATTCAGGCTCTTATTCCATTGAAGGGCAGAAAGTCCTTTCTTCCTTCGCTCTGCATTGATCAGGTCATGAATCTTCTTTTCAAGCCGCGGAATCTCGATATCAGGCCTCTGCTTTTCAGGCAGGTAATACCTTGCGGTCTGGGAAGACTGGGGTTCTCGTTCCCTAGCCTCTGAAGGGCAAACAATGCAGAAAACAATGCTTGAAAGAACTGCAGAGATCATTGCATTTGATATGTATTTCATATTCATTGCATAGCCTCCCTGGCTTTTGACCTGCGCCTAAGGCGCGTAATGTCGGCCTCTTTAAAAAATCTCCCTTATGGTATAAACTTCTTTGTACATATAACCATTAACCACTCAGGAGGGTTTCATGGCACAGATAAAACGGATAGGGATTATAACAAGCGGCGGAGACTGCGGCGGCCTGAATGCAGTGATCAAGGGCGTTGCCAGAGAAGCATATGCCCTGGGTATCGAGTCTGTTGTTATTCCGAACGGTTATGCCGGGCTCTATAACCTCATTGAGCTTCCTGAAGTGGTTTTTCTCAATGCAGAGCGCGTCAGCCGCATCGAGGCTTCTCTTGCAGGATCTGAAGCTGGCCACTCACGGGTGAAGATCAGCAAGATCAAGGACGACAGAAAGTATGACCGCATTAAGGAAGGGCTCAAAAAATTCGGTATTGACGCGCTTGTGATCAGCGGTGGTGATGATACAGGGAGTGTTGTTGTTGACCTCTCGTCACAGGGGATTCCCTGCATCCATGTGCCCAAGACCATGGACCTCGACCTTCAGCCGTATAGCGTAGGCGGCGATTCGTCAATAAACAGGATCGCGACATTCACCAGGGACCTCAAAACAACCGGACTGAGCCACAACCGGGTGATGGTCGTTGAGGTCTTCGGCAGATATGTCGGCCACACTGCCTTTCGCGGGGGCATTGGCGCAGAGGCTGATTGTATCCTGATCCCTGAGATACCGGTTGATTTTGATGTGGTATACGAGCATATGAAGATGACCTATTTCGGCCGAGTCATGAGGAGCGATGTGAAGGCCGGAACCTATATCATGGTTGTGGCCGAAGGTCTGAAAATTGCGAATGGTGAAATGCTCTATGACGAATCAGCAGGCATCGACGCCTTCGGACACAAGAAGCTTGCCGGTGCAGGCAAGTTTGTCAGGCAGCAGCTCGAAAAACGGCTCAGAACAGACCCTGAGGTGATTGAATTCATGAAAAAGACCGGCATGTATGCGCCGGGTGTGTATGAGGTTCCCGAGGTTAGAGAGGTAACTCCTGGACATCTTGTCCGCTGCGGCGGTTCATCAGCGTATGATGTTGTCTTCGGATACAAGACCGGTGCTGCTGCAGTCTTGCTTCTGACTGCGGGCAGGGCAGGAGTGACCGTGGCTAATGTTGATGGCAATCAGATCTATTTCAAGGATACTTCTGAAGCTATCAAGCGCAGAGAGGTCGATGTCACCGAGATCGGACTCTATGAGAGCCTTGGCACCTGTTTCGGCAGAAAGCCTGAGAAATACACGCACACATTCACGGAAGTGAAGGAGAAGATTGAACGGCATCTGTAGTATTGCCTTAAAGGCTTTCAAGCTGGTCAGCTGGTAGGCATGTCGGTCTGATAGCTTTTCATCTGTGATACTATGTAAGCAATGGCAGGCATCGGCGAAAAAATAGATAGTTTCTTCATACGAAAGCTCTGGAACAAGGATACGGCTATGGTCGGCAAGGCCATGTCTCTTGAGATCAAGGCGTTTCGGCTCATCTATGTAATCATAAAGGGGTTTTCAGAAGAGCAGCTTATCCTCAGGGCAATGAGCCTTGTTTACACAACGCTCCTCTCCTTTGTGCCGCTTCTTGCAGTAAGTTTTTCCGTGCTGAAGGCTTTTGGCGTTCATACCCGCTTCATGATCTTTATCTATTACTTTCTTGAACCCCTTGGTGACAGCGGCGTGGATCTTTCGATGAAGATCATCGGTTTTGTTGAGAATGTCAAGATCAGCGTCCTCGGATCAATCGGGTTGTCAGCGCTCATCTATACGGTCATATCTACGGTCCAGAAGATGGAAGGCGCGCTCAATTACATCTGGGGCATTAAAGGAACAAGAGGATTAACCCAACGGTTCAGTAACTATATGAGTGTTCTGCTTGTGGGGCCCGTCCTGATCTTTTCTGCCATAGGAATAACAACAACACTGATGAGCAGCACGCTCATGAAGAAACTAATGGCGGTCCAGATGCTCGGCCCGGTCATGTATATGCTCAGCAGGCTTGCCCCTTACATCCTCATCTCTGCAGCATTTACGCTGATCTATATATTTCTTCCCAATACCAGGGTGCGGTTCCGCTCAGCCCTTGCCGGCGGCATTACAGCCGCCATTCTCTGGCAGACCATCGGCTGGATATTCACCTCCTTTGTTGCATCGTCAGCCCAGTACTCCGCTATTTACTCAGGCTTTGCAACGCTCATTCTTTTCCTTATATGGCTCTACTGGAACTTCCTCACCCTGCTCATAGGCGCCCGGGTATCGTTCTACACGCAGCACCCGCAGTTGCTCGATGCAGGCAGCAAGATCATGATCTTAAGCGACAGGCTCAAGGAACGGCTTGCCATTGCGATCATGTTTCTTGTCGGTCATAGTTTTCACGATAATCAGTTGCACTGGAAATTCGTCTCTCTCACCCAGAAGCTTGGCGTGCCGTCTGAATTCGTTCGCGAGGTCTTGTCAATCCTTGAGGAAAAAGGACTGCTTGTTCCGACTCACCATGAGCCGCCTGCATATCTTCCTGGGAAAGACCTGGAAAGGATCACCCTGAATGAAATAATCGCTTCAGTCAGAATTTCAGGTGAAGATACTCACAGCAACACCCAATCCCTGGCATCGCTTCCTGAGGTCGACGGCATTATGAAGCATATCGAACAGGCCATCACCCTCTCGCTGGACAGGCAGACCCTTAAGGACCTTGTCCAGGCAGCAGATTCACGGAGCCAGCAATAACAAGTTCATTCTGTCCATTTCCTTCGTCCGTATGTACAATGAAGCTATGCCACTGAAGATGCGAAAAACATGCAAGATTCTGTCAGCATTTCTGGGTTCCTTTATTATCCTGATAATACTGCTTGCCTATTCCCAATACCTGACGCTCAAGAAGGCTCTCATTGCGCAAGTATCTGAAAAAGCGACCGTTCTTATTGGGCAGAAAGTCGAGATTGGAGACGTGTTTCTTGATTCCGCTGTCGGGATAACTATTGCTGACATTGTTATCAGAAATCCGGATAACTTTGTTCAGGGGGACTTCCTGAAGGTTAACAGGATCCGCTTGAATATGAGATACCACGAGCTTTTTAAGGGCAAGTTTTCTTTCAGAAACATAGAAATTGATGCACCCGAACTGTCCCTGATGTCCGCTGATGGGAGGCTGAACATATCTGCCGCCTTACGGGAATTTTTTTCAAAGAAAGGAACTGCAGAATATCTGATTGACGAATTCTCGATCAAGAATGCCAGCCTCAGCTTTAACAATGACCCTTTTTATCGCATAAGAGATATGAATCTCTTGATGAATAACCTCTCATCAGTTCAAGGCACAAAGACATCCTTAAGAGTTTCTTTGGCATTTTGGGACAGCAACAAAATGACTGCCGAGGGATGGGTATATCTCAAAGATAAAGCACAGCAGTTCAGCATCTCGGCAATATCGGACGATATCAATCTTTCACTTTTACGAGAACAGATTGCACAATACGGCATGGATCTGGAAAAAAGCAGGGCAAACATTTTATTCCAGGCTGAGGGAGATGCTGATCAGGGTATCAGGATCAGGACCGAAACGCAGTTGAAAAGCACTGGGATTTCCATATTCAGAAAGGATACCAAGAATGCAATCTCCGTAACTGCTGATGCGTTCCTTGACATAAAAAAAGGAGCATTGACGATTAGCAAGGCCCTTCTCAGCACCGGAGAATCATCAGCAATTCAGGCAAAAGGCATGATACAGGGCATATCAAGCAGGCCATCGTATGCAGCAGAGGTTAGGGTTGAAAAGCTCGATCTTGCATCATTCAATGTCATGAAAGGTCTGAACGTTGGCGGCATGATAACGTCTGATCTGATGCAGGTGAAGGGAACTCTTTCTTCAGTGCCGACAACCGCAGGCACGCTCACCATCAGCAACGGTTTTTTGAGTACAGATAGGGCAGATATTCAGGGTCTGAATGGCAAAATAGCCTTTGCCTCTTCAAAAGACTTAGCTATTACATTAGGAGTATCGGCCAGGATCCTCAGGGCTGGTGATGCAATATTCAGGCAGCCTGTTGAAATGAAGCTTGCTGCAGAGGGAAGAGGAAAGCCGGCAAAGATGATGCTTAAATCAGAGCTCGATCTTTCAAACATAACTATGAAACTGAAGGGCAAGGATGTGAGAGCAGCTTATCTCGCCGCATCATATGACGGAACGATTCAAGACAGGATAGTGTCCGGCAAGGCTTCCCTGGAAGGCAAAGACCTGGCATACGATACATACACGGCAAAGAATCTCAGGACAGATCTTGTTCTGGACTATGACAGCAGGAGCCTTACCGTAAAGAGCATAAGGGCGGTCAGCGATCTATTCAGCGCAGCCGGAGAGAGGATCAGCGTAAGGCTTCCCCACGGCAGTGGAAAGACCATCATGGAGGCAAAAAATCTCAGCGCCTCATATCCTGACAAGAAAGCTGCGTTGAAAGGGGTTGACTGCATGATATCCCTGTCTGGCGGAGACAAGGAAATTTCGGGCGATCTATCCTTTGCTGTCCAGCAGATCTCATTCCAGGACATTTCCTCAGGATTCATTGCCGGCAAAGGCAGCATCGCAAATAATGCATTCGTTCTTGATATCCCCTCTGCCAAAATCCTTGAGGGCACCGCCAGGATTTTGGCAAAGGGAAAATCAGCGGGCAGTCCATTTCCGATCGCATTGACTCTGACAGCGGAGAATATAAACTTGGCGCCTGTATCACATACGGCAAAATCTTTTATGAATACGCCCTATGCTGCATCCGGCAGCGCAGAGTCCCTGTCGTTTGAAGGCACAATCTTTTCACCTGAGAATGTTACAGGCAGGGCATCGATACGGGGCAAGAATATTTCAATTACCAATGCCGATAGCAAGGCACTGCTTAAAGACGCTGCGGTCAGTTCAGACATGGTCTTCCGCGGTGCGGGCGCAGACATTACGGCTGATATGTCTGTTACAGGCCTTGCACTCAAACTTTCAGGATCTGCAGACCGCGTTTTTCAAGATGTTCGCACCCTGCGCATGAGCCTCCTTATGCCTGAAGCCAAAATCAGTGATATCCGTTCCGTCTTCTGGGATATTGTTCCGGACCGCCTGTTGTATGCCGGCCTGAATGGAAGCTTTGCAATGAACCTTCTCACAACATATAGCACCGGAGCCATAAGCGCTGATGGCAGCATTCTCCTGAGGGATATTGCCATAGAGGGTGAAAACAATGAATACTCCCTCGGTCCGATTAACGGCACGGTGCCGATCCATTTCAACTCAGCAGGCAATGAGCATAATTCTCTGTCCATACCGTCATTTGAGCAGGCTGATTTTGAAACCCATAAAAAGGCCTATTCAGAAACAAAACAGTTTTTCGGCAATGAGGTAAAGATAGGCTCTATAAGGTATGGTTTCAGGCTGCTCGAGGATATCTCTCTCTGGATTGAGCAGAAAGGCAGTTCATTGAAGATCAACCGTTTTAGTGCTAAGATGTTTGGAGGAAAGGTCTATGGCACAGGTTTCGCAGATCTTTCTGATGGCTTCAGTTACCGGGCCGGGATCATTGCAGATGGCGCAAGCCTTACACAGCTTTGCGAAGAGATACCCCCGATCAAGGGTTACATCTCCGGGAAAATTGATGGCATTGCAGCGATAAAGGGCACAGGGGCAGGCCTGGCAAATATCACGGGCAAGGCGGATTTCTGGGCTTACAGCGTTGATGGAGAACGGACAAGGATAAGCAAGGAATTCCTTGAAAAGATCGGCGGCCCTCAGGTAAGGGCCTATCTTGGTGAAAGGCGATTCAACAAGGGTATCATGGGCCTCTATATTCAGAATGGCTTTTTCATATTCAGGGAGCTTGAGATATCGAACAGAAACCTTGTGGGCATCACAGACCTGTCCGTAAAGGTTGCACCCCTGAACAACAGGATCGCCATTGATCATCTTATGTGGACCATAACAGAAGCAGCCCAAAGGGCAAAGAAAGAATAGCTGCAAGCTCACTGGCTGGCATGCAAACAAGCTCATTCAAGGAGGAAGAAGATATGAAAAAGCATCTCAGAGCATTACTGTTAGGACTGACATTCATTATTGCAGCGTGTGCTGTGATCACGGTGAACATCTATTTTCCTGAAAAAGATGTCAAGGAAGCTTACAAGGTCCTTGAGAAGGAACTGATGGGAACTGACAAGAAGATCGACGAGAAGAAACCTGCCGGCAAGCCGGAAAGTTTCATGCAGTTCGAATTTGTCCGCTCTGCCTATGCACAGGAACCGGGCATGGCTGACAAGATCGCTGAGGCGGTAAGAAAGATGCCGGATGTTGTGAGTGCCTATAAAGAGATGGGGGCACGCATCAGTGATACTGACAGACTAAGGGATGGCAGCGCTGTGGGCGAAGCGAATAATGGCCTTCTTATAGAAAGAGAGAAAGGTCTCTCCCCTGCTGATAAGAAGATCATTGATGCAGAAAACGAGAACAGAAAAACCGTGATCAATGGCATGACCAAGGCCATCATACGGATCAACCGGCAGCCAGAGACACCTGACAACGTGAAGCAGGTAACACCCCAGGCAACCAAGCAGTTTGCTTCGATCCGTCGTGATTCAGCAAAAAAAGGCTGGTGGATTCAGGACGACAGCGGCAACTGGGGGAAGAAATAGCTTAATTGATGTTGAGGGGCAGGCAGTATTGCCTCAAAAGCCTTACAATGCGATAGGATTTTGCCGTTAGATTTTAGAGGTGTTATTCCTGAGAGATCTGAAATTGATAATAGTTGTTTCTCAACATAAAGGTATCGCAGGTAATGCTTTTTCGTCAGCACTGCCTGCCCTTTGTTAGGAAAAACTTGCATGTTAAGACGATTATCTGACTGTCACGCAGAAGCAGGGCTGGGTGTCAAAGAAACTCTATGACGACACACTGAAAATAGCCGGCATAATAAGGCAAAGCAACATAGGATAATCATGAGAACCTTTGCAGAAAAACGAACGTATGCTACTAAGAAATATTGTCGATTCATAGAGTTTCTGGGCATCTTGCCCTGCTATGCTCTCTATGCTGACTAAAGAGACCATACTCGCCTTCTTCAGGGATAAGACATCCCGGCCCCTCCTCTTTAAAGACATAGCACGCCTGATGGGGCTGAGCAAGCCTGAGACGCGTGCCTTAAAAAGACTTCTCAGGGATATGCTCAGACAGGGCGAGATCGTCCTCAACCGCAAAGGTCTGTATGGCCCGGCAGAAGAGATGAATCTTGCAACTGGCTACTTCGCAGCTCACCGTGACGGGTATGGCTTCGTGATATCTGAAAAACCCGGAGAACGGGATTTCTTTATCCCGCCAAAAGGTACGCTCGGCGCCATGAAAGGCGATCGTGTTATGGTGCGGGTAGAGAACTGGAATAAGCGCGAAGCGCGGATCATGAGGATCCTTGAGCGGGCTCATGCAAAGGTGTTGGGCACATTTGATATCACTAAGGCAGGGGCATTTGTAAAACCAAAAGACAAGTCCATTCCCTTTGACCTTTATGTTGCTCCACAGGACCGGGGCATGGCAAAGAACAGGGATATGGTTATTGCAGAGATCACCTCTTTTCCCACGGACAAAAGGCCTCCCGCAGCAAAGATCATCAGGATCGTAAAAAAACCGGAGAATCCTGCCGGAGAGGTAGAACTGATTATCGATGAGTTCAGTCTGCCGAGACGTTTCCCTAAAGCGGTCAGCGATGAAGCAAAACTGTTAGCTGCTACAGCTGACAGCACATCCCTTACCACTCCCGTGCAAGGCAAAATCAGTGAAAAAAGAAAAGACCTGCGAGACCTTTTTACAGTCACCATTGATGGGGAACGTGCAAAGGACTTTGATGATGCCGTGTCCATAGCTCTATCTGACCATGGATATAAACTCTGGGTCCATATCGCTGATGTGGGGTATTATGTTCCGTGGAATTCAGCAATTGACCTTGAAGCGCGAAAGCGCGGCACCAGTGTGTACCTGCCTGACCTCGTGATACCCATGCTGCCAAAGGAACTTTCAGAAGAACTCTGCAGCCTCAAGCCAAAGATGGACCGCAATGCCTTTACCGTTGAGATGGACTTTGACCGTTTTGGGCGTCGTCTGAGCTCACGCTTCTATCTCAGTCTCATCAACAGCGACGAGCGCATGACCTATACATCAGTCAAAAAGATACTGATCGACAACGATGAGAACGAACGCGAGAAATACCAATACCTGCTGAACGATTTTGCACTCATGGAAAAGCTCTGCAACATCCTCAGAACAAAAAGGTTTGAACGGGGCAGCCTTGATTTTGATCTGCCCGAGCCGGAGGTCCTCCTCGACCTTCAGGGCAGTCCGGAGGCGATCATAAAGGCAGAACGGAACTTTGCGCATATGGTCATTGAGGAGTTCATGATCGCTGCCAACGAGGCAGTTGCAGAGCATATCGAGGCACTCGGTATTCCCTGCATTTACCGGATACATGAAGAGCCTGACCCAATGAAGCTCGATGATGTTGTGAATGTTGTAAAACAGTTTTCAAGGACTGCAGGCAAGAAGTACACTGCCAGGGATTTCTCTGACATTCTGAAATCAATAAAAGGCACGCCTCAGGAAGAGATTATCAATTATATAGTTCTAAGGAGCCTCAAGCAGGCCAGGTATTCAGTAACCAATATCGGCCACTTCGGCCTTGCCTCTGTGTCGTACGCCCATTTCACTTCGCCGATCCGCCGCTATCCTGATCTTGTTGTACACAGGATCCTTCGCGAGATCCTGGCCAAGAAGATCATTTCTGATCAGCGAAAAAAGGAATTCGAAACCATGTTCCCTGATATTGCCTTCGGCTCATCACGCACAGAAAGGGCTGCTGATGCTGCTGAATTCCAGGTGATCAAGGCGATGAGGGCCTGGTTCATGAAAGACAAGATTAGTGAGGTCTTTGCGGGCAAGGTTGTTGGCGTCTCGTCCTATGGCATCAGGATACGTCTGAATGAATTCTATGTTGAGGGCTTTCTGCATATCTCTTCCATGACTGATGACTTCTATCAGTATAATGAAAAGACCATGAGGCTTTATGGCAGACATACGAACCGCTCATTCAGGATAGGGCAGGAACTTTCTGTGCGGGTGGACAGGGTAGATCTCGAAGAGCGGGAGATTGTTTTCGGATTGGTCTGAATACTTACGTTTTTCTCCTGTCCACAACATAGCAGCTATCACCTGATTTTTTCGCGAACTTCTTCATTTCCGCTGAAACCTCAGCAACCTTTCCAAAGTGGGTCATCTTGGGCGTGTTCATGGGGACAACTGCGATGGCGATGCCCAGGAGCGGGATCTTCTGCTCATTCCCCAGCCTGTCATTAGCTATATAAAAGCCTCTTGTCTTTTCTTCTTCGCCGAAGAGGTCAGAGACGATGATCCTGAAATGATCGATGATCATCTGACTGACTAATTCCGCTTTATCGACACTTACGATAAAGACAAAATCATCGCCGCCGATATGGCCGGAAAAACCTCCAGGGCCGGCTTCTCTCACGGAATTTGCCATGATACGGGCGATCATGCGCAGCACCTCATCGCCATGGGAAAATCCGTACGTGTCATTGTATGGTTTAAAGTTGTTGATATCGATATAACAGACGGCCAGATCCCTGCCGAGCGCCTTTTCGATCGCATTTTGGATTGAGGTGTTGCCGGGAAGTTTCGTAAGCGGATTGTTATCAAGTATCCGATCTATGCGCTGAAGAGAAAGGTTGATGCGAATGAAGAATTCTGCATGGTTGAATGGATGGGTAATAAAATCATCCAGGGGACAGCCTGACCAGTCAAAAACCTCTTGGGCGTTTTCTTCAAATATGCCGATCACCGGGAGCATGCTGAAATAGCTGTCGCTTCTGAAATCCCGTATCAGGTTCTGCGTTTCACTGTCACGATGGCGGAGGTCAGCGATGACAACGTCCGGAGGATCAACATAGATGACGCCGAGTACGCTGTTGAGCTCATGCAGCAGAATTGCCTGCAATCCCTTGCCCTGGAGCCAAAGTCCGATCTGGGATGAGAAGTCGCGGTCCTTTGAAATGACCGCTATCCTAAGTTTTTGCGTCACCTTCCGACTGTATCTCCAGACTGAAGTTTTTGCAATCAACAAGCTTTTCTTCGAGGTCCCTGACGATCTCCTCGAGCATTGCCTCATTCAGCCCTAACTTTTTCCATGCAGCAGTCTGAATGCGGGGGACATAATCATCACCGCTGAACCCAAAACCGCTTGCCTTTACGAGCACGTCCGCAAGATGAACAACTGAGGTCTTGGCGAGCTGAGTTGAGGCCCTCTCGACATCATGGTGGAAAGCGATCGGTTCGATCAGCTTTTCCGGCAGAAACCAGGACCGCGCAAGCCATTCCCCGATCTCAGCATGGTCTGCATCAAGGAGGTCCTTCTCTGCCTCGAGCATGGACAGATCCTTCTCTTTGATCAGAGCAATAAGATGGTCGTAATCGGACTCAAGCTTGATCTTGATGATTACCTTGCCTATGTCATGAAGCAGCGCAGCCGTGGATATTTCCTCTATCTCGGGCAGGTTCAGCTTTTTGGCAATGATGTTTGCCGCAACCCCGGCGCCAAGTGAATGCTCCCAGAGCCCCACCGTGTTCTTCTCCATCATCTCGAAGATAGAACTGCTCAGCGCAAGGCTTTTTACTACATTGACCCCGAGAAGTATCAGTGCATTTGAGATTGTTGAGACCCGGCCGGAAAAACCATAAAACGGAGAGTTCACCAGCCGAAGGACCTTGGCAGAGAGCACCTGGTCGGATGCGACTACCCGTGCCATTTCATTCACCGATGCCTTATTATTTTCAGCAAGCGAGGTGAGTTTTGCAATAACACCGGGCAGTGTCGGCAGAGACTTTGTGTCCTTGATAATGCTTCGTATCTCTGCCCGTTTATTTTCCATCAGCATCCCCCATGGACCTGATGATCTGCGTGCGATATATATCCCTGAGTTTCTGCATCAGCGGATCTTCAGATACTTTCGCAAACCGTTTATCGAGAATCTCGAGAGTTTCCTCAAGCGTCTTTTCTCCTTCAAGCCTGACCGGATGGCCCTCAACGATCACAGATTGGACCCCCATGCTCATGAGCCTGCTGATCAGGGAATCGGTAAGTGTTATGCCTTTCCCGCATATAGGAGAACTCGCTGGGTTATCGTCGAGCTTAATCTCTTTTGCCAGCACCATGCCTGCGGCAGCGTAGCTTATCGGAATATTCTGCACGCTTTCTCCTTCAATACAATTACTGAATCTATTTCATTATACACGATATTTTTGTATTCTACGCGCCAGGGAATGTGCATATTGTTGCCTCAAAGACAACTCAGTCCTTATAATATAGCGTTATGTCAGAAAAGACCTCACCCATTAAAGGCATTATTCGTTCGCTCGGTCTTGTTTTCGGTGATATCGGCACAAGTCCGATCTATACACTCACGGTTGTCTTCCTGTTATTCCAGTCGCCGACCCAGGATAATATTCTTGGCGTACTTTCGCTCATAGTCTGGACCCTGATCATGCTCGTTACTGTTCAATATGCCTGGATTGCCATGAACCTTAGTCGGCGGGGCGAGGGCGGCACGATCGTGCTCAAGGAGATCCTTATATCCAGCCTCAAGTCCCCGAAGATGTATGGGTTTGTGACCATGCTCGCGATCATTGGTGTGGCACTGCTGATTGGAGATGGTGTCATAACACCGGCTATCAGTATTCTTAGTGCGGTTGAAGGAGCCCTGCTCATCCCGGGGTTTGAAAGCCTTTCCAAGGGCTCAATTGTTCTTGTCTCTGCTGTAATTGCCATAGGGCTTTTTGCTATCCAGAGCAAGGGCACTGAAAAGGTTGCCGGAGCATTTGGTCCCATCATGATCGTATGGTTTTCAGCTCTTGCTTTTCTCGGCGTCTTCTATATTATTGAATCTCCGGTGGTGCTGAATGCTTTGAATCCTTACTGGGGGATGAAGTTCCTTCTGGATAATAAGATCAAGGGGTTCATTGCTCTCGGGGAGATCATTCTCTGTGCAACCGGAGGTGAAGCCCTCTATGCTGATATGGGGCATCTCGGCGGCAAACCCATCAGGCAGGCCTGGAGCCTTGTTTTTGTTGCACTTGTCCTGAACTATCTTGGCCAGGGAGCCTATCTTCTCAAACATCCTGAGGCAAAAAACATCCTCTTTGAGATGACTTTTCATGCTTTCAGCCCTGTATATGTGCCATTCCTCCTCCTGAGCGTCTTTGCGACGATCATTGCTTCACAGGCTATGATCAGCGGCATGTTCTCAATTGTGTACCAGGGCATTACAACAAGGCTGATGCCGATGTTCAAGGTGGACTACACCTCTGTGGAGCGCAGATCACAGATTTACCTTGGCGCGGTGAACTGGTTCATGCTCTTATCGGTAATCTTTATCATGATCGAATTCCAGGAGTCGAGCAAGCTTGCTGCTGCTTATGGCCTTGCGGTCACCGGCACCATGACCCTGACCGGGATCATGATGACCTGGATCTTCGCCCAGAAGCAGAAACCTCTATATTCAGCTCTCTCGCTGCTGGTCACGATCATAGACCTGGCATACCTGAGTTCAAACTTCTACAAGATCCCTCATGGCGGATATTGGTCGCTCATTATCGCATCCATACCCTTTGGCATGATCATTCTGTATAAGAAAGGACAGCAGAGACTTTACAAGATGATGGAATTCATGCCCCTGGAGGAGTTCCTGCACAAATTCAGAAGAGTCTATGCCTCTACCTCCAAGGTGAGCGGCACAGCGCTCTTCCTGATCAAAGATGCTAAGGAGATCCCCTTCTATATCATCCAGACCATGTTCTATCACGGCATTGTGTATGAAGATAATATTTTCGTATCGATCATCAAACGTGATGACCCTTTTGGTGTGACAGGCTTCTTCAAGCCGGATCTTTCGGACGGACTCAGGGTCTTCGAGGTGCAGATGGGATATATGGAAATGGTGGACGTCGAAGAGATCCTGAGAGAGGCCGATATCGAAGAACGGTCGGTCTTCTATGGTCTTGAAGACATCATAACGAGCAACCCTGTCTGGAAGGTATTCCATTTCATCAAGAGAAACACGCCGCCCTTTATTAATTTCTACAAGCTTCCGCCCAAGAAACTCCACGGCGTTCTGACAAAAGTTAATATGTAGAACATGAAAAAGCCTGCAAGCGATCAAGCCTGCAAGCAATCAAGCCTGCAGAACCCAAAAAAAACTCTCGACACCTTTTATCGGGAATATGACTTCAAACAGAGGATCCTCCACGATCCGATAGAATTCCCGCACCGCTATAAAAACACCGAAGACATTGAGATCGCAGGCTTCCTTGCATGCTGTTTTGCGTATGGCAGGATAGTACTCTTTAAGCCTGTTGTCGAAAAGATTCTGTCGCTCATGGGAAACAGCCCTCATGATTTCCTGCTCCATTTCACTGTTGCCAGACAGACAAAACTTTTTCAGGGAATACAATATCGATTCAACAGAAACGAAGATATCATCTGCCTGCTCTACATGCTTCATATAATTCTCCAAAAAGAACGCTCTCTTGAAAACGTTTTCATGCATCATTACCGGGATACGGACGAGAACATCGGCAATGGCCTTGCAGCAATGATGGACCGGTTTCTGTCCGTGGACACAACGAAGATCTACGGCAGAAACATTAAGCCCTCAGGCCTTGTGCAATTCTTTCCCTCGCCAGAAAAGGGGAGTACCTGCAAAAGATCGGCTCTTTTTCTGCGCTGGATGATTCGAGAAAAAGACATTGACTTCGGCATATGGAAGAACATACCAAAAAATAAGTTGGTTATACCGCTTGATACCCATATCATGAAGATATCCCAATGTCTCGGCTTTACGAGCAGGAATTCAGCAGACTGGAAAACTGCGGTTGAGATAACCGGGGCGCTGAAACAATTCGATCCGTTAGATCCTCTTAAATACGATTTTGCTCTCTGTCATCACGGCATTTCGGGATTATGCAAGGGGAATAGGGAGAAGTCTGTCTGCTCTGGATGTGTGTTCAAAAATTGCTGACTATTTTTTGTTCTTGATCTCGTTCAGCAGTTCATCAGCCTTCACACGGTCGAGACTGATAAGCAGATCGTATTCCTTCATTGCAGCCTTGTTATTGCCCATGATCAGATAGACCTTTCCGAGAGCATAATGACTTCCAGCCTGATATGGATCCGCTGATATGGCCTTCTGGTAATGCTCCGCAGCCTCCTGATATTTTCCCATTTCAGCGTATGACCACCCAATGCCATAATAAGCAGCAGCGTGCGATGGATCGATCTTTACTGCGCCATTGAATGCCTGAACTGCCTCCGGATATTTTCCTGACCTGACATGAACCATGGCCAGGTTATAGTGAAAGAGAGGCTCATCAGGCTTCAAGCTAATCGCCTGCCGGTAAGATGCAATCGCTTCATCCTGCATCTTCATCCCCTCATACGCAACTGCCAGATTGAAATGAGCATACGCATAGGAAGGCATTATCTCGATTGCATGCTTGTAGGAATCTGCCGCCTTGCTGTATTTGCGGTCCTCGTAGGAAGCACTGCCCTCGGCAAGGTATTCGAAAGCCTTCTCTTCCTGTTCCCGGGATATTCTTGGGCCAGACGGGGAAGCGCAACCCGCAATAAAGGATGCGATCAGAAGACAGGCGACAAGTAGCAAACGGTTCTGCAGATAAATAAACAGATCAGTATCCGACAGGGATTCCTGATGCAAAGAGTTTTTGCACAATGCCAAGTTCGTCAAAGGTCAGAAGCTCTGGAAAGGAGACCGTATCAGACCTTACGATTGGCATAAAACCGCTGATCGGGTTGAGGATGCCGACTGCGACGACAACATCACGGCCAGGCATACGAATATCGAAAAAACCACTGCCAACCCTTTTATTGATCGGCACGTCAAGAACAGAATGTGCATTCCAATCATTAAATTCAATGCCGGTAATATCATAGAATCTGAGGTTCAGATCACCTTCCAAACCGGAAATATCCCTTGGAATGACCTCCCAGTCGATAAAAACTGTATTAGGATCAACTGCCAAGGCAATAATAGAGTTCTCCCCGTATTCTTCAGGAAGTCCCCCAAAAAAGATCTCTTCTGCTTCATCTTCTGTAAGTTCCAGATCAGGAAGGAATATTTTCAAGTTTGCCTTCGCGTTTTTTGCGGAATACCGTTGAGATTTTGTCTTCGATTCCGGCCCTGTCTCGAACTTCTTGGCTGAAGCACCTGATTTCAAGGCTGGTATCACAGGGACTGCCGGCTCTTTCTTTGCGGCAACAGTCTTTTTCACTGTTTTTATAACGGGCTTGGGTTTTAAAGCAGTAACTTTGCTTGTCTTGGCCTTTGGCGTTTCCTTAACCTCAGCTTTGACCTTCGCCTCACTCTTAATTGCAATCTTGGCTACGACAGGCTTCTTCTTTGGAACTGCTTGCACTGCTTTTACTGCAGGCTTAGGCTTCACTGCAGAAACTCTGCTAACCTTGGCCTTTGGTTTTGCCTGAACCTCGGTTTTGATCTTGGCCTCGCTCTTTACGGCAACCTTCGCCGCTACAGGCTTCTTCTTTGGAACTGCTTGCACTGCTTTTACCGCAGGCTTAGACTTCATTTCAGTAATCTTGACCTTAGCCTTAGGTTTTTCCTTAACCTGAGTCTTAATCTTAGAAACAACAGCCTTTTTCTTTGCCGTCTTCGTCTCTGCCTTTACCGTAGTCTTTGGTTTTATTGCAGAAACCTTAATGATCTTGGGCTTTGGTTTAGTCTTAATCGCAGTCTTAGTCTTCACCGCAACCTTCACCGTTACAGGCTTCTTTGTTGGAACTGCCTTCTCTGCCTTTACTACAGGCTTAGGTTTCACCGCAGTAGCCTTTTTGACCCTGGCTTTTGGCTGAGCCTTAACCGCTACCTTCGCGACTACAGCCTTCTTCTTTGGAACTTTCTTATCGGTCTTTACCACTGGCTTGGGCTTAGCCTTACTTTGAGTCTCAGCCTTGACCGCCACAGTCTTCTTTTTCGCAACAGCCTCTTTCAGCGCAGGTTTTTGAACGATTTTATCCAGCTTTGCAGCGGTCTTGACAGAAGCAGACTTTTTCGTTATTGCGGTCTTTACGGCAGGTGCCTTGGCAGATTTCCCCGGAGCTGGCCTCTTTGCATCGGTCTTTATTGTTTTGCCTGCAGTCTTTCTGGATTTATTTTTTAGATCTTTGGTTTTCATAAGGTCACCCTGTGAAAGCTATTCTATCAAATTTAAGAGACAATTATACAAAATATCATCTAATGGGCTTCAGCCCAGTTGCGTCCATGGCCTATGTCCACTTTCAGGGGAACTGAGAGCTTCACCACGCCTTCCATTTCCTCCCTGACAAGCTGCTGCATGACCCCTAGTTCCTGTTCGGGAAGCTCAAACAGAAGTTCGTCATGCACCTGCAGGATCATGCGCGCCTGCAGAGCCTCCGAACTCAGGCGCTTCCGGATAGAGATCATGGCCAATTTGATTATATCTGCGGCTGTTCCCTGAATAGGCGAGTTCACTGCCAGTCTTTCGCCTAATTGACGAATATTCTTGTTCTGATTTTTCAATTCAGGGACAGGTCTTTTTCTGTTGAAAAGCGTTGCTACAAACCCTTTTTCTGTGGTTTCTGCTATCAACTGTTCAATATACTGCTTAACCCCTGGATGTCGGTCAAAGTATTGCTTGATATACTGCTCAGCCTCTTTTCTACCTATGTTCAGCGTTTCTGAAAGGCCAAAGGATGATTGGCCGTAAATTACGCCGAAGTTGACCGTCTTTGCCGTCCGTCTCATTTCCGGCGATACTGACTCAAGCGGAACACCAAAGATCTCGGCCGCTGTCCTTGTATGAATATCGATATTATCCCTGAAGGCCGATATGAGACCGGCATCATTACTTAAATGCGCCAGAATCCTTAGTTCGACCTGTGAATAGTCAGCGGAAAGAAGCAGATTCCCCTGCTCTGCGACAAATGCGGCTCTTATCCTTTTCCCCCAGTCTCCTTTTACCGGAATATTCTGAAGGTTCGGGTCGCTGCTGCTCAACCTTCCTGTTGCGGTCACTGTCTGATTGAAGGACGTATGCACTCTTCCGGTTCGTGGGTTCACCAAGCCGGGCAGTACATCAATATATGTAGTCTTCAGTTTTGTGAGACTCCGATAGTGAAGAACCTCCCTGGGGAGTTCATGAGACTCTGCAAGTTCTTCGAGTACATCAACTCCTGTTGAGAACCCTGTTTTTGTCTTTCTGCTGGGGCTCAGGCCGAGCCCTGTGAAGAGAATGGCGCTCAATTGTTTTGGCGAATTAATATTGAACTCCTCGCCTGCAAGGAAATAGACCCTTTTCTCGATGGCAGCTATGTCTGCGGCAAGTTCCTTTGACATCTCCTCCAAAAGGCCTTCCTGTATCTTTATCCCGGCAGTTTCCATGTCAATGAGCACCTTGATGAGCGGCATTTCAATGGTGAAATAAACCGATTCAAGCCCGTTCTCTTTCAGCCTTTCAAAAAGCAGATCCCTAAGTTCAAAGGCAAGAGCAGCATCCTCCGCAGCATACGGCACAGCCTCATCAATGGGGACCTCGGCAAAACTCGACCGTTTTTTCAGGACTTCCATAAAGGACTTTTTTCTCTTTGAAAGATATTCAAAGGCGACTTCATCAAGACTGTGTCCTGCCTTGTTCGGGTTCAGGAGATATGCTGCTATCATGGTATCCAGGAGAGGTCCGTCAACACTAACTCCTTCCTTGGCAAGCATCAATATGTCATATTTCAGATTATGGCCGATTTTGGTGATGCGCGAATCCGCAAAAACAGAGCTGAGGACCTGCCACACCGCATTCTTGTTCAGTTGCACATTTTCCGACATCAGAGATTGCGTGTGGTCCATTGGCAGGTAGTATGCACGCTTTTTGTCATTGCAGAGAGACAGACCGACAAGTCTGTCAAGGAGAGGTTTTTTCCCGGTGGCCTCTGTATCAAAGGCTACTTCGCTTTTTATTGATGCCACTATCCCCCGGAGGGTTTCAGCAGAAAAGACCGCTTCATATTGCCTGTTCGATGTCGCGAGAGCAGTGGCCTGGGAAGGGAGGAGTTTCATAAGACTGGTAAATTCAAACTCTTTAAAGAACGACAGCAGTGCGAGCCAGTCAGGCTCAAGAAGGCCAAACTCCGCGACATTAAAATCTATTGGCACATTGGTGTCTATGGTTGCAAGCTTTTGGCTCATAAGCATCATATCACGGCCCCCCGTAATCATGGCCCTCAGCTTTTCCCGGGGAATGCGTTCAGGTTGCTCAAGGAGTTCCTCTATGCTGGTAAAAGTGACAAGGAGTTCCTTTGCGGTCTTTTCACCAATCCCCTTTACGCCGGGTATGTTGTCAGCAGTATCTCCCGTAAGCGCCATGTATTCGGTAACTCTTTCAGGTCCTACGCCGAACTTCTCTATAACATAAGCCCTGTCAAGCATCCTGTCTTTCATGGGGTCATAGACCTTGACCCTGTCATTAACAAGCTGCAGCATATCCTTGTCTGCCGTGACAATATAAACATTTGACCCTTCGGTTGCCGCCCTTTTCGCTATGGTCCCGATAATATCGTCAGCCTCATATCCCGGCATCTCGAATACCTTTATATGGAGGGCAGATATCACCTTCCTGATATGCGGCAACTGTGCGACAAGATCAGCAGGCGTCTCCTTCCGGTTTGCCTTGTATTGCTCAAACATCATATGTCGCTCAGTAATTGCGGGCGAGTCAAAAGAGACGACCAGACCTTCAGGTTTTTTATCCCTGATGATCTTCAGAAGCATGTTTGTGAAACCGAGAATCGCGTTGGTAGGAAATCCCTTTGAATTCGTGAGTGATTTTATTGCGTAGTAGGCACGGTAAACATACGAGTTCCCGTCGATAATATAGAGGTCCATGGCTGAGATTATACCTAAAATTGACTAAAGATACGTTCTTATTTTAGAGTAGACAAACACGATCGGAGGTAACATTGGCCACTATAATCGAGGACATCAGCAGCACAAAAAAACGTCTAAAAATCGAGATTCCCGCCGACATTCTCGAGAAAGAATATGTCAGTTCTTTGGATAATGTCCGGCAGCGGGCTCGCATTCCCGGGTACAGGCCCGGCAAGGCACCCATGAGCATGATCGAGAAGAGATTCGGCGATGATATAAAGAGCGAACTCCTTGAAAAACTTGTTCCGACCTATTATGCAGAGGCAGTAAAAGAGGCTGATCTTGCTCCGGTTAGCATGCCGAAGATTGAGACGAATATTGATATCAAGAGAAATGAACCGCTGGTATTTTCGCTCACCGTAGAAGTGAGGCCAAAGATCGAGAATATAAACTACAGTGGCATAAAAGTGACCGGCATTTCAGCATCGGTCGATGATAAAGAGGTGGATGATACGCTCAAAGGTCTGCAGAACGACCGGGCAATGTTTGAGGCAGTTGACCGCGAGATCAGGGAAGACGATCTTCTCATTGTCGACTATGTAAAGCTTGATCCTGCAGGCGAAAAAGAGATTGTTGCGCAAAAGGATCAGGTTATGAACCTCGGCAACAGGCTTACACCGCGCGGAATTCTGGACAACCTGTTAGGCAAGAAGAAAGGTGACATGGTTGAGATCACCTTACCCGAGGTCGTAGAAAAGGAACTGAAAGAGGATTCTGATAAAGGCGACAAGTTGCGCATAACGATCAAGGAGGTCAAGGAAAAGAAACTTCCCGAGATCGATGATGAATTTGCAAAAGACTTTGGCAATGACTCCCTTGATGCCCTCAAAGAGAAGATAAAAGAAGGCATCCTAACGGCGAAGCAGGAAAATGGCAAAAAGCAGCAAAAGGCTAAAATTATCGACACTCTGATCGAGGGCCATGCTTTTGATGTCCCTGAATCCCTTGCCGAAGCGGAACTGGATCATCTGATAAACAACGAGCGCCACTCTGACCATTCCATACAACAGGCGGAGGCTGCTTCTGAAAAAGATGATGCGGTCCTTGCCGAAAAGCTCAGGCCAAAAGCAATTAAAAACGTAAAAGCAACGATTATTCTGGATGAGATAGCTGAGAAGGAGAAGATCATTGTCTCTGAGGCTGAGGTGAAGGACAGGATATCGCTGATCGCCAAGCAGTTTCAGGCAACACCGGATGCCATAGTCAACCTTTTTATGACGAGGGACGGGTCCCTGGAAAATCTCAGGCATAATATCAGGGAAGAAAAGGTGCTCGACTTTCTGCTGGCCAGTGCAGAGATCACCAAAGGAGCGTAACGTGAGCTTAATACCCATAGTAATAGAACAGACCGGAAGATCAGAACGTGCGTATGATATCTATTCTCGCCTTCTGAAAGACAGAATTATTTTCCTGGGCACAGCTATAGACGATCATGTTGCGAATACGGTCATTGCTCAGCTCCTTTTTCTGCAGACAGAGGATCCGGAAAAAGATATCCATCTTTATGTCAATTCACCGGGCGGTATTGTAACCTCAGGCCTTGCCATTTATGACACCATGCAGTATGTAAAGCCCGATATATGCACCTACTGCATCGGCCAGGCAGCAAGCATGGGGGCGCTCCTCCTCACCGCAGGCACAAAGGGCAAGCGCTTCTCTCTGCCTCATGCACGAATCATGCTCCACCAGCCGCTGGGTGGATTCCAGGGACAGGCGACAGACATTGAGATCCATGCGCGAGAGATTTTAAAGGTAAAGGATACTCTGAACAGGATCCTGGCAGCACATACCGGACAGCCACTCGATAAGACGCGGACTGATACGGATCGAGATTTCTTTATGTCAGGCAAGGAAGCAAAGGACTATGGTCTCGTGGATGAGGTCATTGATACCACGCACAAGAAGAAACAGGAGAGTCAGAAATAATGGCGAGAAAAGATGACGAGTTACTGAAGTGCTCGTTCTGCGGAAAAGGCCAGGAAGAGGTAAAGAAGCTTATTGCTGGCCCAACCGTATATATCTGCAACGAATGCATTGAGCTTTGCAATGAGATCATTGAAGATGAACTTGCTGTTGAGACCAGCACGGAAGCTCTGCCCAAGCTCCCAAAGCCCAAGGAGATTCACACATTTCTCAACGATTATGTCATCGGCCAGGAAAAAGCAAAAAGGATCCTCTCTGTTGCTGTTCATAATCATTATAAAAGAATATACAGCCCTGGTGTATCTGATGTAGAACTCCAGAAGAGCAATATCCTGCTGATCGGCCCGACAGGGACAGGAAAGACCCTGCTTGCCCAGACGCTTGCAAAGCTCCTTGACGTCCCGTTCACTATCGCTGATGCCACTACCCTCACTGAAGCGGGCTATGTCGGTGAGGATGTTGAGAACATTATCCTCAAACTGCTTCAGGCTTCTGACTATGATGTGGAAAAGGCGCAGCGGGGCATTGTTTACATCGACGAGATCGACAAGATAAGCAAGAAGTCCGATAACCCTTCCATCACGAGAGATGTTTCGGGTGAAGGTGTTCAGCAGGCGCTGCTCAAGATTATTGAAGGGACGATCGCAAGTATCCCGCCTCAGGGTGGCAGGAAACATCCCCAGCAGGATTTCATCCAGGTGGATACAACAAATATTCTCTTTATCTGCGGCGGTGCATTCACCGGCCTTGAGGGGATAGTGGAGCAACGCGTTGGCAAAAAAACCGTAGGCTTCGGCTCAGCCCTTTCACCAAAGAGCGAGAGGAAGACCGGAGACATGCTGAGCATGGCAGAGCCGGGTGATCTGCTCAAATACGGGCTTATCCCTGAATTTGTCGGCAGGCTTCCTGTCGTGACCATGCTTGCTGAACTGGATGAGGCATCCCTGATAAAAATTCTTACGGAACCGAAGAACGCACTTACCAAGCAGTATCAGAAACTGCTCTCTTTTGACAACGTAAGATTGAAGTTCACTGATACAGCCCTTTCGGCAATAGCACGGAAAGCGATACAGCGAAAGACCGGAGCACGCGGATTGAGGGCTATTCTGGAGGAGATTATGCTTGATGTCATGTATGAGATACCTTCTCAGAAAGGCATCAAGGAATGTCTCATCACCGAGGATACGGTAATAAAAAATGAAAAACCTATCCTCCTCTACGAAAAGCAGGCGGAATCAGCGTAATACGGAGTTGCATTTAAGCAGTCAGCGTTTGAATGCGAGTACCGGATAGCAGAACCAGAAGCATCACTTGTCCCGATGGGGTTTTCTGTCTGCCCTAAGGGATTTCTCGATGGCCTTCCTGATGGAATCCTTCAACTCTTCATTTCTGATGTCAGCAACCACAGATGCTGCAAATGAAACCTCCTCGGACGAGAGCGCTCTCATCGGCTTCTCTGCCTCCTGCTTCTGTTTCTTTCTCGTTATCCTCCCGAGTCTGAACCGCACATCAGTTATGGCGTGAGAAGAAAGCTTTCTGATGATCTCTTTCTTGTAATAGGTGAGTTGCTGCATCCAGGCAGGAGATTCAACATGCAGAAGAAGTTCCCCTTCCTTCAGTGAAGCCGGGAACATATGGGGAGCGATACTTTTTTCGAAAATTTCAGACCAGTCGTTCCTGATCCGTTCAAGCCTCACTCCGTTCTCGATCCCGAGTTGTTTCAGCATCGGGCCGAGAACGGTTTCAGCCCTTTTCATCAGACGACCTTCTTTACCGTCCCAGTCCTCAGGCAGCGTGTGCAGACATAGGCACGCTTGATCCCGGCATCTGTCTGTATCCGCTTCCTCTGGAGATTCGGCAAAATCTGCCGCTTCGTCCTGTTGTTTGCATGGCTGACATTATTGCCAACCGTCTTTTTCTTGCCACATGAATAACAGCTTGCCACGTTCATTCCCCCTTTCTACATTGCATATTCACAGTTGGTTATGATAACATTTTACAATTCTTGTTACAAGATTATCACCCGGCGCAGTATTCTATCTGCAGCACGTCGCACAGCTAAGGACAAAACAACATGGCAAAAGTCAGGATATACGAATTAGCAAAGAAGTTGAACAGAAACAGCAAGGACATCCTTGACGAACTTGCCGATATGGGATTTGAAGGCAAATCTCATTCCTCGAGCATTGATTCATCGATTGCAGACAAAATAGCCAGAACTTTGGCAGCGTTGGAACCCGTAGAGCCTCCTCCGCCTCCTGTAGAAGAACCCATTGCGCCGGCTGAACCGGTAATAGCAGTTACAGAAAAGGAAGAGCAGAAAAAAGAGGAAGTGAAGGCAGAAGTCCTGGCAACTCCTGAGGCAGGTTCGAAGATCGAGGTCCGGGAGACTGGCAAGAAGGAAGAGCCCAAAAAAGCTCAAAAGCTGGCCAAGCCTCATAAAGACAAGATGGAAAAGACCATAAAGCTTGAACCGTCTCTGCCAAGCGAGCCCCCACCTCTTATCCTTGACGAACCTGAAATGGAGATTGCCGTCGTTCCGACAACTCCTGAGAAAGATGAGGACGTTGCAGTTCCTGATAAGTTCAAGAAAGAAAGTGAAGCTGAGAAGGTAGAGAAGTTTAAGGCAAAACCAGGGCTTCAGAAAGCGTTCACGAGCATCAGGAAGGTTGAGCCGAGAAAATGGGACCCCCGGTCACAAAAGAGAGGATTCGGCGGTGGAAAATTTTCCCATAAACAGGATGAAAAACAGGCTGTTCTGTCAACCGCTCCAAGGAAAAAGAACCTTAAGCTCCGTGAGGGTATGTCAGTCAAGGAATTCGCTGAGCTCATCGGCATCAAGAGCGGCGATGTAATCAAAAAGTTCATGGCGCTTGGAGATATGACCACCACTATCAATCAGCCGGTTGACACAGACGCAGCCCTGCTTATTGCGGACAGCTTCGGCATAAAACTGGAACTCGCATCAGTAGAAGACGATTATCAGGCTGATGAAGGGACGCAGGAGGATGCAGCAGATCTCCGGCATCGTGCCCCTGTCATAACCATCATGGGACATGTTGACCACGGAAAAACCTCCCTGCTCGATGCAATCAGGGAAACAAAAGTCACGGAAAGCGAGGCGGGCGGCATAACCCAGCACATAGGGGCGTACAAGGTCTACCTTAAGGGAAAAGATATCGTATTCCTGGATACGCCAGGCCATGAAGCCTTCACAGCACTGAGGGCACGTGGTGCCAAGGTTACGGATATTGTTGTGCTTGTTGTTGCTGCTGATGACGGTGTTATGCCCCAGACTAAAGAGGCTATTAATCACGCTAAAGCTGCGAATGTTCCTATTGTGGTCGCGATTAACAAGATCGACAAGCCGGATGCCAATATAACCCGCCTAAGGAATGAGCTCTCAGAGCAGGGTATTATTTCAGAGGACTGGGGCGGTCATAATATCTTTGTCGAAGTTTCGGCAAAGAAGCGCATTGGCATTGAACATTTACTTGAGATGATCCTCCTCCAGGCTGAAGTCCTTGAACTAAAAGCTAACCACGAGAGAAAGGCCAAAGGCACGATCATAGAAGCAAAACTTGACAGAGGCAGAGGGCCTGTCGCTACCCTGCTTGTCCAGGCAGGCACGCTGAAAATAGGAGATGCCCTCCTTTCTGGTTCTCATGTCGGCAAGGTCAGGGCACTGGTCGATGACACAGGAAAAAGGATTCAGGAGGCTGGCCCGTCAACACCGGTTGAGGTTATAGGTTTCTCAGAAGTCCCGGCAGCCGGCGACGTCTTTATGGTAGTCGAAGATGAAAAAAGGGCCCGCCAGATCGCTATGACAAGGCTTCATAAGCAGCGATCTCTTGAAATAGCAAAAGCGAAGAAACTCACGCTTGATGAGCTCTATACCCAGATAAAGGAAGGGCAGATAAAAGAGCTTAACATTATCATTAAAGGTGATGTTCAGGGTTCTGTCGAAGCGATCAAGGATGCTTTTGAGAACATAACTCATCCTGAGGTCAAGGTTAAGGTTATCCATTGTTCTGTGGGCGGTATTAATGAGTCTGACGTAATGCTGGCAACTGCTTCCAATGCCATCATTATCGGATTTAATGTGAGACCTGAGACCAAGGCCGCGCAGACGGCAGAAAAAGAAGGCGTGGACATTCGTCTGTACAATATCATTTATGAAGCAATCGACGACGTTAAGAAGGCGCTTGAGGGCATGCTTGAGCCGACCTTAAAGGAGAAAATTCTTGGCAGGGCAGAGGTGAGGCAGCTCTTCCCCGTATCCCGGCTTGGCACAATTGCGGGATGCTCTGTCATCGATGGGTACATGACACGAGTCAGCGATGGCATTCGTGTTATCAGGGATAACGTCGTGGCTTATGAAGGCAAGATCGCAAGCCTGAAAAGGGCGAAGGATGACGTAAAAGAAGTTCAGACCGGGTACGAATGCGGAATACTGATAGAGAACTTCAATGACCTGAAACTCGGTGACATCATTGAAAACTTTATCATAGAAAAGATCGCAACCAAGCTTTAAACCGTAGCAACTATTCTGGTTGTTTAGACTTTAGTCTCTTAGATATTAAGGCTAACGTTAATAGAAATGGTCAAGACTGAAGGGCTAAAGCTGGCCTCATCAAGCGCCTACAGCGCCGGCTCCCGGTCATTTTCCATCACTGGTAGACTAAATATCTACAGACTATCCACCTGAGCGGTTATAAACCGTAACGCATCACGAGAGGGCAATCTATGCTTCCTTATAAACGTTCACAGCGAGTCGGTGACCTTGTCCGTGAGGAGGTTGCAGACATTATTATGTATCGGCTCAAGGACCCCAGGATCGGTTTTGTGACCGTGACCGGCGCGGACATGTCGGACGACCTCAAAAATGCGCGTATCTTTGTGAGCGTACTTAAGCCGGAAGACCGGGAGCAGACTCTTGAGATTCTGAACGATGCCAAGCCCTTTATACGGGCGGCACTTGGTAAGCGGCTCAAGATGAAATTCATACCGAGCGTAGAGTTCAGACTTGACACGTCTATCGAATACGGCTCCAAAATAGACAGCCTCCTGAAAAAAATCAGGACAGAAACTGAAGATGAAAGTTCCTAAGAGCCTCATATCTGCTCTAAAAAAAGAGCAGGTCTTTCTCCTGGCAACGCATATAAATCCTGACGGCGATGCCTTGGGTTCGTGCCTTGCCCTTGCTGAAGCACTTGAAGTGCTTGGGAAAAAAGTCCACATCTTTGACAGGGATGCGGTGCCTGAGCTTTACCGGTTTATGCCGGGACAGAAAAAATTCAGGTCAATGCTTGGAAATATTCTGAAGAAAAATCCCCTGCTCATTCTCCTGGACTGTAACAGCCCGGAAAGGGCAGCGCTTGAGGGCTATACCTTCAGCAAGTCTATTGTTATTGATCACCATGAAACTGAATCGCCCTTTGGTGGGATTCGATGGGTCGAACGGACAGCAGCTGCAACCGGCCTGATGGTATTTCATCTGATAAAAGCTTTGAATCTCAGTATCACAAAATCTATGGCAACAAATATGTATACAGCAATAGCTGTTGATACGGGAACCTTCAGATACAGCAACACCAGTTCTGACGTGCTCAGGGCAAGCGCTGAGCTTGTCGAAGCAGGTGCACAGCCAGGCCCTATTTCAGAGCATTTGTACGAACGTTGGAATAAGAACCGGTTTGACCTGCTCAATCTTTGTATTGGCACGCTCGAGATTAGGGATAACATAGCCCTGATCCATGTCACCAAAGATATGTTCAAAAAGACCGGAACCGTAGAAGCAGACACAGAGAATTTCGCGAATGTTCCGCGCATGATCGATTCTGTTGCAATATCAGCGCTAATCAGGGAGACCGATAATGGCCGCTGGAAAATAAGCATGCGATCAAAGGGACAGGCAAATGTTGCAAAAATTGCTGCGGCATATGGCGGGGGCGGACACCGGAATGCTGCGGGTTTTAGGATTAAAACAGACCTCTCCTCGCTGAAAAAGACTCTGTTTGCTGCCGGCAAGAACGCTCTGCCGAAAAGATGAAGCAGCTGTACAGCCGGAATAAATCTTTCTAATCCCCCTAATCCTTTATTTCCATGAACATCATTATCAATCTCAATAAACCAAAAGGCATAACCTCTCAGCAGGCAGTCACGAAAGTGAAGAAACTGTTGGGGGTCAGGAAGGCTGGCCACACCGGCACCCTTGACCCTATGGCAACCGGAGTTCTTCTCATATGTCTGAACGAGGCCACGAAGATTAGCCGCTTTCTTCTTGATAAAGACAAGACTTATCGAGCAAGGCTGAAATTGGGCGAAAGAACTGACACCCTTGATGCCGACGGCAAGGTCATAGAAACACGGGTGGTGCCGCCATTTACTGCGGAATATATTGTCAGTGTTACTAATCAATTCATCGGCA
The DNA here is from genome assembly GCA_964506525.1 of uncultured Nitrospiraceae bacterium. Taxonomy (GTDB): domain Bacteria; phylum Nitrospirota; class Thermodesulfovibrionia; order Thermodesulfovibrionales; family UBA6898; genus UBA6898. The sequence goes on from CAZDLA010000009.1 coordinate 44,277, forward strand.
AAATAATGCAGAAACCTCCCATGTATTCTGCTATCAAACTCAACGGGCAGCCCCTTTACCGGCTTGCCAGGCAAGGCATAGAAGTGGAGAGAGCTGAACGGCCTGTTCAGATTTACGATATCAAACTGTTGCAGACAGACATCCCCTATATTGACATAGCTGTTTCCTGTTCAAAAGGGACCTACATACGAACTCTCTGCGATGAAATCGGTCTCGTGCTGGGCACGGGAGCTCATATCTCAGCGCTTGAAAGAACAAGCATTGGCACCTTTACGATTGACTCATCAGTGACATTAGAAGCGCTGGAACTGGGAGTTTCTGATGACTCGCTCTATGTATCATCCATTGACCATGCTCTTTCTGATCTGCCAGAGGTTATCCTTGGCGAAGCTGACTTCAATAAAGCCAGAAATGGCATGCCTCTCAGCAGGGAGATTATTGGCGTAATCCCTGACAATGTCTGCGTTCGACTGAAGGACCCGTTCAATTCTCTGTTCGGCATTGGGATTACGAAAAATGAAAAAATTACCATCGAAAGAAACCTCAATTTGTAGCTTTAAGAGGATTTCTTAAACCATTTTCTCATGGTTCAGTTTGAACTCTCTGAAATAAATACAAAAAAAATGCTTGACAAGAGATTTTTTTTCTGGTATTCATAAGCTATGTTTTTTAGCGGAAAAGGATCAATAGGACTAGACATCGGATCGAGCTACATCAAAGCGGTGAAGCTCAAAGAGTCAAAAGGCGGATATGAGCTTGAGCTTTGTCATCTCCACTCTCTGCCCCCTGAACTCATTGTTGACGGCTCCATTATCGACTCTCTGCGCCTCGTTGATTCTCTGAAGGAGATGATCAAAACAGCGGGTATCAAGGCACAGAACGCTGCCATCTCCATTTCAGGACATTCATCGGTCATTATCAAGAGAATATCCCTTCCTGAAATGTCAGAGGAAGAACTCTCGGAATCAATTAAGTTTGAGGCAGAGCAGTATGTTCCTTTTGATATCGAGGATGTTAATCTGGATTTCCAGATCATAGGTCCCAAAGATGAGCCAGGTCAGATGGATGTCATTCTTGTTGCCGTAAAAAAAGATATTATCAATGAATATATCCAGGTAGTTAAAGAAGCTGGCCTCACCCCGATCGTCGTTGATATTGATTCGTTTGCTCTTGAGAATATGTATGGGATCAATTATGAGATTGAGCCTGGTAAAAATGTGGCCTTGCTGAATATCGGCGCAAGCACTATCAATATGAGTATCCTGAAGGGCGGCATATCGGTCTTTACAAGGGACAGTTCTCTGGGCAGCAATCTGCATACAGAGGCCCTGCAGAGAGAATTCAATATTACCTATGAAATCGCAGAGAAACTGAAGCGGGGGGAATCTGTTGAAAACGTATCGCCTGAAGATGCAAATGCAGTGATTGAATCAGCGTCTGAAGAAATCCTGAGCGAAATCAGCCGTTCCTTTGATTACTACCGGAGTACTACGGTACACGAGGATATAGCTGAAGTTATCCTGAGCGGAGGATGCGGCCTTATCAAGAATTTTGCTTCCATGATTGCAGAACGTTCGGGCATAGAGACAAAAATTGCTGAACCGTTCAGAAACGTCAAAATTCCGAAGAAGTTCGATGTTGCTTATATCGAGGAAATAGCTCCAATGATGGCTGTAGCCGTCGGGCTTGCCCTCAGAAATCAGGGCGACAGATGATTAAAGTCAATTTAATACCAACAAAAAAGAAGAAAAAGCAGAAGCCAGTTCCAGTCTTTCTGATCTACACGGTTCTGCTCACTTTGGCTGTTGGGGCTATATTTCTCTATATAACCTACCACTTCAGTTCTACGGTAGCAGCCAAAGAGGCGAAGGTCAAAGAAAATGAAACTACCATTGCGGCCCTAAAGGAAAAAATAAAGGCTGTTGAGGACTTTGAAAAACTGAACAAAACGTTTCAGCAGCGTAAAGACATTATCGAAGAGCTTGGGAGAAACAAGTCCCGGCCGGTCAAGATACTTGATGAGATTAGCGCACTTCTGCCTCCAGGAGTTTGGGTGATTAGCGCAGATGTAAAGGCGCTTGATGTATCGCTTTCGTGTACAGCCTTCACAAACACCGATGTTGTCAATTATGTTAATAACCTGAAGAACTCCAAGCTCTTTACCGATGTATATCTTCAGGAGTCAATACAGTCAAAGGTAGCCTCAACTACTGTTTACTCATTCAAATTAACGTTTAAGGTGAAAGCATAACATGGCAATCAAACTTGACATAAAGACCTTGCCCTCTTATGTGAAAATAATCATTGCGGTGCTTCCTTCGATTGTCATTGCTTTGCTGGTCCTGTTTCTGGTGATTAACCCTAAGTTAAAGCAGATTAAGGAGCTTGACAAAAAGATCGGCACGCAAGATAACGAAATCGCTGCCAGCCAGGCGAAAGCTGCCAAGCTTGAAGTCTTAAAGACGGAAAATCAAAGGTTGGTTAACAGGATTAATGAACTAAAGGAACAACTGCCTGGAGAAGAGGAGATATCAAGCCTCTTAAAGCAGGTTTCTGATATGGGGACAGCAGCCGGTCTTGAGATAAAAACGTGGAGACCCTCACCAAAAGCGACACATCCAAGCGGTATTGTCTATGAAATACCCGTATCTGTTGACGTTATGGGAACTTATCATAATCTTGGATACTTTCTGAGCAGCATTACCAAGCTGAACAGGATTGTTAATATCAGCGACATGAAGTTAGGTTCGCCAAAGAAAGATAAGAGTGAAACCATACTGAACGTATCTTTCAGGGCATCGACTTTTTCTGCTGTCCCTGATGCGGTAGTAGCCAAGGCTACGGCAGGTAATAAATAATGAGAAAAGAAATTGCGACGATTGCAGGTTTTTTTGTAACAACGCTGCTCATGTTGCCTGCATGTGGAGGTCAGCAACCGCCTGTTCCCAAAAAGCCGGAGGCCACAAAACCACAGCCAGCAGCAGCTGCACCACAGGCAGCGGTTCAGCAGGCAGAGATAAAGGTTGAAAAAGAAGTTTATGCCTATGACCCAAAAGGCCGCAGGGATCCTTTCACGTCTTTAGTCGAGGTAAAGGCCACTACAAAGAAAGCGTTAAAAGGTGCGTCACCCATAGAATCATTCGATGTTGAAGAGATAAAACTGATAGCAATCGCATGGGACCGGCAGCAGTCTTATGCGATGGTGACCCTTCCTGACAATAAATCATTTACGATTCGAAAGGGCATGACATTGGGGTTATTTGGCGGAAAGGTCAGCGAAATCACCCGTGATTCGGTAATTATTACCGAACAGGTCAAGGACTACAAGGGTCAGATCAAAACTAAAGATACTATACTGAAACTCCGCAAGGAGGAGGAATAATGAAAAACCATATAATCCTGAAATCATTTATAAGCATTTTTGTGCTGATAGCGCTGCTGGGTTGCGCAAATACGCAGACGGTGCAACAGACGCCTCAGGCAATCGAAGCCCCGGCCCTCACCTCGGTCAAGGTCAATGAAAACGGCTTGATTATCAAGAGCAACAAGCAGTTCACGTATACACTTTATAATTCAAGCGATCCCTACAGAGTATCAATCGAAATACCTGACATGGGCATAGGTCAGTTTACTGACAAGATCGTTTATGACGGCGGCATAGTCACGGAGGTTGTTCCTCAGCAGATTGATTCACCAAAGCTTATGGCAAAGATTGACATTGTGCTGCAGAGCCCATCGTCCCTCACTCCTGAATATAAGGACAACACGCTTATCCTTTCTATCAAAAAAGATGATTCGGTAGTGCTCAATGAGACCAAACATTTTGAAGCTGAGCAGAAGCCTATTGCAAAGCTTATTGCCGCAGAGACACCTGCTGAAAAAGAAGCAGCACCTGTTACTGCTAAAGCAACTGAGATAAACAGCATAACGATTAAGAAGTCAGCTGATACGGTAAAAGTGATCATAAGCGGTAACGGGACCATGATCCCTAACGTATTTCCTGTCAATGAGCGCATTGTTGTTGATATTCCTGACACGGCACTACGAGCTGCCATACCTTCCCAGACGATTTCACCGCTCAAGGGCATAAGGGCAGGAAAGCACAAAGACAAACTGCGAATTGTGCTTGATCTGAAGGAAAAAACGAATTTCGATGTTACAGCAATCAGCAATACTATCGAAATATCTCTTATGAGCAAAGAAGCTGTTCAGCCGCAACGCAGCTCAGCTAACGGGGACAGAGAATCTGCTGTCGGAGCTTCATCGCTTGCGGCAGAGCCTGTGGCTGCCAAAGAATCTGTTGCTCCTCTCACAGAGGGACTATATACTGGCAAGAAAATATCGCTTGATTTCCAGGATGCTGATATCATCCCGATATTCAGACTGCTCGGTGATATTAGCGGATACAATGTAGTAATTAATCCTGAGGTAAAAGGCAAGATTTCCCTTAAACTTATTAATGTGCCATGGGATCAAGCCCTGGATATAATTCTGAGAACCTTCTCACTATCCAAAGTAGTTGATGGATCTGTGATTAGAATCGTTCCCAATACCATGGTAGCCAAAGAACTTGACGACATGACAAAAGCAAAGAAGGCTGCTGCGGATGCCGGCGATCTGAAAACAAGGATATTCCAGATAAATTTTGCGGATACCAAGAATCTCATGAGTTCTATAGATAAAGCAAAGATTCTGAGCCCACGCGGCAGCATGTCACTCGATGAGCGCGGAAGCAGCCTAATAGCTAATGACGTCGAACAGAATCTTGAAAAGATTGGGGCACTCATTAAGGAATTAGATCAGGAGCAGATGCAGGCAAGGCAGGTTATTATTGAGGCAAGGATTGTTGAAGTCAACAGCGATTATTCGAAAGAACTGGGTGTTTCCTGGGGAGCCTTCTTCAGGAATCCTCCCACTCTTGGTGACAACAATTTCTTTGTGAACAATACAGGAACAGGAACACAGACCACTTCAACGACAAGCACCACGACGACTACGACTACACCGGTTAGCCCCCTTGTTAACCTGCCTGCTAAGAGCATAGCAGGCCAGATAGGCTTGGGGTATATCAACAGGGCTGCAACCTTTGCACTTAATCTCCAACTTTCTGCTATGGAAACGAGCGGAAACGGCAAGATTATCTCGAGTCCCAGAATCATGACCATGAATAATGAGACGGCAAAGATCGTGCAAGGCAGAAAACTCCAACTGCCGTCGACCGATAATGACGGCAAGCCTAAATTGCAGGAAGTTCCTATCAATCTGGAACTCCAGGTAACTCCGAGGATTACACCTAACGGCGCAATTCAGATGAAAGCAAAGATCAAGAAGGATGAATTCCTGAACCTTATCGTTGCAGGCAGCAATGTCGGTGTCGATACTTCACAGAACGAGATCGATACAACTGTCCTTATTAATAGCGGTGAAACACTGGTCATAGGCGGAATTTTCAAACAAACAAATACTGACGCTGAAGAAGGCGTTCCGGGACTGAGCAAACTTCCGCTGCTTGGAAAGCTTTTCAAGAGAAACTCAAATGTTGCTCGTACTACAGAGCTCATAATATTCCTTACCCCAAGGGTCGTTGATATCAGCAGCATGAAATAAAGCGCAAAAAAGGTAAAAAGGGATGGCAATTGCCATCCCTTTTTTTATGAAAAAAATCCTATGAATATTTGCTCATGAGTTCAATCAAATTCCTAACATCAGGAGAATCACACGGAAAGTCCCTTGTCGGGATCATAGACGGGATACCATCCGGTTTTGCTCTTGAGTCTTCTGACATCAATACTGATCTTGTACGGCGGCAGGGCGGCTATGGCAGGGGCGGCAGAATGAAGATCGAATCCGATCGTGCTGACATCCTCTCAGGAGTTCGCTGGGGAAAAACATTAGGTTCCCCCGTAACTCTCCTCATAAAAAATAGTGACTGGGAAAACTGGCAAAAAGGTATGTCAGAATTCCCGCATGATCAGGATTCAATCTTGCCTGTTAAGCTGCCGCGGCCAGGACATGCTGATCTTGCCGGCGCCGTAAAATATGCGACAAAAGACGTTCGGAACATTCTGGAACGATCGAGCGCAAGAGAGACAGCTATGCGCGTGGCTCTCGGTGCAGTCGCAAAAAAAATACTTGCAGCATTTGGTGTGGTTATTGGCAGCTATGTCTGCCAGATAGGGTCGGCGCGCTACAACAAATCTATTCCATCTTCTGAGAAGGATCTTCTTGCTCATTTTGGGGCTGCAGAGCTATCGCCGGTCCGATGCCCTGATAAAGCTGTCTCCAAGAAAATGGTCATCTGTATTAACAAGGCATTGAGCAACAACTATTCGCTTGGCGGCATGTTTACTGTTTTCGCAACAGGTCTGCCAATGGGATTGGGAAGTCATGTTCAGTGGGACAGGAAGCTGGACGGACAGCTCGCACAAGCTATAATGAGCATCCAGGCTATTAAGGGCGTGGAAATTGGCAGTGGCTTTGGAATGGCTTCACAGCCGGGCTCGGCAGTAATGGATGAAATCCATTACAGAAAATCGTCAGACCCCGACATAATGTCATTTTTCAGAAAGACAAATCATGCCGGCGGGATTGAGGGGGGAATGACTAACAGCATGCCCGTTACCCTGACAGCTGCAATGAAGCCAATACCGACCCTCAGGAAGCCGCTCGCATCAGTTGACATTGTCACCAAACGGCCTCATGCAGCAGCGTACGAGCGCTCAGACGTATGTGCTGTCCCGGCGGCTGCCGTAGTGGGCGAGGCCATGATCGCACTCATTATTGTGAATGCTTTTTTGGATAAATTCGGTGGTGACAGCAGAAAAGAGATTCTGCGCAATTATAAGAGTTATTTGGCGTATATTCGAAAATACTGATAGCAGCCTCCCACTTCAAGCTTCTTGCGCTTTGCTTTTTCTTTGTCAGCCATCTAAAATATCAGCAATCTCATGAAATCGATCTTCTCCCGAAAAATCACCTTATGATGAAAAATATCGTCTTGACCGGTTTCATGGGAACAGGGAAAAGTGAAGTTGCCAGGGAACTATCCCGGCTATGCGGCATGCGGCTTGTCGATATTGACCAGGAGATCGAAAGGTCCCAGCAAAAAACTATTTCTGAGATCTTTGCTCTATATGGAGAAGATCATTTCAGGCAGATCGAGACCTCCGTCATAGTGCGATATGCTTCTGAACAGGGGGTTGTCATCTCTACAGGAGGCGGAGCGGTTCTTCGAGAGGAAAACCTCAAGGCACTGCAGGCAGATGGTATTATCTTCTGTCTCACGGCAAGCATTGAGACGATCATGCTCCGTACTGCCGGCAGTAATGATCGGCCCCTTCTGCAGGGTGATGACAGACAGGCGAAAATATCGGCACTGTTGACAGAGAGACAGCCATTCTATGAAAAAGCAGGAATTATGATCAATACTGAGGGGAAGACTCCGCTTGAGATAGCCGAAGAAATTATGGGGAAACTATCATGGACAAGATAAGAGTGGAACTGGGAGAAAGAAGCTATACGATTGCCGCGGGCAGCGGCATTCTGAAAGATATTGGGAAAAGCCTTGAACGCTTTGATTTCAGCAAGAAGGCAGCCATTGTCAGTAATCCGACAGTCTATGACCTCTATGGCAAAACGCTCGCAGCATCTCTCTCTGGCTCTGGTTTTGAGATCACTGAGATCATCCTCCCTGACGGAGAGGAATACAAGAACCTCGCCTCGGCTGAGAGGATTTATGAGCAACTGCTCAGGATTCGATTCGACAGGAAATCGGTGCTGATAGCTCTTGGCGGCGGGGTTATCGGCGACATAACGGGATATGCTGCATCAACCTACATGAGAGGAATTGATTTCATTCAGGTGCCAACCACACTGCTGGCTCAGGTTGACAGCTCAGTCGGAGGCAAAACAGGTGTCAATCATATGCTCGGGAAAAATATGATCGGGACATTTTGGCAGCCGAGGCTTGTATGGGTAGACATCAGCACTCTCCATACACTGTCACGCAGAAATTTTCTTGCCGGGATGGCCGAAATCATCAAGTATGGCATTATCTGGGACAGTTCATTATTCGATTTTCTCGAAAAGAAGAGGGAATCCATTTTGAGCCTCAATCCTCACGATATTCTCCATATCATAAGACGCTCCTGCGAAATTAAAGCTGATGTCGTATCAAGGGATGAACGCGAGTCTGGTATCAGGGCTATATTAAACTTTGGCCACACCATTGGCCATGCAATCGAGACAGCCACAGGCTATACCAAATTTCTCCATGGCGAGGCAATTGCCATTGGGATGCATGTTGAGGCTATTCTCGCTCATGAGGCCGGTCTTATTGGCAGTGATGAGGTCTCAAGGATACAGCATCTCTTAAGAACATTCGGCCTTCCTGCCGAAATACCTGCTGCTATCGACCTCACCGTGTTTTTTGAGGCCATGAAACTGGACAAAAAAACTGTTTCCGGCGACGTGAAATTCATTCTGCCCGAGCAGATAGGCAAGGTCAGGCTCCAGGGAAACATGTCTGAGAAAATAGTTCGGCAGGCTGTCAATAAAGCGTTATCAAAAGAAAATTGAAGATACTTTGCACCGCTGTCTTTTAGGCACTCCTGACTGCTCAGGTGGTGAGCAGAAGGTCTTTTGGTATTGTAGTCCTAACCGCTACAGCCTGAAAACCCGGGGAACTCCGGCTCCTTTTGCTTTTCTTTTGTTTTTGACAGATAGTGCCGAAACTGGGATAATAGAGGCTGATATGATGATGGTGGATGCGGCCTAATGAAAAAGAAGACTATACTGTTTCTTGCGAAGAATAAATCTGTTCTGGCTTTTCTTGAATCCTTTTTCAAGCGTTCAAGGAAATACCGCCCGATCAGTTGTGACTCTGCTGGTTTGCTGTTTGATCACCTTTTGAAGAAAGATGCATCTGCCATCATAATAGAAAATGTACTCCTTCCCCTTATCGCCAACAGGACGTCTGAAACACCTGTGATCAGTATTATTACAGGTAATCGCGAAAAAGGCATTGAATCATCCATTACTTACAAGGCCGATCTTTATGTGAACAAACCGTTCCTTGACAAAGATCTCGATCACAAGCTGCAGATGCTTATCGGGACGCAAGAGGCCCATATTGTAATGAAGCAGGAGATTCAGCATCTGCAGACCATCAATGACCTTACTCATCTGATTTCATCTACACTCGACACGAAAGAGCTTTTGTTCAGGATCGTCAAGAAGATCGCTGAGATTATGCCGGTAACGCGGTGTTCGATCGTACGAATTGACTGGCTCCATAAGTTTGCCTATGTTGTCGCCAGCTTTGAGACGCCAAATCTTACGGCAATTAAGCTCAGTCTGAAGAAGTACCCGGAGATCGAGGAGGCACTGCTGAACAAGAAGCCGGTCATTATCAGAGATATTACGTCTGATCCTCTGATGTCGTCCGTACGAGATATTGTTGCACCCCTCGGTATTCGTTCCATCCTTGTGATGCCGATTATTTTCAAGGAGAAGGTGATCGGCACACTGTTTCTGAGAACGTCGCGGACACAGCACGAGTTCTCGGAGAATGAAATTCGGCTCTTGAAGACCATATCCGATGTCTCTGCAAACACACTCTACAATGCCTTTCTTTTCGCTCAGATAGAGGACGAGAAGACGAGGCTTGAAAAACTTGCCATCACTGACTATCTTACGGGCATCTATAATATCCGCTATTTTTACCATCGTATCATTGAGGAGTTTAGCCGCTCGGAGCGGTACGCTTTGCCGATCAGCTGCCTCATGCTTGACATTGATTTCTTTAAAAAGATTAATGATACATACGGCCACAAAACCGGCGATGCAGTATTAAAGGAATTCGCTCAGCTCCTGAAACATTACACGCGCAAGAGCGATGTGCTTGCACGCTATGGGGGAGAGGAGTTTATCGTCATGCTTCCCCATACTCCCATCGACGGGGCCATCTCAGAAGCAGAGAGGATTCGCAGCGCGATCAAAGGCCATAAGTTCAAGAGCCTCAAGAACCAGATCGGCGTAACCGTCAGCATCGGCATCTCAGTGTTCCCGAACGCGAAGATCAAAACCCATGATGAGCTCATCTCTGCAGCTGATGATGCCCTGTACGAGGCCAAGAAGAGCGGCAGAGACCGTGTAATTGTTTTTGATTAGCATAGCTTCTCCAAATCAGCGGCACTGCCGAGACCGGAAGCAGGTGCTCTAAGCAACGTCATGGATATCATCACCTCTCACCTCAATGCCGATTTTGATTCCCTAGCCTCCATGATTGCGGCAAAGAGGCTCTTTCCTGATGCCTTTCTTGCATTCCCAGGATCCCAAGAGCGCAAGGTAAGGGACTTCATAGAGATTTTTCATCCTGCAGAGATCAGAAAGCTCAGGGATATTGATCCTGCAGAGATCAAAAGGCTCATAATTGTTGATACCAAGCAACCAGACAGGATCGGTATATTCTCTGATGTAGCCAGGAACAAGAACGTCCAGGTCCATATCTTTGACCATCACCCCATTGAAGAAGGAGACATCCGCGGCAATGTCGAACGAATAGAAACCGTGGGGGCAACTACGACGATCTTTGTTGAGCTGCTCAAGGAGAAGGGACTTCACCCGGACCCGATGGAGGCAACCATCCTCGCCCTGGGCATCTACGAAGAAACTGGATGCTTTCTCTTCCCTTCCACGACCGAGCGGGATCTCAGCGCAGTATCCTATCTTATAAGACGGGGCGCCATCCTCAATATCGTATCAGAATACATCAAAACCGATTTAGGGAAGGAAGAACTGGAGCTCCTTAATGAGCTGCTGAAAGCCTCCCGGGAACTGATCATCAAAGGGATACGGGTCATGATCACAAAAACGTCGCGTGATTCCTATTTCGGTGATGCAGCCCTTCTTGCACATAAGATCATGGATCTGGAGGATATAGATGCAGTTGTTCTGATATTGGGCATGCAGGGAAGGATTGTCCTTGTCGGCAGAAGCAGGGCCAAGGAGCTTGATGTTGCGGCCCTCTTAAAAGAGTTCGGCGGGGGAGGCCATCATGCAGCGGCATCCGCAACCATTAAGGGTGACTCCCTAGAGATCATTGAAGAACAGATTCTCCGAAGGATCCCGGATTACATAAAGCCGGGAAAGGTCGCTGCCGACATTATGACAAGTCCTGTCATTGTAGTCCCCTGGGACAGCGCAATCAGAGAAGCAGAGGATAGCATGACCAAGTTTGGGGTCAATGTTCTCCCGGTCATAAGAGATGGTGAATATGCAGGCCTCATATCACGAGAGACTGTCGAAAAAGCCATCTTTCACGGCTTCAAAAAGAACAGCATCTCTGATTTCTGTTCAACAGAAAAACTCACCGTAACCGCAGATACTCCTATCAGGGAAATTGAGACCATGATGATAGAACATAACCAGAAATTCATGCCGGTGCTGGAGGGGCACAGGGTCACCGGCGCTATTACAAGAACAGATCTGCTCAGAGTGCTGTACGAAGAATTCCTGAAAAAACGTCGTATTGAGAAAGAAGAAACAGCTGATATCCATTTTTCAAGCCGTAATCTTTCCTCATGGCTCAAAGACAGATTTCCCGCTGAGATATTCGACATCCTGAAACTCTCCGGCACGGTTGCTGAAAGTTTGGGGTTCAGCGCATATCTTGTTGGCGGATCTGTAAGGGACCTGCTGCTTGGAAAGCAAAATCTTGACATTGATCTCGTGATCGAGGGCGACGGTATCAGATTTGCCTACATCCTGGCAGAGCAGATCAATGCAAGGGTCAAGCCCCATCATAAGTTTGGGACAGCTCAGGTGAAACGGGGCGCATTGCGAATTGATATCGCCACAGCACGCACAGAATATTACGAATCTCCTGCAGCCCTTCCAAAGGTCGAAACATCATCGATCAAGAAAGACCTTTACCGCAGGGATTTCACGATCAACACCCTTGCCATCAGGCTTAATCCGAACGATTTCGGTCTTCTGATCGATTTCTTCGGAGGCCAGCGCGACCTGAAAGAAAAGACCATTCGTGTCCTACACAATCTCAGCTTTGTGGAAGATCCTACCCGCTCATTTCGTGCAATACGGTTCTCTGAACGGTTTGGGTTCAGACTGAGCAGACACACGGCATTTCTTATGAAATCAGCCATTGAGATGAATCTTTTTGACAAGCTCTCAGGGACACGCCTTTACGAGGAGCTTCTTCTGTCATTTAATGAAACAAGCCCTGTGCTTACCCTTAGAAGGCTTTCCGATCATGGCCTGTTGAAAGTGATCCATGAAAGGATTGTTTTTAACAAGCAGCTTGAGCGTGACCTTGAATCCACGGCCGAAACCCTTGCCTGGTATAATCTCCTTTATCTCGACCAAAAGATTGAAAAAGGAATGCTGTATCTTATGACACTCCTGTCGCACCTCAATGACCAAGAACGCGCAGACGCTCTGGCGCGTCTTTCGACGCCTCCTAAGGCCAGGAATATTATTTTAGAGGGAGTGCGACAACAGCGTGAAATTCTGGCTGGACTTCCTGCGAGAGATCCTGTCAGTCTCTACAACCTGCTCTCTGAAAGAGAACTGGAAATTATCCTGTTTTCTATGGCGTCTACAGGGGATGCGGCAAAGAAGCGAGATATTTCCCATTTTCTTGTTGAGCTCCGAAAGGTCAGGCCGATCCTCAAAGGAACTGACCTGAGAAAGCTCGGAATGCATGAAGGTCCGATCTACTCAGAGATACTGCATGAACTCTTGAATCAAAAGCTTGCCGGAAAGCTCAACACAGCTGAAGATGAAATAGATTTCGTAAGGAATAAATACCTTTCATGACATTGCCCCTACCTATCTGAAAGCCCCACACAAAAGAATTTGACGCTGCATATGAAATCTGATAGGCTTTAATCAGACCACAATAAAAACGGAGATAGTATATGGACGAAACCCTTCAGCAGCTTATAGAACTTGCTTCATTACGTGGCAATAACTATGTAAAAGGTGCTTCAACACTCGACGAATTACCGACCAAGCTGGCTGAGTTGGGTGTTCTTCTGCTTGAAAAGTCGAAGATCATCGAAAATTCGGGCAGCACCAAGCTCAAGGAAGAGCTCATAGAGCTCCAGAACAAGGTCGATGATATGAGAAAAACCCTTTTCGCAAATAAGCTGCTCATCAAGTAGCAGAAGCTGGACCTTCCATGGAATCGCATCTTGTGCCGCTGACAACATATTACCGATACGCATTATGACCCCCAACAGGCTTATCTCAGAAAAAAGCCCCTACCTCCTGCAGCACGCCTATAATCCCGTTGACTGGTACCCCTGGGGACAGGAGGCTTTTGACAAAGCAGAAAAAGCAAATAAGCCGATCTTCCTTTCGATAGGATATTCCACATGCCACTGGTGTCATGTTATGGAAAAGGAGTCCTTTGAAGACGAGCAGGTGGCGGGACTGATGAACGAAGCATTTGTTTCGATAAAGGTGGACCGCGAGGAGAGGCCGGATATAGATCATGTTTATATGACCGTCTGCCAGCTTATGGCCGGCAATGGAGGCTGGCCTCTCACCGTAATTATGGCACCGGACAAAAGGCCATTCTTTGCAGGAACCTATTTCCCAAAGAAGGCCGGCTTCGGCAGGATTGGCATGATTGACCTGATCCCTCGTGTGAAACAAATGTGGGAGACAGACCGGTCAAAGCTCACGCAGCTTTCAGAAGAAATAATCGCCCAACTCAAGCGTGAAAATGCCCATAACGCACCTGAGGAGCCTGAGGAATCAGTTCTCCGCGATGCTTTTGTTCAGCTTAGTCATCTGTTTGACCATGACAATGGAGGTTTCAGCCAGGCTCCGAAGTTTCCTGCACCGCATATGCTGCTTTTCCTCATGAGATATGCGAGACGCACCGGTAATCAGAAGGCAATGCCGATGGTAACAAAAACGCTCGATGCCATGCGGGATGGCGGAATCTATGATCATCTCGGCTACGGTTTTCATCGGTATTCAACAGATGCTCATTGGCTTGTGCCCCATTTCGAGAAGATGCTGTATGATCAGGCAATGCTCTGTATCGCTTATACAGAAGCTTTTCAGTTAACCGGTAATGTGGACTACCGGAAAACTGCAGAGGATATCCTCTCCTATACTCTCCGCGATATGGCTTCTCCTGAGGGTGGATTCTATTCAGCAGAAGACGCTGACAGCGAAGGAGAAGAGGGCAGGTTCTATGTATGGAAGCATAGTGAGATCACCGAAGCACTCGACCCTGATGACGCTGATCTCATATGTTCAGTTTTCAATATTCAGAGGGAGGGTAACTTTTACGATCCGACAACGGATCAACAAGCCGGTGCAAATATCCTCCACAGGGCAGGGCGAAACCGTGCAATATCTCAGGAAGAAGATTATAAGGACACAGAAATCCAGGATAGGATAAAGAAAGCACTTGCACGACTATTTGCCGTCAGAGAGCTGCGCATCCATCCGGACAAGGACGATAAGATCCTGACCGACTGGAACGGTCTGATGATCACAGCCTTTGCAAAAGCTGCACAGGTCTTTCAAAGACCTGACTATGCTCATGCAGCGGCCAGGGCTGCTGATTTTATCCTAACCCGGCTTCGCACGCAGGATGGCAGACTTCTTCACCGATATCGTGAGGGAGATGCCTCTCTGCCTGCTCATGCAGACGACTATGCCTTTTTCATCTCAGGCCTTATTGAACTCCATCTGGCTACTTCTGAACTCCGATATCTTGAAGAAGCCATTGCGGTAAATCGTATTTTCATCCGCCATTACTGGGACAATGATCATGGCGGATTTTTCTTTGCTGCTGATGATGGCGAGAAACTGCTTGTGCGCAATAAAGAGACCTATGACGGAGCAATACCTTCGGGGAATTCCATGGCACTGTTCAATCTCCTTCGTCTCGCCAGTATCACGAGAGATCATGATATCGCTGCATTAGCATCACAAACTGCACGCTCATTCTATGCCTCAGTCAGGCAGGCACCGACAGCATACACGTATTTTCTCACAGCACTTGATTTCAGGTTTGGCGTAACCCTGGAGAATAAATCGGATGGATGAATAAATATATTCATCATTATACTGCGGCTATTTCTTTTGTTCTTGCAGTATTTGATAACTTTATGGCCACGGGGCAGCTCATGCTGCATAACACATGGTATAATGACATCCAATGAATACGGATCAACACAATACTGATCTCGTAGAGATATTCCGAAGGGTCCTGGTCAAGGCGGATATGTTCCTGCATATTGTGGCTGCTTTGCTGCTGCTTGCAGCATGTGGTTTTATCTTCTTCTACGCTGTTCTTAACCTCGCTAATCCGACAAGAGACTCTATTATTCACCTGGTCAATGATGTGCTCCTTGCGCTCATTATTCTTGAGCTGCTTTGGACGGTCATCAGGTTCCTGAAAAAACAGAAGTTTATCCTTGCTCCTTTCCTTGCCATCGGCATCATTGCCGCGGTCAGAAGGATCCTCCTGATAGAGGCGCAGACCTCGTTCATGGAGCATGTTCCTTCTGAGAAACTTTATGAGATAGGGCTTAGCGCGTTTGTGGTGATAACCCTGATGCTTGCCTATTATCTTTCTGTCAAGGCACAGAAGCTTGAACAGTAAGATGCTGTAAACTGGCATGCCGGCCGGTACGCTCAAGAAATCACTGTTGCTCTCACTTCTCTCGTTTGCTGCTGCTTCTCTCCTTTTTGTCTCCGGCCTGCTCGATCCGTTTGAGCTCAGGGCTTATGATTATTTCTCCCGCCATCTCAATCCGTCTTCCCAATCTGACAGCATAGTGATTATTGCGGTTGATCAGCAGAGCGTAGATGCTTTGGCCAAGCAGGACATTCTCTGGCCATGGCCTCGGCAGGTCTATGCGCCGATCATTGAATATCTGTCAGAGGCTGATGCTGTTTTTATCGATATTCTGTTCACGGAACATTCTTCGTACGGCATGGATGATGACAGGGTGTTTTCTGAGGCAATAAGAAAAGCTGCAAATGTGTATCTGCCTGTTTTCTTGCGAGAAAAAGGCAGCCTCTCCGCGCATGAAAAAGAAATAGCAGAAAGGATATGTCTTCCGAACCTAAACCCCGCTTTTGGCGCTTACTGCTCCATGCTGCCCCCCATAGATCTTTTGAGCACTTCGGCGGCTGGCCATGGAAATGTTATGATAAAGCCTGATAAAGACGGTATCTACAGGAGGGTACCACTTGTCTTTCAGGCAGCTGAATATAGTATCCCCCATTTTGTTCTCCCCTATCTTTTAAAAGAAAAACTTGTTTCTGTCCAGCAGGGGGAAATCTATGCAGGGCAAAAGAGGGTGCCCCTTTCGGACAATACACTGCTCCTTAAATATTCTTTGCATGCCGAGCCTTTTAAGGTCCTGTCTGCAGCAGACGTCATACAGTCTTCTCTTGACACCAGTTCAGGCCGGCCGCCAGTCCTTAATAAAGCTTTCTTTCACAGGAAGAAGATCTTTATCGGCCTCACCGCAGCTGGCCTCTTTGACCTCAAACCAACAGCGGTGAGCCCGGTAGCTTCAGGCGTCCAGATTCACGCGACAACACTCGAAAATCTGATCAGCAGAAACTTTATGAAACCATTGGGCATTCTGCCCACAGAGCTTCTTATGCTGTTCCTCTCCCTTTCAGTAGTTGTCCTTGTATTACGCTATCACTCGCTCTCCATAAGCATGGGTGTATTCCTTTTATCCCTTATCATTGCCCTCCTGATTCCAGCCATCCTGTTTATTAATTCTTATTATCTCAAGGCGATGCCGCCTCTCATTTCGGCGATATTCAGCTTTGTAATAGCAACTGCTTACAGTTATGCAGTCGAAGGAAAGCAGAGAAGGTTCATCAAGAAGACCTTTTCTCAGTATATGGACAGAACCCTCGTGGAGTATGTTTTGCAGCACCCTGAAGTTATTCAGCCTGGCGGCCACCAGCGTCGCGTGACGGTCTTCTTCGCTGATATTGCGGGCTTTACAACTCTTGCAGAACGCATATCACCAGAAGAGGTTGCACTCGTTCTCCATCGCATCTTTAATGCCTTTACCGAGGTTATCATCACGAACAGAGGAGTCATTGACAAGTATATCGGTGACTGCGTTATGGCTTTCTGGGGTGCTCCACTCAGTTTTGACTGCGATGAGGCTGACTCCTGCAATGCAGCGCTTCAGTGCATGATTGAATTAGGTAATTTGAACAAAGCCTTTGCCTCAGAAGATCTTCCCGCAATATCCATGAGAATAGGAATCCATACGGGAGACGCAATTGTAGGAAACCTCGGCAGCGACAGGCTCTTTGACTATACCGTGGTGGGAGATACAGTCAACCTTGCTTCGCGGCTTGAATCGATCAATAAGGTCTTCAACACAAGAATCATTGTAAGCGAAGAAACAATGTCATCTGCAGGAGATGCCTTTTTCTTCAGGGAACTCGGCCTCATTGAAGTAAAGGGAAAATCAAAAGCAGTGAAGATATTTGAACTTATTGGAAACAGGAATGATATACATGCAGCAGAAATGCAAAGAGATATTTCCCGTTTTCATGAAGGCCTT
Organism: uncultured Nitrospiraceae bacterium; assembly: GCA_964506525.1. GTDB lineage: Bacteria > Nitrospirota > Thermodesulfovibrionia > Thermodesulfovibrionales > UBA6898 > UBA6898. The sequence continues at coordinate 61,874 of CAZDLA010000009.1, forward strand.
GGCTGTTTCAGGCGACAGGAGTGGATTAAGGCCAAGGAGATATTCAGCCAAGCTGCGGATGACGGTCCAGCGGCTTTTTACCTGGCCCGATGCGAAGTTCTTGCCAACATAGATACATTGACAGAGGGCTGGGATATCATTAAAATGACAGAAAAATGAGAAGATCTATAATCATAGTAATAGCACTTTGTGTGATCGCATTGTCTTCAGCCCGCTCTTTTGGAGAAACAGTGAAAGTGGTGACAAAAGAAAACGCTATCCGTGAGGACTGCCGCTTTCTTGCTGCCATAAAAAGCAGGGTGCAATATGCCGATGAACTGGAAGTCACTGCAAAAGAAGGCGACTGGTTCAAAGTTAAGTTCAGAAATGTTAAAGGGTGCATCCACAAAAACGCTGTTACTGATAAAGCGGTTGCGCTCTCAGACGTTTCTACAAAAGGGCATGCAGCATCCAGTGACGAGGTCGCCCTGGCAGGAAAAGGATTTAATCCGGAGGTTGAGAAATCCTATAAAAGCAAGCATCCCGAGCTTGATTTCAATGCGGTCAACAGCATAGAAGAATACAAGATTTCTGATGAACCGCTGAAAATATTCATAAAGGCCGGGGGCCTGAACCAGCCATGATGAAAAAGGCCATTATAGTATCAGGAATCGTTCTGCTTTTTCATGGGTATGCTCTCGCCGGCTTTCTTGATGGCATCACAAGGCATCTTGACACATTGACCACAGGCGCCACTGCGGCGCAGAAAGCTGCGCGACCTATATCGGAAGAAGAAGAATACTTTGTTGGCCGGGCAGTCGCAGCGCGTATCCTCTCAACATATCCGCTGCTCAGGAACAAGAAACTGACCGATTATGTAAATACGATCGGCATGGTGCTGGCGATCCAGTCGGAGAAACCCTACACCTATGGCGGATACCATTTTGCTATTCTCGATACGGATGAGATGAATGCCTTTGCCTGCCCCGGAGGGATAATCTTTATCACCAGGGGAATGCTCAAAGCAACGAGCAATGAAGAAGAGCTTGCTGCAGTGCTTGCACACGAAATTGCACACGTCAACCACCGCGACGGCATATCGTCGATCAAAAAATCCCGATGGACAGAAGCGGTGACTATTATCGGATCAAAGGCTGCAGAGAACTACGGTCCCAAAGAACTGTCAAAGCTGACAAGTATTTTTGAAGGTTCTATCGATGATATCGTTAAAACACTGGTTGTCAATGGTTATGGAAAATCCCAGGAATACAGTGCTGACAAAACTGCCCTTTCTTTTCTTGCAAAGGCAGGATATAGCGCTGCAGCACTCGGGGATTTTCTGGATCGGCAGACGAAAAGCGGCACGGCTTCAGAAGGCGGAATCATGAAGACGCATCCCGGGACAGCGGACAGGATCGATAACATCAAAGGTGATCTTCCCTCAGCAGGGTGTGACCCTTCCTTGATTAAGAAACGGACAGACCGTTATATTGTCTCCTGCCAGTAGACTGTCTGGGCATGCTTCTGACATGCGCACCCCTTAGGGGAGAGCCCCAAAAATCTCGTGATACCGTCCTGAGAATTCCTCATAGGTATAGCAATGCTCCTGAGTGCCGTATCGTTCCACTGCATACGCTGCAGCCACAGCACCTATCTTTGCAGCGTCTTCGATATTTTTTCCCATAGCAAGGCCCTTCAGCAGGCCAGAGCGGTACGCATCTCCTGCGCCCGTGGGATCAAGGACATCAGACACCGTTGCCGCTGGAATTGATACATCGCGGCCATTCCTGCTGATGAGGGACCCTTTATCGCCAAGCGTTGTAATGATCATCTCTGTCAGGGCGAGGATCTCGTTCTTCTTCATGCCGGTCATCTTCATGATCACCTCAAGTTCGTAGTCATTCGTGATCAGCATCATGGAACCCCGTATCCAGTCCCTGAGCTGTTCGCCGGTCCATAAGGTCAGCGACTGGCCGGGATCGCAGATGAAAGGGATTCCTCTCTCCCTGCAGCGTGTGGCATAGCCGATCATATCCTGAAGATTACCCGGGGCAAGGAGCATGACCGAACTCTTCGGATCTGCTGAACTGATATCATAGTTCGTTGCCTGTTTCATGGCACCGGGATTAAACCCTGTGATCTGGTTGTCTGACTTGTCTGTGGTGATGTACGCACCGGCAGTAAACTCTTCCCGAATGATCGTAATGCCTTCATTCGATATGGCATGAGTTTTCAGCCAATCAAAATAGGTTTCATAATCCTTGCCGATCGTCGCAATAATGACAGGTTTTTCGCCGAGCAGGCTAAGGGAATAGGCGATATTGCCGGCAGTACCGCCGAACTTCTCCTGCAGACTGTTGACATTGAAACAGACATTCAGCACATGGATCTTGTCCGGAAGGATGTAGTCGGCAAAAGAGCCGGGGAAATCCATAATTCTGTCATATGCCATTGAACCTGAGATAAAGATATTCATTATTATTCTCCCTTCCCCTTCTCTTCAGTATGCAGTGCCTTCAGCACATCATCTGCCAGCTTCCTGGTGAAGCCCTTCAACCCGGCAATGTCCTCGACAGAGGCCTTTTTAATTGCCTCTATACTACCAAAATGATCAAGCAATGCAAACCGCCGTTTTCTGCCAAGACCGTAGATGCTCTCAAGCGCAGACTCAAACATCCTTTTTGCACGCTGTTTCCGGTGATAGCGGATGGCAAAACGGTGAACTTCGTCACGTATTTTTCTGAGAAGCAGGGAAGCAGGTCGGCTGTTATTAATGAGAATAGGCTCATCCCGGTCCTTTATGAATATTCTGTCAGGATCTTTTGCCAGCCCGACAACAACAGGACTATAATCCTCACCCCCCTCAATCCTCCCTTGGCAAGGAGGGAAGTAAAGCTCCGTAAACATTTCCAATGCCGCATTCAGGTGCTCCCTGCCGCCGTCGATGATGATCAGATCCGGCAGGTTCGTATCTTTTTTGTATATTCTCTCTCCTGACTCCTGACTTCTGGCTTCTCGGGTCTCCGCTCTCCGCTCTCTGCTCCGTTCCTGCATACTCGTAACCGTCCTTCTGATCATCTCCCTCATCATGGCATAGTCATCCGGGCCATTGACCGCATCCATACTGATGTTACGGTACAGAGACTTATCAAAAGTGCCATTCCTCCAGACGACAAAGGCTCCCCCTGCAGATGTTCCGGTTATATTTGATATATCGAATGCACCAATGCTTTCAGGGACCTTCATCATGCTGAGCAGCGATGCCACTTCCGACAGCACTTCAGGACCAGACTCTGCTTTCCTGGTTCTCATGATCTCCTGGCTGTTTTCCTCAGCCATGGTCACCAGCTTGTGCTTTATACCCCTTACCGGAACCATGATCCCGACCCGACTTCCTCTTTTCTCCGAAAGCCATTCAGCAAGCACAGCCCTGTCCTCAGGCGCTTTAGAACAGTAGAGTTCAGCAGCAGGAATCACCTCCCTTCCATAGAACTGCTCAATGAAATTTCTGAAAAGATATCCGTCCTTCTCACCTGTTGTATGCTTCTGCTCAAAATCCCTGGTTCCTATCATCACACCATTTCTGATAAAGAAGAGTTTGAACACTGTAACATCAGCCTGTCTGAAGAACCCAATTACATCGGCATCACCCAGTTCAGGCGAAACAACCTTCTGCGACTCTGATACTGACTGTATAGCCTTGATCCTGTCCCTGACTGTCGCGGCTTCCTCAAATCGCATTTCTTCAGAAAGCAGCATCATTTTTCTTTCGAGCGATTCGAGCAGCTTCTTATTCTTACCCTCAAGAAGAAGCTCGATCTCCCGGATCATCTGCATGTATTCTGCGTGGTCGACCTCGCCGGAGCAGGGCGCGATGCATTTCCTGATCTGAAACTGAATACAGGGCCGCATCCGCTTTTCGAGGGAATATCTGCAGTTTGGGATATGGTAGTGGTTTCGGATAAAAGACAGGGTCTCCCACATGGCACCTGCAGGCACATAGGGACCAAAATACCGTGCATCATCCTTCTGGATCTTTCTGACGACCTCAAGCCTGGGCCACTTTTCATGCAGAGTGAGTTTCAGATAGGGATAGCTCTTGTCATCCCTCAGAAGAATATTATATCGGGGCTTATATTGCTTGATCAGATTTGCTTCGAGGATAAGAGCTTCAAGCTCATTGCTTGTTACGGTGAACTCGAAGTCTGCAACGCTCTTCATCATGGCAGCTTTGCGCTCGTCAAGGTCTGCTGCTTTCTGAAAATAGCTTTTTACGCGGTTCTTCAGAACCTTTGCCTTGCCTACATAGAGGATCTTTTCCTGATCGTCCTTGAAAAGGTAAACACCCGGTTTTATCGGGATAGACGATAGTTTCTTGTGCATAAGGTTAGATTAAGGATATGGGCTGGAAGTTTCAAGGGGCAATTAAACACCCCGCTGAACGAGCGGGGTGGCGGAATTCAGAATTCAGAATCCAGGAGCCAGCAAAACAGAAAAAGAATCACTCACTCGGGAGTTATTCTGAATTCTGGCTCCTGACTCCTGAATACGATAGATTATTTCGCAGCCTTCAGCTTGTCTATCTCGGCCTTGACCGCCCCGGCATCTGGAGCATTCGGAGCAAGCGAGAGCGCCTTCTCAAAATACTTCAACGCCTGTTTGCTGTCCTTAAGATCGTATTCGAGCACGACACCTAAGTTCTTGTTGGCATTAACATGATTAGGGTTGGACTCCAGGGCCTTTCTGTATTCTTTTACTGCCAGATCCGGCTTGCCGGCCTCTCTCATGCAGGTCCCCATGTCGACTCTGACATCAACATTCTTCGGGTCAAGTGCAAGGGCTTTTTGATAGGCTTCAATGGCCTCAGGAAATCGCCTGCTGTCCATCGAAATATTGCCGAGTTCGATCCATGCATTAATGTTTTTCGGATCCTTGGCAGCAGCCTCCTGAAGCATCTTTACCTTGTCAAATCCCTGAATCGGTCCGCTGCCCACGGGCCCTGAACCCTGAGATCCTCCCTGACCTGTCTGGCCGATCGGCGGCTGGAACTGGGGCTTTGAGTCATCCTTCTGCTGGCATCCGGCAAAAGCAAATAATACTATAAAACCTGACAGAAAAATCTTTTTCATCCTGGTCACCTCAAAATAATGTATTGGGATATTGCGGCAAAATAAGCTTTAAAAAAATATCAGACCAAATCTGCTTTCGCTTCTTCGGTAAAGCTTCCGATCTTCTTCAGTCTGCGGTACCTGTCCTCAACCAGCCTGACTGGCGTCTTGGTCTTGAGCTCTTCAAGGGCTTCGAAGATCTTGTCAGCAATGCTTTTCGCCATGGTCTCAGGGTCGCGGTGTGCCCCGCCTGAAGGTTCCGGGATTATCTCGTCGATAATCTTAAATCCGAGCAGGTCGTCAGCAGTCATCTTCAGTGCCTCTGCTGCCCGCGAGAAATCCTCAGGTCCAAGTTCGCTCTTCTTCCAGAGAATTGCGGCACAGCCTTCAGGAGAGATGACCGAATAGACCGAATGCTCAAGCATATAGAGCCGGTCAGAAACACTCAGCGCAAGAGCACCGCCGCTGCCTCCCTCGCCGATCACTACAGCAATGATCGGAACCCTCAGGCGTGACATACGCATGAGGCTGGACGCGATCGCCTCGCCCTGTCCCCGCTCCTCAGCACCGATGCCGGGATATGCGCCAGGCGTGTCAATGAGCGTAATGATCGGCCGCTTGAACTTCTCTGCCAGTTCCATGAGCCGCATGGCCTTTCGATAACCTTCGGGGTGCGGCTGTCCAAAGTTCCTGTGTATCCTCTCCTTTGTGCCACGGCCCTTTTGATGACCAATGATCACAACCGGCAGCCCGCCTTTCAGCTTTGCCAGTCCGCCTACGATCGCTTTATCATCAGCATATCGCCGGTCACCGTGGAGCTCGATGAACTCCTCAGTCATAAGGCCGATATAATCGAGAGTATAGGGCCTGTCCTGATGGCGGGCAAGAAGTGTCTTCTGCCAGGGTGTCAGGTTGGCGTAGATATCTGTTCTCAGTTCTCTGATCTTCTTTTCGAGCTTCTTGATCTCGCTTGAGAGATTGATATCCTTGCCGTCAGAGAGTCTCTTCAGTTCCTCCATCTTGAGTTCAAGCTCTTCAATCGGTTTTTCGAATTCGAGGTAGTATTTGATCATGAGACGGTTATCGCTCCCTTGCCTATCATAGTTTCAAGTTGTTTCACGAGCGCTGTGTCAGGCTTGATAGAAATACTCGTTGCGATCAGGGTCTGGGACTTGTCGCTCCTTATCCGGAGATAGAGCTGACAGTCGCCGGGATACTCCATTACCAGTGACCGGATGTTCTGCAGACCTTCGCTGTTGCCCTGTGTTTCCTGGAGAGAGATCTCCATCTTCCTGATGCTCTTCCTGCCCGCATCCTCAAGGTTCGAGACCTCCAGTCCGCGGATTCTTATGCCCTTTTCGTCCTTGTCAATGCTTCCCTTCACCAGAACTACGGCATCTTTTTTCAATTGTTGAAATACACTCTTATAGAGGGTCGGAAATATGATCACTTCAACGCTGCCTTCGTCATCTTCAAGAGTCAGGTATGCCATGAGCTCTCCTGATGATTTCACATTTTTCTTCTTGACCGTTCGCAAAATACCGCCGATAAGGACCTCTGCCTTGTCAGGCGCATGCTCAAGGTCTGACGTCTTCTTTGCTTTGATCCGAGAAAGAAGCGTATCAAACTTTGTCAGGGGATGACCTGTGATATAAAAACCGAGTGCTTCTTTTTCATTATTCAATAGCTCTGCCTCGTCCCACTCAGCACCCACAGGCGCAGCCTCAGGCAGATCATCGCCGAACATGCTCACCTGATTCACGTTTTTCGAGCTCTTTCCGTTTCCGTTCAGCAGGTCAGCAACTGATTCCATTGCTGCTGCACGGGTAACGCCAAGGGAATCAAAAGCGCCTGCCTTTACCAGGCCTTCGAGCACTTTTTTGTTCACTTTCCTGGTATCGGCCCTCTTTACAAGATCAGCGATGGAGGTAAAAGGACCTCCTGCCTCCCTCACCTCAAGCACCAATTCTATGGCCGCGCCGCCCACGCCCTTCACAGCCTCGAGGCCAAAACGTATGGAGTTGCCGATTACGCTAAACTCCCGGCCCGAGAGGTTGATGTCAGGCGGAAGCATCTCGATCTTCATTTTTCTGCATTCATTGATGGACTTCACGATCTTGTCCGTATCGCTCATATCGAGAGTCAGCGTTGCTGCCATGAACTCAACAGGATAATGCGCCTTGAGATATGCCGTCTGATAGGCAATAAAAGCGTATGCCGCAGAGTGCGATTTATTGAAGCCGTATAACGCAAAAGGAGCCATCACATCAAAGAGTCTTGCAGCCTTCTTCTCGGTGATGTTATTTTTGACCGCACCCTTGATGAAGACCTCCTTCTGTTTCTCCATCTCCTCAATATTCTTTTTCCCCATTGCCTTTCTGAGCACGTCTGCCTGTCCCATGGAGAAATTCGCAATCTTGTTTGCTATCAGCATGACCTGTTCCTGATACAGGATGATGCCGTATGTCTCGTCAAGGATCTCCTTAAGCTGGGGCATCATGTAAGTAACCTTGGTGTCGCCCTTTTTCCGCTTTATGAAATCATCGATCCACTGCATCGGACCTGGCCGATATAGAGCAACCAGAGCTATCAGATCTTCGAATCGGTTTGGCTGCATTCTGATCAGGATGTCACGCATGCCCTCGCTTTCAAGCTGAAACACGCCAGCGGTCTGGCCTGAGCTGAGCAGGTCATACGTTGGCTGATCGTCAATCGGTATGGCCGCGAGATCAAGAGCATCCTTGCTCTGTGTGATGTATTTCAGGGTCTTTTCGATGACTGTGAGCGTCTTGAGACCAAGGAAGTCGAACTTGAGCAGTCCCACCTTTTCGAGGGCTTTCATCTCAAACTGGGTGACAATGCTATCCTCCGATGATGTCTTGTCCACCTCACCCTTGCCCTGCTTGATGCAATAGAGCGGGGCATAGTTTGTGATCGGCTCAGGAGAGATGACAACTCCTGCTGCATGTGTCGAGGCGTGCCTGTTCAAGCCTTCAAGACGTCTCGCTATGTCCAGCAGTTCCTTCACAACCTCATCACTGTCATACGCCTGCTTCAACTGAGGCTCGGCCTCAAGCGCCTTGTCGATGGTCATTTTGAGGTCGTTGGGGATCAGCTTTGCAATCCTGTCAACCTCGGCATAGGGAATATCCATGGCACGTCCAACATCGCGTATTGCAGCCTTTGCCTTCATCGTCCCAAAGGTTATGATCTGGGCCACATGGTCCCTGCCGTATTTTTCAGAAACATAGCTTATCACTTCCTGCCTTCTGTCCTGACAGAAATCAACGTCTATATCAGGCATGCTCACTCTTTCAGGGTTCAGAAAGCGCTCAAAAAGAAGCTTGTACTTAATCGGGTCTATCTCGGTGATATCAAGGCAATATGAGACAAGACTGCCTGCAGCAGAGCCCCTCCCCGGGCCGACAGGAATACCTTTGGACTTTGCGTGATGGATAAAATCCCAGACGATCAGAAAATAGGAGGTGAACCCCATCTTCTTGATCATGCCCAGTTCACTGTTCAGCCTGTCCTGATAGATCGGCGGCGCATCTTTCCCGATCTTTCGCTCAAGACCTTCATGGGCAAGACGTGAGAGAAACGCCTCGGTATCTTCACCCGATTCAGCCTTGTACTGCGGAAGCAGGTTCTCATGCTTGAGTGTCACATTGCACCGTTCAGCGATAACAATAGAGTTCCTGATAGCCTCAGGAACTTCCTTGAACGTATCGATCATCTCCCCGGGAGATTTGAGATAGAACTCATTCGTGCTGAACTTCATCCGCGTTGTATCCCTAAGCGTCTTGCCGGTCTGGATACAGAGAAGCACCTCATGCGCCTTTGCATCATCCTTCTTCAGATAATGGCAATCGTTCGTAGCTACAAGGCCGATATGCAGTTCCTTGCCGAGTGCTATGAGCTGTTTATTTACTTCAGCCTGCTCAGGAAGACCGTTTGCCTGTATCTCGAAGTAATAGTTCTCGGGCCCGAGTATATGTTTGTACGCCAGCGCCCGCTCACGCGCCTTGTCGACCATGCCTCTTTGGAGATAGTAGGGGACCTCTCCCTTCAGGCATGCGGACAGACCTATCAGACCGCCGCTGTATTGTTCGAGGAGGTCCATATCAATGCGCGGCTTATAGTAGAAACCCTCGAGAGAAGCCTTGCTTGCAAGCGTCAGGAGATTTTTGTATCCGGCATCGTCACGGGCAAGCAGAATAAGATGAAATGAGGAATATTCGTCCTCACTGGACTGGGTCTTGTCAAAACGGCTTCGCGGCGCAACATAGATCTCGCAGCCGATGATCGGCTTGATGCCGGCATGCGTGCATTGACGATAGAAATCTACAGCGCCGAAAAGATTGCCATGATCGGTCATGGCAATAGCCGGCATCTTGAATTCCTGTGCCTGTTTGATCAAATCCTCAATACGGATTGCACCATCAAGGAGGCTGTATTCTGTATGCAGGTGGAGGGATACGTAATCCGCGTGTGAATGCATAGGGAATTTTACCCGATGGTCAGTTTGAAGGTCAATGAAAGAGCAGATTTTTCTGATATAATAGACACTTATGGAACAGGCAAATACAGGACTCATTGCCCTTTTCGCACTGCTCTCAATCCCTGCTATAGCGGCACTCTTTTTTGTTATCAGAGCTGTCTATAAGAATACTCTCGGGAAGAAGATGCAGACGACTCTCAAAGAGGATTACCAAAAAGAGGCGGATCGATTTGAAAAGGCCGGGAAGTTCGTATCTGCAGCTAATGTGTATGAGACAAAACTGAAGGACCTAAAAAAGGCTGCCATGCTCTATGAAAAGGGTGGAGACTTCAGAAAGGCAGCAGCTCTCTACGATTTTCTCGGTGTATCTTCCAAGGCAAAAGAGATGTTCGAGAAGGACGGTAATATCGAGGAGGCTGCAGAGGTCTCGATACGGGACGGCGAATTCGAGGAGGCGGCAAAGCTCTACAGCAAGGCAGGAAAGAAGATCGATGAAGCGGCCATTATGGAGCAGGCCGGCAGAAGACTTCCGGCAATCAGGGCTTATCGCGAGGCAGGTGACTTCAAGAATGCTGCGCGGCTGCTTGAGGCAGAAGGCATGCTCAAGGAGGCTGCCGAGATGTTCGGCCTCATCCTCGGTGACAAGTCAGTTGACCAGTCAACGATCGATGATTTTTATGCCTATGCCTTCAAGCTCGAAAGAACAGAACAGCCTGACAAGGCACTCAAGGTATACCAACAGATAGACCAGGCAGATCCTGCGTACAAGGATGTAAGAGAAAAGATCCAGACCCTTTTGCCGCAGCAGGCAGAAGTCGAAGAGGAACAGGAGAATACAGAAGGCAGAACATCCATCCGCAGTTTTATAAAGTCAGGAAAGATAGAACCCAAATACAGCTTCAAACTCTGGTTCCAGATCCTGAAGTCGCTTCAGGAGGCCTATAGCGCCGGCAGACCTTATGGATTCCTGAGTCCTGAAAATATTCTCATCGACACCCATAACAATCTCTCCTTTCTCAAGAAGACGCCTTCTGCTGCCTATGTGGCGCCCGAAAAAAATAAGGACATGGAGCTTGATATCAGGTCGGATATCTTCTCATTGGGTGTCATTCTCTACGAGATGCTGACCGGCGATCTTCAAGGCCTCGGTGCAGTCCGTGTCATTGATGTTGTCCATGATGTGCCTGACTGGCTCGACGAGATCCTCATCAGATGCATCCGCAAGGTGCGGGAGGATCGATATCAGAGCATCGACGAGATACTTGATGCCATCCGTGATCTCTCAAAAAGCCGGAAGACCGCAGAATAGCATTACTGGCTTCCAAAGATCATTACCAGTTTTTCATAAAGGTCCATGCCGAAGTGGTCGAGCAGTTGGTCCTTCATGATCTTAAGTGCCTCGAACGTGGTCTGTTTTGCCTTATAAGATCTCTCTGCTGTAATCGCATCGTACACATCAGCCATGGAGCAGATACGGCCGTACACGTGGATCTCCTCAGCCTTAAGTTTCTTCGGATATCCGCTGCCTGGCCCCCGCTCGTGGTGCTGCATCACAATAATGCGACCCTCCTCGGTCAGGTTGTCTGTCTCGGCAAGGATATCATACCCATGCTGAGCGTGCATTTTCATGGTCTCGAACTCCTCAGGCGTCAACTTGCCCGGCTTATTGATGATCTCAGGTGCAACCCTCACTTTCCCGATATCGTGAAGAAAAAAACTTGCGCCGAGCTCATGCATGTCATGGGCATCAGACCTGCCGAAATATGCCTTGGCGATCATGACCGAATAGACTCCGACATTAACCGAGTGGGTGTAGGTATAAAAATCGTGTGATGTGATCTTGAGGAGATTCTGCGATGTCTCTGAATCAGAAATAATCAGGTCAACGATCTCTGCGACGCCTTTCTTGACCTCCTTGATATTCTGAGCGCTCGGTGCCTCAAGAAGCCGCTCCATAATCTCCCGCGAGGAGTGGTAAACGACTTTTGCCTTCTTCTCCGGCTTCATCCTTTTATCATGGATGGCCTCTCTCAGTTCTGAGGGAATGAGCGATTCAGAATTCCAGGTCTTCGTAATCGCGGTATCCTCGATGAGGGCAGGAGAAGACATCTCCTCTTCATCACTGAACCCCTTGTCGAGGTCAATGATCACCTCATCAAATCCGCTCGCCCTGATCTTATCAATTTCATCCTGAGACGAGATGGTGAACTGATTCCTGAGAAAAGGATGTTTGAACCACGAGGCCGGCAGAAGCACATGCATGCCTATTTTCAGTTTGTCCGTATTGATGGTCTTCTGCATGAGGTATTTTATCATATCACAGATTTCTGTCTTGCTATTGAGTGGATGGCGCGCTAAGATTGCATTATGGACGGTATGGTTATTTGGATCACCGGTCTTCCCGGAAGTGGCAAAAGTACGGTCGCTGATGCTGTTAAACAGAGACATTCGGACTTTCTTATTCTTCGTATGGATGACCTGCGAAAGATCGTAACGCCGAAACCATCATATGACGAAGCAGAAAGGGAGCTGGTGTACCGCAGCCTTATCTACACAGCAAAAATGCTTTCTCAGCTCGGCCACGATGTGATCATAGATGCTACAGGGAATATGAGGCTATGGCGGGAGCTCGCCCGGCAGTTGCTCCCGTTATTCGTGGAAGTCTATCTCAAGTGTTCCCTCGAAACATGCAGTCAGAGGGAGGAACAGAGGACAGAGACGCATGGAGCTCCAAGGGGGATTTACCGAAAAGGCAACGCAGGCTGGCCGGTCCCCGGCGTTAACACGCCATATGAAGAGCCTTTACATCCGGAAGTGGTCATTGATGTGGAAGCAGTTACGGCAGCGGATGCAGCGGAACGTATAGTCGGATTTATCGAACGATTCCGTAAGAAAGCGTAACCGGATTCTTGCTACGAGGACGGCCGGGACTGCACCGGAGAAAAAGCGTTTTCTTTTTCTGAATCAGAATGCAGATCTTTGGGCGGTTTTGCCGTTACCCCGAAAAGGTCGAACATTATCTGCACTGAGAAATCGCCGGGTTTTTTCACTGCCTCGATCCTGACACCCCAGCACTGGCTGGCATACTGCACATACGCACCCACCTGTCTCAATCCTTCGCCCTTTGCGTCGTACCGAACATCCAGGCCGACCTGAATAGGTTTCACCGGCTGAATATCTATGCCGGCCTTGAAGACCATGACATGCTCAGGCCCATTGTACCGCTGGCCGAAGTTCACGCTGCCGTTGGAAAAGGGTATCTTGATATCAGAACTGACTGTCTGTATCTTTCCTGTGTTGACATCATAGGCTGCACTGACCCTGGCCGGAACCGGCTTTTGTGTGCCCAGCTCAAATTCCAACGGTCTGAACGGCCTGTCTCCTTTATTCATATCGAAAGGCTGGGTAATCCGTGCGGTGACCATTTCTTTCCCTTTGACAAGAAATCTGTTGAGCAGACTGAACTCCAGCCTCGAAGTCTTGCCGTGAAGTTCCCATTCGTCAAAAGTATAGAGAAGATCATTGGGCGAGTTCGATATATAGTGATAGCGAAGTGTTGGCTCTATTACATGGGTAAATGAATCGTATCTTTTGATAAAGCGGGCATGAATGTTTCCGTCATATTCGAATGCCAGTCTTTCATTGTTGCTGTTTGATCCCGCATCATGATAATAATCATATGCCGTTCCTCTTACTGCAACGAGCTGGGAAAGAACAACATCACTTCCGACCGCATGAAGCACAGTAGGATACACCTCAAGCCTGCGCGCTGAGACACCATCTTTTCTCCAGAAATTCGCTGCAGCAACTTCGGCCGAAACGAGGAAACTGCCAAGACGCGTATAATTCATGACATACCCGATCTCTGGTAATTTTTGCGGGATATCGCCAGTCCGATACTTGAGGTCGATCCAATACTGCGCAAGGAAATAGGCACGTGCATTGTCAAAAGGAATGTTCAATTCTGCCGTAGTCTCAAGAAATCGCTGGAGCTGTTTATTCTTGTCGGGATTGATCTCATCGTATAGATCCTTGTGCTTGACGATCTCCCGATAGAAATCCTTCTCGTTCACGATATTGGCATTCAGGAATAGACCAACCCCGCCCGAGGCACGGTCGTCATGAAGCGCCCTGAATTCCGTAAAGTCTCTGTGAACAATATTATCGCGTATCTGGTAGAGCCACCATGCGCTGCGAATCCCGCCCGGCTCGATATAACGATATTCCATTCCTGTACCGATACCCTGCCGAGAGTACGCATCGAGCAGGAATGTCGCATCCCTGTTCTCAGCTATTGCCCAGAAAAACGGTATGCTGATGCCGAGTCCGCGGGTACTGCTGTAACTCACAGCCGGGATCAGGAAACCGGTCTTCCGGTCCTTGTTGATCGGGGCCCAAAGGTACGGAGAATAGAGCAGCGGAATATCCCTGACACGGAAAGATACGTCCCTCCCGGTTATCTGATCACCAACAACCAAGTCCATTTCCTTGCCGCGGAAACACCATGCAGCAAGAGGGCCGTCACACGTCGTGATGTCAGTCTCATCCCTGCTGTAGAACTCGTTCTCAGCTTTTCTTTCAATCTCAGCACCTTTGAGATAGTAGTTGTCATCCTTGAAGAAGATATCCGCATCATAGAGTTTGCCGGTCTTCTTTTCCATATTCATATCAGCAGTCTTTGCGGTAAAAAAAGTCTGCAGATCATCATACCGAACATTCCCTGCTGCATTTACATCGCCGGTCTCTTCTAAATAAACCATCTCATCCGCATCGATAGTGACATCTTCCTGCTCAACCTTCACCGCTCCCTTTGCGATATATTTTTTTGTTTCAGAGAAATACTCAAGCGTATCGGACGTAATTATAGTCTCTTGCTCTGCAGCATGGCAGCGGTCAATGAAGAATACCGAGTGAAGAGTGAAGAGTGAAAAAGCAGCTGCAACAACAAGGGTGTTTCCTGCTGTTCTCCTGATCGCTGACAGCTTATCGCTTGCCACTTTGCTTATCATTCCCTCAGTCTCGACAGTACACTTTTTTGGCCGAATGCTTCTTTCACTTCTCCGATGGTATAGAACGATCCGGTTGCAACGATAAGGTCTCCCTGCGTATAGAGTCGTTCTGCCAGGTTCAGGGCATCTGCAACCGTCAGTGCAGTCTGTGCATGGTACCCGAGTCCTCGCGCTTCAGCAGCAAGCGTTTCAGGAGATGCAGCTCTGCCATACGCCGGAGCAGTAAAAATAATTTCCGAGGCAAGGGGAAGCAGAGGTTTCATGATCCCTTCCCTGTCTTTGTCGTTCATAATACCCATGATCAGGACTATTCTACTATACAGACCAAGCGCTTTTCTCAGATATTCGGCAAGTGCTGCCGCTGCCTGCGGATTATGCGCGCCATCAATGAGCAATGGCGGATGATCCTTCACGAACTCCAGCCTGCCCGTCCAGCGCGCGTCTGCCAGTCCCTGTCTTATATCGCAGTGCATATCCGGATATTTTTTCATGATCACTTCTATCGTCTTTATAGCCAGCGCGGCATTCAGTGCCTGATGTCTTCCGGCAAGCTGCAGCGAAAGACCAAGATACTCTTTTTCTCCGTGGTAATTGATCCTGATGCCGACAAGTTCGTCAGCAGTTATCTCAGTCGAAAAATCACGTTTATACACTGCCATCTCAGAACCACACTCTTCTGCCTTCATCTCCAGCACAGCTGCCGCTTCAGAATACTGTAATGCAGTGATCACGGGCACATCCTGCTTGATAATGCCGGCTTTTTCGCCTGCAATCTCTCTGAGCGTAGAACCCAAATAGTCGCTATGGTCAATGTCGATGGCAGTGATCACTGATGCCTCGGGCATAAGAATATTGGTTGCATCAAGTCTGCCGCCCATGCCCACCTCAATAACTGCCCATGCAACCTGCATTCTTCTGAAATGCAGAAACGCCATCGCAGTAGTCACCTCAAAAAAAGTGGGCAGGAAATCGGGGATGTTTTCAGCAGCCCTTCGCACTTCATCTGCGAGCTTCACCACTTCACCCTCGGATATCTCTTTGCCGTTCACGCGTATCCTCTCGGTGAAGCTCACGAGATGCGGCGAGGTAAAAAGCCCGGTCGCAACTCCTGCGGTCCTTAATACGGAATCGATCATGGATGACGTGGAACCCTTGCCGTTCGTTCCTGCCACATGGATCGAACGGAATGACTCCTGCGGGTTCCCCAATGCAGACATGAGCTTTTTGATGTTATCCAGGCCGAACTTCATGCCGTATTTCTGGAGACTGTAGAGATATGCTATCGTGCCTTCATAACTCATACAAGGATCCCTATGATCTGACCAATCGTCTTCTTCAGATCCTTCCGGTCAACCACCATGTCTATCATGCCATGGTCCAGAAGAAACTCCGCTCGCTGGAAATCATCGGGCAGCTGCTGTTTGATCGTCTGCTCAATGACTCTCGGGCCTGCGAATCCTATCAGGCTCCTTGGTTCAGCAATGATAATATCGCCGAGCATGGCGAAGCTCGCCGTGACGCCTCCAAAGGTTGGATCCGCCAGCACAGATATATAGAGACATCCGTTGTCATTCAACCGGGCAATGGCTGCAGACACCCTTGCCATCTGCATGAGAGAGAAGATGCCCTCCTGCATGCGTGCGCCGCCTGAGGATGCTACGGTGATTAGCGGCTTCTTGGCCTCAAGGGCAGTTTCTGCAGCCCGCACCACCTTTTCTCCCACAACTGACCCCATGCTGCCGCCCATGAACGAGAAGTCCATCATAACCAGAACTACTGGTATGCCCTCGATGGTCGCTTCTCCTGACATGGCTGCTTCTTCGAGTTCGCTCTTTTTTCTGTTGTCATCAAGACGATCCTTATATGAGATCTTATCCCTGAAATTCAGTGGATCCTTGGATGACAGGCCTGTATCGATCTCGGTGAAGCTGCCTTCATCGACAAGAAGCTGAATGCGATCCTTTGCACTGATCCTGAAGTGATAATTGCACTTGGGGCAGATTCTGAGGTTCTTGTCTATTTCCTTCTTATAGATGATCTCCCTGCAGCTGTCGCACTTCACCCACAGCCCCTCGGGGATCTTGATCTTTTTCTCCGGCTTTATTGCTTCCTTGCTTTTCTTAAACCATGCCATTGTCTTAGTGTTCCTTATGCGTTTGTGACGCTCAAGCTGCGGTGACTATTATACCTCATATGTGCGGCCATCTTTTAGGATCTGCATGACCACCTGTTTCTTTTTCTTTATTTTCTGCAGTTCCTTTGTGATCTTTGCCATGTATTGCGGCTTGATATGGGTGATCAGGATCTTTTCAGGCAGGTGTTTCATTTTGTCGATCTCAAGGCCGAGCAGTTCAGGGGTGAGGTGGCCTGTTTTTATTGCAAGATCCCCCATGCTGTCCGGAAAGGAGACCTCAATGATTATTACCTGTACACGGCCTGATGAAGCCCATATCTTGTCTGTCGGGCCTGTATCCCCTGTATAAAGAAGGGTTCTGCCAAGTTCATTTTTTATCACATAGCCCACTGCCGGAACAGTGTGGTTGACAGGATATGCGGTCACCGAGTATCCATTGACAACAAAAGGCCTTCCCGGAACAATGGTCTTCAACTTCAGCACAGGATTAATAGATGCTGATATTTTGGTGAAGTCCGGCCAGAGTTTATCATTCAAAAGATTATCGCGCAGGGTTTTGAGCGTTTCTTTTGTGGCATAAAGGTTCACGCTATGCTTCCGCTGTTTGATGACTATATTATCGGCGAGAAAGGGAATTGCCTTGATGTGGTCAAGGTGGGAATGCGTGATCAGGATATTCCTCACTTCCCACTGCTTCGACTCGCTGAGCGAAGACCCGATTGTCCCGGCATCGAGAAGGACCTTGCCGTCAACAAGAAATGCCGGAGAGTTAGAGCCGGGCAGTTCTGCACCTGAACATCCCAAAACCTTAACTTTCATAGGCTTGCCCCCAGTTCAGGAAGCACCCGGATAAAATGTTCCACCACGTCGCCGTCAAACTGTAACCAGGAATGCTTCTTCAGTTCATCGATGGCGGTCTGCATACTGAGCGCTTTGCGGTAAGGTCTGTCTGTTGTCATGGCGTCATAGGTGTCTGCAACAGCAATGATCCTTGCAATAGGGTCAATGGCAGTCCCTTTGAGCTTGTCCGGATATCCGGTGCCGTCATATTTTTCATGATGGCCCCTTACACCGGGAATAATGTCCTTCATCTGTTTTACGTTCTGGAGCGCTCTGGACCCAAGCGCCGTATGTTCGTTCATCATCTTTATTTCCTCCGGATCAAGCTTGTCTTGCTTCAAAAGAATACTATCATGGATGCCGATCTTGCCGATATCATGCAGAATAGCCGCAAGCTTGAGCCTTTCCATTTCATGTGCAGAGAGCCCCATTGACCTGCCAATCCCTATGCTGTAATGCATTACCCTTTGCGTATGTCCTCCGGTATAGGGGTCGCGTATCTCGATCATTTCGGCAAGGGCATGGGATGTTTCGTAGAAGGCCTCCTTCAGTTCGCCGTAAAGGTCAGCATTCTCTATCGCAATGGCAACCTGATTTGCAAGTGCAGAGAGACCGTCTTTGTCTTCATCGTCAAATAAGCCTGTTTTTTTATTGATGACCTGGAGCACACCAAGAACTTTGTTCTTTGTCTTTACTGGCACACAGATCATATTCCTTGTATGGAAGGTGCTCTTTGCATCTGCCCCACTGAAAAATCTCGGGTCTGACGCAACATCATGAATAATGATGCTCTCGCTTTTTTCGGCAACCCATCCTGCGATGCCCTGCCCCTTTGCCAACCGTATCTCTTTGAGTGAGCTTCCCTTATCGCCAAGTGCAACCTCGAAAAAGAGTTCCCCGGTTTTCTGGTCAACAAGCAGCAGGCTGCCGGTCTCTGCATTTACAAGACTTGTCGCAGCCTCAATTGCCCGTTTCCTGATCTCGCGCGTATCGAGAGTTGAATTCACCAGCGCGGAAAGCTCCATGAGTGTTTTTGTCTGCTGGAGCTTTCTCTGCAGAGTGTATGTTAAAAGGTCGGCCATCTAAATGCTTTCGCGCAAAGAAAACAGGTAATTTTTTAATGCCTCATCCGAATCGTTAACCTTTTTGACGATTGCGCTGCCGATGATCACACCGTCAGCGAACCGGGCAACCAGGGAAGCCTCATCAGGTGTTGAGATGCCAAAGCCGACTGCAATAGGCGTATCGCTGACAGACCTGATGCGGGCCATGTGGGATTCGATCGCAGGATCAAGAGAAAGCTTGGAACCGGTGATACCGGTGATCGAAACATAGTAGATGAATCCCCCTGAAGCCTGGCAGACCTTCTTTATCCGGTCTTCGGTCGAGGTGGGCGCAAGCAGGAAGATCAGATCAAAGGGCTTCTTCTTCGTAAGCTTCATCATGCCCGCTGCTTCATCAGGCGGAAGGTCAGGAACAATGATGCCGTCAACCCCTGCAGCGCATGCATCTTCAATAAACTTTTCCTCGTTGTATTTAAAGATGGGGTTGTAATAGGTCATCAGGATAATGGGGATCTGGGTTGTCTTGCGCAGGCCTCTAACAAGATCTATTACCGTATGCAGCGTTGTGCCGTCCTCAAGCGCTCTCTGCGCAGCAGCCTGTATCGTAGGACCGTCTGCAAGCGGATCAGAAAAAGGCACGCCAAGTTCGATAATGTCAACGCCGCAGTCCTCAAGGATCCTGACCAGTTCGACTGTTCTTTGGATACTCGGATCCCCTGCCATGATATATGCAATAAAGGCCTTCCGGTTATCTTTTTTGAGCAGCTCAAATTTATTGCTGATGCGGGACTTCATAGCTGCACGCCCTTGATACGCGCAACATGCTGCACATCCTTGTCACCCCTGCCGGAAAGGTTCACGATGATGATCTCGCTCTTCGAAAGTTTCGGCGCAAGCATCATGGCCTCAGCAAGGGCATGGGAAGACTCAAGCGCAGGAATAATGCCCTCGGTCATCGAGAGCCTGCCAAAAGCAGCAAGCGCTTCTTCATCAGTTGCGTATGCATACTGAACTCTGCCTGAGTCCTTAAGAAAAGCATGCTCAGGCCCGACAGCAGCATAGTCAAGGCCTGCTGACACAGAATGTGTTCCTAAGACATTGCCATCATCATCCTGCAGCAGATAACTTTTCGTGCCCTGGAGCACACCAATCGAACCTCCGGCAAAACGCGCTGCATGCTCGCCCGCAGCAATACCCCTGCCGCCTGCTTCAACGCCGATCATCTTCACCTCATCATCCATGAACTCATGAAACAGACCCATGGCATTACTGCCGCCGCCAACACAGGCAATAAGATAGTCAGGGAGTTTTGCTTCTACAGCAAGGATCTGCTTCCGTGCCTCTCTGCCGATAACAGACTGAAAATCTCGAACCATCACAGGGAAGGGATGGGGGCCAAAGACTGTGCCCATTACATAATGAGTTGTTCTGACATTTGTGGTCCAGTCTCTCAGTCCCTCGTTGATCGCATCCTTCAATGTCTTTGAGCCGATCGTGACCTCATGCACCTTTGCACCAAGAAGCTTCATCCTGAAGACATTCAGGGACTGGCGGGCAACATCATCTGAGCCCATGTATATCTCGCATGCAAGTCCGACCAGGGCTGCTCCTGTTGCTGTTGCAACGCCATGCTGTCCTGCGCCTGTTTCAGCGATCAGGCGCTGTTTGCCCATCTTCTTTGCAAGCAATGCCTGGCCGATCGCGTTGTTGATCTTATGCGCACCGGTATGCGCAAGATCCTCGCGCTTGAGATATATCTTTGCGCCGCCAAGATCTGCGGTCAGCCTTTTTGCAAAATAGAGCGGCGTAGGTCTTCCGATATAGGTCTGCTGGAGCAGCCTGAGTTCATTATGGAACTCCATGTCTTTCTTTAATGCAGTATACGCGGTTTCGAGTTCCTGTAATGCAGGCATAAGGGTTTCAGGCACGAACCTTCCGCCATATTCGCCAAAATATCCTTTTTTGTCAGGTAATTTTTTGATAACCAATCCCCCTCATGGATACAAAAAGAAATGTGATAAAGATCTGAAATAAAAATCGATTTATTATATCCCAAAAAGGCCAAATAACAACATAAAAAGCCCCTCTATTACTGTAGACGTCTGTCAGCTATTCTCGCCTCTTCAGTTCAGGAGCAGCCTTAGGATATAATGTATGCATGCGGTCGCTGATAAGCCAATTTTATAGTCTGGTTCTTTCTCTCTGGGTTGGCGGCATCTTTCTCTTTACCTTCATTGTCACGCCGGTGATCTTTAAGTCCTATGGCCGGGACATGGCGGGCGAGATCGTGGGAAGACTTTTCCCCTCCTATTTTATTTTTTCTGTTGTTGTCTCTGTGCTCTCTCTTGTACTTTTCCTGGTATCTTTTCAGAACAGAGGTATTAACGGATACAAACTGTCCCTGCTCCTTTTGATAGCTGCTGTTGTTCTGTCGCTGTATGTGAGTGTCAGACTGCATCCGGAGATCAAAAAGGTCAAACAGGAGATTGCCTCTTTTGAATCCAGTTCTCCTGAGGATCCACTCAGGAAGAGGTTCAGATCATTGCATGCGCAGAGTGCGATCCTGAACATCCTTATGCTGGTCGACGGCGTTGCTCTGCTGCTGATCAGTTATCGGCTCCCTCGATAAGGGCATGAAGGCTTTCCAGCTTTCCCTGCTCCTCATCCTCTGTCTGCTGGTTCCATGGGCAGAAGCAGACGAGCGCATCCTCAGCTTTCATAGTGATATAACGGTTCATGACGATGCACACCTGACCGTGAAAGAGACTATCATTGTCCGGAGTGAAGCAAAGAAGATCAAACACGGCATTTACAGGGATTTCCCCCAAAAATATGAAGAAGCCTCAGGCAAGTTCAGGAAGACAGGGTTCCGTCTGCTTGGGGCGAAGAGAGGTGGAAAGCCGGAGCCTTATTTTGCAAAGGAATATGAAAATGGGGTCAGGACATATATTGGCAATAATGATGTGACCCTTACGCCCGGAGAATATGAGTATGAGCTGACCTATACCACCGATCATCAACTCGGATTCTTTAATGAGTTTGATGAGCTTTACTGGAATGTGACAGGCAATGGCTGGGACTTCGATATCGACAAGGCGTCCGCTGAAATACACCTACCTGGAGATGCAGGCCGTCATATCCTCAAGACCGCCGGATACACAGGAGCTGAGGGATCGAAAGACCAGAACTTCAGGACCTCAACTGCAGATGAGGGGATTGTACGATTCGAGACCACCAGTCCTCTCTCTTTCCATGACGGCCTCACCATTGCCGTCTCGTGGCCAAAGGGGTATGTGAAGCAGGAAAGTCCGCCTGAACTGATAGAGCCTCTTACGGACCTGGACAGGTTCATAAACAGCATCAAGCCCAAGAGCTCAACCGGGACATTCCTTGCCCTTGCAGGATTGCTTCTGCTTGTTGGCTATTACGGGATCGTATGGACGATCGTGGGTAAAGACCCTGAGGCAGGCACCATAATGGTCCTCTATAATCCTCCTGCAAAGATTTCTCCTGCGGTGATGAGATTTATATCACAGATGGGGTATGACAACAAGGCCTTTACTGCAGCGCTTATCAATCTGGCTGTAAAGGGACTGATCACCATACAGGATGATGACAAGGAATATACGGTCAGAAAGAAGGCCGGGGCAGAAACAGACCTTTCGCCAGAGGAGAGCAAAATGTATCGCCGTCTCTTCAGTGCAGGTCCGGAACTTAAACTGGAGCAAGAAAACCATAGAACTATCAGGGCCGCGATCAGTGAGGCCAAGGAATATCTGAAACTGAAGTGTGAACGGATCTTTTTTGTAACCAACAGGAAATATTTTATTATCGGTCTTGCCCTGACTGCGATCTTGCTGCTTGTGAGCGGCATAAGCTCTGCAATCGAAAAAGGCAGTCTTCCGGTGTTTATCTTTATCTGTGTCTGGCTTACGGGCTGGAGCGCAGGTGTTATCATGCTGGTTAAACAGGTATTTTCTTCATGGAAGATGGTCATATCCAGCAGGGGTTGGAACAGACTGGGAAGTTTCGGTGGTGCAATTTTTATCACCTTTTTTGCTATACCTTTTCTGGGTGGCGAGTGCTTTGGTATGTACCTGATGGCAACCAGCACCTCTTTTGTGATGCCGATTTTCCTGCTTGCAGCCATGGCTGTAAATTATCTTTTCTTTCATCTTCTGAAGGCTCCGACGCTTGCCGGCAGAAGACTCCTCGATGAGATAGAAGGCTTTAAACGGTTTCTTGCTGCAACTGAACAGGGCAGATTGAATACCTTAAATCCTGCTGACCGCACCCCTCAGTTGTTCGAAAAATATCTGCCTTATGCCCTTGCGCTGGATGTCGAACAACAATGGGCAGAGCAGTTCTCAGGGATAATAGATAAGGCTGCTGCTGCAGGCGAGACAGGTCAGTATCATCCTGTTTGGTATTCCGGCTCTTCGTGGGGGGCTTTTGGCGCAGCAACTTTTGCATCTTCTCTCGGAGGCTCGTTCTCTGATTCGATATCTTCCTCTTCAACCGCTCCGGGTTCAAGCTCAGGCAGCGGGGGAGGGGGGTCTTCAGGAGGAGGTGGCGGTGGTGGTGGCGGTGGCGGATGGTAGGCTGTGCTATTGCCTACTTTCTGTCAGATAGTAAACACAACGTCCTGCTTGCTGAAAGGACACTGAAATTGCAATGACACTGCAGTAAGCTTCATCCCTTCTCTGTTCTTATTGCCTTTGCCGTATTTCGGGTCTCCCATCACCGGAAAGCCGATCATCTCGAAGTGGCGGCGGATCTGATGCAGACGGCCTGTGCGGATAAAGGCAGAAACGAGCGTCCTGTCCAGCTGAGGATCGTAAGATATCATCTCATATTCGGTGACAGCTTCTTTGCCGTCAAGCGGCAGATTGATCGCGCCCTTCTTGCCCTGCGTCTCAAGGTTTCCGAGAACCTCAACGCGATACTCCTTGGTGATCAGCTTTTTCTGGAAAAGCTCGGAAAACCGCGCTGCTGATTCTTTGCTGTGCGCAATGATCATGATCCCGTCTGCTTCTCTGTCCAGGCGATGCACAAGAAAGGCCGGTCTCTGCACCTGAAAATGGAGTTCTGCCAGTCTCAGGAGAGAACAATGGTCGCCGAACATGGTGCCTTGAGCCATGAGGCCTGACGGCTTGAACCATACGCTGTAATATCCCTGATCGCTCACCAGTCTGGGCTCGGGCGGCTTGATAGCAAGCAGCTTCTCGTTATAATGCAGCTCGATATGATCGTGGGGTGAGAGGATGGTCGTTGCCTTTCTGAGACGTTTCATGCTGCCTTTTCGCTTTACCCATACAGCGCCCTTGATCATGGCATCCTTGATCCTGCCCTTCGACAGCCCGGTTCTGAGCGCAAGAAGGTCTGCTGCCTGCGATGGCGGGTTTGTGCCTGTTGTCTTATAGATGATTTTTTCCATTGTATGCGGTCAATGAGCTGCTTTGGTATTATAAAGAGTATCAGCAGATAAAGGGGGCATGACCGGCCTTCGCCTATAGCGCCTACCTCTGGTGCTTAACGCCAACAGGAGGAGCATCAGGTTCGCCTGATTTGCACATGATTTGTTTTTTACCTGAATTTTATTGTACGCTGTAAACCATACAAGCGCTTGTAATAACAGAGGATCCATCGGGCATGACTGTTTTATATCAAGAATATTTTGGGCTGAAAGAACCTCCCTTTTCGATTGCTCCTGATCCCCGTTATCTGTTCATGAGCGAACAGCACCGGGAGGCTTTGGCGCACCTCACCTTTGGCATCGGGAGTGATGG
Organism: uncultured Nitrospiraceae bacterium; assembly: GCA_964506525.1. Taxonomy (GTDB): domain Bacteria; phylum Nitrospirota; class Thermodesulfovibrionia; order Thermodesulfovibrionales; family UBA6898; genus UBA6898. The sequence goes on from CAZDLA010000009.1 coordinate 86,298, forward strand.
CGGATTTATCCTCCTGACCGGCGATGTTGGCACAGGCAAGACCACCGTATCCCGCTGCCTTCTCGATCAGATACCTCCTGACACGCATATTGCATTTGTGCTCAACCCCAGGCTTTCGGTCGAGGAACTGCTTGCCGTGGTCTGCGATGAGCTCGGCATAGCCTATCCCGAAGGCACCACCAGCAATAAGATGTTCATCGACCGCATCAATGATTTTCTGCTTACTGCCTATGCAAAGGGCCATAAGACCGTGCTGATCATAGAAGAAGCCCAGAACCTCAGCCCGGATGTGCTTGAGCAGGTGCGGCTGCTTACGAACCTTGAGACGAATCAGGCTAAACTGCTCCAGATCATTTTATTGGGTCAGCCTGAGCTCAGGGAAATGCTGAGCCAGCCGGGCATGAGCCAGTTGGAGCAGAGGATCACTGCCCGGTTTCACCTTGGGCCTCTTTCAAAAAAAGATGTGGAAGATTATGTTATTCACCGCCTTGCCATCGGCGGCGTTCATCGTCAGCTTTTCCCAGCCTCTCTGATGCCGACCCTGTATCAGCTCAGCAATGGTGTGCCGCGGCTGATCAACCTGATCTGTGACCGGTCAATGCTTGGGGCATATGTGCAGGGGAAAGACAAAGTTGACAAGGCCACGCTGAAGAAGGCGGCGCAAGAGGTTTTTGGCAAGAGTAAAGACAACGGGCATTACGTGAAGATCGCAGGCTGGATCACAGCCGGCATGGTTGTGATTGGTGCTGTGGTTGCGCTTGTGATGTTTTCCTCCCAGAATATTTTTCAGCGCTCAACTCTTCCCGACCGGGCAGTTCAGGCAAAACCACAGTCAGTTCCTCTCATGCCGGCTGGTGCGCTTCAGTGGCCGCCTGAGCAGGCCCTTGATCAGTCCGAAGAGATGGCCTTTCAGGCTCTCTTTAAACAATGGGGTTCCTCCTATCAGGTTGTCCAGAAGAACGCTGTCTGCGGACAGGCCAAAAAGGAAGGACTGCAGTGTCTCAAGGGATTAAGCGACATGAAGCGGCTGATAGATCTGAACAGGCCTTCGGTCCTGAAGCTTTTTGATGATAAGGGAAACAGTTTTTACGCCCTGCTTAAATCTGTCCAGGGCCAGCGCATCACTCTTTTCCTTGCTGACCGTGACCTGACGGTTGACGTAAAGGATTTAGAAAAGAAATGGCTCGGTGAATATATATTATTCTGGAAAGTTCCTCCTGGCTGGCGCGGCGAGATCAGGCCAGGGGAAAGCGGCAGGCAGCTTGAGTGGCTTGCACAGTTTGTTGCGAAGAAGACAGGGGAAAGTCGGTTCGGGCTGAAAGATACCTATGACGGAGAGTTGGTGAAAGAAATTAAAAAGTTCCAGATCGAAGAAGGTCTTATGCCTGACGGTATTGTTGGAGTTCATACTGTGATCCATCTTCAATCACGATACGGTGCCGGGGAGCCCCTGCTCAGAAAGGGCAGCGGGGGAATATAACAGTGTCCTATATTCTCGATGCGCTCAAGAAGCTCGAAAAGGAACGGAGGAGGGGGAGAATTCCCGGCCTCAATGAACAGGACTCTGTCGTATACCATTCCCAACGCAGGACTGCCTGGCCGTATATAATAATTGCAGTTTTTTCTCTGAGTGCTGTACTTCTGGGCTGGTGGTTACTGCCGAAGAAGCCGAAAGAAATGGTTATGACTGCAGCTCCGTCTCCCGAAAGCTTTTCGGGATTGGCGGCTCCGGTTATGAGGCAGGACATAAAGAAGCCGGAGACAATGGTATCCGGGACCCCTGCCTCATCAGGTGTATCAGAACCATCTTCAGTGAGTCCTTCTCCAGCTCCTCCTGTCAGAAAGAGCCTGCCTGAAGAAACGCAGAAGACGTACAACCCTGCGAAAAATGAGCTGAAGGCTGAGAATGAAAAACAGAAGACAATCGAAGCATCACGGCAGGAGCAAAAGCCCGAGATTCCGGCAGAGCCCCTTCCGGACAGGAAATTGTACAAAATCCCGGAGCTCCCCTCTTCGATACGAGGCAGCCTTCCGGGCTTTTCGATAACCGCCTTTCTCTATTCAGACAGTCCCTCAGGAAGAATGGCCCGGATAAATGAACGCATGATGCGGGAAGGTCAGGAGCTTGAACCGGGCATCAGGGTTGAGGAGATCGTTCCTGACGGCGTAATCCTTTCATACAAGAAGTTCCGCTTTTTTGTCAGTGTAAAATAAGCTGCCCGAGTAGCTCTTAATGCTGCATTGCAGCCGGAAGAAATACCGCAAAAGATCTGCAATGACAACATGATTTTTGAGTATCACGTAACCGCAGATTCAGAAGCAAGCTTACCAGCCTGCAAGCTTGCAAGCATCTATATTTATATTGTCCTTGCATGAAGACCGGCATTTCTTCTCCGCTTCCTCAGCACATTTCCGATGAAAAAAGATGCGATGAAATAGATGAAGAAGTACACAAGGAAGAGGAAGAACAGATAGTATTCCGGAATATCCAGCAGGGTCCCGGCAAGAGCAACAGCCGAAAATGCTGCTGACATGCCGAGCATGATCGCGACTGTCTGCCGTTTGCTGAAACCGAACTTGAGCAGTATATGATGCAGGTGAGTTTTGTCCGGGAAGAAAGGGCTTTTGCCTTTCATGAGCCGCTTGGTCATGACAGTCAAGGTATCAACGATCGGAACGGCAAGGATCAGCAGCGGCGCCACTGGCCGGGCAATGCTGTTCGGTTCCTGGGTAAGAGCGACAGAGATAAAAGCAGCAGAGAAGCCGAGGAAGAGACTTCCTGCATCTCCCATGAAAAGATGTGACGGATGCCAGTTGTATCGCATGAATGCCACGAGAGCGCCTGAAAGCGCCAGGCAGAGCAGCATGATATCCCGATGATTATCGAGATAACCGAGATACGCAAACGATATAAAGATTATAAGTGATATGCCTCCGGCAAGACCGTCAACCCCGTCGATCATGTTCATTGCATTAATCACTCCTACAAAACCGATCACGGTCATGGGCAGCGCCAGTGAGGGGAAATTGAAGGTTTTTATATTAAGAAGATCTCCAAACGTATGCAGAGAAACATTGCTGAAGTAAATAACCAGGACAGCTGATACTATCTGGGCAACAAACTTCATCCTGTGGTTCACTTCCCTGAAATCATCAAAAAAGCCTATCACAACCAGCAGGATCGCCCCGGCATAATATCCCCTCATATTCGTGAGCGGCAGAAAAAGCAGGCAGCCGAAGGCAACACCCAGAGACATGCCAAGGCCTCCGACCAGTGGCTTGGCAACAGCATGCACCTTGCGGTGGTTTGGATGGTCAACCAGTCCCAGTTCAGAGGCAATGTGGGCGAACCTCGGAAGAATGAACAGCGCTACGCCAAAAGGAACAATAAATGACATCAGGCTTGTAACGATATCCGACATTCCTCCCCCCATACTTCTCCTATTTTATGAACAATATTTCAAAAAATACAACCATTATGGCTAACCCTCAAGACAGGAGAGGATCTCGTCTGTCTTATCATGCATAAGCTTTTCATCGCCTCTGGCCTCAACGTTTAAGCGGACAACCGGCTCTGTGTTCGAACTTCTCAGATTAAAACGCCATGAATGGAATGACATACTCAGGCCGTCAGTGTGGTCTGTTGAAACAGCATCCTTACCATAGCGTTCCTCTATTTTCCTGATCGTGCCTGCAGGATCAATCAGTGTTCTGTTGATCTCGCCGCTTGCAGGGAACATTGCCATTCTCTCACTCACCAGTGATGAGAGGGATTTCCCTGTCCTGCATAAGATCTCAGCAATAAGGAGCCAGGGGATCATGCCACTGTCGCAGTATGCAAAGTCCCTGAAGTAATGGTGGGCTGACATCTCGCCGCCGTACACGGCGTCTTCAAGCCGCATCCTTTCCTTGACAAAGGCATGGCCGGTTTTGGACTGCACCGGGATGCCGCCCGCTTTTTCTACGATATCGATCGTGTTCCAGGTGAGCCGGGGGTCGTGAATGATCCGTGCTCCAGGATGTATTGCAAGCAATGCCTGGGCAAGGAGGCCTACAATGTAATAGCCCTCTATGAATTCCCCTTTTTCATCAAAGAAGAAGCAGCGGTCAAAGTCCCCGTCCCAGGCTATGCCAAGATCTGCGCCATGCGCTCTGACCGCCTCAGCTGTTGCTGCACGATTTCCAGGCAGGAGAGGGTTAGGGATACCATTTGGAAATTTTCCGTCAGGTTCATGCTGTATCTTGATGAATTTGAAGGGGAGATGTTTTTCAAGAAGATCAATGACAGGGCCTGCGCATCCGTTGCCGGGGTTTACCACGATACGCAGAGGGGTGAATATGCTTTTATCAGCGTACCCGAGCAGATGGTTTATATACTCTTCGCGGTGAGCAAGGGAATGGATATTGCCTTTGCCTGTCGGTACTCTGAATTCATTCCTTTCAGCTAATTGCCTGATCTCATGAAGGCCGGTGTCTCCGCTCACAGGCTTTGATACCTCCCTTACAAGTTTCATGCCGTTATAGTCAGCAGGATTATGGCTGGCAGTCACCATGATGCCGCCATCCATCTTGAAATGGAATGTGCTGAAGTACACTTCTTCTGTGCCGCAGACGCCGATGTCGTGCACATCAGTCCCTGAGTCAAGCAAACCTTGCATGAGCGCTGCGGTCAGGGATTCACTCGACAGCCTGATATCCCGTCCTATTACGACACGCTCTGTTTTCAGGAACTCGGTATATGCCCTGCCGATGCGGTACGCGATCTCCTCATTCAGATCATCCGGGACCCGTCCCCGTATGTCGTACGCCTTAAAGCAGTTCATTTTTCCTGCGCAAGACGTGAAGCGTCAGGCGTGAGGAGCAACAGGTATTTACAAAGGGAACATAAGCGACTATCCGTCCATTTTCATGATGTTTTGTCTGCAGACGGACAAACAGCATGATCAATTCCTTTTCCCGGGTTTTCGAACATTGAACTTTGAACCTTCAACTTTGAGCCTGTCTTGTCTCCCATACACATCCTCGAACCGCACGATGTCATCCTCTCCAAGGTAGCTGCCGGACTGCACTTCGATCAGTTCCAGCGGTATCTTCCCGGGATTCTCAAGGCGGTGTTTGACGCCGAGAGGGATATAGGTTGACTCGTTCTCTCCAATGGTCATAACTTCTCTGCCGCGCGTAACACGGGCTGTGCCCTTTACCACGATCCAGTGTTCAGCCCTGTGCATATGCTTCTGGAGCGAGAGGGTTGCGCCCGGATTCACGGTGATGCGCTTAACCTGGAATCGGTCAGAGCTGTCAATGCACTCGTATGCTCCCCATGGCCGGTTTACCCTGCGATGCAGCAGTGCCTCATCCCGCTTCTCTCTCTTGAGCTGTTCGACAATGTGCTTCACCTTCTGGGCCTCGTTCTTATGCGTGACGAGCACGGCATCAGAGGTCTCGACGATAATGCAGTCTTTCATGCCAATAGCTGCAACAAGCCTGTTGCCTGCAAATATGAACGAGTTTTTCAGATCATGGGCGATCACGTCACCGGAAAAGGCATTGCCCTGGCTGTCCTTGGGCAGCACTTCCCATAGCGATGACCAGGAACCCACATCACTCCATCCTGCATCAAGAGGGATTACAAGAGCCGCCTTTGTCTTTTCCATGACAGCATAGTCAATCGAATCGCTTGGGCAGGAAGCAAAGGCCTTTTCGTCCAGCCTCAGGAAATCAAAATCTTTCACCGCATTCTTCAGAGCTTTCTCGCAAGCCTTGAGCATTTCCGGGGCATGCTGTTTCAGCTCCTTCAGATATGCAGATGCCTTGAACATGAACATGCCGCTGTTCCAGAGATAGTCCCCTGATCTCACGAATGATGCCGCTTTTGCCGGACTTGGCTTTTCCTCAAAGCGGGCAACATGAAAGGCCGTGATGAGTGATGAGCCCGCCACAGGCGGGTCCGCTGAGGCGGATGATGCGCTGCCTTTCTTTATATACCCATACCCTGTCTCGGGAGCGTTCGGCACAATACCGAACGTGATCAGTTTTCCCTCCAAGGCATATTTCATGGCCTCTGCAACTGCGGCCTGGAACGCTTTCGTATCCTTGATCACATGGTCAGCCGGCAGGATGAGCAGAAGGGGATCTTTTCCTTTCGATAAAGCATGAAGCGCTGCAGCGGCTGTTGCAGGTGCGGTGTTTCTGCCTACAGGCTCAAGCATGATGGCAGAGGGCGCAGCATTGATCTGCTGCATCTGCTGAGCGATCATGAAACGGTGGCTTTCGTTGGCAACAATGAGCGGTTCCGCGATATCCGGAATACCGAAAAGCCTTGCAACAGTTGCCTGAAGCATGGTGCTATTGCCCACAAGAGGCAGGAGCTGCTTTGGGTACAATTCCCGGGAAAGTGGCCAGAGCCTTGTGCCTGAGCCGCCGGAAAGGATAACAGGAACTATCATTTCAATCTCCTTGTGATTCGTGATTCGTAAGTCGTGAGTTGTAAAGGCAATTACTCATAAGAACTTTTCTCCGCAATCTCAATGTCAATTTTTCTTCTTTTACAGTTCACGAATTACGAATCACGATTCACGGCGTTCAGAGTGTTGACGTATACAGTTCACGCTTTATCCGCCTCAGCGGACCCGCCTGTGGCGGGCGACTTACGCCTCACGGCCTTTAGATTGTTGACGTATACAGTTCACGCTTTATCCGCCTCAGCGGACCCGCCTGTGGCGGG
>CAZDLA010000009.1:93121-94766 GCA_964506525.1 uncultured Nitrospiraceae bacterium
CGCCTCACGATTTACGGCCTCTAAATACCATTCATACGTCTTCCTGATCCCGTCTTCAAGGGCTGTTTTTGGTTCCCAGCCGAGCCCTTTGATCCTTGATATGTCGAGCAGTTTCTTTGGTGTGCCGTCAGGCTTGGTAGTATCCCAAACTACGGCTCCTTCAAAACCAACTATTGTTCTTATCATCTCTGCGAGTTCCTTAATAGGAAGGTCAGAACCCGCGCCAATATTTACGAATTCGCCGATCTGTTCTGCGTCGTACCGCGCCATAAGAAAAACGCAGGCATCTGCAAGATCATCAACATACAGGAACTCACGGCAGGGTGCGCCCGTCCCCCAGAGCGTAACTGCAGTCGGGCGTGACTCGTCCGCCCCAGCGGATCCGCCCGAGGCTGGATGATTCGTGATCTGCTTACTGCTCACGGATGACGGATTACGAATTACGGTCTCTTTCGCTTCATGGAATTTCCGGATCATTGCCGGCAGAACATGGGAGTTTTGGAGGTCAAAATTGTCATAGGGCCCGTACAGGTTTGTCGGCATAACAGAGATAAAGTTCGTGCCGTACTGTTCATTGTAGTATCTGCAGAGCTTGATCGCTGCGATCTTCGCTACAGCATAAGGCTCATTCGTCGGCTCGAGCGTTCCGGTCAGAAGGCATTCCTCTTTCATCGGCTGGGGAGCGAGCTTAGGATATATGCAGGACGAGCCGAGGTTGAGAAGTTTTGCCGCGTTAAACTTGTATGCAGCATGGATCACATTCGATGCGATCATGATATTGTCGTAGATGAAATCAGCCTTATACGTGCTGTTGGCCAGAATACCGCCGACTCTGGCTGCAGCAAGAAAAATATATTCTGGCCGTTCCTTTTCAAAAAAAGCCTCAACATCAGCCTGACGGGTAAGATCAAGCCTGGTAAACGTGATTCGTGAATCGTAATTCGTGAGGGGTTCTTTGCTGAAATAGTTTGCGGTGATGTTTTTGTGCCCGGCTGCAAGCAGCCGCCGGATAATGGCAGTGCCCACCATCCCAGTCCCGCCCGCTGCGAATATCCTTGAGTCTTTGTTCATGACCGTAAACCGTGAATCGTAATTCGTGATTTGTAACTCGCCGGCCAAAGGCCGGTCCGCTGAGGTGGATGAAGCGTAAGACGTAAAACGTGAATTGTGGTATCTGAATTGTGAATACTGATCGTATGGCAATGGCTGAAATAGATTATGGCGCCCTCCGGGTAAGATGCCTGATAAGACCGTTAAGCATCTTTTTGATCGCCTCTATTGTTTCAAGGATCTTGCCGCTCTCCTGAACATAGCCCAGCCGGTCAGCAATCAATATCTGTGTTTCAAGTTCTGAAGCAGATCCTAACGCTATATATAAATACTGACAAAATTCTTTTTTTGAATTTCTGCTGGCTCCTTCTGCCACATTGCTGGGGATGGAAACAGCCGCTCTGCGAATCTGACTGGTCAGACCGTACACCTCTTCTTTTAAAAATGTTTGAGTGTCCCTATAGACATCTATCATGAGGTCCATGCTCTTTTTCCAGACATCCAGATCTTTATGGGTTTTTACCATTTTCGTCTTATTCTACCAATCACGAATCACCAATTACGAATCACGCCTTACGGCCTTCACTCATGATAC
>CAZDLA010000010.1:0-75357 GCA_964506525.1 uncultured Nitrospiraceae bacterium
GCGGCGGAAGCATACGAATCCATAACCAGAAGCTCCAGAAAAAGATGTTCGAACTGCTGAACATTAATGAAGAAGATGCCCGCACCAAATTCGGGTTCCTTCTTGATGCGCTCCAGTATGGTGCCCCGCCCCACGGCGGCCTTGCTTTGGGCCTCGACAGGCTTGTAATGCTCATGGTCGGCGCAACCTCAATCAGGGATGTCATAGCCTTTCCCAAGACGCAGAAGGCATCCTGCGTGATGTCCGGCGCGCCGTCAGCGGTCGAGACAAAGCAGCTCAGGGAGCTTCATATCAAGACCGACGTTGTGGTGGAAGAGAAAAAGTCTTAACCGTGCAGTTCTGCACAGTGTTTCTTGTAGCAGTCTTCGCACATGCCGTGTGAAAACTCGAGGTCGTGGTGCGTGCCAAAGTATTCCTCAAGAGTCTGCCAGTAGTTATCGTCATCTCTGATCTTCTTGCACCAGGCGCAGATAGGAAGCAGGCTCCGAAGCTGAAGAAGCTCTGAAATATCCTCGATGATCAGCAGGGAGAAGTCCTTATCGTTGAACTGAAACGGCGATGTGGTGACGAGGACATGAACTTTCTGTATCCCCTTTTTCGTTGAAAGCTCCATCGTGGTTTTCTTCCGGTGCACCTTGTCACCGGAGAAGGCATTATTAACAGAGTTTCTGATGACACAGTCCGCACAAGCAGGCGCATGTCCGCATCCCTCCGGTGTCTCCCCGGCATGAATGCAATGGAGGGCATCTCCGCCGCGTTTATGATAAACGCTCTCGCCGCTCTTTTCGGTCAGCATAAGTCCTTCTGCGGCACGGTTCAAATGAAGTATTCTGACGTCATTGTCGACAACGAAAACCGGCGACGGGATCGCATTAAACAGATTCAGGAAGAATGCTGAATTATCAAAAAGTGACGACATAATCCTGAATCTTTTCTTTTCTGTTCTGCATTGATTAGTATATTCACTTTCATCGTATAGATACAAGCCGGGTCCTTTTTGTCTTTGAAAAATGCTGACTTCTTCATGCTTGACAATGACCAGAACAGCGCCTAAACTCTATACAGAAAGACGAAACATTTTATCTCTTTCCGGGTTGAACTATAAAAAGGAGGATTTGATCATGAGAAAAGCATTGTTATTGTTTCTGACCGCGGGATTGGTATTCGGATTTAGCGCCTGCGTGCAGCCTGAGCAGCGGCCTTATTACAGCGATAATTATGGGCCTTACGACCGGGCTGACCGGTATGACGTTGGAACCCGGATCGATAACCAGCAGCGCAGGATCGACCAGGGTATTGCTTCCGGTGAGTTGACGCGGCGCGAGGCTGACGTTCTGATCGACAACCTCAACTGGATCAGGGATGAGTATGCACGGGCCAAGAGGGACGGCAGGTTGAGTCAGGCTGAGATCGAACGGCTATCCGAACATCTCAATCAGAACAACCGTATGATAACGGATAAGAAGAATAATGATATCCGGCGGGTTTATACCCCTATGCCCATGCCTGCGCCGACCCCTGTTCCTGTGCCCCGGCATGAACCGCAGAGAAATGATTTCCGCGATAGGATCGAGAATCAGCAGAAGAGGATCGACCAGGGAATCGCAAAGGGAGATCTCACGCGGCGCGAAGCTGATATGCTTCAGGATAATCTTAATCATATCAGGGATGAATATGGCCGCATGAAGGCAGATGGAAGACTCACTCCCAGCGAGGCTGACCGCTTGGACCGCGACCTTGACCTTAACAGCAGGATGATCCAGGACAGGCGTAATAACGAGATCAGGCGCCTCTATCAGCCAATGCCTATGCCTGCACAGGCTCCTGCACCCCATCGTGACCACGAGAAGCCGACAGGGTTTGAGGCCAGGATCCATCAGCAGCAGAAGAGGATAGACGATGGAGTACGCACAGGTGATCTTACAAGAAAAGAGGCTGAGATCGTTCAGGAGAATCTGGATAAGATCAGAACTGTATATTCGCGTATGAAGTCTGATGGCAGACTTACAGAGAAGGAGCAGGATAAGCTCGACAAGAAGCTGGATCGCAATGACAAGATGATCTATAACAAAAAGCATAATGCGATAGAGCGGTTCGACTGATATACCGTAATACAGGCAGTTAGGGTAAAATAGTTCTTCATGATCACGAAGAACACCCTTCAACTGCTTGAATTCGACCGGCTTCTGGAAATTATTTCCGATGCCGTCCATAGTGAGATATCGAAACAGGCGGTTCTGGATATTGCTCCTCTTTTCTCAGTGGACGATATTCAGAACCGCTTTTTATTGATCGAGGATATTCGCAGGATCTCTTGTCAGGGATCTCCCCTGAGACTGCATGCATTTCAGGACATCACGTATCTTCTCAGTCGTGTAAGGCCGCAGGGAGCCGTGCTTGAGGCTCCTGAGATATCTGCCTTTGTGCCGGTGCTCGACATGGCGCTGGAGATATCAACGCAGGTTTCTGAGTTTGAAGAGCTTAAGGCCCTGCCTGAACTGACCCGCCCGTTGTCAGGCCAGCCTGATCTTCTCAAGACCATACAGAAGTCGATCGATGCTGACGGCCATATCAAAGACAGTGCGTCTCCTGTTCTTGCAGGTATCCGCAGGGAACTGAGAAGGCTCGAACTGGGTATTCAGAAGAGACTTGAGGAGATGACGCGGGATGCCTCGCTTTCCGTTTTTCTTCAGGACGATTTCATAACCAAGAGGGCAAGCAGGTGGGTAATCCCTGTGCGCATGGACTCCAAGGGCATGGTGCCCGGTGTTGTTCATGATATCTCAAAGTCCGGCGAGACAGCCTTTATCGAGCCCCTTGCTGTCATTCATCTGTCGAATGAATTAGAGAACCTTTCTGCAGAAGAGAAAGCTGAAGAGCTGCGCATCCTTCGTGCCATCTCTTCGGAGATTAGGCAGAGGGCAGACGAGATAGCAGCCGAGTTTGTTGTCATAGTTCATCTCGATATGCTGAACTGCATTGCACGGTTCGCTGACCAGCTGCATATGGAAGTTCCGGAGATTAGCGGATCAAATACGATCAGGCTGGTGCATGCGCGCCATCCGCTTCTGGCGCTATCTCTTCAAAGGTCAGACATTGACAGAAAGGTTGTTCCCCTGGACATCCAGCTTGGGGGAGATGAGACCTGCATGGTCATTACCGGGTCGAATGCCGGTGGAAAGACCATATCCATAAAGACGGTCGGTCTCCTGCTCTGCATGGCCTTGTCCGGCATTCCGGTGCCTGCCGATGCAGCATCAAGCTTTCCCCTTGTCAGTTCGCTGCTTGTGGATATGGGCGACGAGCAGTCGATCGAAAGCAACCTTTCGACCTTCTCTGCTCATGTCAGGAATATCGCTCAGGTTCTTGAGACTGCTGATACAAAGGCAATGGTTTTGATAGACGAACTTGGGACAGGCACAGATCCTGATGAGGGCACAGCGCTTGCCTGCGCAGTCCTGAAGGAACTGCAGAGCAAGGGTTCCCTGGTATTTGCAACTACCCACCTCATGGGCATCAAAGGTTTTGTGCACCGGGCTCCGGGCATGGCGAACGCCTCCATGGAGTTTGACAAGCAAACGCTGACTCCCCTGTATCGCCTCAGGACCGGCGAACCAGGCCAGTCTCACGCCCTTGAGATAGCGCGAAAATATGGATTGCCTGCCAATGTTGTTGATGCGGCAAAGGAGCTTTTAGGCGGCGGCAAGATGGAGCTTGATAGCCTCATGGCTGATCTTAATGAGAAGAGGGCAGAGTATGAACAGCTCCTTGAGGAGCTGAGAAAGAAGCAGGCCGAGGCTGAGGTCAAGGAAAAAGAGATTTCGCGGAGAATAGCAGAGGCAGAGGTGCAGAAAAGGGAGTTGCTTGCAGCGGCCCATAGGGAAGCGCTTCATATTGTATCGGACATCAAACGGCAGATGCGGCTTGAACTGGATGAGATAAAGAAAAAAGAGAAGAAAGAGCTGCAGGATAAGATCAGGGATGTTGAGCTGAAGCAGCGCCAGATAACGGAAACGCTCTCGCAGTATGCAATGGATGAGACCGGAACGCTCAGCATTGAAGATATTCATGTAGGTGACATGGTCTATGTGCAGTCACTCGGTTACGATGGCACTGTTTCCGGGATTATGCCACAGGCTGACCGGGTGAAGGTTATAGCAGGCTCAAAGGAGATCCTTGTGCCACTGACTGACATCAGGATAAAGAAGGGCAGGCTGCTTACTGAAAATAAAACCAGGACACTGAATCAGAATCCGCATGAAGAGATGGTGCCATCCAGGATCAATCTGGTTGGCATGCGTGTTGATGAGGCGCTCTCAAGGCTCGAACCGTTCCTGAACCACGCCTCCCTTGCCGGTTTCCGCGAGGTCACGATCATTCATGGATATGGCACAGGCATTCTTGCCAAAGCAGTGCGGGAACATGTGACCCGACATCCGCTGATTAAACAGTTCAGGCACGGGGAGCCGTCCGAGGGTGCAGGCGGCGTGACGATCGTTACGCTGGTATAGGCAGCTGAACAAGCCGGCAGGGCTATGCTATCATCTCGCGTATGAGGCCAAAGAAAACCCTCAGGGCATAGTAATTATAACCATAAAAAAGGAAAGATCTGAAAATGGCCGACAGCGCTTCCAATCACTATGAACCCAACGATAAAGAGCGGCTTCTGAGCCGTTTGAGGGACAGCCTTGAGCAGAATACGTTTGTTAAACTTGTTCTCGGAAAATATCGGGGCCAGGATTCAGAACTGAAACGAATCCTTGTCAGAGAAGTTACCGTTACTGGCCAGCAGCGCCTTTCCTTGATCTATTGCTACGTGACCAGGGAGGTCACGAAGAATGCCACCGTGTCTGCCGGCATCGAGACGATCGGTCAGCTTATTGGAGATCCTTTCATGAGCGCTCACCTGTTTTCATTAACTGAGGATGTCCAGATAGAGTTCAGCCGGAAAGGCAAGTGCCGCTGGAGTAGCAGCAAGGCGAGCCACAATGCTGCCCCTTCAAAGGAGCATGACCGGGATAAAAAGCGTTTACTTGATCCCGGTAACCCTTTCCTGACAGCGCTGGGAATCACAGATGAGGAGCATCGCATTATCCCATCAATGGCTCGAAAATTGAAACAAATCAATAAATTCCTGGAAATCTTTCAGCATGCATTTGAGTCATCCCTGATCTCGAAGACAAAAGACGTTCATGTGGTGGACTTCGGGTCTGGAAAAGGGTATTTGACATTTGCAATGCATGATCTCCTTCGGAACTCCCATAATGTCCGGGCGCACGTGACTGGCATTGAATTGCGTGAAGATCTCGTGCGTTTTTGTAATGAGACCGCGAAGAAACTGGCGATAGACAGTTTGTGTTTTTATCAAGGTGATGTCAGCAGCTATTCGCCGGAAACAATCCATATCATGATTGCGTTGCACGCCTGCGACACTGCAACCGATCAGGCAATTTACCTTGGCATCCGCTCTGGTGCGGAAATCATCATGTGTGCACCATGCTGCCACAAGCAGATCAGGCAGCAAATGTGCATTCCGGAGGTTATGGAACCTGTGCTCAAATTTGGTGTTCACCTTGGGCAGGAAGCAGAGATGGTAACAGATAGTTTACGTGCCCTTCTCCTTGAGGCATACGGCTATACAACCCAGCTCCTTGAGTTTGTCTCCCAGGAACATACGAGCAAGAACAAGATGCTCCTGGCGATAAAACGCGATACAACTCCAGACCGGGAAGATCTTCTGGTAAAGATCGACAAGATAAAGGATTTCTACGGCATCCGGGAACATTGCCTCGAAACGTTGCTGAGCAGAAAATAACTGAGTATGCGAACTATGCGCTCAAGGCACCGCTATAATGCGCGCCTTGGCTTGCCTGCAATAATTAATACTATCATCTGGAAATTGTTTTGTTGCTGTGATAAACTTTCTACGATATTCTGAGTTTTGAAATATGGGGGGCATATGCGAAAGATTATCGTCTTTTTGTTTCTTTTGATCGGGTTTTTATTTCCCATTAGTGCCACTGCATTAACTTCAGATTGCTTAATGAAAATCCATGAGACTGCGGTGATTGACGCAATAAAAATGACGCCAGAAAATCTTCGGAAAGTTCTCGAGCCCTTGGAAAAATCAATTATCAAGGAATTACCGTCCGTGCATGCCATGTCAAAGTCAGAAAGAAAGGACTATGAAACGTCTTTTAATGAACTGAGGAAGATGCTGAAAAAACCCGATGATTACTCGACGCGCTTTATTGCGCGAGAGTTTGCAGCTATCACAATGTATGCATTCTTGAAAAGTAACCCTGTGCAGATAACTGAGTCGTGCAATGCAGATAATTTTCTGCCTGAAGTAAGAGTCATGTATGATGGATTTGCTCCTGCACCCAACTATGCGGCCATGACTTCTATTAACTTTACCGAGTCAGTCTATCAATATGAAAAAGGGCTTCTGCGCGATAACAAGCTCATTCAGTTTTATGATATTCTGGCTAATGAAATAGCTGACATATGGACAGCTTCATGGAAGGCGGCTGGTAACGAGTTGTCTGGTTTGGTAGCTGCCAATACCTATGTGAGGGGAACACCCAAGATAAAGAAAGCGTCAGTGACTGTTTTGAATGAGAGTGCAGTGCCATCAGGCAATTTTTCAGACGCAAGTCTGAATAAATACAAGGAAGAAGCTGATGCACATAAGAGAATGCGAAAAGAATTTCGTAATGTTGACCAGATGAGCGAAATTCAGGACCAAAAAGCTCGCATTAATAGAATGCTTGAAAGAGAGGACACTCTCAGGAAAGCAGTGCAAGATGTTAATGAGGAGCGCGATTAATGCTGCGCAAGATAGTTGTATGTTGTTTGATTTTACTATTGCCGAGTTCTTTCTGCTTCGCTGCGCCGAAGCCTTTAGAGCTTACATTAAAAAATGGCAGCGTTATGAAGGGTTTTTTTTACGATTTAGGTGATAAGTTCTGTTCGCCAAACGTTGGTAATAAGGAACTTTGTTTCAATAACGATGAGATACGGGCAATAAAAGAGACTGTAATCCGCATCGAAAGCGAAAAAAGCACAGAAGCATATAATGCTCAGCCAAAATCATTTGTTGACTGTTCTCAATTTATTCTAAGCACGTATAGAGGTAAGAGCGATTTTTTGAACTGCACGAACTATTGGTATCTCAGAAGATAATCAAATTAACTGCATTGCCATTGTATCGTTTGATCTGTTTTTCTCCTGATAATCTTCATTCTTCTCAGGTTTGCAATCGCTCTGCGAAAATACGCAGCTCTGAGTTCGTGCAGCGAAGCCTCTCGGTAATAGCAATAGCGAGGCGGGCAAAGACCTGAACACCCATGGAGGGTGTAGACAGGGACTCTGTATTAAAACGGCTGCGGGACAGGACATAGACATCAGTGGAAACCTTTGCCTCTGCATCTGCCGAACGGACACCCCGATCCAGGCTGGCTAAATTTGGACGAATATATTTTACTTTTTTAGGCAGAAACAACCCCAAAGTCAATGGCTTGTAAGTGAGGTAAACTTGATATATCGGACATTTTTCTTATATTCTAAATACCTGCATTAGCGGCAGCGATCAGAGGTTTTCTTCAGACATACCGCAGCAGAGACAACGTTTACATGTCATTTTACATATTCACGGAAAAACAAGAAGGGGTTTATGTTACAGATAAATAATCTCAGCAAGGTATTTGGCAAACAGACCATATTTGACGGCGTCACCTGTACGATCAATCAGGGAGAGAGAGTTGGGTTTGTCGGCAGGAACGGCTCCGGAAAGACAACGCTCTTCAGGATGATCCTTGATGAAGAGCACCCTGACTCAGGAAATATCAGCGTGCCGCAGGGTTACCGGATCGGACATCTTTCGCAGCACATACATTTTACCAAGAAGACCGTTCTCAAAGAGGCAAGCCTCAGCCTCAGGCCAAATGAGGACGGCATTGATGAGACGTACAAGGTGAAGAAGATCTTGAGCGGTCTCGGCTTTACTGATGACGATCTCGAAAAATCTCCTCAATCTCTTTCGGGCGGGTACCAGATCCGTCTGAACCTCGCAAAGGTTCTCGTATCAGAGCCGAACCTGCTTCTGCTTGACGAACCTACGAACTATCTTGATATTGTCTCGATCCGCTGGCTTGGGCAGGAACTCAGGGCATGGCAGGGTGAACTGATCCTTATCACCCATGACCGCGATTTCATGGACAGTGTTACGACCCATACCATGGTCGTCCATCGCTGCAAACTTCGCAAGATACCAGGATCAACGCAGAAGCTCTTCGAACAGATACTCCTTGAAGAAGAGGTTCATGAGAAGACAAGGATGAATGATGAGAAGAAGCGCAAGGATGTAGAGCAGTTCATCAACCGCTTCCGGGCCCAGGCAAATAAGGCAAAGGCTGTGCAGTCCAGGATCAAGGCACTCCAGAGGCATGAGCGGCTCGAGAAGCTGACCGATATCAGGACGCTCGATTTTTCGTTTAATGCTGCGCCGTTCACCGGCAAGCAGCTCATGGTTGCTGAGACCGTATCGTTCGGCTTTGACAAACAGCATCCTCTGATCAAAGACCTTAACCTGGTGATCGGTAAGAGGGATCGCATTGCGATCGTTGGCAAGAACGGCAAGGGTAAGACAACACTCCTGAACATTCTTGCAGATGAACTGAAACCCCAGCATGGCGTGATCACACCCCACCCTGCCACAAAGCTCGCATATTTCGGCCAGACAAATATCAGCAGACTTAATACGGCAAATACGGTGGAAGAGGAGATCATGGATGTTCACCCTGATCACAGCCGCGGCGTCAGCCGGAAGATCTGCGGGCTCATGATGTTCAGCGGGGATCATGCGCTCAAGAAGATATCCGTGCTTTCTGGTGGTGAAAAGAGCCGCGTCCTGCTTGGCAAGATCCTGGTCAGCCCTGCCAACCTGCTGTTTCTTGACGAGCCCACGAACCATCTTGATATGGAGTCAATAGATTCTCTTGTTGAGGCGATCGAGGCATTTGCAGGTGCGGTTGTCATTGTTACCCACAGCGAGATGATCCTCCATGCGGTTGCTGAAAAGCTGGTGATCTTTGATGACAATAAGGTCAGTGTCTTCGAGGGCACGTATCAGGATTTCCTTGACCGGGTCGGGTGGAAGGATGAAACCTCTGTTGACAGTGGAGCTGAAAAGCGGCCGAAGGCTGAAAAGGGCATCAACAGAAAGGATCTGAGAAAGATGCGTGCGGAGATCGTCACGAACAAGTCAAAGGTGCTGAAGCCGATCCAGAAGAGGATGACAGAGATAGAACATACTATTGTGAAACTTGAAAAAAAGATTGAGCATGATACAAAGGCGCTTCATGACGCGACGCAGAAGGGCCATGGAGACCAGATCCAGGGGCTGTCAAAGGATATTCACGACATGCAGAAGAAGATAGAACCCCTGTTCAATGAACTTGCAGCGTTGACTGAGGAGTTCGAGAGAAAAAGCAAGGAGTTCGAAGAGCAACTGAAAGAGGTTGCATAAGAGGAGTGAACGGATGGCATTACTCGATTATTTCAAACCAGTAGTCTCGATGACCGCTGAAGAGGCGCGGGTATATATGAAGGACAAGACCCCAGACGATTATAACCTTATCGATGTTCGCCAGCCCGTAGAATATGAACTCAGCCATCTTGCCGGTGCAAAACTCATTCCTGTTGGTGAACTCCATGAACATCTTAATGAGGTTGACAAGGCCAAACCAACAATAGCCTATTGAGGCTCAGGCATGCGCAGCCGGGCGGCTGCGGCAATCCTTTCTGACTCAGGTTTTAATCCGGTATATAACATGCAGGGTGGTATCAGGGCCTGGGAAGGCCTTGTTGCAGAAGGTCCTCCTGAGGCCGGCATGGCGTACTTCAGCGCGGCTGCAAAGCCGGATGAACTTGCCATGCTCGCATGGATGCTTGAGGAAGGCTCACGTCAGTTCTATGTTCGGCTCGACGAGTTTCTGAAGGATGAGGATGCCAGACACCTGTTCCAGAGCCTTGCAAAGGCAGAGGAAAGCCATGAAAAGACCCTCGCTGAACTGTATAAGACATTCTCGGGCGGCATTGGTGTGGAGGAAAAGCTTCCTGCAGAAAAGGGAGAGTTCATGGAAGGCGGCATCAGGCTCGATGAGGCGCTCCTCTGGGCACGGGATAAGGATCTGCATGCTATCCTTGAATTTACGATATCGCTTGAAACAAATGCCTATGATTTGTATATCAAGATGGGGCGGAGATTCGAGGGTGATGCAAAGAAGGTGTTTTCGTTGCTGGGTGATGAGGAAAAAAAGCATCTCGAACGTCTGGCAGGACTGCTTGAAAAGAAAGTGTGAACTACTCCTGGCAGGCGGCAGTGTCACTGAAAAGCCCTGCAATGCGACATGGTTCGACGACAGTTATTGTTGGAAAACAAAAAACTACCTGAACTCATTTTCTATCTGTCTCTTATCTGTCATTCCGGCTCGTCCGGAATCTTTTTTTCTTTTCGGAAGGATTCCCGACACGCTTCTCTTGCGTGAATGACAAAGATGGAGACCGATATTCTACTTTGACGGAAACGTACCCAATAAGTCCGGCTGCTTGACAACCATTTTGACATTTCATTAATCTTCATACGCAGACTTTATAACGCTTAGAAGGAGGCGCTATGGCAGGGATCAAGATAGGTATTATCGGCGGATCGGGCATGGATGACCCGAAGTTGCTGCAGAACAAGAAAGAGAAGAAGGTAAAGACTCCGTACGGCAGTCCGTCTTCATCACTCACCACAGGCAAGATCAATGGTACTGACGTTGTGATCCTTGCGCGCCACGGCAAGGACCATTCGATATATCCGACTGGCGTGAATTTCAGGGCTAATATCCATAGCCTCAAACAGGAAGGCTGCACGCATATTTTGGCTACCACCGCAGTAGGATCGCTGCGTGAAAAGATCAGGCCTGGCGACCTGGTCTTTGTTGACCAGTTCCTTGACTTCACGAAACAGCGGATACTGACATTCCATACAAAGAAGAAGGTTGTCCATACCCCTATGGCAGAGCCATTTTGTTTTGACCTGCGGTCATTGCTTGTCAAGTCAGCAAAGGAACTGAAGCTGCGCCACCATGCAAAGGGTACGGTTGTGGTGATCGAGGGACCGCGCTTCTCGACAAAGGCAGAGTCGCATATGTTTAGGCTGCTCGGGGCTGATGTGATCAACATGTCAACGGTCCCTGAGGTGATCCTTGCACGAGAGCTCGGCCTTTGTTATCAGGCGATCGCCATGTCAACAGACTATGACTGTTGGAAAGAGGATGAAGAGCCGGTCACCTGGGAAATGATCCTGGCGACCATGCATAAGAATTCAGAAAACGTTAAGCAACTGCTTCTCAAGACCATATCAAAGATAACGGCTGTGCACAGCCACTGCGGCTAAAGGAGAAAATCATGCCGATCAAATCAAGGATAAGGACCATACCTGATCACCCCAAGAAAGGGATTATGTTCAGGGACATTACCACGCTTATCAAGGACCCAGTGGGTTTCAGACTGGTGATCGATAACTTCACCCAGAGGTATATTACCGGTGATATCAACTTCGACATGATCGTTGGCATTGAAGCCCGGGGATTTATTATTGGCGGCGCACTTGCCTATACGCTTGGAAAGGGATTTGTTCCTGTGCGCAAGACCGGCAAGCTGCCGGGGAAAACGATCAGCCATGAATACGCTCTTGAATACGGCACAGACAAGATTGAGATGCATGTCGATTCGATCAGCAACGGAACAAGAGTGTTGCTGGTCGATGATCTGCTTGCAACAGGCGGGACTGCCCTTGCCGCTGCCACGCTCATTGAGAAATTGGGCGGTGTAGTTGCGGAGATGGCCTTTATCGTGAACCTGCCTGATGTGGGAGGCGCAAAGAAGCTCGCAGAAAAGGGTTATAAGGCTTACTGTCAGACCGAGTTCGAAGGGGATTAGCTTGTCTGAATATTTTGTTGCGGCAGCCAGAAACGCCTCAAAAGATCTGCAATGACAACATGATTTTATTGGAGCTCACATAAATGCAGATGTCATCAACATTAAATTCAGAAGACAGGTTGGCTGGTGTGAATGAATGGCATAAAGGTTTGTCAGGCAGCTCTTTTACAACATTCCTGCCCGCCCCTGACTTTTGGTTTTATGCATCTGAAGGCTATACACGAGGGGTGTCATGATTCCCTGGACATTTCTTGACAGTGCGCAGGCGCCTGGAAACGGCGGCGAGCTGAGATTGTACCAACGAGGCTCTGAGTTCTCGATAAGAGTTGAGAAGTGCGAGCTCATGAACAGCCGGCATTATGGCTCAGAGGATGCGCTGGCTGAACTTTCTTGTAAGAGAATTGCTGATCGTCCCCATCCCCGCGTTCTGATCGGCGGCCTGGGTATGGGCTTTACTCTGCGGGCAGCGCTGAACAATCTGAGCTCAGATGGCAGGGTGGTCATGGCAGAACTGGTCCCTGCGGTTGTAACGTGGAACCGCGGTCCACTTGCTGAGCTTGCCGGTAATCCTCTGAAAGATCCTCGTGTGACCGTGCGTGAACTGGACGTCGGCCAGATCATGAGTGAGAAGCAGAATGCGTACGACGCCATTATGCTGGACGTTGATAACGGACCTGAGGGGCTGACCCGGAAGAGTAATGATCTGCTTTACGGTTTGAGCGGCTTGAAGATTGCGTATGATGCGTTGCGGCCCAGAGGTGTGCTGGCAGTCTGGTCAGCAGGCACGAATGACGCGTTTGTGAAGCGTCTTCGCAAGACCGACTTTACGGTTGACGAGGTTCCGGTGCGTTCACGCGGTGCCCGTGGAGGGGCGAGGTACACGGTCTGGCTTGCCCAGCGGGGCGACTGATACTTACTAAGCAGTAATTGCTATTACGGTTCTTGCAATCAGAATTTCTTCTTATGGTTTTCTGCAAATAATCTGCGCGACAGCCTTCTTCGGAGTTTCCTTTACGCCTTCAAAGGAATGAATGATCTCCCAATCCTGAAACCATGAAAGCAGTTCTCCGGGCTTGAGCAGGTGCTCTGGGTTTTTTGGTCTGCCGAATTGGGTTTGTTCTGTCGTAAAGGTCTCATACACGAGAAGGCCGCCTTTCCTGAGAGATTTTCTGATAAAGGGGATGAGCGGCCGATGAAGATACCGGAAGACAAGGACTGCGCTGAAGATATCATTTTCGAACGGATTATTATCTTCCTGTTCGAGATCAACATGCCTGAGCGTCACGGTAATATCGAGTGATGCAGCTGTGTCGCCAGCCTGTTTCAGGGCTTCTTCTGACAGATCAGCAAGGATCAATGAAAAACCCTTTGAAGCGAGGAACAGGCCATTATGGCCGTCGCCGCAGGCAAGATCGATCAATGGAAGATCCTTCAGGTCATCAGTAAACAGGGAAAGGTGATCCCTGAGCAGAGAGTCGGGCTCAGGTGGTTTAGCTCCTGGTATGGACAAGGCCATGCCGTCAGAGTGTCAAATGCAGGAGTTACAAATTCCTGATGAGCGCGTGCTCGTCACATTCAGGGAATTTAGGACAGCGGATGCAGTCTCCCCAGATCTTCTGAGGCAGTTCAGCCTTGTCAGTGTCTTTAAAATCCAATTTCTTGAAGAAGTCAGGCTGGTATGTGAGGACAAAGACCCTTTTGATGCCGAGTTCCGTTGCCTCATTCAAACAGCTTTTAACCATCTTTCGGCCGATGCCAGCTTTGTGAAATTCCTTCTTTACCGCGAGCGAACGAACCTCTGCAAGATCATCCCAGAGAATATGAAGAGCGCAGACACCGACGATCTTCTTCTCTTCTTCTGCAACAACAAAGTCTCTGAGATTTTCATACAGCTCATTGAGCGAACGCGGTATCATCTGCTCTTTGCGCGCGAATTCGTTCACCAGCTTCTGGATTTCCTTGATATCGCTGATATGGGCCTTACGTATTTTCAATGCAGTCCATCCCCTTTTGGACAAGGCCTCTATTTGCCGAAAAAGCGGCTGCTTTTTTCGGATCGGTATTGTCCTTAAATATGCTGAATACGGTCTTTGACTTGAGTAATGCTGTTTTTGCGATGAAGGCACCGAGCATCACCATGTTCGCTGATTTCTGATTGTCCATATCTCCTGCAATTTTGGTCGAGGGAACAGGGATGGCAACGATGTCCTTCCTTGGTATCGTGCCGTGAATAAGCGATGAGTCGTATATGAGAAGGCCGTTCTTTCTCAGGCTTGGCAGAAAGCGATCGAGTGATGCCCCGTTCATCACGACAAGAATATCTGGCGTTATGACAACAGGGGAACCGATCATTTGGTCAGCAATGATCACGGTGCAGTTTGCTGTGCCTCCCCGCATCTCAGCCCCGTAAGAGGGGAACCAGGTAACATCTCTGCCTTCAAGCATGGCCGCTGACATGAGCATCCTCCCCAGGAACAGTATGCCCTGACCGCCAGAGCCAGCGATGATAATTCTCTTCTCCAATTCAGTTGGTTCCCGCGAATTTATCCTTGACCAGCCCCAGAGGGTAGGTTTGGGAGAGGGTAGTCCTGACCCAGTCAGAGGCAGCTCTGGTGCTCATGCCCCAATCAGTAGGACAGGGTGAAAGGATCTCGATAAGGCTGAAACCCTTGCCTTCGATCTGATATCTGAAGGCTTTTTCAATGGCCTTTCTTGCTGTCACGAGGTTCTTATAGGAATCTACTGAAACACGCTGGATGTAAGAGACACCCTCGATCGACGCAAGAAGTTCAGATACTTTAAGCGGATATCCGGTGGTCTGCACATCCCTGCCCTTGGGCGTAGTGGTTGTTCTCTGTCCGGTAATTGTTGTAGGCGCCATCTGTCCGCCGGTCATGCCATAGGTTGCATTATTAATGAAGAAGACCGAGAAGTTCTCCCCTCTGTTGGCTGCATGGATGATCTCTGATGTGCCGATAGCGGCAAGGTCTCCGTCTCCCTGGTAGGAGAAGATGATCTTGTCCGGCATAACCCTTTTCAGCGCTGTTGCTACGGCCGGGGGTCTGCCATGAGCCGCTTCGAGGATGTCGAAATCAAAGTAATCGTATGCAAATACAGCACAGCCGACGGGTGCAATGCCAACGACCTTTTCCCTGATGCCGAGCGTGTCAATACACTCTGCAATAAGCCTGTGCACGAGGCTGTGTCCGCAGCCGGGGCAGTACCGAAATGCAGCAGACTTAAGACTTTTTGGTCTGTCAAATACTTTTTTCACGCATATTCCCCTGATAACAGACTATGGTATTTTTGCCGGCTGTTTTGGCTGCATACATTGCGCTGTCTGCAGCGCTGAGCAGACTTTTCGCGGTGGTTGCATTCTGCGGGAACGATGCGACTCCGCCGCTGAGCGTGATGCTCACTTTTTCCGAGGCATTGATCTTTATCTTTGTCTCCCTCACTGACTGCAGTATTCTGGTGGCAAGGGCGATAGCTTCTTCTTCTTCTGTATTGGGCAGTATGATCACAAACTCCTCGCCTCCATACCTTACCACAATATCTGTTTCTCTCGAAACAGATTTGAAAATCCTGGCAAGTTCCTGCAGCACCTCATCCCCTGCCTGATGGCCATATGTGTCATTCAGTCTCTTGAAGTTATCAATGTCAAACATCATGAGCGAGAACGAACTGCCATACCGTTTTGTCCTTGATATTTCAAGGTCGAGATATTTGTAGAAATGTCTGCTGTTGAAGAGACCGGTAAGACCGTCAGTGACAGAGAGCCTTTTTGTCTCCTGGAAGAGCTTTATCTTGTCCATGATATGGGAGAAGTGGTTGCCGACCAGGGAAAGCAGGGCTGCAAAATCAAAATCCATGTCCCTGGGAACCCTGCTGGCGAGGACGAGCAGGCCCATAACCTTTTGGTTGGACAAAAGCGGTATAGCCGCAATAAAGACAAAGCCTTCCTCGCGGAGCACCGGTATTTTTGAGATGGCTGACCGTTCGACAAAATACATCGGCTCCGGTATCTTGAGCGCATCGCTGCAGAGTGCGTCAATGCCCCCGTCTATAATGAATTTCTGCAGATCAGAAGAGATACCTTTGCTTGTCCTGAGCTTGAACTGCTCTTCTTCGGTCATCATCAGAAAGCCTGTGTGAAAATCAGTAATAAGCAGGACTTTTTCGATCAGGTCCTCCATGACCAGATCCATATTCTCCGATGAAATGAAGGTGCTTGACAGGGTATTGATGATGATCAGTTCTTTGTTTCTTTTCAGAAGTTCTTTCTCGAGCCTGATGAAGTTTGTGATGTCCTTCAAAACAATCCTGACAAGATACGAATCATCGAACTGCCTGAAAGGGAGGATAAGCACCTCAAAATGCCTGTTATGAAAGGCAATCCTCTCGAAATCCTCTGAGCCGGAGAGAAAAGACTGGGCCACTTTCTTTGACAGTTCTCTGAGCAGGCTTATTTCATTAAAGTTCTTATTGATAACAGCGTCCCTGCCTGAACCAATAAGGGTGAAAAAACTCAGGTTGGCATCAAGGACAGTGTTGTCTGACCGTAAGATTATGAAAGGGTCAGGGATGAGATCCAGTGTAATGAACTCTGCCTGGTCTGTCTGTGCCTTTTTGTCAGTTGAAATGATCTTCATACCTTATATTCTTCTTTATATTTTTCACGGTATTCTGCCGTTATTATTATATTTTTTGGCGATTATCGCAACACTAATTTGAAAATCAGCCGCTTCTCTTTTATCAAGAAATATCTATGTAAACTGTTTTACTGCTGCATTGGCCCAACGAAGGGTAAAGGCGTTGCATTTTTGTATGTGCTGTTGCTATAATTAAATCACTTTATTTTTCAGTCTGACGAAGTGCTAAAGAAGAGTGGGCTTTCCCGCTCTTTTGTTTTCTATGGAAGAAATACAGGAAAAGATAGCGGTATTGGCAGAATCCATTGCTGAACAGCATGGGGTCCGGGTCTATGACGTGGAGATCGTGGGCAATGCGAGGAATCCCTTTGTGAGAGTTTATCTTGACAAGGACCAGGGGGTTTCGCTCGATGAATGCGCGAAATTCAGCCGGTCGCTTTCTGCGCTCATTGATGTAGAGGACCCTATACCGACGGCCTTTATTCTGGAGGTTTCTTCTCCGGGGCTTGACCGGCAGCTGAAAAAGCTGAAGCACTATGAACAGTCAACGGGAAAGCTGGCAAAGCTGGTAATGAAGAAGAAGACTGCAGAAGGCCAGAATGTGGTCATCGGCAGGATTATGGATGTACAGGGCGATGTGATAACCCTGGTAATTGGGGACGAGCAGAGTCTGCTTATACCCTTTGATACGATCTCTCGGGCAAGATTGGAGATAGAACTGAAATGACAAAAGAACTGTGCCATGTAATTGAACAGATAAGCAGGGAAAAAGGCATCTCGAAGGAGATCATGGTCGAGGCGCTCGAGTCAGCGCTGCTTTCCGCCATGAGGAAGAAATACGGCGGCAGGATGAACATTCATCTGACCATTGACCGCAAGAAATGCGACATCAGTGTGTATGAGACGAAACAGGTGGTTGCGGCAGTGGCTGATCGTGACCAGGAGATCTCGATCAAGGATGCGCAGGCGATTGATCCGGAGAAGAAGGAAGGCGACACCATTGATTTCCCTCTTGATCTCCATGACCTCGGCAGGATAGCAGCTCAGACTGCAAAGCAGGTCATATTCCAGAGGGTACGAGAAGCAGAGCGCGATGTCATCTTCAATGAGTTCAAGGACAGAACCGGCCAGATCGTAAGCGGCTCTGTTATGAGAAAGGAAAAGGGCGCTTATTTCATAAACCTTGGCAAGACAGAGGCTTACCTTGCGATAAAGGACACGCTTCCCACAGAGAACCTGAAGCGCGGCGATGTTGTAAAGGCGATCGTTGAAGAGGTCAAGGTTACGTCAAAAGGTCCTGAGATCATTATCAGCAGGACATCTCCTCAATTTGTCGGCGAACTGTTCAAAATGGAAGTGCCTGAGATCAGCGAAGGTCTCGTCATTATAAAAAGCATTGTTCGTGAGCCGGGTGAACGCACCAAGATAGCGGTCACCTCAAAAGATACGGCTGTTGACCCTGTCGGTTCATGCGTTGGCATGAAGGGAACTCGGGTACAGGCCATTGTCCGTGAACTCCGGGGCGAGAGGATCGACATCATTCCCTGGACAGATGAACCGAGGACGCTCATCGCTCGTGCCCTCAGCCCTGCAAGCGTGGAAAAGATCGGCGTGAACGAAGATGAGAAGACTGCCATGGTGGTTGTGAACGACCAGCAGCTCTCTCTTGCGATCGGCAAGAAAGGCCAGAACGTGAGGCTTGCCATGAAGCTCACCGGCTGGGATATTGACATCATAAGCGATACGGAATATTCAAAGATACGGTTGGAAGAGACAGACAAGGCGCTTGAGGATTCCATGAAAAAGGAATCCCTGAAAAAAGAGACGCCGTCTGTCGATGCCTGACAGCTCAGGCCTCGCCACTCAATTCGTAAAAGGAGTCGGGCCCCACAAGGCCCGGCTTCTTGCAAGCCTCGGTATCAGCACTATCAAAGACGCACTCCATTATCTCCCTTTTCGGTATGAAGACCGTTCAGATCTCAAACCTATCACTCAGCTTCAGCCTGGCAGCAGAGAAACAATATCGGGAACTATCGTTTCTTTAAAGGCCACAGGCAACAGGGGCAGTATCCTGGAGGCAGTGATCACGGACAAGGATGGATATCTGAAGGTCACGTGGTTCAATCAGCCTTATTTGAAAAGAACCTTTAAGATCGGGCAGTCCCTTGTGGTCAGCGGCATGGTAAAGCATAACACCAGGGATCTGCCGCCTTTAGAGATGGCAAGTCCTGAATACGAGACGCTGCCGGATGATGCGGATGCCCTGATCCACACAGGCAGGGTAGTGCCGTTTTACAGCCTTACCGACGGTATCAGCCAGAAGCAGTTCCGCAAGATCATGTTCACGATCATCGGCGATTACGCTGCAGACCTGCCTGATCCTCTTCCCTCTGACATTCTTGTCAGAAATGATCTTCCTGCACTTCAGGAGAGTATACGGGAACTGCATTTTCCGCGGAACGCTGATAATCTTGCAGATCTCAACAGCGGCATGACGAGATATCACCGGCGAATTATCTTTGATGAGTTCTTTCTCTTCGGACTTGGTCTTGCCGTGCTCAGGGAGTCGGCCGGCAGAGAAAAGGGAATACGCTTCAGGCCAAAGGGAAACTTTAGAGAGGCGCTTCTTAAGAAGTTCCCCTTTGAACTTACTTCAGCGCAGAAGCGGGTCATGAATGAGATCAGGAAGGATATGCAGGAGTCCCGTCCCATGAACCGCCTTATCCAGGGGGATGTCGGCTGTGGAAAAACCATTGTAGCGCTTGCTGCCATGCTTGATGCGGTCGAATCAGGATATCAGGCAGTGCTCATGGCTCCCACTGAGATCCTTGCTGAACAGCATTACATCAATATCCTCGGGATGATCGAACCTCTTGGCCTGAATCTGCAGCTGCTGACCGGAGGCTCAAAGAAAGATTCGATTGTATCTAAGGACATTCCTGCTCCTGACATCATTATCGGTACCCACGCGCTCATACAGGAGAAGGTGAAGATCAGGAAGCTCGGACTTGCGGTGATCGACGAGCAGCATAAGTTTGGTGTCATGCAGAGGGCAGTGCTCAGGGAAAAGGGCATGAACCCGGATGTTCTGGTTATGACCGCAACCCCAATCCCGAGATCTCTTGCCCTTACGCTGTACGGCGACCTTGACTGTTCTGTGATCGATGAACTTCCTCCAAACAGAAAGTCTGTGCACACAACGTGGGTAGAATCAACAAACAAGGATGAGATATACGCAGTTCTCAGGAAGGACCTGAGCAAGGGAAAGCAGGCCTATGTTGTGTACCCTGCCATAGAAGAGTCTGAAAAGATGAAGCTGAAAACTGCGCTGCAGGGCAAGGCTGCATTTGCCCAAAAGTTTCCCGAATTCAGGGTAGGACTGATTCACGGAAGGATGAAGACCGACGAGCGCGCTGAGACGATGAGCCTTTTCAAGAAAAAGGAGATTGATATTCTTGTGAGCACAACAGTGATCGAGGTGGGGGTTGACGTGCCGAATGCCTCGGTTATGCTGATCGTTCATGCCGAGCGCTTTGGCCTCAGTCAGCTGCACCAGCTGAGGGGAAGGGTGGGAAGAGGCGCTGACAGTTCTTACTGTATCTTGATCGCGTATCCTCCTGTTGGTGAGGATGCAAGGCGCAGGCTGAATATACTGGTTAAGACCAACGATGGATTCAGGATCGCAGAAGAGGACCTCGACATCAGGGGACCCGGAGAGTTTCTGGGCACGCGCCAGGCCGGGCTGCCTGATCTGCGGAACGCGAATATTATTCGGGATGCTGCGATACTTGAGGCAGCAAGGAAAGAGGCTTTCAGCATCATCGAAAAAGATGCTGAACTCAAAGAATTACCTTTTCTAAAAGAGCATCTTGATGTATTCTGGAAAGGAAGAGCTGACCTCTTCAGAACAGGGTAGCGGAGGCAAAAACGTGAAGAAAATAATAGACGATTTCAGAAAGGGTATCGAGAGGATGCGCTGGTTTGCGACCGTGTTTTCTGAGCGCCTGAAGATTGAAATAGCTATATTCAGACTTCTCTATGAATCTGACAGGATGGACAAGATCCGCACTGAGCTCTTGAGAAAGATCGGCGAGCGCGTCATGGAACTGAGGGACCACCACGATAAGAACATCCTGAAGGATTCGGTCATAGCAGAGACAGTGGCTGAGATCAGCAAGCTTGAAAAGACTATCGAGGACTTGAAGACCAGGGCCTCAGAGATAGGCAGGGTACCAGAATAGGTGATCCTCTACGCTATAGTCTTTTTATTCGGTTCACTTATCGGGTCGTTTCTGAACGTCTGCATCTACCGGATGCCGCGAGATCGCTCGATCGTATGGCCATCTTCGCGCTGCACCTCCTGCAGCAATCCTATCAGACCTTGGGATAATATCCCGATCCTCAGTTTTCTGCTGCTTGGAGGCAAGTGCCGGACCTGCAAGGCTTCCATATCAATGCGCTATCCCCTTGTTGAAGCACTGAACGCTTTCTTTTATGTTTTTCTTCTCTGGCGATTCGGGCCGAACTGGCCCTTTCTCATCTATGCGCTATTTTCATCTGCGTTGATCGTCATCACGTTCATTGATCTTGATTTTCAGATCATTCCGGACCGGATATCCCTTCCTGGCATACCGCTCGGCCTGCTTGCCGGTTCGCTCGTGCTGCCTGACCCGTTCATGAGGGCAGATGCGCTTGGATGGGAGGCGTCCTTTATCGGCGCAGCATCAGGGTTTCTCTTTTATTATTTGATTGCATTTGCAGGAGAAAAGATATTAAAGAAAGAGGCAATGGGCGGGGGAGACATCAAGATGATGGCCATGGTTGGCGGCTTTTTAGGCTGGAAGGGTGTCATCCTTACAACCTTCCTCGGCAGTCTCTTCGGATCGATCATCGGCATCTTTATGATGCTCTTTCGGGGCAGGGAAAAGGGCAGCCAGATACCGTTTGGCCCGTTTCTCGCCCTCGGTGCCGTTGTTTCGCTCTTTTTCGGCCAGGAGATCATTATCTGGTATCTGTACCGGAGATGAGCATGAAAGGAAGCGTGATGCAGTAGCATGAACTTCCAGCATATTCAGATATCCCTTATCTCTTCCGTTGTTGTCATTATTGTTCTCCTGGTTTTCTTTGTCATGAAGCAGGTCCTCACGTACCAGAAAAAAAGAGATGAGCAGGAGAACCGCGAAAGAACACAGGTAACCTTTGTTGTCGACACCTTCCATGATCTCATGTCCAAACTGAAGGAAAAGGAGCGCGAGCTTGAGGCACTGAGAAGCAGGGCAGAGGAGCGGGCGACCTCTGTAGAACTGTACAACGAAAATATCATTCAGTCAGTTCCCAGCGGTGTGATCAGCTTTGATCAGGACCTTATGGTTACGAGAGTTAACGCGGCTGCCCTTGCAATCCTTGAGCTCAAAGAAGATGAAGCGATCGGAAAGCCGTGTTCTCAGATCTTCCGCAGCCCGATCAGAGAGATGATAGAGGACAGAAACGTGGTAGCTCGGGCAGAAACTGCATACACCTGCGGCAATGGGAAGAGGCTCTGGATCGGTCTTGCGATTTCCCCGCTAAAGGACAGCTCACATGATGTTATCGGCCATCTCCTTGTCTTTACCGACCTGACAGAGCTCAAGGCCTTTCAGTCACAAAAGGAATTGAGAGACCGTCTCTCAACACTCGGCGAGATGTCAGCAGGCATTGCCCACGAGCTGAGAAACCCCATGGCAGTCATTTCAGGATACACCAAAATCCTGTCCAAAAAGGTCGACGACACGCTGAAGCCGGCTGTAACTGCCATCAACAATGAAGTCATTGTCATGGATCGGATCATAGCCGACTTTCTGACCTTTGCACGTCCGGCACCTCCTGTTTTTGGCAGCGTTGATCTGGCTGCGATGCTAAGGGGCTGCGCCGAGACGATCGAAGACCGCGCTCAGAAGATCAGCATAACGATTGACGCCCCTGCATCGTTAATGATAAAAGCTGACGAGGTTTTCCTGAGGCAGGCGATCTCGAATCTGCTGCAGAATGCTGTTGAGGCCATGCCTGATGGAGGCGGGATTACTGTTACCTGCTCTCAGAATGAACAGAATATTCTGATTAAGATTGCGGACACGGGCCATGGTATACCGGAAAATATCAGGGACAAGATATTCCTTCCTTTTTATACGACCAAGGAGCGCGGCACAGGCCTCGGCCTTGCGATCGTGCATAAGACCGTTATTTCCCACGGTGGTGCAATCAGTGCAGAGTCATCGCCGAACGGCACAATATTCTCTGTAAGCCTTCCCATCGAAGGAAGTCATTAGTAAAAAAGTCTGAACAGCAGAAAGGTGAGGAGCGTTCCAAGGAGGGCACCGAGCATCACTTCGATCCTGGTATGCATCCGTATAGTAACCCTGGACTGCGCGATCCAGACTGCGAGGAGAAAACAGAGGACAGAGATATAGAGGTTCTCTGTGATATAGGTGATCGAGACCCAGACAGAGAATGCGAGCGCAGAGTGGCCGGATGGCATGCCGCCGCTCAGTGGGTGTCCTTTCCCGAATTGAGCCTTGGTGACGATCACAGCAATAAGCACCAGGATGAAGGCGATGAATGATATCTCTTCCTTTGAATGTTTTGCGATATGGAAGCCATCGCTGAATATTGTTTTCACATAAGGGAAGAGCACGACATAGCCGAGCACTGCTGCACCAAATGCTGTTATAAGAACTGCGCCTGCAGCAATATCCTTTGCGACCTTTGCCTTTTCCGAGTATTCGGGCGAGAGGATGTCCACGACTGCTTCTATGGCACTGTTCATCATCTCTGCTGCAAGGACGAGGATAACGGCCAGCGCAATGATGACAAGTTCTGGCTTTGAGACTCCTACCATATAGCTGAAAAACAGAACGGCAGCGGCAGAGAAAAAATGGTAACGAAGGTGCTTCTGGGTACGAGCGCCGTACAGAACGCCTTCTATGGCATGGTTAGCGCTTTTAAGCCAGGCCCGCAACGGCATGCAGGATCTCCTTTTCCTTCTTCTCCATCTGCAGCTTCTGGTATCTGCTCTTCTCGTGGTCATACCCCAAGAGATGCAGAAGACCGTGAATAAGCAGTCTTCTCAATTCATCCTGAAATGATGTTTCGTATTCCCTCGACTGTATGATCGTCTTTGGCACGGATATAACGATGTCACCGAGAACCAAAGGTTGTGAATCGTGAGGAGTGGAGCGACCCGCGTGATAACGAAATGCATTTCCCTCATGCATGGCGAAGGAAAGGACATCAGTTTCTTTGGGGATGCCTCGATACAGTGTGTTGAGCTGCTTCATTTTTGCGCTGCCGACGAAGAGAATGCTGAGTTCAGCCTCTTCGCAACCCAGCAGGGACAGTGCCCCTGCAAGGTCTTTCCTGATCCTACGCAAATTTAGGCTTTTCGATCTTTGCTGGTTCTTTAGGTGAATTGCCATTGCCGAAATCAAAACCGGGGTAATCGATTCTCTTGTGCATTATGCCGGTTAAAATATAGATAAAGCGTTTCTTGATCTCTGATATATCCTTTAGCGTAAGTTCGCACTCATCAAGCTGTCCTTCAAGGAAAATATGGTTGATGATCTTCTCCACAAGCGCTGATATCCTCGCCGGTGTTGGGTCATTAAGGACCTTTGAGGCAGCTTCTACTGCATCAGCCATCATTACCAGGGCAGCAACACGTGTCTGGGGCTTTGGCCCGGGGTACATGTATTCCTCCTCCCCAGGGGAGATATCATGGCCCATGTCCTTTGCTTTCTGGAAAAAGTATGTCAATATTGCTGTCCCATGATGCTGCTTTATGATATCGATTATAGACTGTGGCAGCTTGTACTGTTTTGCAAGCTCAACTCCTTCCTTTACATGGTTGATGATGATCATGCTACTCATGTGTGGGGTGAGTTTGTCATGCTTGCTCGGCGCTCCGCTCTGATTCTCGACAAAATATTCAGGCATCTTTGCTTTGCCGATATCATGATAATACGAGCTTACACGAGCCAGGAGCGGATTGACGCCGACAGTCTCGGCAGCTGATTCCACGAGGCTCCCGACAATCACGCTGTGATGGTAGGTTCCTGGCGCATTAATCATCAGCATCTTCATGAGCGGCTGATTCAGATCAAGAAGTTCAAGAAGGCTGATATCGGTCGTGACTTTGAAGAGATATTCAAAAAGTGGAAGGAAAAGCGAGACCGTGGCAGAGACCGTGACGCCGGAAAATATTGCGAAGACCACAGCAGCAGGGGTTTTATCGGTGAAGAGTTCACCCTTGGAAATAAGAAAGATCAGAACCAGACAGATATTCGCCAGGATCACATAGAGTCCGCCGCGGAGCAAGGCAGATCTTTTTTTACAGCGGATGACGCTGAATGCAGCAGTGAGACTGCCCACAAAGGTGTAGATAGGGAAAAAGGATTCTCCGAGCCAGTACCCCGTAAGCAGACTTACCGTAAAAGAGAAGGTTATTGCTGTATGAAAATCAAAGAGCAGCGTGACAAGCATTGCTCCTGTCGCGATTGGAATGCCGTAAATGGCAATGCTGGTATCGACGTTCCCCAGACCTTTCATCAGAGTTATCAGAAAATAACTGAAGAGCCTTCCTGCCATGAGCGTGCCGATGATCATAAGGCTCAATAGCAGGAGCATGCTGTAGTTGTTCAGATACGCCGGTTTGTAACGCATAATGTCCCGGTATAGCACGAAAAGCAGAACAAAAGAGATGAGCGTGCCGCCCAGAAATCTATTCAAACTGAATTCCTGGAGAAGGAATAACGAGGTGACAGCAGCAATGCCGAAGAGATAGGACAGCTTGAGAAGGTTTGTCCTGACGGTTGGTGTATTAAGTTTCTGTATCGATATTTCTGTTTTCATATTTCTCGTATGCCTTTATGATAGCCTGTACCAGCTTGTGTCTAACCACATCCCGTTCCGAGAAGGAGACAAAGGTGATCCCTCCAATGCCCTCGAGGATCTTCATGACCTCCACGAGACCTGATGCCCTGTTTGAAGGCAGATCGATCTGCGTGACATCGCCGGTGATGACCGCCTTTGAATTAAAGCCAAGCCGGGTCAGGAACATCTTCATCTGTTCTGTAGTTGTGTTCTGCGCCTCGTCAAGTATGACAAAAGCATCGTTCAATGTTCTGCCCCGCATGAAGGCCAGAGGTGCGATCTCTATCACCCCGCGTTCCATCAGGCCCATCACTTTTTCAGCCTCCATCATATCATATAATGCATCATAGAGCGGCCTCAGATAGGGGTTAACTTTTTCCTGAATATCTCCGGGCAAAAATCCGAGTTTCTCTCCTGCTTCGATCGCGGGTCTCGCAAGAACGATCCTGCTGACCTCTTTTTTCAAAAGAGCATTCACGGCCATTGCCATGGCAAGATACGTCTTTCCCGTACCTGCGGGGCCGACGCCGAAGACGATATCGAATCCCTTGATGGAATCAAGATAGCGTTTCTGGTTCTCTGTTTTGGGAATGATGAAACGGCGCTTTGATGATACAGGGATATTATTGAGAAAAAGCTCTTTCAGCGACATGCCGTTACCTTCAGACAGGGCCCTGACCGCAAAGCGGATATCCTCGGGCCTAAGCGAGTAACCCTGCATGCTAAGCTGCCTCAGATCGTGAATGAGATTCTCGGCGGTCTTGACCTGTTTTTCGGCTCCTTTCAGAAAGATCCTGTTTCCACGGTAACTGGCTGATATGCCGAGGGATTCTTCGATGAGCTTTAGGTTCTTCTCAAGGCTGGTGAAAAGGAACGGCAGTTCACTTTCGCTGTCAAAGGCTATTTCTACGGTCTCCGTAACTGCTCCTTATTCCGACTTCAGGGTGACATAGGTCTGCAGGCCTTCGGTCTTCTTGAGCTTCAGTGCAAGCACTTCTGCCTCTTTCTTTTCCCTAAATTCGCCTGTTTTGACCTTGAATATCTTCTGTGCCTTCTTGTTCTTAACAGTAGAAATAAAGGACTTGTGTCCTTTTTTGTCGAATTTTGCCTTCAGTTGCTTTGCCTCAGCAATATTTTTGAACGCTCCTATCTGAACGGTATAGATGGAGCTTTTGCTTTCAGAGGTTGCGGAAGGTTCGACCTTCTGAACTGATTTTTCTGGTGCAGGTTTTGTGCTTTGTGCTTCTGCGCTTTTCTGCGGGAGAGCGACTGGGCTTTTTTGCTGCCCTTTTTCCTTAACTTCAGCAGGCGTTGTTTTGGTTACATTCGTTGTAAGCTGTTGCGCAGGTTTTTCTGTCACCGGAGCAATCGGTGTGAGAGGCTCTTTCACTGGAGGCAGAGCTGGTTTCGGCTGCTCAGATGCCGGCGGCACAGCGGGCAAAGGAGAAACAGTCGGCAATTCCTGCTTTTGGACCTGAGCTGATGACTCAACAGCCTGCAGAGCGGGCTCTGGTTTTGGTGCTCCGTTTTTGCCGACAAAATACCCGAGCGTGAAACTCAATCCGGAAAAGATGATCACCAGAACAATGATGAATTCCTTCCCAAACAGGGACGCAGAAGGCTTTTCAGTGAATTCGCTGTCGATCATAAAAGAAGCATAGCATCACCATAGGAAAAAAATCTATATCCTCGGGAAATGGCCTCTTCATAGGCATTGAGCAGGTTTTTACGGCCTGAAAAAGCTGCGGTGAGCATAAGCGGCGTGGAGCGCGGAAGATGAAAATTCGTGATCAGGGCATCAGCTGCCTTGAACCTGAAACCTTCATGAATAAAGATATCGGTCGAACCCTTGATGGTTCCGTTCAAGGAATCGATCGTGCTCTTCCCCGAAAGATATCCTTCCAGTGTGCGTGTCGTTGTCGTGCCGACGGTTACCACACGATTGCCTCTCTTCTTTGTCTCTTCTATCTCACGCAACAGCGAAGTTTCGATTTCGAAATGTTCCTTATGCATGGCGTGGTCACGGATATGCTCTGCCTTTATAGGGTTGAATGTGCCGATGCCGACATGCAGAGTGACCATGCGGATCAGCACGGAACGATCCCGAATGGAATTGAGCAGTGCTTCAGTGAAATGGAGGCCTGCTGTTGGTGCTGCAATAGACCCCTCCTTTTCTGCATAGACCGTCTGATATCGGGCCTTGTCTGTTTGATCTGCTTTGCGTTTGATATAAGGGGGGAGTGGCATCTGTCCATGCTTATCGATGATACTCTGCATCTCCAGCTCGTTGGCAAAGGTTACGATTCTGTCCTCTGCCATATGAACCACGAAGTTGTCAGCAATGGTCAACTGGCCGCAATATCTGTCTTTTGCAAGTACATACCAGGACGTGTCAGACTGCTTTTCGACCAAGAGAAACTCGATCTTTCCTCCTGTGGGTTTGTATCCGGTCAGCCTTGCGGGGAATACTCGCGAGTTGTTCATTACCAGCATATCACCGGCTTGCAGGTACGAGGGCAGGTCAGAGAAATGCCTGTGCTCGATGTTTCCATTACGCCTGAGAACGAGAAGACGGGAACTGTCCCGCTTTTGAACCGGTTTTTCTGCTATGAAGCCGTCCGGGAGAAAAAAATCGAAATCAGCGGTTTTCATACATCTGCAGAATTGTGCCTGGGTAGAAATAGGATAGTATATCTTTATACGCGACGCCGCTCTTGGCCATTTCCAGAGAACTCCACTGACAAAGCCCCACGCCATGGCCAAAGCCCTTGCCATCGAAGACCATCACATTGCTGTCGCGGGCGACAGTGAAGTTTGTGCTCGGCAGCCTGGACCATCCGATGGCCTTTCGCAGATCCGTGGCCTTCATGGACTGCGCTGAGCCGGCTTGCACAACATCAACAGTTTTTACCCGTTTGGTTGACGTGTACGACGATATCTTTATGTCTCTAATGCCGGGGATATTCAGTGCCTTCTCAATATCTTCAAGTGGTATGCGGCGTTCCCATATCCAGTACGGCGAGGTCTCGCAGCTTCCTGAAACAGGTTTAAGATACGGATAGCTCTTGCCAAATACCTCTTCCGGCGCCTCGGTCAGGCCGCCTGACGTGGAGTGATAGAATGCCTCGATGACCTTGCCGTTGTACGTCAGCACCTCTCCCTCGGTATTCATGACTGCATAGGATATGCGGGCATTCTCATTAACTCCCTTATAGACTTGGTGGAGAACTGACGATGTAAGGTCAAAGTGCGGATTGTTGTTCTGGGCTTTCTGGTTAAGGGCATAGGTCCTTGCGATGACTGCCTGTGTCTTCAGTGCCTCCATATCCCAGTCAGCACCGACCTCTGCACCAACCACACTCTTGATATACTCCTCAAGGGGCAGTTCGTTTATGAGGTAGAGGCCGACATTACCCTTCCAGATCTCTATATTGCCGGGATAGCGTGAGCCATTGACCAGAAGATCCCCCTTGAGTTTGCCCATCCGTTCTATTTTCTCATCCCGAGCAGGAATGCTCTGAAACACGTCGTCAAGAATGAGAACCTTCATGGTCGTGCCTGCTTCAACAACCGATGCAATCAGTAGAAGCATGCATGCTGCTGTGAGCTTTCTGATCATATCAATCATGGTGCCTGTCTTATCTCCTTTTCCCGCCCTGGGTGTACCGTTCCATCTCTGAATAAATACAGCCGCAATATTTCTGGCGGTAGAGTTCAAGTTCGCGAGACATATTCTGAGCTGTCTTCCAGCCCGGTCTGAAATCTTCAGCGAGGAATGTTACGCCGTGCCGTTTCGCTGCTTTTTGGCCTTGCTCTATTATACCATCAAACTTCTGATACGGGCTTACCAGCAGCGATGTTGTGAACCCGTCGAAGTTCATCTTCTTTGCCGTCTGCGCGGTTCTGTCAAGCCGTATCTCATAACAGACAGAACAGCGCTCAGGTCCTCTGCCCGAGACTGACCTCAGAAAATCATCCAGAGCATAGTCATCTTCGTATTCGATATCAAGGTTCCAGAGCTTGCCGAGTTTTATGACAGATTCGAGCCTTGCAGTATATTCGGTGTAAGGATGAATATTGGGATTGAACCAGAAGCCAGTTATGTCCATGCCTTTAAGCAGGAGGTGCTGGAGGGGATGGATGCTGCAGTTCGAACAGCAGATATGCATGAGAAGTTTCATGAACGGCCGTGAAGTGTGAACCGTGATTCGTGATTCGTGATTCGTGAAGCGTCAGTGACAGTAACAGATAAAGCGCCGTCGATGCGGATAAGCATGGGATCAGAACAGGCCGCTGGGGATATCTTTGCCGAGATGCTGAAAGGCACTCCGGGTTGCGAGCCTGCCGCGCGGCGTTCTCTCAAGAAGGCCTTCCTGAAGCAGATACGGCTCATACACATCCTCGATCGTTTCCCTGTCTTCCCTGAGCGATGCAGAGATAGCATCGACACCGGCAGGGCCGCCATTGAACTTTTCAATGATTGTGAGCAGCAGTTTCCTGTCCATCTCGTCAAGCCCCTTTTCATCAACCTCAAGCGACAGCAGAGAGCTTTTTGTTATGGCGAGATCAATCGTGCCGTCGCCAAGCACCTGGGCAAAATCCCTGATCCGTTTTAACAGCCTGTTTGCGATACGGGGTGTGCCGCGGGACCGGCGTGCAATTTCAAGTGCTGCATTCTTTTCGATCGCCACCTTGAGAATGTTCGCCGAGCGGGTAATGATCTTTTCAAGCTCATCGTACGAATAGAATCCCAACCTGGTGACGATCCCAAACCGGTCCCTGAGCGGCGAAGTCAGAAGACCAGTCCTCGTTGTTGCGCCGATGAGCGTAAATTTGGGAAGGTTCAGCTTGAGCGTCCGCGCATTGGGCCCCTGGCCTATGATAATGTCCAGCTGATAATCTTCCATGGCAGGATAGAGCACTTCCTCAACAATGCGCGGGAGTCTGTGAATTTCGTCGATAAAAAGAATGTCCCGTTCAGAGAGGTTGGTAAGGATCGCTGCAATATCGCCTGCCCGTTCGAGCATGGGGCCTGACGTTGATTTTATGCTTACCTTCAGTTCGTTGGATATGATATGCGCCAGTGTTGTTTTACCAAGTCCGGGCGGTCCGCAGAAGAGGAGATGATCAAGTGGTTCCTTCCTCTGATTCGCAGCAGTGATGAAAATCTTCAGATTTTCCTTAAGCTTCTCCTGACCTACGAACTCGTCGAGAGATCCCGGCCTGAGGTTAACGTCAAGGGCTGTTTCCTCTTCGCCGGCTCCGGGGCTGACGAGCCTCCCGGCGATCTCGGGGTTATCTATGTGATGTTCATCCATGTTTCTTCTCTGACATAAGCTTCAGCACTTCCCTTATCAGCGTTTCAACGTCCGTATGCCCCTGCTTATAGACTGGCTCCAGGAAATCCTGTGCTATGTTTCTCTTGTATCCGAGATTCATCAGGGCAGACAGGGCATCTTCAAAGACCTTGTCTTTCGAGCCTGATGCTGCCGGCAGTTTTTCCCTCAATTCAAGAATGAGCCTTTGTGCGGTCTTCTTGCCCAGCCCCGGAATTCTGCAGAGCATGGCAACGTCTTCGGTCTCCAGCGCGGTCAGGAATTCCTCAAGGGAAAGCCCTGAAAGAACATTGAGCGCCATCTTGGGCCCTACGCCAGTGATGCCGAGGAGGGTTGTAAAGATCTTTTTCTCGTCCTCAGCATGAAAACCGAACAACTGGATAGCATCTTCACGCACATGGGTGTAGATGTGGAGAAAGGCCTCCTGTCCTTCATGGGGCAGGCGGGAAAGAATGTTCACCGGCACATGCACCTGATACCCGACGCCATAAGCCTCGATAAGCACATTATCAGGCTTTTTTGAAATGATCTTACCCCTGAGAGAACCGATCATGAGGGAAAATTCCGTAAAGCGTGAAGCGTGAAGCGTGAAGCGTAATCAGTGAAAGCCGCATACACTGATACGTAAGCTATTAAAGAAATTTGGCAGTAGTAAATTTGCATATGGTCTTTACCCATCACGCATTACCTATTACGCGTTACGGCTTCATTGAATTTTATCGTATTTGCGTAGCACAGGGCAAGGGCGATGGCATCAGCACTGTCAGGGGCAAGGTCTCCCTGAAGGTTAAGAATGAGGCGGACCATTTTCTGTACCTGCTCTTTCTCCGCTTTCCCATACCCCACGACAGACTTTTTTACCTCAAGGGCGCTGCATTCATGCAGTTCGATCTTCTCTGATGCTGCTGCGAGAAGTGCGATGCCGCGAGCATATCCGAGGCTCATTGCTGCCCTGACGCTCTTTGCAAAGAACATTTTTTCCACAACAACATGATCCGGCTGGTAATTTCTGATAACGGCGATAAGCCCCTCGTAGATGTATTTGAGTCGTTCATGGAGGGGCTTGGTGGATGAAGGTGCAATGGTGCCGGAAGTAAGATATGCGGCCCCTTTGGGCCGTATTTCGATGACACCATACCCGCACTTGATGCTTCCGGGGTCTATGCCGAGAATCTTCACCTTAGAGAGATTTTTTTCGAGGTTGGTCAAAAAGGATGTCTTCGACCATAAGACAGATGACATGGCCGAGCGTAATGTGTGTTTCCTGCACCCGTGGTGTGTTGTCTGAAGGCACGACAAAGGGAAAGGTTGTCTTAGCTGCAATCTTCTCACCCTTGAGACCGGTAAGAAAGACCGTTTTCAGTTTTTTTCTTTTTGCCGCATCAAGGGCCTTGATGATG
Source organism: uncultured Nitrospiraceae bacterium (assembly GCA_964506525.1). Classification (GTDB taxonomy): domain Bacteria; phylum Nitrospirota; class Thermodesulfovibrionia; order Thermodesulfovibrionales; family UBA6898; genus UBA6898. The sequence continues at coordinate 32,284 of CAZDLA010000010.1, forward strand.
TTCGGAGACTGACCGCTCGTGCTGAGCGCTATGGCGATGTCTCCTTCTGCACCGAGGGACTTGATCTGTCGTGCAAAGATCTCGGAGAAGTCATAGTCATTGGCGATCGACGTGATGACTGCCATATCCGTATTCAGTGCAATTGCCGGGAGGCCTGGCCGTTCCCTCTTGAATCTGTTGACGAACTCGGCAGCAATGTGCGACGCGTCGGTTGAACTGCCGCCATTGCCGAACAGGAGGACCTTGTTGCCGGCATTGAAGGCATCGGCTATTGCTTTTGAGACCTCGACAATGGCATCAAGATGTCCCTGGACAAACCGCTCCTTTACGTCAATACTGTCGTTGAATTCTTTGAGGATCTTATCTTTCATGTCTGGCATATATGCGCCTCGGAGAAAAATTAATAGAGAGATAGACTAATGAATCCCGGCCTGCAAGTCAACTTATCGCTGCGGGATAAAGATAATGTTCTTTATTTCAGCAGCAGGCCCCTCTTTTGCCGTTCCAGCAGCAACTACGCGGTAGTCCCTTTTCGAAACAGGGGGCTCAGGGTCGAGAAATGTCGGTGTCTGTGTCTTGCCCAGAAGGACAAAATCGCCATTGCCTGTTTTCCTGTAAACGTTGAATCCGGTAACCCAAAGTTCGTCAACTTCCTTCCATGAAAGAATTACTTTGTCAGACAATGGAAATGCCTGCAGATTGAGCGGCATGGGCGGTATGAGGTCTGACGCAGCAACCGTGAGTTCCTCAGATGCAGGGCCTTCATCTCTGATGCTGCTGTTTGTAAGGCTTCGCACTGTATAATGGAATACGCTGTTTACAGAAAAGCTGTCTTTAAACCGCGATTCCGAAAGAGGTTCCGGGTTGATCGGTTTCATGCCGTATTTCCCTTTTTCTGTGCTCCGGTACACGTTGAACAGAGTTCCCTTATTTGCCGGCTCCCATACGATGGTAGTCATGTTCTCTGCAACCGTGTAAGACAGTTTAGCGGGTGGGAGCGGCACCTGAACAGGGGCCGCAGACACAAGGGCAGAGTCATCGCTGTAAACTCCCCTGAAGTTTTGTGATATCACTTTATATTCATAGGTGCTCCCCACCTTGAAATCTTTATCAATATAGACACGTTTTTCTTTTTCGATATGAGAGAGTTTTTCGAAATCTGAACCTGAGGACCGCAGGACAATGAACTGTGCTATGAGATTTTCCTTCGCAGCAGTATACGCCCACTTAATGTGTATGGCATCTTCCCGGTGCACTACGGTAAGGTTTGACGGTGTCTCGGGTTTTTCATAGGACTTGAGCGTTGGTTCGCCTTTCTTGCCGCAACCGAAGACGGTTGCTGTCAGCACGACAGCTGTCAGGATCAGGATAAGATGTTTTCTTTTGTGATGATGTATATTCATTTCAGCACCTTCTTATAATGGTTAATCTGTCTCTTGACCTCTGATGGTGACGTGCCGCCGAACGATGTCCGCGCCCTGACCGATGCAACAGGATCGAGCAATGGGCGGATATCTTTGGATATCTTTGGAGAGAAGGAAGTAAGTTCCTTCAGGGAAAGTCCTGTAAGAGGCATCTTGCGCGAGATGCAGGAAAGCACGATCCTGCCGGTAATCTCATGTGCTTCCCTGAACGGAACGCCTTTTCTGACCAGATACTCGGCGATGTCTGTGGCTGTGGAATAACCCTCACCGGCAGTCTCTGCGAGCCTGACAGTATTGAACTTCACTTCCTTCATCATCTCATCAAGCACAGTGAGGCAGGCTTCCAGCGTCTCGACAGAGTCAAAGATCGGCAGTTTGTCTTCCTGCATGTCCCGATTGTATGCAAGAGGAAGGCCTTTCATCAGGGTCAGCAGCGTTATGAGATTGCCATAGACCCTGCCGGTCTTGCCGCGCATCAATTCAGCAACATCAGGGTTCTTCTTCTGCGGCATGATGCTCGAGCCTGTTGTGAACCTGTCGGAGATTTCAATGAACCGGAACTCCTCGGTTGACCAGAGGATCAATTCTTCAGAAAGCCTCGAGAGGTGCATCATGGCGATTGCTGTGCAGGAAAGAAACTCGAGTGCAAAGTCGCGGTCAGAGACGCTGTCGATACTGTTGCCGGAAACTTCCCGGAAGCCTAGCAGTTTTGCCGTGTAAGCCCGGTCTGTAGGCAGCGATGTACCCGAAAGTGCGCAGGCACCGAGCGGGCAGACGTCCGCACGCTTCAGGCAGTCCTGGAACCGATCCCTGTCTCTCTGAAACATTTCAACATACGCAAGCAGATGATGGCCGAGCAGGACCGGCTGTGCCCTCTGGAGATGGGTGTATCCCGGCATGACCGCAACCTGATACTTTTCCGCCAATGCCACAAAAGTTTTCTGGAGGCGCTTCAAAAGCGAGATGATCTTCAGCATTTCGTCTTTCAGGTAGAGCCGCAGGTCAACAGCCACCTGATCGTTTCTGGAACGTGCAGTATGGAGTCTCTTGCCTGCAGGACCGATCTTGTCCGTGAGCGCTGACTCGATATTCATATGGATGTCTTCAAGTTCTGCGGAGAACGGAAATGCACCCTTTTCGATGCGGTTGGAGATCTGCTGAAGGCCGGCGACAATGGCATCTGACTCTTTTTTCGTTATGATGCGCTGCCTGGCTAACATTCTGGCATGGGCAATGCTGCCGCTGATGTCATGTTTCCAGAGCTTTTGGTCAAAGGAGATAGATTCGGTAAAGGACTCTACCGTGCCTGATGTTTTCTGTGTGAATCTGCCTGCCCAGAGTTTTTTCATATGACGTAAGATAAATTGTTAAGCGCTACCTGTCAAGGAATTTGTATCTCTGCAGAGATAACTGCTACGTTTTGTTTTCAAATCCGAGGTTTATTGATTCGAACTGCTGGAAGACCTCGTAGATGAGTTCTGCAGCATTGAGAGAAACTGTTCCCCTGCTCACATAGGACGGCAGGTCTTCGTGGAGATACTCGAAGGTCCCGTCAGTCCATCCCATAGCGTCTACCAGTATGGCCTTTGCATGTTTCGTGATAATTTCCCGCAGCTGATCAGCAGTGAAGAAGTTGAGATCGATCAGCCGCTGGGTGAAATGGATCTTCATCGACTGGCTCTGAAGCAGGGCTGATTTAATCTTGCTCGCTTCAAGAAAAGATCCGTTATGCAGGTATTCCCCCAGACGTTCCCCTTCTTTGTTCGACGATATGAAGATGATTTTACCTGCCTCTAAATAGATCTTTTTATCGATCTCCAGCCGTCGGACCGCAAGAGTACCGGTCTTCCTGCTCAGGTCTATCCATTGGAGCAGGTCAGTGAGACTCATAGCTGATAAATCGCCTTGTATCGTGCCCATACGTAAATTCCGTGCAATCAATTGTCAAATGGAATAGAATAATTATTATGCAAAATACCCTTATAAAGCAACTTCAAAGTAGTGTGGAGTCGGTCATCCGCGGGAAATCCGAGGCGATAACCATGGCTGTTGTGACGCTTCTTGCGCGCGGCAACCTCCTGATAGAGGATGTCCCTGGTGTCGGCAAGACTACGCTTGCCTATGCCCTTGCAAAGGCTACTGACTGCGCGTTTCAGCGAATTCAGTTCACCAGCGATATGATGCCCTCTGACATTATCGGCGTGAGCATCTATAACCCTGAGAGCAGGGAGTTCGAGTTCAAGCCCGGCCCTGTGTTTGCTAATATCGTGCTTGCTGATGAGATCAACAGGACAAGTCCGCGCACCCAGTCAGCCCTTCTTGAGGCAATGAACGAGCGGAAGATCACCATGGACCGCCGGACGCTTACGCTTCCTGATCCTTTTATGGTAATTGCAACGCAGAACCCTGTTGAGTATCACGGAACTTTTCCGCTGCCTGAAAGTCAGCTTGACCGTTTTATGATGCAGATCAGGCTTGGGTACCCTGACCTTGAACACGAGAAACGCGCTGTCGCGAATCTATCCGGTTTTGCCTTGATCGAAAAACTGAGCTCTGTGGTAACAAAAGCCGATATTCTGAGGATGCAGGAAGCAGTGGATACTGTTATGGCCGAAGAGACGGTATTGGATTATCTGATGAAGATCATCACAGTTACAAGAAATGATGACAGGGTCAGGCTCGGTTCAAGCACGCGCGGAGCCCAGTTTCTTCTTAAGGCCGCAAAGGCTCATGCGTATTATGCAGGCAGGGATTTTATCGTGCCTGACGATTTAAAGCGTCTTGCTCCAACCGTTCTCGGCCACAGGCTGATCCTGAAGAATCGAAAAGGCATCTCTGATGCAGAGGATGTTGTGAGGGATATGGTTGAACGTATTCCTGTTCCGGTCTGAAATGGCATTTCTGCATGAAACTCACACGCGAGGGTAAACGCTTTCTTCTTGCCGCAGTTTTGATCGCTGTTGCTGCGGTAAATACCGGCAACAATCTTATCTATCTCATACTTTCGCTCATGCTTTCATTTCTTGTGCTTTCCTATCTTATTCTCAGATTAAACCTTGCAAAGCTGGTTCTCGAAGTATCTCCTGCAGGGTCGGTGTATGCAGGGGAGCGGGTCAGCGTTGAACTCTTCATACATAACAAAAAGAAGATCCCAGTGTACTCTGTGATCATTGATGCTGCGGATGCAGCCGCACCAATGTATTGCGGGGAGATCGCCGGGCATGGCGTTTTTAGAGGCAGGCTGAAGTTGGTTTTCATGAAGAGGGGACTATATGGATACAGAGACTTTATTGTTCAGAGCGGATTTCCTTTTATCCTTTTCCGCAAGGGCATGAAGGTTGAGGTATCCGGTCAGGTCCTCGTATATCCCAGGCTGCTCGATGTCAGGGAGATGATCAACAATATGGATGGCCGGCAGGAGGAGGGCGTAGTTGCTGTCAGGGGCAGAGGGGACGAGGTCTATTCTCTTCGGGCCTTTCAATACGGCGATGACTGGCGGAGAATTCATTGGAAGGCATCTGCCCGGCAGGATGGATTTCTGATACGGGAATATGCAGAATATGCATCCCAAAAAATAACGATCCTGCTCGATAATCTCCTGCCTCGAGATGAAAACAATTTCGAAGCTGCAGTCTCCGTAGCGGCATCGCTGGCAAAACAGTATCTCGAAGCCGGATATCCTGTGCGCTTCATTGCAGCTGGAAAAACCATACCCTTTGGAAGCGGAGAGGATCATCTCCGTTCGATCCTCGATCTCCTTGCCGTGATCACTCAGGAGGAAGGGGACGCAGACCTCGCCGGCTTTAGCGGGGATGGATTCTCGATAGCGATCCTGAGATCAGCGAGCTCAAGCCTGAAGACAGTTGCAGTATCAGCTGATCTGGTGATCTATGCCGATACTCTATAAGAGCATAACTGCCATCCTGGCGCTGACCGGCTGCATAAGCCTGCTGATCACCGGCGAGATGAATCTGATGATGTGTGCAGGCGGCCTCTCGATATTCGGCGGCTATTATCGATTTTTCAGGGATCGACCCCAGGCATCGAAGCGTGTTGCTGCTATTCTGGCCCAGGCAGCGCTCTTCGCCTTCATTGCCGACGCAACGGTAATCACGGGTGATGTATTCCTCGCTGTTGCCCATATGACCATAACCTTCCAGGGCATCAAGAGCTTTGATCTCAAGGAGCCATGGGACCATCTGCAGGTCTATTTTATGTCGCTGCTTCAATTGATCATTGCATCTGAACTGACCCGCGCTCTCACCTTTGGCGTGATCTTTGTGATTTTTATGGTCCTGCTGGTTACTGCCATGGTCCTTTCCCATTTCCTGAAAGAGGGCACGCTCGGCAGGGTTCGCATCCGGCGGCCGGTCATGGTGATCGTCATGCTTACGGTTCTCTGCACGGCGTTCATCTTTATGGCGCTTCCACGGACTCCGCAGCGCTTTATCGGGAAAAGCCATGTTCGGGGGATAAAGACCGTCGGATTTTCAGATAAAGTGGATTTTGGTTCATTTGGCCAGCTCAAGCTTGATCAAACTGTTGTGATGAGGATTGAGATGGATCAGGAACTCAGACCTCCTTTTTACTGGAGAGGCATTGCCATGGATTCGTTTGACGGAATATCCTGGAGGAACACGACACAGGCGAAAAGCAGACTGCTGAAGACAGACGATGAATTCGTTATCTCTCCCTATGATCTGGCTCAGGTGATTGAACAGAGAGTCTATCTCGAGCCGATAGACTCTGATGTTATCTTCGGGCTCGCAAAGATGACTTCAGTCAGTGCGGATACGTTCTCTCTTCTGGTCGATGATTCGGCCGGCATAACCATGCCGGGCAAGCTGTCCCGCCGCATCAAGTATAGTGTACGCAGTGACACAAAGGCTGGCTTGAAGGGCAGGCAGGAAGAGCGGTACCTGCAAGTGCCGCGTGGTATAGAAAAGATCATCAGTCTCGCAAGGAATGTGACAGGCGGCGCTACATCAGATTCTCAGAGGGCGTCTGCGATTGAAGCATATCTGAAAAGCAACTATGCCTATTCACTTTCGACAGCGCGGCCTCCTGTCGGCATGAGTGTGCTTGACAACTTTCTCTTCAATTCCAAAACAGGGTTCTGTGAGCATTACGCCTCCTCCATGGTCATTATGCTCAGAGGTATTGGCATCCCCAGTCGGGTTATGAACGGTTTCCTTGGAGGCGAGCAGAACGAATATGGCAACTATCTTATTGTTCGGCAGAGCGATGCCCATGCCTGGGTGGAGGCTCTTATTGATAGCGAGTGGAAACGTTTCGATCCTACGCCTGCGGTTGCCCTGCAGAAGCCGCCTGCATTGTCCCATGTTCTTGATTCCCTGAGACTCCAGTGGACGCGGTATGTTGTCGGTTTTAGCTTTGATGACCAGAAGGATATCGTGAGAACGCTTGCGTCTCCCTTTGCGCTGAAGGGACTTCCTAATCTTCGTTTTTCAAATTTCAGAACGGTAATGCTGTGGTCTCTCGCGCTTACACTTGGCAGCCTGTTGCTCTATGTCGTATTGAGGAAGCTCAGATTAAGGAGATACGGCTTTATTACCAGGGCCTATCTTGAGTTTCGCGATCTTCTCAAAAAGAAGGGTGTGCGGGTTACCGATGCGATGACCGCAGGTGATATGCTTAAAGCCTCGCGCAATGGCAGGTTTGGTATAGAAGCAGAGGAGTTTCTATCTATATACGAGAAACATCGCTTTGGAAGTCGTGAGATGAGCGATACTGTCAGGCAGAGATACAGAGATCTTTTGAAAAAACTCAGAACAGGAAAGAGCACTGCATGAGCATGGTTGGTTTCTTCGGTAGTTTATGATAAAAGATACGTATGCAGCCTGGTTGTGAAACGGCTAATAAGAGGTGTGAATGTCAATAAGCAAGTCTGACCCCATAGACCCAACCATAGACCCAAGTATTCGGTGGGCGTTGGTGGCTATTTTGGAACTGACGTCTCTGTCGGTGGACAAGCAACAGTTGATGTTGGTAAAAAAGGCGTTAACTCTGCTGGTTTTTCAATGGCTAAGGGTGGCGGCGTTGGCTTTCCCGCTGGAGCTGATATTTGTTGGACCGAGTTGTGGTGCAATTGGCGCAAGAATTCGTGCGAGAAGTAACTATAAATGAGTAAAACGCAGAGATTTTTTTGTTTGCTTGGTGTTTTATTGATTGTGCTTACATTTATCGCCCCAAGAATTGGTGTAAATTTGCCCTTTTGGTTATTTCTGCTTATTTTCATAACGATTTTTTCAATTGTTGTTGATTTTATTCGCTGGTCTTCAAGGCGAACGTTTGAAGGCATAAAAACTGATGTGAGATATATATTTAAAAATGGCAAGATTAAGGTGATGCGTTCAAACACCGAGGAAGATAAGGAAGAATCAAAGTGAACTCATTTTAGCGGGTGCAACGGGGTTAGACTTGCTTATTGAGATTCGCGATGAGCACTGGATTCCCTGCGCCGCCCTCGGCAGGAAAGCCGCACGACTTAGCCGTTTTCTTCCCTCATCCGCATCCCCACGATCAAAAACCAGACGATCGAGCCTAACATAATAAACCAGCCAAGGGCCTTAACGATCGCTGCAATGTAATGGTCGTGCCGGAGCATATTCAACGATCCCAGGATAATGTTCCAGTCGTGGTCGCCGCCGCCGACAAGGGGGAGGGCGAGCGTTCGGGCGTCATTTATATAAACGCCGATATTGAGGAGGTTCTCTCCAAACCAGAAGGCACAGAAAAAGACCCCAGCAGTTTCCCGCTTGATGAAGAAATAGACAAGGATGCTGAAGGGGATAATGAGCTGCATCAGCGTGCCGCCCCAGACCCCGATCATCTCGCCGAAGATCGAAAAGAAGAGATGGCCGAATTCATGAAAGGGCAGATTCACATGGTCGAGAAAAAGAAATTCACCTGATTGGATGAGTGCATATATGCAGAAGCCGAGGGCAGCGAGTGCACCGCCAAATAAAGCCGCTGTGGGAACCGGCTTCCAATCAGGGTTGTTCATTTTCAGTTGCTAATTTGCTGATCATTATCAGATTGTCATTCTGAAATTGCCTTCAGCGGCATAGTTTCTCCTGGTTATAAAGAATCCAGGAACTGTGCCGGGGTCATTATTACGATGCCGAAGGTTTTGGCGGGCCTGCGCATGAAACTGCCGAAATGGGCAGTGTCTCCGGTGATAAGGTGCGTTGCCTCGCAGGCCAGCGCTGCTTGAAAGATTGGCCTGTCTTTTTCTGTCAAGTCCGGAGGGAAGGGCGCATCAGGCCGTTCCGGGACAATGGTTGCGGTTTTCAAGATGTCGGCGAGCTGCTTGAGTGCAGTTGGGCATTTTGCCGCAAGATTGCGACGCGCCTCTTCTGCGGCGAATGCGCTTGTAGAGAGATGCAAAATTCCTGCACCTCCGAATGAGATGATCAGTGCTGCCTTGCCATCCGGATTATGCGCTGCGGTGAACAGCACGTTGGCATCGAGGAAAAGCCTCTTCACCGTCTGAGCTTTGCCTTCTTAAGCAGTGCAGTCTTTTCTGTTGGAGTCAGCCGGTCGGCCTTGTTCCAGTCTTCGATCTGCCTGTCGGTGTACATCTCTATCTCGAAGACCGCGGCAGGCCTCAGAACGAGTTCGTTTCCTCTGTCTTCGATGGTGACAGTGCCGCCTTGCATGATGCCCGCCTTTTTACGGATGGCTGCGGGCAGTGTTATTTGACCCCTGCTGCTTACGATAAGTGTTTCTTTCATGATGACCTCCTGCTGACTAGCAGTTTATCAGAAATACGGAAAATCAGCAATGCAGTGAGGGGAAAAGGTGAGAGGCAGGGAGTATCTACGCGCAGGGGTTGTGCGCGAACGGTCATTCCTTCTCCATGATAACGATCAGCTGCTGGTCGCCCAGGGAGAAGGCCTCCTGGACCGTGCCTTTGACCGTGATCTTTGATCCTTTGGCCGGGAGCGGCTTGTGGGTCACCACGATGATCTCGCCTGTGCTGTCCTTTACAACAAAATACTTGATCACGAAAAGGCTGAAGAGTTCGGTCACTTCTCCTGACACGGTTACCGGTTTTCCGCTGTAATCACGTGGATTGTCGATGATCTTTTTTATCGGTGTTGCCATCAGGCTGCTGCAGCCGACTAACAGAAGAATAACCAGGCAGGCTGCTGCGAATGTTCTTTGTAGAGCAATTTTCATTAGGTGGCCTCCATTTATCAGGATTCTTTTTCCCAGCCATACTTGCCTATGAGAGGGACAAATATGCAGGGCGTGTGATGTTCTTCCTTTAGTCCCTGTTCGGTCTTCGTGATTTTCAGAAGCTGCTGCGAATATCTGGTTCCGACCGGAATAACAAGAATGCCGTTCATGGCAAGCTGCTCCATAAGAGGCTCCGGGATCTCGGGTGAGGCTGCAGTGATGATTATCCTGTCGAACGGCGCTGCTTCAGACCAGCCTAAGGTGCCGTCCCCGGTCCTGACCTGAATATTGTCATATCCCAGGGTGCGGTATTCTGTTGTGGCGCGGTCCGCGAGAACCCCTATGCGCTCGATTGTATAGACCTCTTTTGCGAGCTCTGCAAGCACTGCCCCCTGGTATCCAGACCCTGTTCCTATCTCGAGCACTTTCTCGGTTCCCTTGAGCCAAAGCAGTTCGGTCATGACAGCGACCATATACGGCTGGGAAATGGTCTGGCCCTCTCCGATCGGCAGTGCCATATCATCATATGCGGCGGCGAGATTATGTCCCCCTGCGAAAATATGCCGCGGCACGCGCCGCATGGCATCCAGCACACGAGCGTCTTTGATCCCGCGGGGAATGAGTTGATTTTCGACCATATGGTCTCTTAATTTCTGATAATCAGTATCCATAGTTCTCTTTTCATCGTCTCTTTCCCATCACCTATAACCTGTTCAGTATCTCCCGTGCCGCAACTACGCCTGAAGCAGATGCCTGGATAAGTCCGCGGCTCACTCCGGGGCCATCTCCTGCAGCAAAGATATTCGATATCTCGGTCTCGAGGTTGTTCGTGAGCTTGAGCTGCATGGAATAGAACTTCACCTCAACGCCGTACAGCAGGGTATGGCGGGAGTTAACGCCCGGAGCTATTTTGTCCAGGGCCTCAAGCATCTCAAGGATATCACACAGATAGCGGTAGGGCAGTGCAAAGCTCAGGTCGCCGGGAGTCGCGTCTGTGAGCGAGGGTCTCACTATACCCTTTGCTATGCGCTCGTGCGTGGAGCGCCTTCCTGCCTGCAGGTCTCCGAGCCTCTGCACAATAACGCCCTTGCCGATGAAGTTCGCAAGCTGGGCAATGTATCTACCATAGGAGATGGGCTCGTCAAACGGTTCTGTGAAATAGGTGCTGACCAGGAGTGCAAAGTTTGTATTGTTTGTTCTTCTGTCGGTGTAGCTGTGGCCGTTGACAGTCCAGATGCCTTTGAGGTATTCCTTTACCACCTCGCCATAAGGATTAACGCAGAAGGTCCTGACCCTGTCATCGAATTTTTTTGAGTAAAAGACGAGCTTCGGCTCGTATGTGGCCTTTGTGAGATGTTCCATGACTGATGCCGGAAGTTCTACTCTGACACCGACATCAACAGGGTTTTTAAGCTGCGTGAGCTTCAGTCTGCGTGCTTCTTCTTCGAGCCATTTTGAGCCTTCGCGGCCTGGAGCAAGCACCAAAAACCCGGAATAAAAAGTCCTGCCGTCCTTGAGCGATACACCCTTATAGATGCCGTCTTCCACCAGTACCTGCCCTGCCTCTGCCTTAAAGATGATCTCGATAGTGCGGCTGATCTCATCCTTCATCTTTGTTAGAACAATAAGGCACCGGTCTGTACCGATATGGCGTATCTTTGAAGGTATCAGCTCAAGGTTATTCTTTGATGCAAGTCTTTCGATGTTCTGAATCTCGTCTGGATGGTCTCCGAAGATCTCGTCCGGAGCGCCATACTGGATATAGATGCTGTCCACATAATCGATCATGGCCTGGACAGAGTCATTATCCATATAGCGGGAAAGAAAGCCGCCGACCTCAGGGGAGAGGCTGAGCTTGCCGTCGCTGAAAGCACCTGCTCCTCCCCAGCCGCTAAGAAGATCGCATTCAGGGCAGGTTGTGCAGGATATTTTACGCTCTTTTGATGGACATCTTCTCTGTGTGATGTCACGGCCTTTCTCGATGATCAGTACCTTAACTGCTTTCTCTGATTTCAGGAATTCGAGAGCTGCGAAGATGCCTGCAGGGCCGGAGCCGATAATGATTACATCATACTGATTCATCCATGCCACCAAGCATGTCTGACACGTTCCATCGGTCCCTCAGAAAAGTGAGTGCGCTGTGATTGGTGAGGTCAAGATGAATGGGCGTGATCGATACGTAGTCATTCTGCACTGCCTCCATATCAGCCTCATCACCATGTTCCCAGAAAGTCCTTCCCCCGCCGATCCAGTAATACTTCTCTCCCCAGGGATTGAAGGTCTCCTGAATGGAGTTTTCGTAGATGCGCTTTCCCTGCCGTGTGATCTTGATACCCTTGATCTGTTGCTTTGGGATGTTTGGCACATTCACATTCAGCAGCGTGTCAAAGGGCAGGGAATGTTCGAGAACATAAGCTGCTATCTTGGCGGCCAGAAAGGCTGATGTTTCGTAATGGTAATGTTTGTCGGATATGAGAGAGAAGGCGATCGATGGGATACCGAAGATCGTTCCTTCAATTGCAGCAGAGACCGTGCCTGAATAGGTAATATCATCCCCAAGGTTTGCCCCCTTGTTGATGCCCGAGACAACAAGGTCAGGCTTTTTGGGAAGAAGTTTATTGATCCCAATATTCACGCAGTCAGTAGGCGTTCCGTTTACGCTGAACACATGCTCTCTTATTTCTTCTGCCTTGACAGGCCTGTCAAGGGTGAGCGAATGCCCGGCAGCAGACCGTTCCCTGTCAGGGGCAACTATATACGTTTTCCCCAGTGCATTCATGGCATTGGCGAGTGCTACGATCCCAGGCGCGTGCACTCCGTCGTCGTTTGTAACTAAGATGAGCGGCATATAGTTATTCTATCAGAAACGGATTTGATGCATTGATAAATCAATGCGCTATAAGTAAACATCATTGTATAAAAAAACCAAAAATTGCTTGCCCTTTGAACTGCCTTTGTGCAAAATATTATCCACGTAAAGATATATATTTCCCTTCCGTCTAAAACAGCTCATGATGAAAAAGAAACAGACTATTACCTATAAAAAGGCAGGTGTCGATATTGACGAGGGCGACAGGTTTGTCGATCTCATCGGGCCTATGGTGAAAAAGACCTATCGGCCTGAGGTCATGAGCGGCATCGGCCTGTTCGGCGCACTGGTCAAGGTGGATACAAAGAAATACAGGAAGCCGGTGCTGGTGAGCGGAACCGACGGCGTAGGCACGAAGCTCAAGATCGCGTTCATGACTGACAAGCACGACACTGTTGGCATTGACCTTGTTGCCATGTGCGTAAACGACATCCTTACCAGTGGTGCTGAGCCCCTGTTTTTCTTGGATTACTTTGCAACAGGCAAACTGAAGCCTGAGAAGGCAGCTGACGTGGTCAAGGGAATAACAGCTGGCTGCATGCAGTCCGGGTGCGCACTGGTCGGAGGCGAAACAGCTGAAATGCCCGGTTTTTATGACAAGGGCGAATATGACCTTTCAGGCTTTGCTGTGGGGGTTGTGGATCAGAGCAAGATCATTAATGGTTCGAAGATACGGCAGGGCGATGTTGTGATCGGACTCGCATCAAGCGGTATTCACAGCAACGGATATTCTCTGGTTCGGAAGATATTTTTTGATCATAGAAAAATGAGCGTAAAGAAAGTCATCCCTGAATGCTCCAGGACTCTGGGTGAAGAACTGCTTAGCCCCACAAGGATCTATGTAAAGGCATACCATGCAGTTAAGGACGCAGTAAAGGTAAAGGGCATGGCCCATATTACCGGCGGGGGCATTCCGGGCAATCTGCCGAGGGTTTTCCCGAAAGGATTTGGTGCAGTCGTACAAGAGAACTCCTGGCCGGTGTTGCCGGTTTTTTCCGTAATGCAGCGGCTTGGCAATGTTCCTGATGAGGACATGAAACGTACATTCAATATGGGTATCGGATTTGCCATGGTAGTTGACAAGGGGGACGCTGATAAGACCATTGCCCTCCTGAAAAAGGCTGGGTATAAGGCTTATCAGATCGGCAGTATGGAAAAAGGCGCAGAGGGGGTTAGCTATGTATAGGGTCAGAAGATTGCTGAAAAGGGCATTCACACCGATCACTATTATGCTCATCCCGCATACGGATCGAAAGTCTTTCAGTATCAAAGTTCCGTCCATCGGCGTCCTGGTCTCGATCATTCTCTGGTTCATCGGTACCGTATATGTCTTTTCTGTAGCGATCGACGCATTTGAATACAAACGGATGAAGGATAAACTGAACTATTACTCGTCCCAGTTCATGGAGATCAAAACGACCATGGCTGGTCTGAAAAAAGCAGAAGGTGATTTTCAGAAGCTCTTCTCCCTTAAGTCGAGGGAGAAGGTTCTTGAGCATATAGATACCTCAGACACCGGTTCTATTGACATGGAGCAGCTAAAGCAACAGATTAAGATAACTATGTCAACTATCGGAGAAATAAAGGATTATATGAGCCAGCAACGCGACCTTTATGTCTCGACCCCAAAGGGCTGGCCTGTTGACGGGCGCATAACATCAAGCTTTGGCAATCGTGAGCATCCGAGGAGCGGTGAGCCTCAATTCCATACCGGCGTTGACATTGCCGCTGATCCTGGCAGACCGGTCAGGGCAACCGCAGATGGCATTGTGAGCTATGCAGACTGGTCAGGAGGAAGCGGTCAGCTAGTGGCTCTTGAGCATGGCTTCGGTTTTTCCACCTATTATGCGCATAACAAGATGCTGAACGTTAAGATCGGCCAGAAGGTGAAAAGAGGAGATATTATCGGGTATATCGGTTCAACCGGCAACTCAACCGGTCCGCATGTCCATTACGAAGTATGGAGAGAGGGCAAGCCCATGAATCCGTCGAACTATCTTGAGGGGAGGAAATCCTAATGTTTAATAAGAATATTGAGAAGCTTGAATCATTTATAGGCGCAAATTCGACCTTTAAGGGCGATATAGATACCAAGGGCACGCTCAGGGTTGATGGCATTGTTGATGGCAACATCGTGGCTGACTGGGTTGTGCTTGGCGAGAAGTCGCATGCAAAGGGAGACATCACGGCCAGGGGCATAGTTGTCGGCGGCAGGATCGATGGCAACATCAAGGCAAAAGAGATCGTCGAGATCAAGAATAAGGGCCAGCTCTTTGGTGAAATATTCACGGGCAAGCTTGTTATTGCAGAGGGCGGTATTTTTGACGGCAGGTCACGGATGCATCATGAGGATTCTAATAAGATAATTGAGTTTCAGTCCCTCGAGAAGGCTAAGCAGGGCTGAACCGCTATTTTCTTAAAGAAGAATGCAAAAGGCAGGGCCTTGGCCCTGCCTTTTGCATTTCTATTTCCCGCTCCACAACGACGGGAATCCACCGGAAACACTGCTCAGTGAATCTGAAAATAGAAAGAGGGCGATAGATAAAAAGGATACATGCCCCAGTAATAGGGATAATAATACGGATAAGGATAATAGGGCGGGCCGTATCCATAATCGGTATAGGGATAGTAAGTGCGTACATTCCGAGGCAGCAGGTGTATCTCCTTTGCCCTGAAGAGCGGATAGAGATAGTCTTTTTTCCCAAGCTTCTGCGACCTTGTTCCGATAAGCACACCGGAGACAGTAACCTCTCTGCCTTTGCTGAAGATAAGAGGGTCAAGGTGGTTTTTGGCAGTGACAATGAACCTTCCCTCTGACCTGTCATGCGATATCACATATCCCCACTCATCAAGAGGCATCTGCACAACCTCCATTTCTGTGCCATCTTCTGTGCTGAACGTATCAGCGATAATACCGCCAAAGATGAAGGTCTTTTCCGCATACTGGTCAGCATGGGTGCGGACCTCGTTCAGCGAAACAGAGCTGAGGGCATTTTCACGGTTTTCAGGAGAGATAATATGCGCACAGGAAGAAAGAGCAGTAAGGAGCAAACAAAAAAGAAGTAACTTTTTCATGACTGCCTCCTGATCTGTTTATACCATGGTTTCTGTCTTGGCACAAGGGAAATTATAATAAGTGTAGATGATCCAACCGTGCTCCTGATGAATCTTGAAATTTCCTGGGGTCGTGATGTAGTCTATTAAGCCTATTAAAATCATTACTCTGGAGGGTATTCATGGCAAGCAAATCATCAAAAAAGTATGTATATTTTTTCGGTGCAGGCAAGGCCGATGGAAAGGCTGAGATGAAAAATCTTCTGGGGGGCAAGGGCGCTAACCTTGCAGAGATGGTGAATCTCGGTATTCCGGTTCCTGCAGGCTTCACGATCACGACCGAGGTCTGCACGCTGTATTACAAGAACAAGCGCAAATATCCAAAGGAACTCGAAGGCCAGGCCAATGCCGCAGTTGCAAAGGTCGAGAAGATCATGGGCAAGAAGTTCGGCGACCCGGTCAACCCCCTCCTCCTCTCGGTCCGCTCCGGCGCAAGGAGTTCCATGCCGGGCATGATGGAGACAGTCCTGAATGTCGGTCTGACGACCAAGACCATTCCCGGTCTTATCAAGAAGACGAACAATCCCCGCTTTGTTTACGACGCATACCGCAGGCTCATGATGATGTATTCCGATGTTGTTATGGAGAAGGCTGCAGGCATCGAGCCTGAGGATGGCCATGGTATCCGCCACAAACTGGAGACAGCTCTGGAGGCAGTGAAGAGATCCAAGGGATACAAGAGCGACACAGATCTTTCGGTTGACGATTTGAAGCTTCTCTGTGAAGAATTCAAGGTTATCATAAAGCATACTCTCAAAAAGCCGTTTCCCGATGACCCCAAGGACCAGCTCTGGGGCGGTATCGGAGCAGTCTTTCAGTCATGGATGGGCAAGAGGGCAATATCATACAGAAGGATCGAGAAGATCCCTGAGGAATGGGGAACTGCGGTCAATGTGCAGTCCATGGTCTTTGGAAACACCGGCGACACCTCAGCTACCGGCGTTGCCTTTACCCGTAACCCGGCAACCGGCGAGAACATGTTCTTTGGTGAATGGCTGCCGAATGCACAGGGCGAGGACGTTGTTGCAGGCATCAGAACACCGAACCCGGTGAACAAGGCCGGCAAGACCGCAGACACCCGGCACCTTTCCTCCCTTGAAGAAGGCATGCCGAAGCTCTACAAGGAGCTTTATGCCATACAGAGAAGACTTGAGAAACATTACAGCGACATGCAGGATATCGAGTTTACCATAGAGGAAGGCCGGCTCTGGATGCTCCAGACCCGCGTTGGAAAACGTAACGGTCAGGCTGCGATTCGTATGGCTGTCGAGATGGCAAATGAAAAGCAGATATCAAAAGAGACCGCTATCATGCGGGTAAAGCCTGATCAGCTTGACGAACTGCTGCACCCGAGCGTTGCACCAGTTGCCGAGAAGAAGGCTACAGAGCTTGCAAAGGGACTTCCTGCAGGCCCGGGCGGCGCAGTGGGCAGGATCGTTCTTACTGCTGATGATGCTGCAGCGTGGGCAAAGAAAGGCGAAACGGTCATTCTTGTGAGGACCGAGACTTCTCCTGAGGACGTTCATGGCATGCATGCAGCAGAAGCGATACTTACTGCAAAGGGCGGTATGACCAGCCATGCAGCACTCGTTGCCAGAGGCTGGGGCAAATGCTGCATCGTAGGATGCTCAGCACTTGATATCAGTGTTGCAAAGAAAGAGATCCGTGTTAATGGCAAGGTTCTGAAAGAAGGTGACTGGATCACCCTGAACGGCACAAAGGGCCGCGTATATGAGGGTAAGCTCGATCTCCTGCCTGCTGACCCTGACAATAACCCATGGTATAAGCAGCTGATGAAATGGGCGGATATTTACAGAACACTGAAAGTCAGGACAAATGCTGATACTCCTGAGGATTCAACCGCTGCGAGAAACTTCGGCGCTGAGGGTATCGGACTCTGCAGGACAGAGCATATGTTCTTCGGCGCAGAACGGATCAAGGCTGTGCGTGAGATGATCCTGTCAGATACGCTTGAGGGCAGGAAGAAGGCGCTTGCAAAGCTCCTGCCGTATCAGAAGAGCGACTTCCTCGGCATCTTCAAGGCAATGGCAGGACTGCCGGTCACGATAAGATTGCTTGACCCGCCGCTTCATGAGTTCCTCCCGCATACAGATAAAGAGCTCCACGACCTTGCCGATGATATGGGCGTTTCTTTTGATAAGCTGAATACAAAGAACAAGTCGCTGCATGAGTTCAACCCCATGCTCGGCCATCGCGGCTGCAGGCTTGGCGTTACGTACCCTGAGATCTACGAGATGCAGGCACAGGCGATCATGGAGGCTGCATGCGAACTCGCAAAGCAGAAGGTGAAGGTTACCCCTGAGATCATGATCCCGCTCGTTGGGCATGTGAATGAACTGATCGCCATGAAGAAGGTTGTTGTTGATGCTGCTGAAAGAGTGATAAAGGAGAAAAAGGTGAAGGTTGCTTACACGGTCGGCACCATGATAGAGCTGCCGAGGGCATGCGTCACTGCTGATGAGATCGCCCAGGTTGCTGATTTCTTCTCCTTTGGCACCAATGACCTTACCCAGACTGTATATGGCTTGTCGCGTGATGATGCAGGCAGGTTCCTTCCTTTCTATGTTGAAAACGGCATACTCAAAGATGATCCTTTTATAACCATTGACCAGAAAGGCGTCGGCGCCTTCATGAGTGTGGCTGCAGAGATGGGCAGAAAGGTGAAGAAGGACCTCAAGCTCGGCATCTGCGGCGAGCATGGCGGTGAGCCCAAGTCTGTTGAGTTCTGCCACAATATCGGTTTGAACTATGTTAGCTGCTCACCCTTCAGGGTGCCGATCGCACGGTTTGCTGCAGCACATGCAGCGATCAAGGGCAAAGCAAAGAAGAAATAGCTGTTCCCGCATCTCATACGCTTTCATGAAAAAGGAGCCGAAAGGCTCCTTTTTTTTCTCTTGTTATCTGCTAAAATTATGCACGTATAGTAGAGTTACAGATAGATTAATGTGGTCGCGGGGGTTTTGATTTATTCTCATGAACACTGACAGCAACGACATCACAATAAATAAAGAACGCGAAATCAGACTCGAGCGCTCAAATCGTCTCCATCAGTTTTTGAACAAGATGAATGAGACGATTATCGGCGCTGATGATCTGGCGAATATCTTTGATTACCTCTGCCTGAGCGCAGTTGAGGATGGCGGCCTCTCTATGGCCTGCGTCTGCAAAGAAGAACCAGGAACAGGCCGTTTGATCCCTTTAGCGTCTCACGGTTTTGACGCTCCGCTGAGCGACTTTCAGTCAATTGCGGAGAGCGCAGCGGATGATCTGAGCTGTCCGGTCAATTCTTTTATATCTGCTGGCAGGATCTTTGCCTGCAACGAAGGCAGCACAAAGACCTGCTCATTTCCCCTGCAGAGCGGATTAACCCGACCAGGCTATCGCTCCTGTGCCGCATTTCCGATCGTGGTCAGCGGGTTGCCCATTGGCGCGATCTGGCTGTTCAGCAGAGAAGAGCAATACTTTGGCACCGATGAAGTCAGAATCCTTCAATCTCTCTCCAGAAATATTTCTATTGCTCTTGGCGCTCGCGAAAATGAGAAGAAGCGGAGGGACACCGAAGACGCGCTTTGGCTGGCTGAAAAACGGTACCGCTCGATCGTTGAAAATATCTCAGAGGGTATCTTTCAGTCCACCCGGGACGGGCAGTTTCTTATGGTGAATGCTGCCCTGGCGAAAATGTTAGGGTATGCATCGCCTGTTGAGGTGATCACCAGTATCAGCAGGATCGGCAGCCAGTTGTATGCTGATCCTGCCCAACGTGATGAACTGGTTCGCATAATGGATAGGGATGATGCGGTTAGCAATTTCGAATGCCGGCTTCTCAGAAAGGATGGATCATCAATCACGATCCTCAGCAGCGCACGAGCAGTCAGAAGCGATGAGGGGAAACTACTTTATTACGAGGGATCGGCACGGGATATTACTGATCGGAAGCTCGCTTTTGAAGCGCTGAGTGCTGCGCGGGATGAATGGGAATTGACCTTTGAGGCTGTGCCCGATCTTATCATGATCGTCGATCGTAACTACCGCATTGTCAACATGAACAGGGCTTTGCTCATCAGGATGAACCTGAATTCTGAGAATGTCAAGGGGAAACACTGCTATGAGTTCATACATAGTTCTCTTACCCCTCCCGTCTTCTGCCCGCATCTGCATATCATGGAAGACGGCACTCCGTTTGAGGGAGAGATCTATGACGAGCGGCTCAAAGGGCATTTTCTGTTGACAGTATCACCGCTCCTTAATAAGGACGGTACGGTCAGGGGAACGGTCCATGTCTTCAGGGAGATCACCGACCGCAAGAAGGTCGAGGAAGCAGTGCGAGAGAGCGAGCAGCGGTATCGAACCCTGTTTGAGAAGGCAGGCGAAGGAATATTATATCTGTCTTCAAGTGGGGCTATTTTAGCGGTGAACGAAGCGTTTGCCAGGATGCACGGGTACACACAGGACGAAATGCTGACGATGAGCCTGAAGGACCTTGATACGCCTGAAACAGCGCGCCTGGCTCCTGAAAGGCTGGGGCGGGTCATGGCCGGCGAGATGCTGCAGTTCGAGGTTGAGCATTATCACAAGGAAGGCTACACAATAGCGCTCGATGCATCAGCGTGCCTGATTGCTGTGGGTGATGAAAAACTCATCGTGGGTTTTCACCGTGATATTACTGACCGCAGGCGGGTTGAGCAGGAGTCAAAGATCATGCAGGCGAGGCTGATCCATGCCGACAAGATGAAATCACTCGGCATGCTGGTTTCGAGTGTGGCCCATGAAGTAAACAACCCGAACAATTTCATCATGTTCAACAGTTCTATCCTCTCCAAGGCATGGAAAGATATTGAGATGATCCTTGACGAGTATGGCAAGGACCACGGCAATTACAGTCTTGCCGGTTTATCCTACAGCGAGATGCGTGAAGCCATTCCGAAGCTTTTTGCAGGCATAAGCGATGGAGCGCAGCGCATAAAGGCGATCGTCGAGAAGTTGAGAGATTTTGCGCGGACCGACAGAGGTTCCCTTGATGGTAAGGTTGATATGAGAAAAGTGGTGCAGGATGCGGTCATGATTCTCGATAATCAGGTCAAAAAGCATACTGACCATTTTGATCTGGCAATCAATGAAGAGATACCAACGGTCAGCGGCAATCATCAGCAGCTTGAGCAGGTGATGATTAACCTTATCATGAACGCACTGCAGTCGCTGCGAGACCGGAGTGCAGGGGTTGCGATAGTATTGCGCTTCGATCCTGTCAGCGATATGGTCGAAGTCAGCGTTAGTGACAAGGGATGCGGTATCACAAAAGAGGTTCTGAAAAAGATCACGGAGCCATTTTTCACGACCCGGCTTGATTCCGGCGGCACGGGCCTTGGACTCTCGATCTCTATGTCGATCATCAATGATCACAGAGGCACACTGGAGTTTTTGTCCGAACCCGATTGCGGCACTACTGTTATCTTACGGCTGCCTGTGAATAAATAAAAGTGATACGATGAAAACAGACGCTCACCCATCACCAGTTACCCATCACCTATCACCGGTTTTACTAATTGATGACGAGGAACAGATACTTTTTTCTGCCAATCTTCTCCTTCGGTCATCTGGCATAAAAGATGTTGTCACCATGCAGGACAGCCGGGAAGTTATGGATATGCTCAAAAAGCAGCCTGTCTCCTGCATGGTAATTGATCTCACGATGCCCCATGTTTCGGGATCTGAGCTGCTTGCAAAGATCAATCTTGAGTATCCCGAGATTCCAGTCATTGTGATGACCGGTGTCAATGAAATAGAAACCGCAGTTGACTGCATGAGGCATGGTGCTTTTGACTATCTCGTAAAGCCGGTGGACGATGAGCGTTTTATCTCCGCAGTGAAGAGGGCCGTCGAAATATATTCCCTGAAGTCTGAAGTGACTTCGCTGAAGCGTCATCTCCTTGAAGGGAGGTTAGAGCATGAAGGCGCCTTTGCTTCCATCATAACGCAGAGCAGGGCCATGCGCGCCATTTTTCAATATATCGAGGTTATTGCTCCATCGCCCCTGCCAGTGTTGATTACGGGTGAGACCGGAGTCGGCAAGGAGCTTGTTGCACGGGCGATTCATGACCTGAGCAGCAGGCAGGGACAGTTCATCGCCGTAAATGTGGCCGGCCTCGATGAAAATGCTTTTTCTGATGCACTTTTTGGACATCACAAGGGCGCATATACTGGTGCTGATACAGCCCGGGCCGGACTCATTGCCAGGGCTTCTGGCGGCACCCTGTTTCTGGATGAGATCGGTGACCTGAAAGAGAACCTCCAGGTGAAGCTGTTGAGACTGTTGCAGGAGAATACCTATTATCCTCTTGGTTTAGATGTTTCTCTGCAGAGCGATGCCCGGATCGTTGTTGCTACAAACTGTGAACTGAAACAGCTGGTCTTGCAGAACAGATTCCGAAAGGATCTTTATTTCCGTCTGCATGCACATCATGTTGAGATATTGTCTTTACGGGAGAGAAAAGAGGATATAGGTCTGCTGCTGCTCCATTTTTTGAAGGAGAGTGCCAGAAGCCTTGAAAGAAAAGAGCCGGCTATTCCTGATGAACTCATCCCTCTGTTGTCTTCTTATCATTTTCCGGGGAATATCCGGGAACTCCAGTCAATGGTCCACGATGCTGTTGCTCAGCATGTACAAGGTCCTCTATCCCTTGCCAGTTTCAGAGAGATTATCAGGCTGGGCAATCTGTCTTCCCGGCAGAGTTTTGAAAAAGTTGAAGAACGCGGCGAATATCTTTTTGATATCCAGGGGCGGCTGCCGACACTTCAGGAGGCTGACGAGTATCTCATCTCTGAAGCGGTCAAGCGTGCAGATGGCAATCAGGGAATTGCTGCAGCCATGCTCGGCATTACCCGACAGGCACTCAATAAAAGGCTGATAAGAAAAAGATAATTATGAATGTTGAATTGTCGGACTGTTTCTGATTCTCAATATATAATTTATGCATTTTCCAGCAACTAAGCATTAAGCATTCGAAATTAACAATTGCCTTGTCTTCCCCCTAAGACATTTGTTGCACCAGCAATAACTGTCTCAATGCAATAAAAACATTATTTAACAATTAGTTATAGTCATATCATAAAGTCTTAGTTTCTTGATATGTATCAATCTGTTTCATCCTGCATATTACCTTAGAAATTTTGTAACTTACCGTTATCAAATAGAATATTATCAAATCAACTCCTGGCATCAGTCGTGCAATAAGAACAGCATGCCTAAACATATTCTTATAGTTGACGATGAGCCAGCCTTCAGATTTTCGGCCGGCATTGCTTTGCGACAGTCAGGGTATATCACGAGCGAGGCAGAGGACGGCCGCGAAGCACTTGGGATGATCTGCGTCAAGGAGAGCCGTGTTGCTCCCTTTGATGCCATTTTGCTGGATATCCAGATGCCGAAAATGACCGGGTTGGAACTGATTGACGAGGTAAAGGCCCAGGGAGTTGAGATGCCCCCGGTTATCGTGATCTCTGGATATGCTGACGAGGCGATGGTTGCCGATCTCGAGAAGAAGGGATACAGTGCTCTTCTTCATAAACCCTTTGAGCCGACAGAGATGGTAAAGATGATTGACTTGGTGCTGAGCATATGAAAAAGACTGTTTGCCAGTGCCAGCTTATATCTGCAGCAACTATGAAACAGTCAGACTGAAGGAGGATTATATGGCAAAGGCACAATGTTGGGAGTTTATGAAATGCGGACATGACAGGGATAAATCCTGCCCCGCGGTAGTTCAGTCTGCAGGAAGATCATGCTGGCTTGTTGCAGGCACCTTGTGCGGCGGTATTGTTCAGGGTGACCATGCGCAGAAGATTTCCAGCTGCAAGATATGCAATTTTTATATGAATATAAAGGCAGGCGTAATTTAATACCATGACCCTGATCAGCAGCCTCAAGTCATTCTTTTCTGCCAAAGGCGATGAAGCTCAGGCTTCTTATGTCGCTGCAGTCTCTCAAGAGGCTGAAGCAGAGGCGAAAATCATGACTGGAACGGAAGTGGGAGCAAGTAAAGATAAGCTCATCAAGATCGCTGATGAACTTGAGCTGCTTTCCCGCTCCACGGAAGATGACTTCCTCCTGATCGGCAATAAATTGAATGATCTTTCAGATGGCTGCTCACAAAATTCAGAGCATGCCAACTCTATTATTCAGATGGTCGAAGGCGGAGAAGGATTCAAAATCGGGGCAATGCAGGAGCTCTTCAACAGGGCCTTTGAAAATACAGGGTCGTGCAGCACTGCAATAACAACCGGTATAGACGATATGCGTTTTCTGAGTGAGCGGCTCAACGAGATCAATGGTCTGAGTGAGTTTCTTGAAAGACTTTCCAAGTCGATCAATATCATAGGAATTCTGAGCAGGATCGAGACCTCACGCCTTGAAGGAACTGATTTCAGCAGCATGACCGCGGTTGTCGATGATCTGGCACTTCAGATCGCGAAGAGCACTGCAGAGATAACGATGTCAGGAAATGATGTGAAAAACAGTATATCCCTGATCGTCGAAAATATGACGACATGCATTGCCACATTTTCCGAAGATATCGAATTCGCTACGGCAAGGATGCGTACTATTCTTGATGAGATGGATTTGATGAAAAACAAGGCTTCATTGGCATGCGGAAGAATAGAAGGCCGCTCTTCCCAGATGATGCCTGAGATCGGAGAGGTGATTGCAGCCCTGCAGTACCATGACATATTCAGGCAGCAGATGGAGCATGTCTGTAATGCCCTGCGGGAGATCGCCGCAAGATCTTCAGAGGCATCCAGCAGCCCTGACAGCTCAGTAAGAAAATCTGCGCGAAAGTGGCTTTGGGATGTCATACAGATACAGGTCTCACAGCTCGACAATGTGATTTCCCAGGCAGGCTCCGCAGCTGCCGGCATTACCAAGCATCTGACGCGCATATCAGATCTCGCAGAGGCACAGGCCGAAGACAGTTCTACCATTCTGAATGAAGAAGAATCAGGCTCTCTTGTGATAGATAAAATCAGACATGAGGTCGATGAACTTGCCAGTGTTACCGGCCGATGCAAAAAAATGACTCAGGAAATGCTCGACGCAGTGACCGATGCCAGTGACCGCATTGCGCTGATGACCGGTCATATTACGAACATTAAGACCATCAGTGAGAATATCAGCCTTCTGGCGATCAATGCGATCATCAAAGTCGCCAGGACAGGGGAAGCAGGCCGCGCCCTTGAAGTCCTTGCAGACAGGATACAGATGCTGGCCAGAGAGGCAAGCGATGAAATAGGACAGGGTGCAGGCATAATCCAGTCCATTCTGGAAAAGGCTTCTGAATTCAAGGCAAATCTTTCCGGAGTCCTGAATAATCAGCTCGCCGCGGCACAGACCATCACTGATGAGTCGCTGAGAGCCGGCAAAGAGCTCATGAATGCGGACAAAGCCCTCGTATCTTCGATGTCAGAGATATCATCTGTAACCGGCACGCTGAAGGACGATGTTAAGAGTCTTGTTGACGGCATACAGTTCAACGAAAAGATGAGGTCTGATATAGGCGGCTATATGGCAAACCTAACCGCAATAGCCGAAGGGCTTAACCGCGAGGCAGGCGGGGCCATACAGGAAGAATCTGCAGAACTGCCGCCGGAACTGAAGGAACTTGAACGGCTCTATACCATGGAGAGTGAACGCGAAGTGCATAATGCGGTAATGTCAACAGGCCGTGCTAAGCAGAACGATAACAACAATGGCGGCTCATCTCCTGCTGAGGAAGATGACGACAATATAACCCTTTTCTGAGAAATAGAGGGTAAGAATGGTTACAGGGACAAAGAAGGGAGGGATGTAAGATGGGAAAGAACATTTTGATTGTTGATGACTCGGCCTCGATGCGGCAGCTGGTCTCGTTTGCGCTGAAGACTGCCGGTTATGATGTCACGGCAGCAGTACACGGCAAGGATGCGCTCGAGAAGACAAACGACGGGACAAAGTTCGAGATGGTGATCACGGATCTCAATATGCCTGAGATGGATGGCATAGAGCTGATCAAACAGCTGCGCATGAAGCCGGGGTTCAAATTCACGCCGGTGATCATGCTCACAACAGAGTCCCAGGACTCAAAGAAGCAGGAAGGCAAGGCAGCAGGTGCGACAGGCTGGATCGTCAAGCCCTTTACGCCTGACCAGCTCGTCGGTGTTGTGAAAAAACTGGTTAAGTAAAGAAATGAAGAGGCAATTTTAAATGTTTAATTTTGAATGCTTAATTATGGAATTAGACATTAATTAACCATTAAACATTAAGCATTAACAATTAAGAATTATTTTTACGGAGGGTTAATGATATGGAATACAGGGTTGAACGAAACAATAGCAATGCAGACGTAACTTTCTCGGGCGCCATCACGATCGAGCAGGGGAACGAAATGAAGAACGCACTGGTCGATCTTCTGAGTAATGCGCAGAAGGTCACGCTTGATTTTGCTCAAACAGATGATATCGATCTTGCATGTCTCCAGACGCTCTGCTCAGCACACCGCACTGCGGTTGGAAAGGGCAAGGAGCTCAGCATTAACCCGAGCCGCTCGGCCGCTTTTATGAAGGCAGTTGATGCTGCAGGGTATGTCCGGCATACCGGCTGCAAGCTCGATCAGACAGATACCTGTCTCTGGGTCGAAAAGTATCGGAGAGGGCAGTAATGAGTATTGATCAGGCCAAAGAGACCTATCGCGAAGAGGCAAACGAACTTCTGTCAGAACTCGAAACTGCCCTGTTAGATCTTGAAGAGACGCCCAATGATATGGACCTTATCGGCCGGATATTCCGTGCCATGCATACTATCAAGGGATCAGGCGCCATGTTCGGGTTTGACGAGATTGCCAGGTTCACCCATGAGGTCGAGACCGTTTACGATCTGGTCAGAAACAGCAAGATCAGCGTGACCAAGGACTTGATTGACCTCACCCTTGCAGCACGAGACCAGATCAGGGCAATGCTTGAAGCATCATGCGGCGGTGCTCCTGTTGATGTTCTGAAATCAGGGCAGATCATTGCATCGCTCAAGGCGATGATGCCGGGCGCAGCTCCAGTCCAGGAAGTAACAGCCAAGCCTTCAAAGAGCGAGATCGTTGAGGCCGGTTCTCCGATGATTACGTATCGTGTCTGTTTCAGACCGATGGAGAACATCTTCAGGACTGGTGCTGACCCTGTAGCGCTTATCGATGAGCTCCGGCAGTTGGGTGAGCATAAGGTGGTGGCGCATACCACAAATATTCCTGAGCTGAACGAGCTTGATCCTGAGGCATGCTACACCGGTTGGGACATTATCCTAACCACAGACCGCGGAATGGATGCCATTAAAGATGTCTTTATTTTTGTTGAGGATGACGCTGAAATCAGGATCGATGTTATCGACGATGGCGGGCAGTTCGATGAGGAGGGCGGTTACAAGAAACTTGGTGAGATCCTGATCGAAAAAGGCAATCTCACTGCCGATGACCTGAAAAGGGCGCTTGGTACGCAGAAGCGCATTGGCGAGATGCTGGTGGATGCCGGTGTTGTTGACAATGCCCAGATCGAGGCAGCACTTATTGAACAGCAGCATATCAAAGAGGTTCGTGAAAAGCGTGAAAAGTCTGAGCAGACTTCGAGCATTCGTGTTTCATCGGAAAAACTCGACAGCCTGGTGAACCTTGTTGGTGAACTGGTGACGGTCCAGGCGCGTCTGAGCCAGACTGCAACGGGCAAAAATGAAGCTGAACTGCTTGCGATATCCGAGGAGGTGGAGCGCCTCACCTGGGAGCTTCGTGATCAGACCATGGATATCAGAATGCTGCCGATCGGCACCACCTTCAGCAAGTTCAAGCGGTTGGTCAGAGACCTCTCAAAAGACCTTGGTAAAGAGATCGAGCTGACCACAACCGGTGCAGAGACAGAATTAGACAAGACAGTTATCGAAAAACTGAACGATCCGCTGGTGCATCTGATCAGAAACTGCATTGACCATGGCATAGAGCTTCCGGCTGATCGTGAAAAGAATGGCAAGCCGCGTGCCGGCAGCGTGCATCTGTCTGCAATGCATTCTGGCGCCCAGGTGCTGATCGAGATAGCTGACGACGGCAAGGGGCTGGATGCTGAAGCGATCCGAGCCAAGGGAATAGAGAAGGGGCTGATATCGCATGATGCAGTGCTCACAGACAAGGAGCTCTATGCACTGATTCTTGCTCCTGGGTTCTCAACAGCAAAGACCGTGACGAACGTCTCGGGCAGGGGCGTGGGCATGGATGTGGTGAAAAGGGCCATTGACGAACTGCGCGGGACGATCGATATCACCAGCTGGCAGGGCCAGGGCTCGACCATTACCCTCAAACTGCCGCTTACGCTTGCGATCATCGATGGCCTGCTTGTGAGGATCGGTGATGGGTTCTATGTTATCACCCTATCGTCCGTTGAAGAATGTATTGAACTGACACAAAAAGACATTGAAGCAGCGCACAACAGGCATATTGCGAATGTGCGCGGCAAGATTGTCCCTTATATCCGGCTCAGGGACGAGTTCGGCATCAATGGCAAGAGGCCTGATATCGAGCAGATCGTGATAACCGGGACAGATTCCGGCAGGGTTGGATTTGTGGTGGACCAGGTTATTGGTGAACACCAGACAGTGCTTAAGACATTGGGGAAGTTTTATAAGGGTATTGAGGGCATATCAGGCGCAACCATATTAGGCGATGGGACTGTTGCGCTGATCATTGATGTGGCAAAGCTTTTCCACAGAGCAGAAGCAGAAGAACTGCAATAAGGAGTTACTAAAAGAAGAACTGGCGATCGTCCAGAGATAACAAAAGGAGGAGTTATGAACAGATTCTTACATGCAGTTGTCGTTGGGGTATTTACACTGTTAGTAAGCGTATCTGCCTATGCAGCCCATCCGCTGATAACGGACGATACCGGAACGCAGGGCAAAGGGAAGTTTCAGTTGGAGGTGAATGGCACTTATTCCCGCAACAGCGCAGACGGGATTGTGGAGAAGGTCACTGATCTCGGCGCGACGCTGACATATGGATTGATCGACAATCTTGATATATCTCTGGGTCTGCCCTATCAGTATCTCTCTGTAAAGGCAGATGGAATCAGTGCGCATGAAAGCGGCCTCTCTGACGTTGAGATCAATCTCAAATGGCGGTTCTACGAGACAGAGGGGCTCAGTTTTGCACTGAAGCCTGGCGTGACATTGCCCACAGGGGACGAAGACAGGGGGCTTGGGGCAGGCCGGGCCACCTATAGTCTCTTCTTCATAACAACCAAAGAACTAAAACCTCTGACCTTCCATCTTAATCTCGGGTACATCAGGAACGAAAGCAAGTTCGATGAGCAGAAGGATATCTGGCACGCTTCTTTGGCTTCGGAAATCGGCCTCGCAAAGGACCTGAGGCTGGTCAGCAACATTGGCATCGAACGGACGCCAGAGAAGGATTCAGGCATTCATCCTGCTTTCTTTCTTGTAGGACTAATCTATGGAGTGGCAGAGAATTTCGATATAGACGCTGGATTAAAAGTCGGTTTAAACAAAGCTGAAGCTGATTATCAAATCCTTGCGGGTATTACATACAGATTTTAAAAGGAGGAGTGAAGATGTTAAAGAACATGAAGATCGGAATGAAGCTGGGAGCTGGTTTTGGGATAGTGCTGTTGCTGATGGTGGTAATTGTAATTGACGCGTTGATGAGTTTAGTCGCTATTGAAAAAAATCTGGATCGCATAGTAAAGGTCAACAATGTCAGACTGCTTCACGCTGTTTCTATGATAGACGGAGTAATGGAGATTGGAAGTGTTCTTGATGGGATGTTAATTGAACGCAATGCAGCCAAGAGAGTTGAAGCAAAGAAAGAGGTTGCCGAGCTCTATCAGAAATATGGTGAGGAGTTTAAAAAAGCTGAAGAGATGACCAGCAAGGAAGACACTGCTGGAATAGATTTAATTAGTAAAATAAAAGCTGCTCAAGAAGCGGCAATGCAGTCTCAAGCCAAGCTTGTTGAACTGGCCGTGGCAAATAAAATAGATGAGGCTATCGACTTCATGAACAAAGAGGCTGATCCTTTAATCAGTAAGTGGGAAAAAATAGCAGGTGAATTTATGCAGCATCAGGTAAAGCGCAATGAGAAGCGGTACGATGAATCAGTTGCTGAGTACCATAGTGCCAGAAATACCATGATTGGGCTAGGCATAGCATCTATTATATTAGGGATTGTGCTTGCCTTATTCCTGACCCGCGGCATCACGAGGCCTCTTAGCGAGGGCGTTGCTGTTATGGAGAGTATGGCAGCCGGTGACCTGCGCGTTACTATTGACGTGAAGTCAAAAGATGAGACAGGCCAGCTTCTTGAAGCAATGAAGGCGATGGTCGATAAATTAAAGAGCATTGTCGGGGATGTGAAATCCTCGGCAGATAATGTAGCTGCAGGAAGCCAGCAGCTCAGTTCCAGTTCTGAAGAGATGTCACAGGGCGCGACTGAGCAGGCCAGTTCTGTTGAAGAGGTTTCATCCAGTATGGAGCAGATGTCATCCAACATCAAGCAGAATGCAGACAATGCCCAGCAGACAGAGAAGATAGCTCAGAAGTCCTCTGGTGACGCAAAAGAGAGCGGTCAGGCAGTAAAAGAGACTGTATCTGCAATGAAGGAGATAGCAGGCAAGATATCGATCATTGAAGAGATCGCCCGCCAGACCAACCTTCTTGCCTTGAACGCAGCGATCGAGGCTGCAAGGGCTGGAGAGCATGGCAAGGGCTTTGCCGTGGTTGCGTCAGAAGTAAGGAAACTTGCAGAGAGAAGCCAGACCGCAGCAGCAGAGATCAGCCATCTGTCGTCCTCCAGTGTGCAGGTTGCCGAGAAGGCCGGAGAGATGCTTGCCAAGCTGGTACCTGATATCCAGAAGACTGCTGAACTGGTCCAGGAGATCAGCGGTGCATCCAATGAGCAGAACAGCGGCGCAGGCCAGATCAACAAGGCAATCCAGCAGCTCGATCAGGTGATACAGCAGAATGCATCTGCCTCTGAAGAGATGGCCTCAACAGCAGAGGAACTTTCATCACAGGCAGAACACCTGCAAAGTTCAATAGCCTTCTTCAAGACCGGTGATGAAGGCACTCCTGCAAGGAGAATCAGGAACGAGCATCCCGCTGCACAGCAGCCAAGGTCGAAGGTCGCCCATATGCAGCAGAAGGTAATTGCCTCAGCCGCAACAGGCAAGAGGGCAGGCATCGCGCTTGATCTTGGAACTGGCGGAGATGCTGAAGACTCCGAATTTGAGAAGTTTTAGGGGGTGCTGAGATGAGCGTTATTGGAATAACAGAGACAACCCAATATCTGACGTTCAAGCTGGATTCAGAGGTTTTTGCGGTTGATATATCCAAGGTGCGGGAGGTGCTTGATTTTACATCGGTGACCAAAGTCCCGCGGACACCTGATTTTATGCGGGGTGTGATCAACCTCAGGGGCAGTGTGGTACCTGTGGTTGACATGCGGCTGAAGTTCGGGATGACAGAGACGGAAAAGACGGTCAATACCTGCATCATAATCGTCGAGATCAGTCTGGATAATGAGATCACGATCCTCGGTGCACTTGCAGACTCAGTGCAGGAGGTTATGGATCTTGAACCAGACCAGATAGAACCGGCGCCCAGAATCGGCACTAGGCTCAGGACTGACTTTATCAAAGGCATGGGCAAGAAAGATGAGCACTTTATCATGATCCTTGATATTGACAAGATATTCTCGTCTGAGGAACTTGCAATGGTCCAGGGAGCGTCAAAGGATAGTGTTTAGTTTTGAATTTTGAATGTTGAGTTAATGGAAAGAAGAGGCAGTTTTGATTTGTGAATGGATTGATTCAAGAATCCCCTCCTTACCAAGGAGGGGTATGGGGAGGTTTTGATGAGTTTTCTTTTACCCCACCCGACCTCCCCTTGAAAAGGAGAGGGGGAACACCGTTCGAAGCTGAATGCTTAATTTATTAGGATAATCATCTTATGAAACAACAGAACACAGACTACGATCCGCATACCTTTACGGCAGTCATGTCCACCCGTGACTTCAGCCGTCTGAGCGAAGTCATCTATCATGAATGCGGCATAAAGATGAACGAGGCCAAAAAGGTGATGCTCGAGGCAAGGCTCAGGAGGCGATTGCGGGAACTCTGCATGAAATCCTTTGCTGAATACTGTGACTACCTGCTCAGCCCTAAAGGTATTGAGCAGGAGCTTTTTCAGATGATCAATGAGGTCACCACTAACAAGACCGATTTCTTCAGGGAGCCTAAGCATTTCGAATATCTTGTTAATGCAGCGCTGCCTGAGCTTCTGAGGATGTCTGATGTTGGTATGCGCCGCAGTCTGAATATCTGGTCAGCAGGATGCTCGACTGGTGAGGAACCCTATACCCTTGCCATGGTTCTGAGTGAGGCTGTCCTGCGATATCCAGGCCTGAGCTTTATGATACTTGCGACTGATATCTCAACCAAGGTTCTTGAAAAGGCTGTAAGGGCAGTCTATGAGATGGATGATATTGTTCCGGTGCCGCAGGTCATGAAGAAGAAATATCTTCTGAGGAGTAAAAATAAGGCCTCAGATCTGGTCAGAATTACACCAGCGCTGAGGTCTTTGGTGAAATTCCGCAGACTGAATTTTATGGAAGGTGATTTCGGGATGCGGGAGCCGATGGATGTTATATTCTGCCGGAACGTTGTGATCTATTTTGATAGAAAGACCCAGGAAACGCTGATTAACCGGTTCTGCGAGCATCTGGTGCCTGGCGGATATCTGTTCATGGGCCATTCAGAGACCTTAAACGGTCTGAATGTGCCACTCGTTGCTGTCAGCACTACGGTGTACAGGAAAGCGTTATGAAGCCTCCTGACCTCGACCTGCCTGCAGTATATCTGAAGCCCGGAGAGTTCTCTATTTCTGACAGTCCGACGATCGTAACGACCGTTCTTGGGTCCTGCGTATCTGTGACCATGTTCTGTCCGAGACTGAAATTGGGTGCAATTTGCCACGGTCTTCTTCCAAACTGCAAGGATGACGGCCCTTGTGATAACAGCTGTGGAAATGCCTTTAAATATGTTAACTGCTCCATACGGCTGATGCTGCAGAAATTCAGAGAATATGGGGTCAGTGATAATGAGATCGAGATCAAACTTTTCGGCGGTGCAGATATGTTCTCGCCTGCAGACGAAGGCCGCAGGAGTGCTTCTGTCGGGAAGATGAATATACAGGCTGCGATCAAGATACTCGATGCAGAGAAGTTAAAGGTTATGAAGTCTGACCTCGGCGGCATGCAGGGCCGAAAGATATTATTTTATACGCATAATGGGACAGTGTTGCTGAAAAGGGTCAGGCGAACTGAGGTTCAGGAGCCGACCGTATAATTACAGGCAACGGGATAGGAAAAACTATGGATACGAAGAAGAAAATACGCGTGCTGATCGTGGATGACTCTGCGGTAGTGCGCCAGACGTTATCTGAGATACTCTCCTCAGATCCCGGTATCGAGATCATGGCAACAGCAGGCGATCCGTTTATTGCATCCGAGCGGATGCGCGATGAGATCCCTGACGTCATCACCCTTGATGTCGAGATGCCCCGCATGGACGGCCTCACCTTTTTGCAGAAACTGATGAGCCAGCATCCCATCCCTGTCGTCATGTGCTCAAGCCTGACAGAACAGGGCTCAGAAACAGCACTCAGGGCAATGGAATACGGAGCTATAGAAATCATTCAGAAGCCCCGGATGGGCACCAAGCAGTTTATCGAAGAATCGCGCCTGCGTATCTGCGATGCGGTCAAGGCTGCAGCGCTGGCCCGTGTCAGGCCCATATCAAAGACCCCCATGAAAGTAACGCCCAAGCTCAGCGCTGACGCAGTCATCGAAAAGGCGACCTCAAAATCCATGATCCAGACCACCGAAAAAGTGGTTGTTGTCGGCGCATCCACCGGCGGCACAGAAGCGCTCAGGGTATTTCTTGAATCCTTCCCTGCAGACAGCCCCGGCATTGTGATCGTACAGCATATGCCTGAACACTTTACCACCGCCTTTTCAAAGCGGCTCGATTCACTCTGCCAGATCACCGTAAAAGAGGCAGAGGACAATGACACGATCATCCGGGGGAGGGCACTCATAGCACCCGGCAACTTTCATATGCTTCTGAAGCGCAGTGGTGCACGGTATTACGTTGAGATAAAAGAAGGGCCTCTTGTGAGCCGTCACCGGCCATCCGTTGATGTTCTCTTCAGATCTGCGGCACGGTATGCAGGCAAGAATGCCGTGGGTGTGATCATGACCGGCATGGGGGATGACGGCGCAAAAGGGATGCGTGAGATGAAGGATGCAGGCGCATACACCATAGCACAGGATGAGGCCACTTCCGTGGTATTTGGCATGCCGAAAGAGGCGATCAAGGCAGGCGGTGTTGATAAGATATTGCCGCTCGACAGGATCTGTTATGATGTTATCCGGAGTTGTCAGTAATGATCAAAATAGCAAGGCTTGACAGACAGAGGATATGAAACAGGAAACCACATTAGGCTTTAGGTCAATGATCCGGAAGAGCAGACGGCTTCTGGCAGCAGGAACTTTGCTGCTCCTGGTCATGTTCTGCTATGAAGCGTATGATCACCTCGAAGAGGCTGAGGAAAACGCCCTCATTGCAGCTCGCACACTCATCGAAAAAGATATAACGTACCGCAAATGGAACGCACAGCACGGCGGCGTATATGTCCCCGTAACCGAGAAGACGCCGTCAAATCCCTATCTTACCAATGTAGCGGAAAAAGATATTGAAACCCCGTCCGGGAAAAAGCTCACGCTGATGAATCCTGCGTACATGACCCGTCAGGTGCATGAGATAGAAAATGCAGCAAGCAGTTTTAGAAGTCATATAACAAGCCTCAAGCTTCTGCGTCCTGAAAATAAAGCGGATGATTGGGAAACAGCAGCGCTCAAGGCATTTGAAGGCGGAAAGACAGAAGTATCTTCAGTGGAGCTTATAGAGGGCAAAAGGTATCTGAGGGCCATGCGTCCTCTTAATACGGATAAGGCCTGCCTCAAATGCCATGCATTTCAGGGGTACAAGGAAGGAGATATTCGCGGTGCGATAAGTGCCTCCATACCCATGCAGCCTTTTAATGTCGGCATGTATAAATCAATGGCCACTGAAGGTGCTGTCTATCTCACCTGCTGGTTTGTCGGTATGTGGCTGATCCTCTCAAGGGCACGGCAGGAGGAGAAAAATACCTTAGCTTTGCGGCAGAGTGAAGAGCGCCATAGGGTAATGTATAACAGAACTCCTGCCATGCTCCACTCCATAGACTCGACTGGGCGGCTAATAAGCGTTAGTGACTACTGGCTGAGTGTAATGGGGTATGAGCGGGACGAGGTGATCGGACGTCGTTCTGCTGAGTTTCTGACCGAAGCTTCACGTCAGCATGCGACTGAGGTCATCCTGCCGGAATTTATGAAGAACGGCAGCTGCAGGGACGTTGAATATCAATTCGTAAAGAAGGATGGAGAGATCATGGACGTGCTCCTGTCTGCCACCTCTGAACGAAATAGCGACGGTCAGATCATCCGTTCACTCGCTGTGCTTCAGGATGTCACTCTGCGCAAGCAGGCAGAGAAAAACCTGATGGACAGTGAGAAGATGTTCCGCATCATGTCCGGTCAGTTCACTGCTCTGCTGAATGCGATTCCGGACAGCATTACGCTCATCTCTTCTGACTATAAGATACTCTGGACAAACCGCGTAGCCGGTGCAAGAATAGGCCTCGAGCCGACAGCCATGGAGGGAGATCACTGTTACAGCATATGGTTCAATCGCGATACAGCCTGTGAGGAATGTCCGGTCAGGGAGAGCTTCCAGTCGGGTGAACCTGCTGAAAAAACGATACTAAAGAAAGACAGGAATATTGAGGTCAGAACTGTGCCGGTAATGGGACCTGACGGTGTGCTCAATGTCATCAGGGTCGGCAGAGATGTTACAGAACAGGTAAAACTTGAGGATCAGGTGCGCCAGTCCCAGAAGATGGAGTCTGTCGGGACTCTTGCAGGTGGCATTGCCCATGACTTCAATAATATCCTGAGCGCCATCATCGGGTATGGCCAGCTTGCAGTCATGAAAATGGAACCGGATAACCCTTACAGAAAAAATGTAGAACATATGCTGGCCGCTGCAGACAAGGCTGCCTATCTTACGCAGGGACTGCTTTCCTTCAGCAGAAAACAGATGAGCAACAGGTATCAGGTTGAACTGAACGAACTTCTGCAAAAGGCCGAGACCTTCCTGCGCAGAGTAATTGGCGAGGATATCGAGTTCAGGACGAATCTGAATAAGAATTCATTACTGGTGCTTGCAGACCCTAATCAGATTGAGCAGGTCCTGATGAACCTAGTTACGAATGCGCGTGATGCCATGCCCAAGGGCGGCGTCCTTACTATTACAACAGAACAGATTCAGCTTGATGAAGAGTTTTTAGGACGCCATGGCTATGGAAAGCCGGGCAATTATGGACTGATCACCGTGTCTGACGGCGGTATGGGCATGACTGAAGATGTTCAGCAGAGAATATTCGAGCCATTTTTTACAACAAAAGAAGTTGGAAAAGGTACTGGACTTGGCCTGGCGATCATATATGGCATTGTCAAGCAGCACGATGGGTTTATCGATGTTTACAGCGAACCCGGAGAGGGGACAACGTTCAGGATATATCTGCCGCTCATCGAATCTGTAGTTCTGGAGACATCAAAGGCATCAGAGCCCGAAAAGCCTGCAAGAGGAACTGAGACAATTCTCCTAGCAGAAGATGACGAGATACTGAGGAAGTTGGCCAAATCAGTGCTTCAAGAATTCGGGTATGAGGTTATCGTGGCTGTTGACGGCGAAGATGCCATTGGCAAGTTTATGGAAAACAGAGACCGGATCGATCTGCTACTTACTGACCTGATCATGCCGAAAAAGAACGGCAAAGAGGTCTATGATGAGGTCCAGAAAATAAAGCCCGGCACAAAGACGATATTTGCAAGCGGTTATTCCCCTGATGCGGTCCGGGATAAGGTCTCCCTCGGCATTAACGTACCCATTGTGTATAAACCGATATCGCCGATGGATCTTCTGAAGAAGGTGCGAAGCGTGCTGGATGAGGGGAAGGGCAAGGCCTAATTAATAATTACGAATTAAGAATTATGAATGAGGAATTAAGAAACTATTTTGTTTTGCGGGGTAATCCTCCTCCCCTTTCCAAGGGGAGGTCGGGTGGGGTATTGGAAAATGAACCAAAACCTCCCCATACCCCTCCTTGGTAAGGAGGGGATATTGAACCAGTCGTAATTGCCGTTCAGGAGGAAGGTGCCATGACAGCTAAGAACGTTTTTAACACTGCAGAACTGTCCAACCTTGCGGACGCTGACCGATACAGATTAACGCAATCCTTCACTGTTTTGGCACTCTGCTGGACACTTTTCATCGCAGGACTCTGCTTCTTGGAATACCTGCATGTCAAGTCCTTTGCCATGGAACTGGCGCGGACCGATACTCGTTCTACCTTTAACAAGGACCTTGCTTATCGCAGGTGGGCAACCCGTCATGGCGGCGTGTACGTGCCGATCACCCCTGAGACTCAGCCGAACGCCTTCCTGGCGCATATTCCGGAACGGGACATCACAACCCCGTCAGGTAAAAAGCTTACCTTATTGAATCCTGCTTACATGACACGACAGGTCCATGAACTGTCAACGGAACAATACGGTGTGCGGGGCCATATCACCAGCCTGAAGCCCCTGCGGCCTGAGAATGCTCCAGATGCTTGGGAAGTGAAGGCTTTAGAGAAATTCGAGGCTGGGATTAAGGAAGTATCCTCTCTTGAGCCTCTCGACAATGAGCTCTATATGCGCATGATGCGGCCAATGACCACAGAGACAGGCTGTTTGAAATGCCACGGCCACCAGGGTTACAAGCTTGGCGATATCAGGGGCGGGATCAGTGTTTCTGTGCCTTGGAAGCCTTACTATGACCTGACACGTGGTCAATTGTATGATTCTTATTGGGGGTTTGGCGGCGCATGGCTGACCGGCATTGTTGGATTGTGGTTTACGCAAAGACGGATACAGATCTCGATCTTCCTGCGCAAGCAGGCAGAGGAGGAACTGCAGGAGAGCGAGGAGCGTTACCGGCAGCTCTTTGAAAGCAATAAATCCGTGATGCTGCTGATCGACCCGGAAAGGGGCAGTATTCTGGATGCCAACCCGGCAAGCAGTTCCTTCTACGGATGGACCCGGGAAGAATTGAAGCAAAAGAGAATATCAGATATCAATACTCTAATCCCTGAGGAGATTGCTGCTGAAATGGAGAGTGCAAAGAAAGAGGACCGCAGTCATTTTCATTTCATGCATAGACGGTCTGATGGATCAATACGAAACGTGGAGGTCTACAGTGGACCGATCAAGGTCAAAGGCAGAACGCTTCTCTTTTCAATAATACATGACATCACCGAGCGCAGGCAGGCGGAAGACCTGATTCAGCGCTCACTCAAAGAAAAGGAAGTCATGCTGAAGGAGATCCACCACAGGGTCAAGAATAACATGCAGGTTATATACAGCCTCTTGAATCTCCAGTCAAAGACCATTACCGATCAGACCGTACGTGCCATGTTCGAGGAGAGCCAGGACAGGGTGCACTCAATGGCACTGATCCATGAAAAACTTTACCGCTCCGCAGACCTTGCTCATATTGACTTCAAAGAATATCTGAAGAGCCTTGTGACCAGCATTGCAAAAACCTACGAGCGGCCTGATATTATTTTGTCCGTGGAGATGGAGCCTCTTGCCCTTGATGTAAATGTCGGCATCCCCTGTGGCCTGATCGTGAATGAGCTGGTATCAAACTGCCTGAAATACGCATTCCCTGCAGGAAGAAAAGGAACTGTCACGCTTGGGATCAAGAGAAATAGCGAAGGGAATAATATTCTGACTGTTGCGGACAACGGCATCGGTTTCCCGGAGAACATCGATTTTCGGAACACCACTTCGCTCGGCCTGCAGTTAGTTAATGTGCTGACCGGGCAGATCCATGGGACCATAGAGCTTCTGAAAGAAGAGGGAACAATGTTCAAAATAACGTTTCCCGGAATAAACCATAATTCGTAATGAGCGCTCATTAAAAAGGAAGGAGTGAATAACCATGGACGTTGATAAAGATCTTGATGTTGTCGGCAAGGCGTGCCCCATTCCTCTGATCACGGTTGCCAGGGAAGTGCGCACCATGCAGAAAGGCCAGTTATTGCGGATCATCGGGAATGACCCGCTCTTCGAGGTAACGATCCTTGACTTCTGCCGCGAGCGCGGCCATGAGGTACTTGAGACCATTCGCGACGGCAAGAAAGCGAGCATCACCTTTAAGGTATAGTTGCGAAGACGATGGTAAAAAAGATCGGAGGATATGATGAATAAGAAAGCTACGATTCTCTTGCAAAGTGGTGATATGGACAAGGCGCTCTGCGCCTTTATCTTTGCCAATGGCTATGCTGCGCTTGGCGTGGAAGTTGCCATGTGGTTCATGATCTGGGGGCACAATTGCCTCAAGAAGCGAAAGAGCCTCTTCTCGTTCAGGCGGAAACCTGACCCTGCCAGGGAAGGCGTTTACCGCGTCCTGGAGACGGATAACATTCTGCAGCCCATGGTCGAAATGCTCAACCGCGGCGGCGCGAATCATCTGCCTTTGTCGCGGCTCAATCTCATGGGAATGGGCCCCTGGTTATTCGGCAAAATGCTCAAAAAGAAGAGTATACCGAGTCTGGAAGAACTGATCAGAAGTGCTGATGATCTGGGCGTAAAATTCAAGATGTGCCAGATATGTTTCGATGCCATGGGCCTGAGCGTGGATGACCTGATCGTGCCTCATGTCGAAGTGCAGGGCGTGACCGCGTATGCAAAAGATACCATGGAAGCACACGTGAATTTATTTATCTGATGTGCAGAAGGAACGTATGAATTCCGGACCGGATATGAATGATAAAGAGTCCATGGATCGTCTGATCGATGAGAATGACTTCTTGCGGTCCGCACTGGAACAGACCGAGCAGGGAAAAGAGCTGATACAGCAGCGCGAGGAGTTTTCACTGCTCCTGTCGGTCAGCAAACTCATTGTCTCGGAACTGAGCCTGGACAATGTTTTTCAGCTTGTTGCGAGCAAGGCCCGGGACCTTGTGCAGGCTGATATGCTGCTCGTGCCGATGCTGAACGCTCAGCGGGACCGCTATACATACCGGGCTGCTGCCGGCCCTGATGCCGAGACCGTCTTTGGTGCCGAATTTTCCGTGACGGTCGGCATGTGCGGCTGGGTGCTGGAAAATGAGCGTAGCCTTTTGTTTGGCGAGGCAAGCGAATTCTGGCTTGACAGCACGACGGCCTGGGAAAAGGGGCAGGAATCTGCAGTGTTGGTTCCCTTGTTTGGGAGAAAACAGATTATTGGCGGGTTGTCGGCACTGGGCAAAAAAGGAGGAGGCTGTTTTACTACCCATGACCTTGATCTGCTGACCATGTTTGCCAACCAGGTCAGCACTGCGATTGAAAATGCGATCCTTTTTCAAAATATACAACGTGAGATGGAGGAGCGGAGGCAGGCTGAAGAAGCGCTGCGGGAGAGTGAGGCACGGTACCGGCGCATTACCGAGGGACTTACAGATTATCAATATACCGTGCGCGTTGAAAACGGCCGCGCTGTTGAAACATCGCAAAGCCCAGCCTGTGAAACCGTAACGGGTTACACTGTAGAGGAGTTTGCTGCTGATCCCTATCTCTGGATCAGCATGGTTGCTCCTGAGGACCGTGAATTGGTCAGGGAAAGCGTGGATCAGGTTTTGTCTGGTAAGGATGTGCCATCCATCGAACATCGCATCATTCGCAAAGACGGGGAGACTATCTGGGTAAATGACACAACCATACTGTTCAGGGATGCCTCCGGCAACCTGCTTTCGTATGACGGTGTGATCAAGGACATAACGGTCCGTAAACTGACGGAAGAGAATGTGCTGCGTTCTCTCAAAGAGAAAGAAGTTATGCTGAAAGAGATCCACCACCGGGTCAAGAACAACATGCAGGTGATCCACAGCCTGTTGAGTCTGCAGTCAAAGATTGTTGCTGATCCAACGATCCGCACTATGTTTGTGGAGAGTCAGAACAGAATTCAATCAATGGCCCTGATCCATGAAAAACTGTATCAGTCAAGGGATATGGCGCACATAGACTTCAGGGAATATCTAAAAAGCCTTGTCCAGAATATTGCCAGCACCTTTAAGCGGCAGGATGTTCAGATCTCGGTGGAGATGGAACCGATCGCTCTTGACGTGAATATCGGCATCCCCTGCGGCCTGATCG
Organism: uncultured Nitrospiraceae bacterium; assembly: GCA_964506525.1. GTDB lineage: Bacteria > Nitrospirota > Thermodesulfovibrionia > Thermodesulfovibrionales > UBA6898 > UBA6898. Next base: position 73,329 of record CAZDLA010000010.1, read on the forward strand.
TGAATGAACTGGTATCGAACTGCCTTAAGCATGCGTTCCCGCAAAGCAGGTCCGGAACGATAACGCTCGGCATCAGGAGAGACGGCGACGGAAACAATATCCTGTCGGTCGCTGACGATGGTATCGGTTTTTCAGAGACCGTGGATTTCCGAAACACTGCATCGCTTGGCTTGCAGTTGGTCAATGTTCTGACCGGGCAGATCCATGGCACCCTAGAGATGGTGGTACATGGAGGCACGAAATTCAGTATTACTTTTCCGGGGGGGGGGGTAAAAGGAAATGAATAAGAAGCGAATCCTGGTCGTGGAAGATGAGGCTGTTACTGCAATGGCGCTGAAGTCAAACCTGATTGATCTTGGGTACGAGGTCGTAGGGATCGTGACGAGTGGTGAAGCTGCCATCAGAGCCGCATCGGAATTGTATCCCGATCTGGTTTTGATGGACATTACGCTTGATGGCGCCATGGACGGCATTGAAGCAGCGGACAAGATATGGAAGGCGCATGCCATTCCGATCATCTATCTCACTGCCCATGCTGATGTTGGAATGGTCAATAAAGCCAAAACTACAGAGCCTTTCGGGTACCTGCCCAAGCCCTGCAGCACCGATTCCCTCATGAGTGCGATCGAAGTGGCGCTGTACAAGGGCGAGGCTGACGCAGCACGCAGAAAGGCCGAGGAGGCGCTTAAGAAGAGCGAGGATAAGTTCCGCACGCTCTTCGAGAAAACAAGTGAAGGCATATTCTATCTTTCGCTCGACGGCAGCGTGGTGAATGCGAATGATGCATACGCCCGGATGCATGGGTATTGCAGTGAAGAGATTATCAGAATACCTATGAAAGAAATTGACCCTGAGTTCGAGGCGAAATCGCCAGAGCGAATGCGCAGGATCCTGGCAGGGGAACAGATTACCTTTGAAGTGAACCATGTTCATAAGGATGGACACATCATTACCCTTGAAGTGTCGACCGGCCTCTATGATTTTGACGAGAAAAAATTAATCGTGGCTTTTCACCGCGACATCACCGAGCGCAAACAGGCGGAGCTGGCCTTAAAGGAAGCAGAATGGAAGTTTCGGGCCTTGTTCGATAATGGCCCGATCGGTGTGGCGTATCACCGTATGATCTATGACGATGCAGGCAAACCTGTTGATTACTATTTCATCGATGCAAACGCAAATTATCTGATACTGACCGGTGTTGACCCAAGGGGCAGGACTGTCTTGCAGGCTTTTCCGGGCATCGAAAAAGACCCGTTTGACTGGATCGGCACCTTTGGCCGCGTTGCCCGAACAGGAGTATCTATTCATTTCGAACAATACCTGCAGTTCAACGATCGCTGGTACGACGTTGTAGGGTACCAATACAAACCCGATCATTTTGTTGCAGCGTTTCTGGAGATCACCAAACGCAAGAAGGCAGAGGAAGAAGTGCATTTAGTTACGCAGCGCCTTCAGATTGCAGCCCGGTCTGCAAAGCTTGGAATATGGGATTGGGATATTGTCAATAACACCATGGTCTGGGACGACCGGATGCTTGAACTGTATGGCCTCACCCGAGACACCTTCGAGGGTATTGAATCATGGCAGAACGGCCTGCATCCGGATGACCGCGATAGAGTTATTGAAGAATCCCATGCTGCCATGCGAGGCGACAAGGAATGGGATACGGATTTTAGAGTAGTGCATCCTGATAGAACAGTGTTGCAGTTAAAGGCAAATGGCATTGTTATCAGGGATTCTGCTGGAACTCCTGTCCGCATGCTCGGTGTGAATTTTGATATTACCGAGCACCGCAGACTTGAGAACCAGCTCAGGCAGTCCCAGAAGATGGAGTCTATCGGCACCCTTGCCGGCGGCGTGGCGCATGACTTTAACAATATGCTGACCGCCATTATCGGCTACGGAAATATAACCCTCATGAAGATGGCACCGGATGATCCCAATCGTTCGAACATCGAGCAGATCCTTCAGGCATCTGACCGGGCAGCGCATCTGACCAAGGATCTTCTTCTGTTCAGCAGAAAGCAGC
>CAZDLA010000011.1:0-70863 GCA_964506525.1 uncultured Nitrospiraceae bacterium
CAGGCGCATTCGTGAGCCAGAGGTAAAAGTCCTTCTTTGCATCAAAGTCGCCTGTCTCGGCTGCATCCTCGAAACTCGCAAAGCCTGGTTCTACAAAGTTCCCTGCCTTGTTCTTGAGCTGAGTGTAATCGAGCTTGTTCTGTTTTGCATAAGCAAATTCAACATAACCAATAGCATTCGGCGTTCTCTTTACATAGTTGGCAACGCCCTCATTTCCCTTGCCTCCGATGCCGACCGGGAACTTGACCGCTTTGCCAGCACCAACCTTCTCCTTCCATGCAGGGCATGACTCTGAAAGGTAATGCGTAAATATTGCGGTAGTTCCTGAGCCGTCAGAACGGTAAACCACGGTGATTTCACCCTGAGGTATCTTGAGGCCTGGGTTCAGTTTTTTGACAGCTGCGTCGTCCCACGTCTTAATTTCACCGAGAAAGATCTTGCAGAGGGTATCCGAATCAAGCTTGAGCTGACCAGGTTCTATACCTGCAAGGTTGCCAACCGGTACAACCCCGCCAATCACTGCCGGGAACTGGAGCAGTTTGTCTTTCTGAAGCTGATCAGGCTTGAGTGGGTCATCCGACGCCCCAAAGTCAACGGTGCGCTCTGTAATCTGGCGCTGTCCGCCGCCAGAACCTATGGACTGATAATTTAACTGCACGCCAGCGATCTTGTTATAGTCAAATGCCCATGCTGAGTAAACAGGATACGGAAATGTTGCGCCTGCACCGTTCAGCGTTTCAGCTGCCTGGACCTGCGTGAAAGAGAGCATGACCGCCAAGACCAATGCTATTCTCAATAATACTTTCATAAATTCCTCCTTTTTGCTTGTCATAATTTAGAATATACTCCTTTTGTTACAGTTCTGTTACAGAAAAGTTAAGGTTATGTTACATATTTCATTAAACCCCCTTTCGATCTAATATTTACAGGTTCTTCTATGTTATGTCCGTGATTCGAAAAGCCGCTGTATCTGAAGGAATACAAACAGATTAGATTTTCCTTTGAATGGTATGAACAGCGAATAAACACGGATCAAGAGACTCAGTGCCATTAAGATCATGATTTACAATAGCACCGAAATGTTACGGCATTATTAAGAGGACGTTACATTACAAAGAAGAATCAGGAGTAGCGAAACTATTGACTGCTTCAGCCCTGCAATGCAGCATTCCTCTGCAGTTGCAGAGCTTCAAAGTCTTCCAACATGCGCTCATAGGGTTCCCGCATAAGATGAGATGAGATCACGAAATCTGCTCGTTTATCCATGCTTCTATCCTCGCCTTGATCTCATCGCGGATTCCTCTTGTTGCCTGAAGTTTTTCATCTCTGGTGCCCTCCAGTGCAGAAGGGTCAGGAAAGTTCCAGTGCAGCCTTTTCCCATAGCCCGGATATAGTGGGCATCGGCTGCCGCTGGTATCGTCGCAGACCGTTATTACATAGTGGAACAGTTTTCCCTGTTTGATGCAGTCAAAGACGCCTTTGCTCGTATTATGCGAAATATCTATCCCGATCTCGTTCATCACCTCAAGAACAAGCGGGTTCAGGAGACCAGGTTCAAGCCCTGCGCTTTCAGCTGCAAACCTGTCACCGGCCAGCAGGTTCAGAAACGCCTCTGCCATCTGGCTGCGGGCACTGTTATGGATGCATACAAAAAGGACCTTCTGCTTTTCCATACTTATTACCTCAGATCAGCGGCAATGAGGTTTGAACAGGATCCTTGTTCAATGACATTCTGCAGAGACTGCATATACACAGAGCATGCCTCGTGTCGCTGGCTCATGCATAATCTGATCGTAAAATCTGCCATATCCCTGATGAGACTGTTTTTGATACAGCAGATGATTCCCTGATTGCTTCCCTTCAGGTTAGGACAAAGAACATAGCCGATTGTATTCATATTTTGTACCTCCTTTTGGCTATTATAGAAAACGAATTGTTAAAAAATGGTTAAGGCAGTATTAAGAATTGATTACCGTCTTAAATCACTGTTGGCCGATTACCGCCTCCGCAGCATCTTGGCCAGAAATACCGGACAGTTGTCATGATTTTCATTGGAACAATATACCAGCCTTGAACCAGCACTGATGGTCATTGACGACAGTGATGCAGCGCACGTGTCAGTAGCCGTACATTCATATGGGCAGCTTGACTGCTGGACATACAGCCCATGGTCAACTGGACTTCGACATATCGATGTTATCATTGGATCACCTCCTTTAGTGGTTGATCGCCCAGGCTATTATCGGGTTAAGGTATTCCACGATAAGCTCAGGCTCTCGCACCGCCCTATTCTCTGTTTCTTCCTCATAATCACACAGAAGATTTGTACACCTCATGTGCGTACACTCATCTGCCATTTCTCTGCCGCATGCAGGACACCTCATAATCTCCCCCTTGTTTCATACAACTGCTGTTAATACAAAATCAGGCCCGGTTGATTCCCCTGAATCAAGCGAACCTTGCCCGTATTGCGCTGAAAACCTTATGGCTGAAGAGCTCTATGCCACTCTCTGGCATAGGCGACAATGCCGAATCCGTGCCGATGATATAGGCATTGCCTCTCCAAGCCACGGTGTTGCTCACTATCGGCACAAACCATGCAAAACCGATGATAAGGTCCTTGACCGGCGATAACAGATAGAGAAAAGGGTTCATTTCTGTGCGAAGTCTCTTACCGATATAGAGGTCATGAGCTATCTTCAAAGAACTGACTGTCGCTGCCAATAAAAGAGACTCTTTTGATGTTGGCATTATGAGCAGCGGCATGAAGGCAATGAATACCGCGTTACCGGCAAGTTCAGACAGATACTTTGCGCCGCCGATCTGCCATCTCAGTTTGCCCCATCGTGTATGGCGGTTTATGAATCTTTTCATCCCCCAGTATTCATTGACATTATTAATGAGGTGACTCGATAGTACGACCTTTTTGCCCAGCCTGTGTATCCTTTCGCCGATGATATAGTCTTCGGCAAGATAGTCCTTTACCGCCCTGAAGCCCCCTATTGCCTCAAGCTCAGCCTTTCTCATAAGCATGGACTTGCCGATCACGCAGGGCATCTTCAGATACTTATCAAGAAAGCAGACGCTGCCTACGATAAAAGTGTTCAGGTGGAGGTTTTCCATTACTGCGCCAAGGGAGCGGCCGCTCACGCCCCTGATCATATTGCTGACAAGACCCACGGATGGATCATCCATATGCCGGGTAATATCTGACAGATAATCCTTTTCGACGCGCACATTACTGTCGCTGATCAGTATCAGGCCGTATTTGGCCTTCGCATAGGCCGGGATAAGATTGTTGACCTTGGGGTTCAGCCCTTCATTGCAATGCTCAACCAAAATAGTGATATCTTTCGAGGGGTATTTCTCCTTTATCTTGCTGACAACCTTATAGGCCTGATCATTCTGGTTCTGAAGTGAAAAGATCAGCTCATACTGAGGATAATCGAGATTGCAGAAGCTTTCAAGATTGTCGAACAGGCCGTCATCAAGACCCTTGAGCGGTTTCAGGATCGAGACTGGGGGAAAAAGGCGGGGAAGGCGTAAGCCCTCCCCTGAGTGGAGGGGAGCAGTCTGCGATCGGATCGCTGCAATTTGAAGCAGGTATCCGATTATCCCGAAAAGTGTAATGCCTGCAAAGATCCAAAATAGAATCATTTGTGCCTCCTAATTTCTGAAGAGTGTCAAGGCGACACCCTTGTTATGCCTGATGCACTGTTTGACAGAGTCTGTGTCTTTTGTGCAGTTCAGCAGTGTTTTCCATGAGTAAAGATGTCTCGGTTTATGAAAGTCACTGTTTGCAATATACGGATACTTTTTCAGACTTATCACATTGAAGACGTCATCCCGGTTGGCAATCTCCCATGCATCGATGTAACGGGCATACTTGTCCCTGTTGTTCCAGAGGAAAAGGGTATCCCGGTCGCTTTTCGCAGACATGTAATGCGGGTGGCATGCTATGGTCAGGGCTTTCTGTTTTTTCGCCTCAAGGAAGATCTCTTCATAGCTCATGCAGGCAGGGATAAATTCCTGGATGTCAATGATCAACATATGTGCTGAGTCGTCTGTAGAGAGATGGTTCTTGGTTATTTCAACTCCGGGAATAACGAGCATGTTGTATTTGTCATGAGCTCTTTTGGCTTCTTCTTTGATGTGGGAGATGTATTGGCTATAGTTGGCAGCGGTTACCGAATACTTAAAGCGGTGTGCAAGCTTGCCGAGCGGATTATCACCATTGACCACATGGTCGGTTATCGCAATGACATCAAAGCCTGCCTGTCCGAAAAGGTCGATGGTCCTTCTGAGTTCTACTGAACCGTCTGAGTATGTCGTGTGGATATGAAAGTCACACAGAAGCATTACAGTTAGTATAGGGACAGCACGTTACATCATCATGACGGGAATATTACAATTGCATGAAAAGAGGAGAAGGGAATAACGGGAATATTAAAAGCGCCTGTTCTTTATAAGGTAGGAATAATACGCAGCTGCATTGGTCGGCGTTCTACGCATGGTTGTAAAATCGACCTTGTAAAGACCGAAGCGGGCATCCAGCCCCTGCAGCCATTCATAGTTGTCGATCAGAGACCAGTAGAAGTATCCCCTGATATCCATCCCTTGTTTTTTGCAGTGCTCGATCACATCGATATGTCTCTTCATGAACCTGATCTTTTTCTGACCATCTTTTGTGGCTATTCCGTTTTCCGTAATTATGAGAGGGACATTGAGCCTTGAGGCATACCTCAATACCTTCTCGAGGCCGCGAGGATGAATCTCCCATCCCATATCCGTAAGCCCATGGCCGTCAATGTCGCTGTGTCGCATCTCAACCGCCATTGTTTTCAGGGGATTGAAACGCATATGTATCCTTGTGTAGTAGTTCACGCCGAAGAAGTCGAGTTTGCCTTTGATAGGCAACGGAATTGACAGTTCCTCTTTAAAGGGGAATTTGATCTTCAATGAACCGGTCAGAAAAGCGTCAAGCAGGGAATGGTTGTAGAAATACTTGGCTACCCTCGACAGGAGTCTGTCGAAAGGATGCCACTTCTTCCAGGGAGCCAGCGCAGCCATATTATGGGCAATGCTCACCTTTGCATGCGGACAGGCCTTATGAATGATGTCATACGCTCCGGCGTGAGCCCTGAGGATATTGGCCAAAGCCCTGACACCAAGAGCGGCGTTCTTTATCCCCGGAGGTGTGCATCCCTCAAAATACCCTGCAAGGATAAGAACATAAGGTTCGTTAAAAGTTATCCAGTATGTTACGTCACCTATTGCAGCAACAATCCGTTTTACGTACGATAGAAACATCTCTACTGATGCATCCTCATGCCAGGGGTATTTTTTACTGAACCAGAGGGGGTGTGTGAAGTGATGAAGGGTAATCATCGGTTCGATATGGTCTTTTCTGAGAATGGCGATGATTTCCTGGTAATGTTCTACAGCCTTATCATCCCAGCTGTTTTCCCGGGGCTGTATCCTGGACCATTCGATCGAAAAGCGGTATGCATTTACGCCAAGGTCATTCAGGAGGCAGAGGTCTTCTTTATACCGGTTGTAGTGGTCAGTTACATCCGGCTTGTCAGAAAGGATCTCATCCCATGATGACCAGTCAGCATGCGGGGATCCCTCAAGCTGAAAGGCAGACGTCGCAACTCCCCAGAGAAACTGATCACAGACCGTTGGAGACAAGGGTGAGCCAGACACTGAAGGATCATCCACCCGAGACCTCTCCATCAAAGTAATATCCGAGCCCTCTTCTGGTCTTTATGTAGATCGGCATGGCAGGGTTATCCTCAATCTGAGTCCTGATCCTGCTTATGTGTACATCAACGGTCCTTTGTTCGACAAAGGCCTCATCCCTCCAGACAGCAGTCAGGAGATGTTCGCGGCTGAATACCTTCCCTCTTTTTTCTACAAGATAGAGAAACAGCCTGAATTCCGTAGAACTTAGATTGAGCGGTAAATTATTCTTTGTGATCGAATAGGTCTCGGTATTGATTGCAAGATCACCCGTAATAAGGACCCTTTCCGCTGCCGGCGCTTTCGTCACTCTTCTCAGGACAGCCTTTACCCTGGCTACAAGCTCCCTCGGACTGAACGGTTTTGAGATATAGTCGTCAGCACCAATCTCAAGGCCAATAATCCTGTCCACCTCCTCGGTCTTTGCAGTAAGCATGATGATCGGCAGGTTTTTCGTCTTAGTATCGTTCCTGAGGATGCGGCAGATATCTATGCCGGACATACCAGGGAGCATGAGGTCGAGCAGGACGAGATCAACGTTTTTCTCCCTGATCTTCTTCAGCGCTTCCTCCCCGTCTATTGCAGTCGTCACTTCAAAGCCGTCTCTTGAAAGATTATAGGAAAGCAGTTCCAGAATATCCTGTTCATCATCCACAGCAAGAATTCTTTGGGCGTCGGGGCTTGTCATAAGTCTGTTGTGGTCAGTGGATCGCTCCTGTATTCTTTGCTCCTATGCTGTGACACATTCCCTTGCTGCATCGAGTCCGGCAAGATCCCTCAGGTAAAATGAGCATTTCCTGTGGTCCTCGTTCTTGCAGTATCCTTCAAGTTCGGACAGGCTCGGCACATAGGGCTTACAGTCGGCCTTGCACGATTCAATCACCCACGTTATCAGATGCGGACATTTCATGGTATCCTCCGTTATATTTCTTAAGTTCATGATCTACGATATCAGCAGAGTGTTACAGAGATATGACAGGAAAGTTACGTTTTAGTGAAATCAGAATGACTTTCTGGGAACTCTCGGCGCTCTACCTGCTACAATATATATATGTGCGGCAGGTTTGTCAGAAGCAGTTCAATTGAAAAGATAAGGACCGAGTTCAGTGTAAAGAAGACCCTCGATGAGCTATCTCCGAGCTACAATATCGCCCCAACGCAGGATATCCTTATCATCAACAATGAAGGGGAAAAGCAGCTCATTGCCTGCAGCTGGGGATTCATCCCATCCTGGGCCAAGGACCCCTCCATTGGCCATAAGACGATCAACGCCCGGGCGGAGACCGTAGCAGAAAAGCCGATGTTCAGGTCTGCCTTCAAAAAGCACCGGTGCCTGGTCATTACAGACGGTTTTTATGAGTGGGAGAAGACAGAGAAGAAAAAGGTGCCCTTTTATATCAGGCTCAGGACAGGAAAGCCATTTGGGTTTGGAGGGCTTTACAGCCACGGGACATCGCCTGATGGCAAGACCGTATGCACCTGCTCGATCATCACCACAACGGCAAATGAACTGATCGCATCGATCCATGACCGGATGCCGGTGATCATATCAAAAGAAAACGAAGATCTCTGGCTCGATCCTGAGGTGCAGAATCCAGAAGAACTGCTCGGCCTTCTCAAGCCCTATCCTGCCGAGCTGATGGAGATGTATGAGGTCTCGCCAAAAGTAAATATCCCGGCATTTCAGTCACTTGAAGCAATAACTCCGGTTTAAGCGGTTCATGAGAACCGGCCGTTTGAGATTGGAAAAGGAGACTCATATGGACCAGTCATCGAAAACAAAGTTTCGTTTTTTTCTCAAAGATAACGTGAGACAGATGGTCGATTTTAGGAGTACTGATCAGAACAGGGGGATCTCCCCGCCTCCTGTCCAAAAACCGATCCCTGAGGCTGCTCAGGTCATTGATCTCATTCCTCCTGAGCAACTGCATGACATTTCAGCAATGAATGTCTATACCGCATTTGCCAACAGAAGGAGCCGGCGTGTTTTCAAGGCAGATCAGCTTGCGCTGAAAGAGCTTTCTTTCCTGCTCTGGGCCACCCAGGGAATCCGAAAGCTTGCTGCACCAGGCACTGCCTTCAGAGTTGTTCCGTCCGCAGGCTGCCGCCATGCCTTTGAGACCTATCTCTGCATTTTTCATGTTGAAGGACTCGAAGAGGGAATTTATCGGTATCTGCCAATAGAACATCAGCTTCTGCTCATATCACAGCCTGCAGATCTGTCCTCCCTGCTCTCGGAGGCAGCTCTTGGCCAGGATTTTGCCGGAAAGTCAGCGCTTACGTTTATCTGGACAGCCATACCCTATCGCATGGAGTGGCGATACGACATTGCCGCACATAAGGTTATAGCACTTGATGCCGGCCACGTCTGCCAGAACCTGTATACCGCATGTGAGGCGATCAGTGCCGGCACCTGTGCAATTGCTGCATATCATCAGGATGCGATGGATGAGCTTCTGGGGGTTGATGGTAATGAGGAATTCACGATCTATCTTGCACCTGTCGGAAAGGTATGAATAAGGCCGAAAATCTATGAGGCGTGCAGACCTGCTCCTATGAGATGTAGACCCTCCTGACTCGTGGTCTCAAAAAAGGTCCAGGCCCTTTCCCTTGCTTCCTCCATACTGCTGCTTGTCTGGATCTTGCAGGCCAACGTATGTCCGAATTTATAGTTCCGCGCAAAGTAGTGGGTAAAGGCCTTCAGCCTGCCGAGACGGTATATGGGCCTGTAATCCGCTTCTAAAGCCTCGATAAAGGCAGCGTACATATCCGGCAGCGAAAGCGCAGGGATCGGAATATCTTTGGCATATACGCTTCGTGCGATCTCGGCGAAGAGCCATGGTTTTATGATCGCACCCCTTCCGAGCATCAGGCCGTCTGCATTGGATATCCTCAGACATCTTTCCGCATCCTGTACCGAGAAGATCCCTCCATTGGCTATGACCGGTATTTTTATACATTCCTTGATCTCTGCAATATATTCCCAGCGCGGATTCCTTGCAAAGGGCTCGTGCCTAAAACGGGCATGCACCGTAAGCATATCAATGCCCTCGCTTTCGAGCATGCAGCAGAAGGCCTTTAGCTTTGTGCTGTCAGCGTCGCTGCCGAGCCGGATCTTTACACTCAGCGGCAGGGATGTGCTTTTTCTCGCCTCGGCTGTGATGCGGCAAGCCTCATCCGGCTTCTCCATCAGCATCACGCCTGCGCCGAACTTACCGACCGCAGTCGAAGGGCAGCCCATGTTCAGATCTACGGCGTCGGCACCACATGCGTGAAGCTTATCCATGGCCCGACCGATCTCTTTGTCATCGGCAGTCAGGAGCTGATAAGAGAGAGGGTTTTCTGTTTCAGACCTGATCAGATACGGTGAGACGCGTGGACTTTCCGTCGGCAGTCTTTTTGCCGAGAGCATTTCGGTTGACAACAGACCGACCCCGCCAAAGCCTGTCATTATTCTGCGGAGGGCACTGTGGGTAAGGCCAGCCATCGGCGCAAGCAGAAGTGGAGGATCGATCCTCAGATTGCGAACGTCAATCGCCTGCGGCCCTGTCTGCGTGTCTGTTTCAGTCTTCATGGTCCGCACAATTGTAGCATAGGGGAGAAGTCCGTGAGGGTCAGATCCACGCATTTGACACCCTGACGGAATGTCCAAGGGCATATCTTTCATAGTAAGCGCCTAAGCAAATAAAGCTGCCTGGTCTCTTCTCAACTGGTCAAGGCTTTCGTTCACCATCGGGAACCTGTTCGAAAAGAGCCTGTTCATCACTGCAGCAAGCTGCCTGAATTTATACGCATCATGATGTGAGTCTCCCTTCAATTCTGAAGCGCGCCAGCTCTGCTCGTCCGATATGCGCAGTTCCACCCCAAGCGTATGCTGCTGGGTCTTCTTTCTGACCTGGTCGCGAAAAGCATAGATCGGTGTGCCTGGTATCATGATCTCGTTCGTATCAGCAGCATGGTGGATAGGCACTGAAAAGGCGAGTTTGCACTGGAACTTTCGATGCCCGACTGAAGAGTGCCGGTTCTTTGCAGCATTCACGCTCAGTGCCTCATAGAATGTTCCGGCATTGACAATGAGTTCGACTTCATCCGGCATTTCGTATTTGCCGCCGCTCTGCGCAAGACTCTGCACCAGGCGCCACACCGCTTCCCTCATGCTCTCGGGGCTGTCGAAAAGGGTCTGGGTGATCGAATGGGAGGCGATGTTCTCCTGCAAAATAACACCCCTCTTCTGGAGCGCGTGGAACAGCTTTAACGTGTCGTCCATGCTCCTGAGGATAAAGGTTATTGCCAGGATATCCCGGATATCAAACGCCTCGCCCTCCAGATCCTTGCCGAGTTTGGTGAACATGCTCTCAGGACTTTTGAGTCTTGCCTTGATCTCAAGAATATTGACCGATACGCCGTCCCCGCTGTTGAAGACAAGGCAACCCTCCTTCTGATCGAATGTCAGCGTTTCCTTGAGCTTGTGGAAGAAGGTTGAGACTTTCACGAAGGCCCTCTGTGCTGGCTCATTGTCAGGGATATGCTTCGGACTGTCCCAGTCATAGTAGTACAGATCATCAAGGCTCTGGCCCTGTGCCTCCAGAAAGAAGCCAAGCTGGGCATGATCATTGATGTCCTGGCTGTCCTCTTCCACTGACTTGATCAGATGCGCCATCTTGAGCATTGAACAGGCGACCTGCTGCCATGCATGAGGAACGTCCAGATCGCGGCCCTCATATCCGTAAAAAACGTGAGGATATCTGCGCGATGAGGCCATGAGGAAAAGATGGCGAGGGTCCTGGCTTATAATCAGCCTGAACTCGGCATCCGTCAATATCGACTCAATCTCTGCAATGGCATCCAGAGATTGATGATACACGGCTGCGTTGGCCGAATGCAGTCCAGCGAGGCCCTCCAATTGCTTTCTGACAAAGGGGAAGAGCCAGTCGAGAAAATATTGGTACACCCGCTCGATGTACCTTCCTGCACGTGTCTTCTCGCTCTCCTGAAGCTCGGCGCTGTTGATGATGTCGAACCCGCGGTTTGCCATGATCTTTGCAGCCTGAACACGGGCGGTTGCATAATCCTTTGCCGGAAGCAGAAGAAAGGGTATCATCTCGGTCCGGTCAAGGATCGAACCGAAGATCTCGTGAAGGAGTTCTCTGCCGGGCTGCGTATCGCTCATTTGATGTATGCGGGCAAGTTTAGATCATGGCGTCAGGACAGACCTGCCCAGTGCATTTTTACTTGGTCATCAGCTGGCCGGGCTTGCCGTCAGTCTTCTCTTTTTTTGCCAGCCTTTTTTCTTTCAGGCTGTGCTGTGCTTTCTTCTTTGTGTTTGGTTTTTGTTTGTTCTTTTCTTTGCTCATGGTATCCTCCTTGGTTGACTTAGTTCCATTCTACAGTATCCCCTAACATAGTCAACGAGAACCTTTCTCAGAAAGTCCGACCGTCTCCACGTGGTATAATAGACTCAGAGATAAAGGAGGCATACAAATGCCCATATTGGATAGTTTATATAATACGCTCACCAGAAAAGTTCAGGTAGCAAACAAGGAGATAACCAGGGAGATAGTCGAAGATTGGGTCGGGAGTGCCGGTCCTGTTGATCGGCAGATAGCCTTCATGACCGGAGCCTTGACTGCACTGTATAGCGGTCAATATTCCCCTGACAAGATGGTTGAGGATATACTTCACTCGGGTCATCTGGATAACTGATGAAAAAGCAATCATCGCATTTCTCGGTTGAGGATATCCTCCGAACTGAATTCAGGAAGCCTGTCAGCAGGGGAACCATCGGCAAGGATATCAATGGTCTACTCTGGGCTTATGGCGTTGTCCTGAAAGACTCCCTGTACCGTGTCGGTGTCATCACGATCAATATGGAGACCCGTGCGGTAGAGCGGATGAAGGACAGGGAAAGCTCATATGAGCTGAAGGCAGATGCAACCGCATACCTGTCCAGCCTGATAAAGGAGATCCTGCCGATCCAACCCATGCCAACCGTTGTATCCGCTATAACCTGATAGCGAGGCCGTGAAGCGTAAACCGTGAAGCGTGAATTGTAGAAGAGACCCTCTGAGGCTGCCCCCTCCCATGTAATGTAAGTCGGCCGGCGCTCAGTTAAGCAGATAACAACGTTAGTGCTAAAGAATGTGCAGGGAATGGAATGAGGTGTAGAGAAAATAAAGCGCAGTACCGATAAGCAGGAGGCCGAAGAAGATATTAATCCTCCGAAGCGTTTTTCCTGAGATGAACTTTTTGGCCCAGTAGATAAAAAGCGAGAGCCCGGAAAGGTATGCTGCAAGTCCGAAGCTGCCTGCAACCAGAAATGACAGTGCAATCTCAGTATTGAATTCCGTGATCAAGCCGATATCCTGAAAAACACGCGCACCCGAAAGCCACCAGAGCACCATCACCGGGTTTGTGGCCGAAAGCGTCAACCCTGACAAAAGCGCCCACCGTATCATGTTCAGATGTGCTGGGGGCTTGACAGTCTCCGAATCTTTCGATCCGTGAAGAAGGCTGAGTGTTCCAAGCAGTCCCAGGATCAGGCCACCAACCAGCCAGAATATAGCCATCACCTTTTCGCTCCTCAGGAACGGCGCAATACCGAAAAAAGCGATGCACCCATAAAACAGATCAACAAAGAAGGCGCCGAGAACAACCATGAACGAGGCCTTGAGGTTGCCGTTTATCGACCGCCGCAAGACTTCGATCTGTACCGGACCGGCAGGAATCGCTGCCAGACAGCCCAATAAAAACGCTGCTATGAGAAAAAGTGTGTAGTTCATGGTTAAAAGGGATTAATTATACCTTAGGGCATCAGGGGGAATCTCTATAAAGAACAGGCAAAATGGTTCATGCGCCCTCGAAATAGCGCTGTGTGGGTTTCTTGCGTCCGGTTGTGCGCTGATACACATCATCAGAATATCCGAGGGCAATAACTGCATGAATTCCCTCTTCTGCCGGAATACCAAGTGTCAGTTGAATCGCGGTATCTTTCTTCATTGCGGCAACGGCAAACCCGATGAGACACGAACTGAGTCCCATGGTGTGGGCCGCAAGCACGATATTCTGCGTAGCAAGCAAGGCGTCCTCAGCCGGACAGCTTGCCCCGGGTCTGGATCCGACAACAATGGCAGCAGTGCTTCCGTGAAAGAGCAGATCTTTGCCCTCTTCCTGCCATTGCTCAAGCGCCAATTTTATCTTGCTATAATAACCGCGGTAATAGGCATCCAGCTCTCCCTTTCCTATCAGCTTAAGAAACAGACGGAGCATGGTCTTCTCTGCAGTAGCATTTAATCTTCCGAAATAGGACGCGACCTGTCCTGCAAGGGAAGTGACAGCCTTCCTTTCCGGCAGGACAGTGAAGGTCCAGGCCTGACTATTGGTTCCGGATGGTGCAGTGATGCCGATCTTTACAAGGTCTTCGAGTATAGCTCGGTTAACAGGCTTAGCGGTAAAGCAACGGCACGACCTGCGAGATGCCATAAGCTGAACAAGTCCTGATGTGCTGTATTTTCCGGGAGCAAGCCACTGCTTCTCTGCGATGAAAGTTTTGAAGCGTGACATCTCTTGGTCGATCGCAATGACACGTATAGCACCCTCAGGACAGACTGCCTCGCAATGCCCGCAGGAGATCGACTCCGGTCCTGTGACAGCCGCCTTTCCATCCACGAGTGAGATGGTGCCTGTGGGGCATACGCTGATGCATGCACCGCAGCCAATACAAAGATCCCTGTCTATTTCTATTCTGTTATCCTGCATTGCTGACTCCTTAGAAGAGTTTGCCACCTGCTGTATGATACCACTGTCGACAAGTCATTTATTATCCTGCTTATCGAAGAAAAACATATCATGAGAACCTTACTATTTTTGCTTCCTTTTTTGAATCGGTCAATTATAATAAGTATCGAAACTTATAATTGGCAAAGGAGATATTATGAGCCCGAAGAGCAGTCTGCGATCAACTATAGGAATGGACATGCTAGTCAAAGATGTTATGACCACAAACGTCATCACAGTGCAGAAGTTCGAGAGCGTCCTTGCAGTGGCAGACATCCTTGCCTCGCGCAATATCAGCGGCATACCGGTCGTGGACAAGCAGGGAAAGGTTATCGGCATCATCACACAGGCTGATATTCTGTCTGTTGTTGGGATTAGAAAAGACCGGACATTCAAAGACCTCTTGAAACATATGCTGGGAGAGCCCTTGCTCGAGCGGAAGATGGGAGATATCGTAGGGGATGTCATGACCTCCCCTGCGCTGACCACGAGTCCAGAGACGAATATCGCAGAAGTCGTGCAGATCATGGACGAGAAAAAGATACGGCGGCTCCTGGTGGTGGATGAGCAGAATGCACTGTTAGGGATCATTTCACGGGCCGACATCCTTAAGGCGGTTCTCAGGCATTTGAAGTGACCTGCATCTGCAGCATTGCCGAAACCGAAAAGGGCTGAGTAAGGCCGCGGAAGAAATCGCAGGGCGAGGCCGGTTTATCTGTTAAGGAGCTGCTACCGTGAAAATAAACCGACGCTGAAACTGGATATTGCCGCAATAAGCGCTGAACAGGGAATCGTGATTATCCATGCCCAGACTATCGTCCCTGCCACACCCCAGTGAACAGCACTGAATCTCTTCATGGAACCTATCCCCATGATTGCTCCTGTGATGGTATGGGTAGTACTTATGGGAACCCCCAAAGCAGAAGCGGCATAAAGCACTGTTGCTGCCCCTGTTTCTGCGCAGAACCCATCCACAGGCGTCAATTTTGCCACTTTCTGTCCCATGGTCTTGACAATGCGCCAACCGCCCATCATGGTGCCAAGTGCTATGGCACTATGGCACGTAATAACAACCCAAAAAGGCACATAGAATTTATCCCCAAGAAGTCCTGCACTGAAAAGCAGGCTTGCGATAATACCCATGGTCTTCTGGGCATCATTGCCGCCGTGGCCAAGACTGTATAGTGCGGCCGAGACCAGCTGGCCCTTCCTGAAGAAACCGTCCACCAGTGTTCTGGGGCTGTTTCTAAAAATCCTGTAAACAAGCAGGCCGAAGCCTAGACCGAGCAATAGCCCGACTGTCGGCGATATCACGATAAAGACCACAGTCTTGATAATACCCTTCCAGACAAGAGCTGACGTGCCGGCCTTCACCAGTCCGGCACCGATCATCCCGCCGATAAGCGCATGAGAGGAACTGGTCGGAAGGCCAAAATACCAGGTAATCAGGTTCCAGCTGCAAGCGCCCATCAGGGCTCCGAATATGACCGTCTTGTCCACTATCGTAATATCTATAATGCCTTTGCCGATCGTATTGGCAACATGAAGTCCGAAAAAGAGGAATGCGATAAAATTGAAGAAGGCAGCCCAGAGTACAGCTGCCCTCGGCGAAAGGACGCGGGTCGAGACCACGGTTGCAATGGAATTAGCAGAATCGTGAAATCCGTTCAGGAAATCAAAAGCAAGTGCGAGCAGAATAAGGAAGATTACGCTTAATTCCATAAACTAACCCCGCAGGCAACAGAAGACATTGGGTCGAGTCTGGTTATGGGCAAAGATCAGCAACAGATGCGGATCAAGCATATTTCAGAACTATCGCTTCAAGGACATTTGCCACGTCTTCACACTTATCTGAAGCATCTTCAAGGTGCTCATAGATCTCTTTCCACTTGATGATCAGGATCGGATCCTTTACTTCTTCGAAGAGCTTGCCGAGGGCATCGCGAAACATGCGGTCAATCTTGTTTTCGAGACGATTGATCTCGATACAGTAGTCCTGGACATGACCATACTGCTTTTCTTTGAGCTTATGGATGGCCTTATGGATCACCTCTGTCGTTGTCTGGAGTTCCTTTGCCATCTCTATTGCTTCGTTCGTAACCTCAGTAATCTTGAATACGACCATCCGGTCGACCGCACCCCAGATCAGGTCAAGGATATCGTCAAGACTTGCAGCAAGCTCATGAAGGTCCTCCCGATCGATCGGCGTAATAAACGTGGTATTAAGCTTCTTCATGATCTCATGGGTAAGCACATCGCCCTCCTGCTCCACCTCATAGATCTCTTTGGCCTTCTCTTCAAGCCGCACAAAGTTTTCCATAAGGGCAACAAGCATGACACTCGCCTTCGTTATGTTGAGCGCATCCCTGTCTAAAATCTCAAAAAAATCTGTTTCTTTTGGAAAAAGTCCCATATGATTTATTACCTCCGGATAGTGGTTTAATAATATAGGAAGACCCTCATGCTGTCAATGGAAGGAAAACCTGTTTTACGATGAAATCATGCCAGAAAAATGATCACTTTTGTCCCTTTTCCGTGAACGCTCTCGACCTGCAGGGACCAGCCATGGGCTTTTACCAGATGCTTCACAATGGCAAGGCCAAGACCGGTGCCGCCCATGGTGCGAGAGCGGCCAGGGTCAACCCTGAAGAACCGCTCGCCAAGCCTCGGTACAAACTTTGCAGGAACTCCAATGCCGGTGTCTTCCACGAACAGATACGGCTTTCCATCCTCCCTGTCAATGCCTATCGTAATGCGTCCTGTCTCAGTGAACTTTATCGCATTGTCAACCAGGTTGGTCAGGATCTGAATTAGGCGGTCTTTGTCAGCAGAGATCTGGATCAGCTCAGGACTCCGCAGAACCTCCAGGGCCAGTCCCTTTGCCGCAGCCCTGCCCCTGAATATCTCCATGATATTTTCAAAGACATCTCCAATATCGATCTGGGACTTAACGACGCTGATCACACCCAATTCGATCTTGGAGATGGTCATGAGATCATCAACAAGACTGTTGATGCGTTCGCTGTTTGATCTGATGGTCTGAATGAATCTGACAGCATTTTCCCGGTCGTCAAGTGCGCCATCAAGGAGCGTGTCGGAAAATCCCCTGATAGCCGTTATCGGCGTCTTCAGTTCATGAGATACATTGGCCACAAAGTCCTTTCTGACCTGTTCAAGCTTCTCCATCTGCGTTATGTCGTGAAAGATAGCAACAAAACCGGAAAGTTCATGCTTGCGGTAGAAAAGCGGAGATACCCGAACGCTAAGGTATTTTTCAGAGGGAGAATCGATCCTGAACTCTGTCATGCCGGGTGACAGGCTTCTGCGCACTTCATCCATGATATCCGAAAATACATGATTTCTCACTACCTCCATAAAGGGAAGTCCGGTCATGGCTACGTCGCCGAAGAATTCACGTGCAGAGGCGCTCGAAAGCGTTATAGAGCCTTTGGCATCGATGATCAGAAGGGCATCGGGCACGCTCCTCAAGACAACATTAAGACGATTTTTCTCCTCTTCGCTCTCCGAAATCGTGCTCTGCAGTTTGACGGACATGGCCGTAAGGTTCTCGGCTATCTCATTAAACTCGCCGGCGTTATTCAGGAAAAGCCTCTTGTCGATCTCGCCCCTTGAGAGTGACTTTGAAAAATCCGTGATCTGCCTGAGCAGCCGGCGCAGATGGTCTGTCTGCCAGACCGAAAAGATCCACATGGCAAGGAAGACGAGCAGAACTGTCAGGATGATCTTCATTCTGAGGAGGTTCACCGCCTTGTCCACCTCCCTCAGCGGCACTGCCAACCGTATAAAACCTTCCTGCGGTCCCTGCGAGACCTTTTTTGCCACGTACAGCAGATCGTAATTTATCGTATCGCTGTGACGGACAGCCATGCCGGTCTCAAAGAGCAGCGCCTGTTCGATCTCAGTCCTGTGAAGATGATTGTCCATATGAGAGGAATCTGAATCCGAATCTCCTATGACCCGGCCATCCAGGCCGATGATCGTGACCCTTGCATTGGTATCCTTCTTCAGCTCCCTGCAGAGGCTGTCGAGATTCTTCTGGCCAAATGAAATACTTCTGGCAATGAGACTTATCTGTGTCGCAAGATTGGATCTGAGGGTTTCCCGGTAATTGGTCCTGACCGCGGACGTTATAGTGATCTCGACAAAGACAACAGCCAGAACGATCACTATGGCATAGAGAATAAAGATTCGTCTGAAGAGGCCGCTGTTCATAGGTCAGCGTCCATGTAATATCCTATCCCCCTTCTTGTCTTTATATACCGGGGGGCAGAAGGATCATCCTCAATCTGCTGACGAAGACGTCTGATATGCACATCCACGGTGCGCGGTTCCACAAAAGCCTCTCCCTTCCATGCTGCATCAAGAAGCTGGTCCCTGCTGAAGATCTTGCCTTTTCTCTCCGCAAGGTAGAGTAAGAGCCTGAATTCCGTGGAACTGAGTGCAACAGGCTGATTATTTTTTGAGACCGAATACGTTTCCTTGTTGATCACAAGTTCACCTGCGCGGATCGTTCTGTCTTCAGAAACCCTTTCGCCTGCTCTTCTTAAGACCGCCCTGACACGCGCGACGAGCTCCCTCGGACTGAACGGCTTGGTCATGTAGTCATCAGCGCCTGCTTCGAGGCCGATTATCCGGTCAACCTCTTCTCCTTTTGCCGTCAGCATGATAACGGGGATATGCCTGGTACCGGGATTATTTCTCAGGATGCGGCAGAGCTCCATACCCTGGATCCCGGGCAGCATAAGGTCAAGGATCAGAAAATCGAAGTCAGCCTTTTTGATCAGGTCAAGAGCTTCATTGCCATCCAGGGCAGAAGAAACCAGAAACCCTTCCTTCTTTAAATTATAGGAAACCAATTCCACGATGTCTGGTTCGTCATCAACAACAAGGATCTTTTTCGCTTCCATGAATCTATCTTACCCGTGCCCTGCTTACCATGCAAGTGCTGTGAAAAAGAAAAAGGGCTGCAAAAAAAATCGCAACCCTTTGATACAGCTTTTCTGAAAACAGGAAATTCTGCTATTTGCTTTCTATCTTATCCTTAGCCTTGTCCTCTGTTACGCCTTCAGCTATGCCCTTCTTGAAATTCTTGATAGCCTGACCGAGGCTTTTCCCTGCATCAGGCAACTTGCTGGGTCCGAAGAAGACAAGCGCTATCACCAAAACGACGATCATCTCAGGTAATCCAAGTCCGAACATTATTCCTCCTTATCAAACGCTGATTTATCCTAACTTTAATACAGATGACGCCACGAAAGCAAAAGCAGATCAGACGCCCTCCTGGATTGGGTCGTGGACTATATTTTCAGGGGCTGCTGCTAATTCCGAAGAAGAAGCCTCAGCTCCTGCCGGACGCTTCTTGCCTCTGCGCGGCCTCCGCTTTCTGCGTCTCTTCTGCTCCTGCGGCTCAGCAGAAATTGTTTCTTGCGATGCGGCCGCCTGTTCCGCAGGTTCTTCAGTCTGAGCCGGTTCTGCCGGCTTTGTATCTTTTTGAGGCATCTGTTTCTGTTGTTTCTGTTGAACCTGCTTATGCTGAGCCTGTTTATGCTCTGGCCGGACATGCTCCTTGGGAGGCTCAGGCCTGTCTGTTTCAATTTTGTACTGGCCTGTCAGAAGCTTCGGGTCAGCAAGAAGAGTAACCGTAACACTGAACTCCTTTTCCGTGGCAGCAATATCAGCGCGCCAGGCATTGATCATATAGTTCATGCTTTCCACGGGAAGACGGCAGGTGATCGCCTTGGTGCCTTCTTTTGTAGCCTGCACATGCATCTCGCGCAGAGCAGCAACTGCAGCCATCTCGTCGCTTTTGACAACGCCGGTTCCTCCGCAGAGCTCGCACTTATGGTGACTCGACTCCTGATAAGCAGGCCGCATCCGTTCCCTCGTCATCTCGACGATGCCAAACTTCGAAATGGGAGTTGTCTCAAAATGGGCCTTGTCAGGACTCATGGCATCCTTCAGCCGCTGCTCAACCTCCCGCCGGTTCTTGGAGGCTTCCATGTCGATAAAATCGATCACCACAAGCCCTCCCAGGTCACGGAATCTGAGCTGACGGGCAATCTCGTCTGCAGCTTCAAGGTTCGTATTGAGGGCTGTTGCCTCGATATGCTCCTCTTTGCGCGACCTGCCTGAGTTGACATCAATTGCGGTCAGCGCCTCGGTCTTGTCGATCACTATGTATCCCCGCGATGGAAGATACACGAACCGCTCATGAATCTTGGCAATCTGGCCTTCGATGTTATGGCATGCAAAGATCGGCTTTTTGTCCTTGTACTGCTTAATATTGATCTTGCGCCAGGGCACGGTCTTCCGGAGGAATTCCTTGGTGTTCTTGAACGCCTCCGGGTCATCGATCAAAACCTCATCAACATCCGAGGTGAGATAGTCACGGACTGTCTTGACCGCAAAATCCTGCTCTTTATAGATAAGCGCAGGAGCATTGACTTTCTTGGACTCGGCCTGTATCTTTGCCCAGAGCTTTGTCAGGTATTTCAGGTCATTGTCAAGGTCCTCTTCTGTCTTGTCGCTGCCTGCGGTCCTCAGGATAAACCCCATCTTCTTCGGAAGCTTCAGGGAGTTGAAGACCTCCTTCAGTCTGCCCCTGTCCTCGCGGTCTTCGATCTTCCTCGATACGCCTACTTTTTCCTGACCAGGCATCATAACAATATACCTGCCAGGAATAGAGATGTAAGTGGTCAAACTTGCGCCCTTGTTATCACGCTCGTCCTTCTCAACCTGCACGATAAGTTCGTGTCCCTTTGATATGACGTCCTGCATCCTCGGCTTTTTGCTGGCGTCGATCTGGTGTTGATAAAACTCTGGTTTGATCTCTCGAAGCTGGAGAAATCCATGCTTCTTCTGACCAAAATCAACAAAGGCTGCCTGAAGTCCAGGCTCAACCCTCACCACTTTCGCCTTATAGATATTCCCCTTAAGATGCTCCTTGCCCGCGGTCTCAACATAGAAATCGATCAGGACATCGCCTTCCACAATAGCCACGCGCTTTTCCTCGGAATGCGCAGCGTTAATCAGTATTCTTTTTTTCACCTTCACCTCGTAGTTCAGTATTCTTCCTGCCCGATTCATCTGCATCCCATTCAGGATCTTTGTGGACCAGCAGTATTGATTCTCTTAACGGCATGTCCGGATGCAGGACTGTCGCCTCAATTATCTCTTCAAGTGGATAATCATGAAAATGTGCATCCGAGAACAGAATTCTCAGAAATTTCCTTTTCAGCAGAAAGCAGCGTCTCTTCCTTCCGTCCTGCGAAACAAACGGGATTATAACATGTTCAGGGTCTTCCTCAAGACCATATTTTTGAATGAGCTCCTGTATCTGCTCCATGGTTGCGGTTCCTCACAGCCATTGTATCAAATAAATCAGAGAACGCCAACCGTGCCAACTGTTTAATCTTTGCAATGGGGCTCTGCGTTCTGCGCGGGATACATCGTGGCTTCGAGGTTCTGGTCGGCAGGCAAACGTTTCCGGGTTCAATCATATGCAATATCATTATACCTTAATGACCTTGAGATTACATTTCAGATGCCTGTTGCAGACGTCTCCTCCGGAATATTTAAACCGAATTTGACGGTTGTGGCGACCTTGATGATCTTCTAGCGCAGGGCGCTGTCGCTTGGTTTCTTCTGTAACTGCTCGACCATCGCCTGCAACTGCTCGCGCGGAGATTGGGCGTAGGCACTTAAGGCCAGAGCCATCAATGATAAGATAAGAATAATTAGTTTTCCTATAGTTTTCAAGGTACGTCCATTACTTGGGTTAGTTATCTTCACAGGATCCACTTCGCTTTCCATCCCCTTACAAGAACAGTCATTTGCTGCAGAGCCTTACCACGCACATTGTAGATCTCCTGATCCATTTTCTTGAATAACGCACTGCGCTCCATTACCATGCGAGCAGAGAACAACTTGTCATTTTTGAGGCGCTCAGGCCAGTCAGTCCCACCCTGCTTTTCCAAAAACTCTTTGAACTTAACAAAGGTCTGATGCCTGGCCAGGCCTTCGGCACTGTCCTGGTTGCGTATGATTTCTTCTTTAGACTGCCTGAACTTCGGGTCAGCATCCATGCGTCCAGAGAGTTCGCGCCAGTCGTTGCCCTTGAGGGCTGTCACAATTCTAGCTTCCGCTTCTGCATGCGCATGAAGCCCGGTATTGACTTTTTCCCAATAGGCCCTGACCTTTTCCGGTTCGCTAAGTGGATTCAGGTATCTGCTTCCCGGGTTATTAGGTCCAGGCCATTGCTTTGCAGTTTTGGTGGAGACAGCGCCCGCTATATCTGCAAGACCTTGATATATTTCTTTATCAAAAGGCCGCAGATCCTCCGCCATTTTATTGGCAGATGTCTTGAGTGCGGTCCTTTCAGCAGTATTCATTCCCTTCAGAATTTTTGGGTCAATCGTAGCAGGCTTGTCTCCAAGAAAACAGAGATCTACAATGGAAGGGTCTTGCGACGGGCGACAGCTATCTTTGTTTTTGGAAACCTCATTATCACCCTCACTGGAGGAACTCCCCTTGAGAAGCGTGGCGGGTTGCGAGCTGGCTTTTTCGTTAGCGTGATCGCTGCCTTGAAGCCCTTTTGAGCCAGTGCTGCCAGCGTCGAACGCACTCCCCTTGAGGCCGGAATTATCCGTACCCGAGAGGCCTTTCAGTTGGTTCATCGCCGGGCCCGACGATCCTTTGAGCGTGCTCGCCGCCGCGTCGCGGTCACGAATAAACTCGGCGTCTTTTCTGCGCTTTTCCTCTGCCAGTCGTTCGCGCTCGATGCGATCTGCGTTGGCCTGGCGTTCGGCGGTTGCAGCGGCCTCTGCTTCCCGTGCGCGCTGTGCGGCGCCATTGTCGTAACTTGGCGTGGGAGCAGAACCGCCAGTGTTACATCTCCCGTCCCAGTTGTTATAGGCGAGGTTGGAGGGTAAGCCGCAGTTTCTTTTTTGCTGCGTCCACCAGGCTGGCTCGGCCGCAATCGCAGGAGCGGCTACAAAGCAAACTGTTCCCATTATTGTCCAAAGCACCGTAAGTATCGTGATGTGGTAGGTCTGTTTCATTTTTTCTCCTTGCAGGGCGGGCTTGTGGAAATTCACTCCAGCTCCCGTCGCTCCCGATAGCAATCCCGTGCGGCGTCACAGGATTTGATCATGTCAATCCTGGCTCTGCCATCCGGGGTCGTACCAAAGCTGAGCTCCGCTGCCGCACCGTCCGGGCAAATTTTCCATTCGATATCTTTTATTTTCGCGCCCTTTGCCAAGCCACAATACCAGTCATCCTTTTCCCCGTTGTTATCTGCCGTAAAAATAATCCGATTCGGATTGTTAGCGTCAAGACGAAACTGATACCGCATGTTGTAGCTTCTGAAGTCAAGCGAATTTGTCGGCGAATAGATCGGCATCCAGCTCCAGCTGCCGTCGCGCGCACCCGGTGTCCAGGTGGCGCCCTGTGCTTCCGAGTCTTTGCACTTCAATTCTCTTCGTCCGTCTCGCGATAGTCGCTCGCAATGCAGCTTTGACATTACACGGCGATTGCCGTAATTGCTCTGCAGCTGCTGGACAAGCGCTTGCGGGCCATTCGCTTTCTCAGTTGCTTTCTCAATGCCGAAATCAAGCCCGGCAATCCGTCGCTTGACATCGGTTCTCTGCGCAGGGTCGGTGAGTCCAATCAGGTAAAACCCGCAGTGGCGTTTGGCATCCGCAAATTTGCCTGCCTTCTGGTAGATCGTACAGAGGTCTGCATAGTAACCCGGCACCCACGGCGCAGCGGCAACGGCCTTTTCATACTCCCGGGCCGCTGCCAGATAATCGTCCTCTGACTTGGCGCTCCCAAAAGCGAACTGCGCGCGACCCTCGAATGTAACCGCTGCATCAGGCAGTTCAGGCGCTGGCTTCAGTGTGGGGGCCAGCTTGATGATCTTTTCTCGGACCGCATTGTCGTTCGGTGTCTTCTGCAACTGCTCGACCATCTGCTGAAATTCTTCGCGAGGTGATTGGGCGAAAGTACTCGATGTCAAAGACAAAAACGTGAAGATAAAAATGATTAGCCTGCTGATACGTTTCATATTTTATTCCCTTTGATTAGAGATATTCTCATTTGATAGCAGCTCATATGTTTCAGATTATCCAGGGTATGGAAGAATGAGCCACCGTTCTATCTTTCACGGTGGCACTCTTCCATAGAGTTCTGCTCTTTGCCGTATTTAGTCACACCCATTGTTCCATCACCAGAACTTTTTGGTGACGAGACAATGGGCCTGAAAATAGTGTTGCCATCATCACTTATCCTTCCGGGTCCATCACATAGATTCCCCTCTGTATATCCCAAGTTAGGATTGCAGAGTTGGTTTTTACGGATAATAAAGGTTTTTCCTGAAAGTGTTGAAAGGACAAATGAGCTGTTGTGCTGACTGTTACGTTTATTTACTTGAACTGAGGATACTTGGTTTCCTCGTATTTCAAGCGTTGTTTTCCAAAATGAATCATTCTGACAGACCCAGACACCGCCGTTCAGCCCTTGCATAAATGCTTTCTCCTGTTCTCGCGCCTGCGCTGCTTTCGCTGCCACTGAGTTCACTGAAATCTCAACGCGCGCCTCAAGAGTATAAATTCTGTCTTGTGCGTCGCGCGCTTCTGCACTTGCTGCTGGAACCGAAATCATGTAATTCCTGAGCGACGTAATCGCACCTTTAAAATCACCAACTGATTCATTTGCCACTGCCAGATTGAAGTAGGCATTGCCCCACCAGGGCGCAATACGCAAAGCCGTATGATAATAAGTTATGGCCATGTTAAAGCCGGAAGCATCCTTAGCCTCTTTCTGAAACACATTTCCTTTTACGAAGGCTTTATGAGCCTCTTCGGGAATCGCCGGTGCCGGTTTAATCTCGGCGCCAAGCTTGATGATCTTTTCGCGCAGGGCATTGTCGGTTGGCATCTTTTGTAGTTGCGCAACCAGCTGCTGCAGCTCTTCGCGCGGGGTTTGGGCAAAGACGACTGCGGCCAGAGCCATGAATATAAAGATGAAAATGATTAGTTTGTTGGTAGTTTTCATGGTTCGTTCTCCATCACTTCAGTCAGTTAATTTCATGGGGTTCACTAATAAATGCTCGAAGTCTTTATACCGACTTGGCAGGCTGTTTCATTCGAGTGAGAATTAAAGGTCGTCGTCCTTCCTGACTTCGCAAGTCCGATGATCGCTAACTGCACACGCCTTCTCCTGTTTCATTCATATCTCATTGATATTATACCCTACTAACAATGAGATCTATTTTCAGACGTCTTTTGCAGACGGTCTCCCCCGGAATATTCAACCCGAATTTGACTTTACGGCAAATTGGAATTTAGACTGTATCCCTATGAAAAAAGACCTTATTGCAGTTTTGACCAAAGCCCTTGAGACGCTCAATATCTCTCCGGTGCCGGGCATCGAGATCGAGACGCCGCGCGAGGAATCCTTTGGCGATCTTTCAACGCCTCTTGCCATGGGACTTGCAAGGACATGCAAAAAAGCTCCGAGAAAGATAGCTGAAGATATCGTAGGTGCGATCAAGGACAGATCCATCTTTGAGAAGATCGAGATCGCAGGGCCGGGATTCATCAACTTCACATTTACCCGCGAATATCTCTCTACATTATTCAAAGAACTTCTCAGGCAGGAAAAATCAGTCCTGCGTGAAAATGTCGGCCAGGGCCGTAAAGTGCTGATCGAGTATGTGAGCGCCAACCCAACTGGACCACTTCATATAGGCCATGCAAGGGGCGCTGCAGTCGGCAATGCGCTCTGCAATCTCCTCGAAGAATCGGGGTACCATATAGAGCGCGAATACTACATCAACGATGCAGGCAGGCAGGTGAAGCTCCTCGGCCTGTCTGTGCATGCAAAATATCAACAACTGTTAGGCATTGATACTCCTTTCCCTGAAGATGGATATCGGGGTCAGTATATAGATGACGAAGCAGCTGCTCTGCATGCTGAGAGGGGCGAAGCATTCAAAGAAATTCCCTTTGAAACCTGCGGCGATGAAGTAACAACATGGACATACAAGCGGATGATCGAACTGATCAGGAAAGATCTGAGCAGGTTCGGCATCAGGGACTTTGATACCTGGATCAGTGAAAAGAATATCTTTGAAACAGGCGAGGTCCAGCGGGCAATCGACGACCTGACGAAAAAGGGCTTCCTTTACGAAAGCGGCCATGCGCTCTGGTTCCGGTCCACGGATTTCCGTGACGACAAGGACAGGGTCGTGATCAAGAGCGACGGCCAGCATACGTATTTTGCTTCTGATATTGCGTACCACAAGAATAAGCTCGACAGGAATTTTGACGTCATCATTGACATCTGGGGTGCTGACCATCATGGGTACATCCCGAGGATAGAATCGGTGATGCAGGCGTTTGGGTACGACATTGCCAAGTTCAAGGTGATCCTTGTACAGATGGTAAACCTTCTGAAACATGGAGAGCCTTTTCAGATGTCAAAACGCGCGGGAACCTTTGTCACGCTCAGTGACATTATGGACCTTGTCGGGCCGGACACGACCAAGTTCATCTTTCTTACGAGAAAAGCCGACAGCCATCTTGATTTTGACCTCGACGTGGTGACCGCAACCACCGCGGAAAATCCAGTTTTTTATGTGCAATATGCCAATGCCAGGATCAACAGCATCATTGCCAATGCGTTGGAAAAGAACATACGTGCAGACAATGCAGATCTCTCTTGTCTGACCGAACCTGCGGAGATCAGCCTTATCAAAAAACTTCTGACCTATCCCATGGTGTTAGAAGGCGCCGCACGCTCTCTTGAGCCGCACAGGATAACTTTCTATCTCCAGGAGTTGGCCGGGTTGTTTCACACGTATTATCATAACCACAGGGTTATCGTTGACGATCCCGGTCTGACCGGCGCTCGCCTTGCACTCTGCAAGGGCATCAAGATCGTCATCGGGGATGCGCTCACCATCCTCGGCGTTACTGCTCCGGAAAAAATGTAAAGGATTTTCCCGCGATCTTGTCTGCTCCCGCACCAGTTGACAGAGCTCTGAACATCCTGTTTAAATAGTTCACGATGATAAAGAAATCAGACAAAATATGGATGGACGGAAAACTTGTTGACTGGGACAAAGCACAAGTTCACGTTCTGACCCACACGCTTCACTATGGCCTTGGCATGTTCGAGGGCATTCGCTGCTACAAGACAGAAAAAGGCTCTGCCATCTTCAGGCTTGACGAACATGTTGACAGGCTTTTCGCATCAGCCCATATCTTCAATATCGAGATACCCTATTCCAGGAAAGAGATCAGGGATGCGATCATCAAGACCGTCAAGATCAATAAGCTGAAAGAATGTTATATCAGGCCGCTCGTGTACATTGGCTATGGAGCCATGGGTCTCTATCCGAAAGGAAACCCTATCAGCGTTGCCATAGCTGCCTGGCCGTGGGGCGCATACCTCGGCGATGAAGGCATCGACAAGGGCATCAGGATCCAGGTGTCTTCGTTCACCAGACATCATGTGAACTCTTCAATGACACGGGCAAAGGTCTGCGGCTATTACGTAAACTCACAGATCGCAAAGAAAGAAGCGATTGCCGGAGGCTTTGACGAGGCACTGCTCCTTGATCCTGAAGGCTATGTCTCTGAAGGCAGCGGGGAAAATATCTTCATTGTCCGTAACGGACAGATTAAGACAACGCCGCTCACCACCATACTTGAGGGCATCACGCGGGACAGCATTATGAAGATCGCTCGTGACAACAAGATCCCTGTGCTTGAAGAGCGTTTCACCCGGGATGAGATTTATATTGCTGATGAGGCGTTTTTTACCGGCACTGCGGCTGAAGTAACGCCGATCAGGGAGATCGACAACAGGAAGATCGGCGTTGGGAGCCGCGGCACAATCACAAAGAAATTGCAGTCAATATTCTTTGATGTCGTTAAAGGCAAAAACAAAAAATACGAGTCCTGGCTCACCAGAATTTAGCAGCTTTTCAGGTTGTTTAGTCTGTAGTCTGATAGAGAATGCACCTAAACACCTAAGGACTATCCAGCTAATCAGTTGTAAATACCCAATAAAAAAGCCCCCTGAAAATTCAGGGGGCTTTTTTATTTGAATTCAAAATGTCTTATTTCTTGTGGCACTTTCCGCAGTTAGCTGCGTCGCTGGACTTGAATGCCTTGGTGCCGTTGTGGCACTCGCCGCAATTCTTGCCTGCGTTCATGTCAGCCATGGTGTACTTGCCACCCTTCTTCATCGGGAAGATCTTGGTGTGGCAGTCATTGCACTTCAGGCCCTTGTCAGCGTGGGTCTTGCCGTCAAACACGACCTTGCCGGCGCTGCCGCCTGCGTATTCAACGTTCTTTCCCGGAGGAACTGCAAGCGCGCTGCCTACAAATGCTACGATAACAAGCAGAGTTACAAATAATACAGTCTTCTTCATCTCTTCACCCCCTTTCATCTACCGTTTTTTGTTCCTTGATGATCTAAGGAAAACAAGATTTATGCCAGGCGCATTATATCAAAGTATAAGGATTTTTCGCAAAACAGTTTCCCGATATGGTAAAGCTCTTTCCTGTTCCGGGAACTGAGTTCCGCAAGTATATCTCAGAGGTAATCCTGCATGTCAAGCAGAAAAGCTGCGGTTTGCTTTATCGATTACTACCGTGGTAATATTTCTGAAAACTTCCAGGAGAATTTCATGGCTGACAAGATCAAACCCGGATTAACCTTTGACGATGTCTTGTTGCTTCCTGCCAAGTCAGAAGTGCTGCCGAGGGATGTTAATATCCATACCTATCTGACCCCGAAGATCAGACTGAATGTTCCCCTCCTCACCTCTGCCATGGACACGGTAACCGAGGCGTCTATGGCCATCGCTATTGCCCGGGAGGGCGGTATCGGCATTGTGCACAGGGCAATGGCACCCGACAGACAGGCCTTTGAGATAGACAAAGTAAAAAAGTCTGAAAGCGGCATGATCATAGACCCTATCACGGTATCTCCTGACTCGCCGGTTTCTGAGGCCACCGGGCTTATGGAGAGGTACAAGATCTCAGGTGTCCCGGTCACGGTTAATGGAAAGCTTGTCGGCATTCTGACAAACAGAGACCTCAGATTCGAGAAACATTACAGCAAAAAAGTCTCTGAGATCATGACAAAAGACAGGCTCGTTACTGCTGGGCAAGGCACAACACTTGATGAAGCAAAAGATCTCCTCAATAAGTATAAGATCGAGAAGCTGCCGATCGTGGACAAGGATTACAAACTCAAAGGCCTTATCACGATCAAGGACATAGAGAAGAGAAGAAAATACCCGAATTCCTGCAAGGACAAGATGGGCAGACTCATGGTCGGTGCTGCCATAGGCACAGGTCAGGATACCATGAAAAGGGCCGAACTTCTGGTCTCTGCAGGTGTTGACGTTCTTGTGATTGATACCGCTCATGGTCATTCAACTCCGGTCATCTCCACGCTGAAAGCGATTAAGAAGAAATATGATATCGAGATCATTGCAGGCAATGTTGCGACTGCAGAGGGTACACGGGACCTCATTAAGGCCGGGGCAGACGCAATAAAGATCGGCATTGGCCCTGGCTCTATCTGCACAACGCGAATTGTCGCCGGCGCTGGCGTGCCTCAGTTGACAGCAATAATGGACTGCTACGCTGTGGCTCGCAAGAGCAAGATCCCAATCATCGCAGACGGCGGCATTAAATATTCAGGGGACATTGCCAAAGCACTTGCTGCAGGAGCGAGTTCAGTTATGATCGGCAGCCTGTTCGCAGGCACCGATGAATCGCCGGGCGAGGTCGTGCTCTTTCAGGGCAGAAGCTATAAGGTCTACCGCGGCATGGGGTCGATCGGGGCAATGACCCAGGGAGCAAAAGACCGTTACCAGCAGGAAGGTGTTGAAACGCAGAAGCTCGTTCCTGAGGGCGTTGAAGGAAGAGTACCCCACAAAGGTACTCTGGCCCAGACTGCTCATCAGCTGTTAGGCGGCCTTCGTTCTGGCATGGGGTATTGCGGAGCAAAAAATCTTGCTGATTTTCGCAGGAAGGCACGCTTTGTTCAGATCACAAATGCAGGGCTGAGAGAAAGTCACGTGCATGACGTCATAATTACCAAGGAGGCTCCCAATTACAGCCCCGAGTGGTAACGAACTCGCATTGCTTGCAGGGAGACAGATAAAAAGACATGCATGAAGAAAAAATATTAGTCCTTGATTTCGGCTCGCAATATACGCAACTCATTGCCCGCCGCGTGCGGGATGGCAAAGTTTACTCAGAGATCTTCCCATTCAACACCCCTATGGAAAAGATCAGGGCCTTTAACCCGAAAGGTATTATTCTGTCGGGAGGGCCTTCGAGCGTGTATGACGAGGGGGCGCCTGCTCCTGATCTGGATATTTTCAAATTAGGCATACCGGTTTTAGGCATATGTTACGGCATGCAGGTTATGGCCCACTATCTCGGCGGGAAGGTCGCCCGCTCGACAAAAAGAGAATACGGCCAGGCTGAGCTTATGATCGACAATGACAAGGACTTTCTCTGGGGCATCTCACAGAAAACAAAGGTCTGGATGAGCCATGGGGACAAGATAGAAGCGCTGCCAGAAGGATTCTCGATCATCGGGCATACGGCTAATTCACCCGTTGCAGCCATGGCAGACACAAACAGGCACTTTTATGCGCTCCAGTTCCATCCCGAGGTAGTCCATACAGACGAAGGCACGCGCATACTCCAAAATTTTGTTCACACCGTCTGCGCATGCAAGCCGACCTGGGAGATGTCGTCCTTTATTGAATGGTCTGTGGCAGACATACAGGAAAAGACAGAAGGCAAGAAGGTGATCTGTGCATTGAGCGGCGGCGTTGACTCATCTGTTGTTGCGCTCCTGCTCCAGAAGGCGATTGGTGCCAGCCTCACCTGCATCTTTGTTGACAACGGCCTCCTCCGCAAAGGAGAGGCTGAAAAAGTGAAAAAGACCTTTGAGGGTCATTTCCATATCAAGCTTATCTATGTCGATGCAAAAAAACGCTTTCTCGAAAAGCTCAAGGGCATTACTGATCCTGAGAAGAAGAGAAAGATCATCGGCAACGAATTTATCGCCCTCTTCGAAGAGGAAGCAAAAAAGATTGAGGATGCCGAGTTTCTTGCACAGGGCACACTCTATCCTGATGTCATAGAAAGCGTATCCTTTAAGGGCCCGTCAGCTGTGATCAAGAGCCACCATAATGTCGGCGGTCTTCCTGATGTGATGAAACTGCAGCTCGTGGAACCGCTCAGGGAACTCTTCAAGGATGAGGTCCGCATACTGGGCGAAGAACTCGGTCTGCCTGAGGAGATCTGCTGGCGCCACCCCTTCCCCGGCCCTGGACTGGCTATACGCTGCATCGGCGACATAACCGAGGAAAAGCTTCATATACTCAGAGAAGCTGATGCGATCGTGCTCGACGAGATAAAGGCAGCAGGGCTTTACCGAGAGATATGGCAGGCCTTTGCCGTGATCCTGCCGATCAAGAGCGTCGGCGTCATGGGAGATGAACGCACGTACGAAAGCGTTGTGGCTGTTCGCGCAGTCACCAGCGTTGACGGCATGACTGCCGACTGGGCAAAGATGCCCTATGAGGTTATGGGAAAGATATCGAATCGAATCATCAATGAAGTGAAAGGCGTCAACAGGGTAGTTCTTGACATAACCTCAAAGCCTCCCGGCACGATCGAGTGGGAGTAAGACCGTAATCAGTTATTCGTAATTCGTAATGAGTTTTTTTTTTGCGAATTACGGATCACCAATTACGAATCACTATTCACTATGGACATAAAATCATACCTGAAAGATAAACAGGCTCTTGTCGATACCTTCTTCAAGGCCTATTTTATAAAACAGCATCACCCGCCTGTTCTGCAGGAAGCGATGCTCTATTCCCTTTTCGCCGGCGGCAAGCGGATTCGGCCGATCCTTGCACTCGCTGCATACGAGACCTGCGGCGGCGATCCCCGGGACATTGTGCCCTATGCATCGACGCTGGAACTTATCCATACGTATTCCCTGATCCATGATGACCTTCCTGCCATGGACAACGATGACCTCAGAAGGGGCAAGCCCACGAACCACAAGGTCTATGGAGAGGCAGTCGCTATCCTTGCCGGAGACGCGCTTCTTACTGAAGCGTTCAGTATTCTCTCGGACCCCTCCCTGTCTTCAAGGATTTCGGTCCCTCATCTCATGGGAGCACTGAGGGAAATAGCCCTCGCCTCAGGGCTTGACGGCATGGTGGCCGGACAGGTCCAGGACATGCTCTCTGAAAATCAGGAATCTGACGCTGAAACCCTTCAGTTCATTCATTCGCACAAGACCGGGGCCTTGCTTCGCGCATCGGTCCGTATCGGCCCTATTCTCTACGGGAGCGATCAGGCTTCGCTTGATGCCCTGACAGCCTATGGAAACAGTATCGGCCTTGCGTTCCAGGTGATCGATGATATACTTGACATAGAGGGCGATACCGAGGAGATGGGCAAGACAGCAGGCTCTGACGAAAAGATCAACAAGATGACTTATCCGCGTTTTTACGGAATG
The DNA here is from genome assembly GCA_964506525.1 of uncultured Nitrospiraceae bacterium. Taxonomy (GTDB): domain Bacteria; phylum Nitrospirota; class Thermodesulfovibrionia; order Thermodesulfovibrionales; family UBA6898; genus UBA6898. The sequence continues at coordinate 32,116 of CAZDLA010000011.1, forward strand.
CAGAAATCAAAGGATATAGCGCGGAATCTTATTACAGACGCTAAAGAGGCTCTCTCTCTCTTCTCGGCTAAAGCTGATCCTCTCAGAGAAATTGCCGACTATCTTCTGACAAGGAGGAACTGATGGCACTCGAAAAAATATCTTCACCGGAAGACCTCAGAACTCTGAACCATGAAGAACTCAAGACCCTGGCCGATGAACTAAGAACTCTGATCATAGAGACGGTTGCCGTGAATGGCGGGCATCTCGCATCTAATCTCGGCATCATCGAACTGACGATTGCTCTGCATCATGCCTTCAATTCTCCGATTGACAGGATAGTGTGGGATGTCGGCCATCAGTCCTATGCCCACAAAATTCTGACAGGCCGAAGAGAGCAGTTCTCGACACTCAGAACAGAGAAGGGCATGGCGGGCTTTCCCAAAATATCCGAAAGCCCTCATGACGCCTTTGGCGCCGGCCACAGCTCAACCTCGATATCCGCTGCACTCGGACTGCTTGAGGCACGCGACCAAAACCACGAGCAATTCAAGGTCATTGCAGTAATCGGCGACGGGGCGCTCTCGGGCGGTATCGCATTTGAGGGACTGAACAATGCAGGCCACAGCAAGAAGGACCTTATTGTCATTCTGAACGACAATGAGATGTCTATATCTCCGAATGTCGGCGCCCTTTCAGCCTATATGAACAGGATCCTTACTGACGAGCGGTATCGCAGGTTCAAGAAAGGAACGATACACTTTCTTGAAGGCATACCGAAACTCGGTGACTCAGTTGCGAAGATAGCGCGCAAGACCGAAGAGACCCTGAAAGGCATGATCCTTCCGGGCCTGCTCTTCGAGGAATTGGGATTTGACTACATCGGCCCTATTGACGGTCACAACACAGAACTCCTGATCGAAACACTGAACAGGATAAAGACATCGACATCACCTACCCTTGTCCATGTGATCACAAAGAAAGGCAAGGGATACGAGTTTTCTGAAAATGATCCCTGTGTGTTTCACGGTGTCGGTCCCTTTGAAGTAGAGACAGGTTCACCGCTCAGCTCCGGCTCAGTTACTTACAGCGCGGCATTCGGTGTTTGTCTTGCGGAGCTGGCTGAAACAGACCCAAAGATCATAGCGATCTCTGCTGCCATGAAAGAGGGAACCGGACTCGACTGCTTTGCAGAACGTTTCCCTGATCGCTTCTATGATGTCGGTATTGCGGAGCAGCATGCAGTAACCTTTGCTGCAGGCCTTGCTGCCGGAGGACTCAAACCTGTCGTTGCCATATATTCCACGTTCCTGCAGCGCGCTTATGACCAGATCATCCATGACGTCTGTCTTCAGAACCTTCCTGTTGTCTTTGCCATAGACCGGGCCGGGCTTGTCGGGGAAGACGGCCCCACACATCATGGCATCTTTGACATATCGTTCCTCAGACATATTCCGAACCTTACGTGCCTTGCACCCAAGAATACCGAGGAACTGAAGTTGATGCTTGCCTGGGCAGTGAACCATGCAGGCCCTGTAGCGATCCGTTATCCGAGAGGCAGAGCGCCGCAGTCAGGCATCCCGGCGTCTCCCCTTGCTGCGGGACGGGCGGAGCTGCTTCGCGAAGGTAAAGACTTGATCATCATGGCGATCGGCAACACTGCCATCGCAGCGCTCACGGCAGCGATACGTCTTAAAGAAGCAGGCATCGATGCTGCCGTGATCAATGCCAGGTTCATTAAGCCCCTTGACCGTGACATCATTCTGTCCCTGACTACACGTATACCCAGGATCATGACTGTAGAGGAGAATGCCCTGCAGGGAGGATTCGGCAGTGCTGTCATGGAATGCCTGAATGAAGCAAATATGCCTCACGTGGCAGTCAAAAGGCTCGGCATACCTGATTCCTTTATTGAGCAAGGCAGCATGAACAGTCTGAGAGCTGCCTGCGGCATTGACGAGGAAGGTATCTACCAGGCCGCCCTCGCCTTCATGAAAGAACCTCTGAACATAGGCTGATAGTCTGTAGGTCGTAAGGTTTTAGGTGATTAAGTTCTTGGTGCTTGAGAGGCGGGAATAATGTTTAAAAAATTCTACACGTTCAGACCTGACAGACTTCAGTCTAAACAACCTGATCACCTATCGTGATGAAACAGAAAGACAGATTAGACAAGGTTATGGTTGACCGGTCAATGGTGAAGAGCAGAGACCGGGCAAAGGCTCTTATTATGGCCGGCAATGTGCTCGTTGACGGCAGACAGGAATCCAAAGCCGGCGCCCTCATTGACAGCAGTGCAGTTGTTGCGCTCATGGAAAAGGACATCCCTTTTGTCAGCAGAGGCGGCGTCAAGCTTGCAGGCGCTTTGGATTTTTTCATGATCGACCCTGCAGGAAAAACTGTGATGGACATTGGAAGCTCCACTGGTGGCTTTACTGACTGCGTATTAAAAAGGGGAGCTGCCAGGGTCTATGCCATTGATGTCGGCTACGGCCAGCTTGACTGGTCTCTCAGAAATGACCCTCGTGTCATTCTGCACGAAAAGACAAACATCCGGCATTTCGAATCTGACCGCATACCTGAACCGGTCGATCTTGTCGTGATCGATGTCTCATTCATCTCTCTCACACAGGTGCTGCCGAGAGTGCTCGATTTTCTGGCCAGCGAAGGCGATGTGCTGGCTCTGGTGAAGCCCCAGTTCGAGGTCGGCAGGGAAATGGTCGAAAAAGGCGGTGTCATTCGGGATGAGATGAAAAGACGGTCTGCCGTGCAGAAAGTTTGCGAGTTTTCAGAGGCATCAGGATTTATGGTCATGGGGGATTACGAGTCACCCCTCCCCGGACAGAAGGGCAATATTGAATATTTCATTCACCTAAGGAGAAAGAATCATGGATGAGCCAACAATTCTGATAGGAATCGACTACTCAGTCGCATCCAGGGAAGTAATAGAGATCCTGATCGAGGCAGCAGATGAAGTTGAGATCTTTCAGGAGATCGCCCGGGCAAACACGAACAGACCCGAAATCCTGCAATTGCTGTATGAACATCCGGATACTCCGGATGATGTCAGGAGCCTGGTATCCGGAACGCTTCATCTTCCTGCCAAAGCTGCATCAGAGGTGGCAAGAGTGGAGCGGCCAAAAGAGGTCCGCGTACAGAACATCCTCCAGAAGATCCAGACCCTGACCGTGTCTGAAAGAGTCCAGCTCGCGATGAAGGGAAGCAGGGAAGTCCGCGGCATTCTGATCAAGGATACCAATAAATTGGTTATGCTTAGTGTGCTCGACAACCAGAAGATCACCGACACGGAGATTGAGCTGATCGCGCGCTCCCGCTCGATAAATGAGGAAGCGCTGCGAAAGATCTCAAAGAACAGGGAGTGGCTCAAGTGCTATGCGGTGGTTCATGCCTTGGTTACGAACCCCAAGACGCCGCCCGGGATCTCTGTGGGTATGGTAGGCGACCTCAAGATCAAAGACCTCATCATCCTCGAAAAGAACAAGAATGTACCTGAAGTGATCCGGAGCGCAACAAAGCGGATGCTTCAGGCAAGAAAACCGAAATGAACCAGGCATATCCTCAACAAATCACGTGAAAACCGTACCAACTTCCCGATGAAACGATTGAGCGGTCGTTTCCATAAGAGCCTTGCATTCAGGACGATCATTCCCATTGTCGTAATAGCGCTGCTTTCCTGGATCAGCCTGTACATCTTTGTCCTGCGCTCAGTCTCACAATTTGCTGATGATCAGATACGCGAATCATTTGTCGAAATGGCCAATGACATCTACCTGGTCTGTGACAGGAGTTTGAACGAACTGTATAAGACCGGCACGTTTAATGAAGAAAACACCTTACGGATAAAGAAGGCTCTTGCCCTCAACATGATCGGCGATTTCATGCGCCAGAACAAGCTTGGGGGCATGGTCATGCATCAGGGGGAGATTCTGTCTGCTGCTGATGGCACCCAAAAGGACCTTTCCGACGCTGCAGCAAAGATCAAGGACAGCAGTGTCGTTGCAACCTTTACTCTCGGCAGCCATACATACTACACCTACCACATCCGGTTTGAACCATGGGAATGGGATATCACGCTGATCAAAGATGCTGCTGAGTATGCGTCCCTGCTGCGTAATGTCAAGATCGCTTACAGCGTTACCGGCTTAATACTGACCGCCGTGACCCTGCTCTTCATCTACTCCCTCAGGAGGAACATTCGCTATCCGCTTAACAGCATCCTTGAGCCGATCGGCAAAGGCAACATGCCGGACTACCGGGGTATCACTGAATTTGAGCACCTGAGCAGCAGCATCAGAAATGCAATGGAACTCCGTGACAGAGAGACCCTTCTGCTGAACAATATATATCATCTCGCAGCAGTAAAACGGGGAAAGGATTACTTTGATGAAGTTGCCATGACGATCTCACGGCTTTTCTCCCTCCACGCTTATCTTTCAAAGCTCAACCCTGAAGGCAAAACCGAGCAGATCGTTTCTCTGTGTATCAATGGCTCAATCCGTAAGGGTTTCGACATGCCCCTCAGGGGAACACCCGGGGAAAATGTGCTTGAGAAAAAACATATCGTTATCATCGAGGCAGGACTGCGCGAACAGTTTCCGGACGTTAAGGTCTTTGCTGAGGTCAATGCCGATTTTTTCATCGGCTTTGCAATCTTCAATAGCAGAGGTGAGGCAGCAGGCATCATTGGGGGCTTTGGCAAAACACGTGAGATTACCGAGTCAGATATCAAGGTTCTCCAGACCATAGGACAGATCGTCGCAGCCGAGTTCGAACGCATTGACGAAGAACGGGAGAAGGAATATATCAGGGAGCAGCTTTTCCAGGCCCACAAAATGGAAGCTATCGGTACCCTTGCAGGCGGCATCGCACATGATTTCAACAACATGCTTCAGGGAATTCTGGGGCATGCATCCCTGCTGAAGGCAGAGCTCAAACCCATGACTTCTGTTTATGAATCAGCTGATACGATCGAACATATCGCGGACCGCGCCGCTCAGTTGACTAAACAGCTTCTAGGCTTTGCGAGAAAAGGCAAATATCTTGTTGAGCCCATTTCCGTCAATGAAGTTATCGACGCAGTTCTGAAGATCATCTCAAAAACCTTTGACCGGAGCATAGAAATAGTAACAGATCTCAGCAGCGAGGAGATGACCATTGAAGGGGACAGAAGCCAGATCGAACAGGTTATCCTGAACCTTTGCCTGAATGCCAGGGACGCCATGACTGACGGAGGCACTCTCCGCATCGAAACACATGTCAGGAGCGATGCGTCAGATCTCATTGCCTCTGCAGAGAAATCGCCTCGGCACATTACAATTACCATAGCTGACACTGGGGCAGGCATTTCCGACTCCGTTAAAGAACATATGTTCGAGCCTTTTTTTACGACAAAGGAACTTGGCAAGGGAACCGGCATGGGTCTTGCCATGGTTTATGGTGTCGTAAAGAATCATGCCGGCACAATCAGCGTTGAAACATCTCCGGGAATGGGCACTGCATTCACGGTTACCTTTCCAGCGGCAAATCCAGCTGTCAGCGTCATGCAGGCTGTGCGGCCAGCGCCCGCTTCAGGCAAAGGAACGATCCTTATTGTTGATGATGAGGACTATATCAGGAGCATACTCCAGACCATGCTTGAGAAACTTGGATACTCCGTAATCTCTGCCGCAAACGGCAAGGAAGCGCTGGAGGTATACACCCGGCATCAGGAGACCATTGACCTCGTGATCCTGGACCTTATCATGCCGGTCATGAACGGCAAAGATGCTTTCGATGGTCTCAGGCAAATAAATGAAAAGGTAAAAGTGCTTATAGCCTCAGGCCATACCACTGCAGGAGATCCGGGCTTTCCGCTTCAGCAGGGTCTGCACGGCTTCATCCAGAAACCTTTCAGCATAAACAGTATCGCTGACAAAGTTAAGACCCTGCTTTCCAACTGATCCGACCTCGCACTCATACGATGCTTCTGTTGAATTTTTTTGAGAAATGCCGTTTAATACAAGCTCACCTGAGGACATAACTACATGAAACACCGTTTTCGCATAACAAAAGCACATACGAAGATCACGCAGAAGTCAACGATCCAGAAGGCGATCGACTTCATACGGGAGACCGATCTCGAGCCGCCCTATCTTCTCATGGACAAGGCAAAGGTTCGCCAGAAGGTCCATGCCATAGGCAAAAATATAAGAAATTCCGAGGTCTATTATGCGGTCAAGGCAAATCCTGATATCGAGACCCTGAGGCTCATCAACAGCCTCGGCATCGGCTTTGAGATAGCTTCAGAGGGCGAGATGAGCGTACTTGAGTCCATCGGCGTGACCAGTGACCGGATGATCACGAGCAATCCGATCAAGACCTTCCGCTTTCTCAGGATGGCTGCAGAGTCTGGCGTAGACTATTTCTCATATGACTCAGAGGCAGAAGTTCTCAAGATGCGGGAATACACCCCTGGAGCTAATGTCTATGTAAGGTTGACTGTCCCCAATGAAGGCAGCGAATGGCCACTTAGCAAAAAATTCGGTGTAGAGGTAGAGGAGGCAGAGGAGCTTCTTGTTCTGGCAAAAAAGAAGGGGCTTAACCCGGTCGGCATTACATTCCATGTGGGATCACAGTGTACAAACATGTATAACTGGAATTCTGCTCTTGATAAGGCAAAGGACCTCTGGGACAGGGCTGAAAAGGCCGGAATAAAACTTTCTCTCCTGAACATCGGCGGTGGATATCCGATACGGTATACCAAAGATGTTGTAGGCATTTCTGCGATAGAAAAGAATATCAACAAAGCGATCTACCAGAAATTTCCGAAAAAGACTCGAATTCTTATCGAGCCTGGAAGATCAGTGGTAGGTGATGCCGGCATATTCGTGACCAAGGTGATCGGGAAAACCAGCCGTGGAGACGAGGAATGGCTTTCTATCGATGTAGGTGTTTTCAACGGCCTGATGGAAAGTATCGGAGGCATTAAATACAGCTACGTTGTTGAGGGGTCAAGAGAGATCAAAAAATGGACTCTCGCAGGCCCGAGCTGCGACAGTTTCGACGTCATAGAAAAGAATATCCTTTTGCCCGAGCCGGCCATCGGAAATTATATCCTGATCCTTTCGAGCGGTGCTTACACGATCTCCTACGCATCCGAGTTCAACGGTTTTTCAATACCAAAAACGATCCTTATCTGAAATTAAGGTTCTTTTCGACAGAAAGCCGGAAGGGTCTCTTCCTGCCAATAAAGTCATTGAATTTAATGAATATTTCAATTTTTCTTGACACCGACATAACCTACCTGTTAGATTATTAGCACTCTAACTTGGAGAGTGCTAATGAGTCTTGACGAAAGAAGCGGACAGATATTGCAAGCTGTTATTCAGCTCTATATCAGCTCGCCCGGACCTGTAGGATCGAGGGCAGTAACCAAGAAATTTCCTCTGGGGCTTTCGTCGGCAACCATACGGAACATCATGTCTGACCTTGAGGAGATGGGGTTTCTGCGCCAGCCGCATACCTCGGCAGGCCGTGTGCCAACAGATGTCGGATACCGGTTCTATGTAGATACGCTGCCAACCGGAAAATCTGATACAGATACGGAGCTTGTTTCTGAAATGAACAGAAAACTCGACCTGTTCAGGAAAGATGTAGATTCTTTTCTGGACAATGCATCGCGAATGCTCTCTGAGCTTTCGCACTACATAGGCATTTCTGTTGCGCCGAATGCCAACAGAACTATTCTCAGCAGAATTGAACTGGTGCCTTATCGGAAGAACCAGATTGCGGTTGTCCTGTTTGCTGATGAATCGATCATCAGGAGCAAGATCATTGCTGTAGATCAGGAAATGTCCCGGAGCGACCTGAACAGGCTGTCCGATTATATTAATGATAGGTTTTCGGGGTACTCTCTGGACGAGGTCAGAAAAGCCATAATCGAGGAGATATCGAACGAGCGGGTAATCTGCGACAGCCTCATAAGCGAGGCAACAAGAATCTGCAGAGATGTTTTGGCTATATCAGACAGCGACATTTTCATCTCGGGTCTGTCCGAAATGATCAATCTTCCGGACTTCTGTGATATCGGCAGGATACGCGGTCTTCTGAAGACTCTTGAGGACAAGAATATCATCCTCGGGCTTCTTGATAAGATCTCTGATGTAGACGGAACACAGGTCTTTATCGGCTCGGAAAACCCTCTCGACGAGATGAAACAGTTCAGCCTCGTAGCCTCAACGTACAAGGAAGGTAATCGGCCCATGGGCACCATCGGCATCATCGGGCCAACGCGGATGAACTACTCACAGGCAATAACACTGGTAGATACAACAGCCAGGTTCATAACACAAATACTCACATTCAACAGATAGGAAGGTGCATCTTGGGAGAAAAAGATCTGGATAAGGAAAACGAAGACTTCGGAGAGGACGACATAGAACTTGTCAGTGACAGTCCTGAAGAAGAAGAAACAGAGCAGCAGAAACCTGCAGCCAGTTCCGGGGCAGACGAAATAAACGGCAAGTATTTGAGGCTGTACGCTGACTTTGAGAATTACCGTAAGCGGGTCAACAAGGACAAAGAAGATCTCATACGATTCGGCAATGAGTCCCTGCTGTATGAACTCCTGCCTGCCATAGACAACCTTGAGCTTGCGCTGAAGCACGCCTCAGGAGAAGTAAACAGCGGGCTGGTCCAGGGCGTTGAAGTGACTCTTAAAGAAATGCAGAGAACACTCGAGAAGTTTGGTCTCGTCCGCATCGAGGCGACGGGCAAGCCTTTTGACCCAACAGTCCATCATGCCATGTCCCAGATCGAGCGGGATGACATAGATGAAAAGATGATAGCAGAGGAGTTCAGAGCAGGATACCGGTACCGCGATAAAGTGCTCAGACCTTCTCTGGTGGCTGTTTCAGTGAAACCGCAGAAGAAGCAGAATGAAGATGCAGAGGCATCAGAAATAAATAAACCGAATTCCATAGAGGAGGAATAATACGATGGGAAAAGCAATAGGGATTGACCTGGGGACAACGAACTCATGCGTTGCTGTTGTACAGGGCGGAGAGGCCGTTGTCATACCGAACCAGGAAGGAACAAGAACAACGCCGTCAATCGTCGCGATCACGGACAAAGGGGAACGCCTTGTCGGTCAGATTGCAAAACGGCAGGCAATAACGAATCCGGAGAACACCATATTCTCGATCAAGAGACTCATGGGCAGAAAATACTCGGCACCCGAAGTTGACCACGCAAAGAAGAGGCTGCCCTATAAGATCGTAGAGGCGCCGAACAGCGATGCCCATGTCGAGATCTTCGGCAAGAAATACTCACCGCCCGAGATCTCGGCCATGATCCTTCAGAAGCTGAAGCAGGCAGCCGAAGATTATCTCGGTGAAAAAGTGACCGAAGCGGTCATCACGGTCCCGGCATATTTTGATGACAGCCAGAGACAGGCAACCAAAGATGCCGGCAGAATAGCCGGCTTGAACGTGCTCAGGATCATCAACGAACCAACAGCTGCTGCCCTTGCCTATGGCATGGACAAGAAGAAAGAAGAAAAAGTGGCAGTGTATGACCTTGGAGGCGGAACCTTTGACATCTCGATACTTGAGATAGGAGAAGGCGTCATTGAGGTAAAGTCCACGAATGGTGATACCTACCTCGGTGGTGATGACTTTGATATCAGGATCATTGACTGGATGATCGATGAATTTAAGAAGGACCAGGGTATTGATCTGAAAAATGACAAGATGGCCCTGCAGAGACTGAAAGAAGCGGCTGAGCGCGCAAAGATCGAACTTTCGACTGCTACAGAAACAGAGATCAACCTTCCCTTTGTCACGGCAGATGCGACCGGTCCGAAGCACCTTCTGCTGAAGATAAAACGCTCTGAGTTTGAACAGTTAGCTGCTGATCTTTTTGAGAACACCATCGGACCCTGCAAAAACGCTCTTTCCGATGCTGGCCTTACTGCAGGCAGCATCGATGAAGTGCTGCTCGTAGGCGGCCAGACACGGACGCCGAGGGTTCAGCAGACTGTCCAGGGCTTCTTTGGCAAAGAACCGAACAGGACTGTGAACCCTGACGAGGTCGTGGCTGTTGGCGCTGCCATACAGGCAGCTGTTCTGAAGGGAGATGTGAAAGAGGTTCTGCTGCTTGACGTTACCCCGCTTTCATTAGGCATCGAGACTCTCGGCGGCATCTTTACCAAGATCATCGAGAGGAACACAACGATTCCGACCAAGAAAAGTCAGGTGTTTTCGACAGCAACCGACAATCAGCCTGCGGTCACGATCAAGATCTGCCAGGGTGAACGCGAAATGGCTGCTGACAACAAACTGCTCGGCAACTTCGAACTTATCGGCATTCCCCCTGCTCCGCGCGGCGTGCCCCAGGTCGAGGTCTCTTTTGATATCGATGCAAACGGCATACTCCATGTCTCTGCAAAGGACCTCGGCACCAACAAAGAGCAGTCGATCAGAATCACTGCCTCCAGCGGTCTCTCAGAGGACGAGATCAAGAAGATGGTCCGGGACGCAGACGAGCACGGCCAGGAGGATCACAAAAAGAAACAGATGGCAGAGGCCAGGAACAATGCAGACACGCTCTGCTATACGGTAGAAAAATCCCTGGGTGACTATGGAGACAAGGTCTCTGCTGATGAAAAGCGCGAGATCGAAGAGGCCCTTGAGCACTGCAAGAAGATCAAGGACTCGAGTGCTGATCCTGTTGAAATAAAATCAGCAACTGACAAACTCATGAGTATCTCACATAAACTTGCTGAGCATCTGTACAAACAGACAGGCGCGGGAGCACAGCCAGGAGGCCCATCTGCTGATGCGGGTCAGGGAGCAAAACCTGCAGAGGAAGAGGTTGTCGAGGCAGAATTCGAGGACGTGGATAAGGATAAGAAATAGCGAATCGGCATAATGCTACGGGGTTCAAGGGAACAGCACCGCATCACTAAGTGCTTGGACCCTTGGACCCTTTTTCATGTATACTTTGAGATAAAAATAACAAAGGAAATGCGTTGAAAGATTACTACGAATTGCTCGGTGTTTCACGGGAAGCCACATCGGAAGAACTGAAGAAGTCCTACCGGCAGCTTGCCATGAAATACCATCCGGACAGAAACGCCGGTGACAAGGTCTCAGAGGATAAGTTCAAAGAGATAAGCCACGCCTATTCTGTTCTTTCCGATCCTGATAAAAGAGCCCATTATGATCGTTATGGCACAGCAGACGGTTTCGGTGCAGGTCAGGGTCCCTTCACCAACGGAGCCGGGTTCAATGATATTTTCGAGGATTTCTTCGGTGATTTTTTCGGCGGCAGCTTTGGCGGACACCGAAAGCAGCGGGCTACCAAGGGTAATGACCTCAGATATGACCTTGATATCACCCTTGAAGAGGCAGTCTTCGGCACGGAAAAAGTTATATCCTTCCCAAAGCTTCAAAAGTGCGGCGAATGCGGAGGATCAGGCTCAGAGCCTGACAAACAGCCGGAGGTCTGCAGCGCCTGCAAGGGTTCGGGCCATATCAGATATCAGCAGGGATTTTTCAGCGTCTCCAAGACCTGCGGCAAGTGCTACGGCACAGGCAAGATCATTGCGCACCCCTGCAAAAAATGCAGAGGACAGGGATCCATACAGGAGCAGAGGACCGTCAATCTCAAGATCCCGCCCGGTGTTGATGCGGGCTCGCGGCTCAAGATCGTCGGTGAGGGAGAACCGGGCATGTATAGTGGTCCCAACGGCGACCTGTATGTAATACTTGATATCCAGGAGCATCAAATATTCAAACGGGAAGGTACAGACCTTTTCTGTGATTTCCCTATTGCCTTCACCACAGCAGCACTCGGAGCAGAGATTGAAGTGCCGACGCTTGATGGATCTGCTAAGCTCAAGATCCCTGCAGGCACGCAGTCCGGAAAGATCTTCACGCTTAAAGGAAAAGGAGCGCCCAGAGTCGGCGGACACCAGAGGGGCAACCAGCTTATCAGGGTCTTCATAGAGGTTCCCAAAAAGCTCACGCAGAAACAGAAGGAGCTCCTTGAAGAATTTGCAGAACACAGTGTTGATGACAGCAATAAGAGTTTCAAGGACAAGCTGAAGGATCTATTCACTGGGGTCGAGAGCTGACGCCTCATCAGTTTATGCCGCTCTCCGTATGACCAGACTTTTTCTTGATAGTATCATGCCACAAGAGAGATATATCAATCTCACCGGAGAAAAGGCTCATTATTTATCTGTAGTCCTCAGGTGTAAAACCCATGACTCGCTCATCGTAACAGACAGCAGCGGTGCGGCTTATTCTGCGAAGATCTCTGTCATCACAAAAAAACAGACGACACTCGAGATCATGGGCCTCCTCAATCAGGATAACGAATCACCGCTAGATATCATACTTCTTCAGGGTCTGCTCAAGGGTGATAAAATGGATCTGGTTATCCAGAAGGCGACTGAACTCGGCGTGAAAGAGGTTGTGCCCATGGTCACCGAGAGGAGCCAGATAAGAGAGACCAGGAAACTTCAGCGCTGGCAGAAGATTGCCGAGGAAGCATCACGCCAGTGCGGCAGAAACAGGATTCCGCTGATCCATGAGCCGGATGCCTTTGAAACCGTAATTGCTTCCGAAGGATTTCAGAAAGGGATCATCTGCTGGGAAAAAGAAGGAACGCCCTTCTCTGCTGCCCTGGAACTATTCACAGGGGAAAACCGGCTCATCCTCTGCATCGGGCCTGAAGGTGGCTTTTCTGACAATGAGATCAAGACTGCCGAGGACTGGGGGTTAACGGTTGCATCACTGGGGAAACGTATTCTCCGCGCAGAAACAGCGGCGTTAACTGCCATAGCACTTACACAGTTTGTTCTAGGCGACCTGTCGAGTTGCAAATGAAATCTGTCTGCATGACTCTCCTCCTGCGATATGAATGGGCGCCGCAGGTATATCAGCATTTTCCTTTATCCATGATCCCGTTAGTTACTCAGCTGAATTATTTGTGCTAAGATAAAGCCTAAAAATATGTCACAGGATCTTAGTTATAAACAATTTCTTGTCATTGATGATTTTGGGGAGTTCAGATCCTCGATCAGACGAATGCTTTGGAGCTTCAATGCCAAGGATATCGATGACGCGGCTCACGGTGAAGCAGCGATTGAGCTTATGTCAAACAAGTCCTATGACGTTGTCCTCTGCGACTACAATCTGGGATATAACCGTAAAGACGGTCAGCAGGTCTTCGAAGAAGCGAGGCACAGAAACCTCATCAAGTTCTCGACTGTCTTCATGATGATAACAGCAGAAAACAGCATGCAGATGGTCATGGGCGCAGTCGAATATCAACCTGATGACTATCTCATCAAGCCCTTTTCCCGTGAAGTTCTCAGGACACGTCTTGAACGTGCCATCAAGCGGAAAAGCGACTTTGAGATCATCGAACATGCCATAGCAAACAAGGAATACCTCCGGGCCATCGCGCTCTGCGACCAATCTACGCTGAAGATCCCCAAAAATATTTTTGAGTATCTGAAACTCAAGGGTGACCTCTGTATCACCATAGGAGACTACCCGGGTGCCAAATCCGTGTATGAGAAAGTTCTTTCCATACGCGATATCGCTTGGGCAAAGCTCGGCATGGGCAAGGTTCAATTCTATACTGAGGACTATGCTGGAGCAGCAGATACCTTCCGTGCTCTGGTCGAAGAAAATGGCATGTATATCGAGGCCTATGACTGGCTTTCCAAGTCGCTTGTAGCCAATCAGTCCCTTGAGGAGGCGCAGCAAGTGCTGCTGACCGCAGCCGAACTATCGCCGAAGTCTATCTTCCGCCACAAAACTATTGGGGATATTTCCTTTAAAATGAATGATCTTGACGCATCGGAAAAATCCTTTAAAAAAGCTATTGATCTTGGCCAGTATTCTTTTTTCAAGAGTCCGTCCCACTATACGAGCCTCGCAAAAGTGCTCGTGGAAAAAAAGACGCCAGAGGGAGCGCTTACCGTGCTCAGGGATATTCGCAAGGAATTTAAGGGAAATACCGATGCTTCCATGCAGGCGTCCGCCATGGAGGGCATTGTATTTAACGACATGAACCGGCCTGAAGATGCCAGAAAAGCCATCCAGGAAGCGATCCAGCTCATGGATGAATCGTCCGGCAGCATCTCAGAGGATATTGCCATAGACCTCGCTAAGGTCTGCTTTGATCTTGGAGACAAGGCGACGGGTACCAGGCTTGTTCAGGAAGTGGTGAGGAACAACCATGAGGATGAAGATGTCATTAAGAAGGTCCAGGACGTATTCAAGGACACCCAGATGGCATCCGAGGGCGCAAAGATCGTTTCGAATGCCCAGCACGAGATCATCCAGACAAACAACCAGGGCGTGCGGCTTGTGGAAGATGGCAAACTTGAAGAGGCGATTGAATATTTTGAAAAAGCGGCAAACAGTCTGAAGGGCAATAAGATAGTTAATGCCAACGCAGCGCAAGCGCTGCTCATGTTCCTCCAGAAGAACGGCGGGGATGATCAGCTGCTTCAGCGCGCGAGACAATACATCGAGCGCGTGGGCAAGATCGATCCAACGTACGACAAATATAAGAATCTCCTTGGCATGTACGAAAAACTTCTGGCGGGTAGATAATGACGAATAAAACTAAAAAAGAACCGGATTTAGAGAAAAAGGACATGCAGTTCCCTGCATTTCTTGCTTCAATCGCCCATGACATGAAAAACTCGCTCGGCATGCTGATCAACACAACAGAAGAGATCCTGGGCAACTGCTCAGGCAAGGACTGCCCGTCAAACCCACTGCTCTCCAAGCTCCAATATGAGGCCAAGAGGGTGAACAACAATCTGATTCAGCTCCTTGCCCTCTATAAAATGGACAAGGACCAGTATACACTCACTATTGCCTATCACTCGGTAGCGGAATTTCTTGAGGATGCCGCGCTCCAGAACAAGCCCCTCCTTGCATTCAAGGGCATAGCCATCGAAACGGACTGTTCAGACGATATGACGTGGTTCTTTGACAGTGATCTTATCGCAGGGGTGATCAACAATGTAATGAACAACGCATATCGGTATGCGCACAACAAGATAGCAATAACCGCAGGAGAGGAAGACGGATACCTTGCCATTCATATCAGGGACGATGGTGAAGGGTATCCTGACCATATGCTCACGGAAGGCGCCGGTATGCCTCAGCATATTAACTTCTCTACAGGAAGCACCGGACTTGGAATCTATTTCGCCTCGATTGTGGCGAACATGCACAGGAACAAGAATAGAACGGGCTTTATCCGAACATCAAATTGCGACAGTAACGGAGGCGGCTGCTTTTCGATCTACCTGCCGTAGCAGATCAGTAATCGTGATTTCTCTCAATCTCCGATGATCTTTCGTATCCGCTGGATCACAAGCGCTGCATCCAGGGTCTTTATGATATAGTCCTTTGCTCCCAACTTGATGGCCTGGACTATAAAATCCTGTTCTCCTTCTGTGGTGAACATGCATATCGGAATGCTGCTGGTACGGGGATTTGACTTGATGATCCTTGTTGCCTCAATACCGGTCATCTTCGGCATGTTAACGTCCATGAGAATGATATCCGGCATTGCTTCAAGGGCCTGCTTGATACCCTCCATACCGTTCACTGCCTGGAGAACTTCGAGACCATTTTCGATGAAGGCAGCCCTGAAGCGGTCATGAACAGCAATAGCGTCATCGACGATCAGCACCTTCTTCTTTAACGGTCCCTTCGGCTTTTTCTGGTCGTCCATAAATTTACTGAACATCACCTTACCGATATCTCCCACAGGCTTGTATGTCTGCTGGCTGACCTTTTCGAGGCTCTCCCTGTGTTGCAGATAATCCAGAAGAGGCTTACGGGGCTCTATTTTCTCAAAGATCAGGTTGCATCGGGTGCTGCTCACAGCCTTCACAAAACATTTGATGCCGCTCGTCCCGGTCCCGGGAAAAGTGAACACAGTCCCTTCAATGGTCATGCCGACCTGGAAATAGATTTCTGCCTTCGGTACTTCAAGGTCCAGATCAGTTTCACTGATAAAAAGGACCTTCACAAATTCAGAGAGCTGCTCCAGACGCGGATCTCTGAAATCAACTCTCACAGGGGCATTATCCGGCACTTTAACTTTCATAGATCCTCAAAACACCTTTTCCTCAACAAATATTCTTATGGCTTCACGATCCTCGTCCGATATCGTCTCGAAGAATATTCCCATGCCCGGCATGGCAATGATCTTCTTCTCAACAGAACTGGGATGTGAAATAATACCACGTTCAAGATCATAACCGATGCTGTACAGAACCCGTCCGACCGCCTTTATCGCTTTTTCCCTGCCGGGCAGCGAAAAATACACCGTAATCAGAGCGCGCTTCGAAGGCGGGTTCAGTGATGCTATGAATGCTCCATTTTGGCTCAGGTTCTGCACATTGCTCTGAAAGCATGAACCCTCGCAGTAATACTCCACATCAAAATTTACGCTGATCCTCGGAGATTTGCGGATGTTCTTGTATTGAAAAAGAACGCTGTTCACCCGTGATACTATCTCTTCAGGACTCATATGGAGATTTATATACCGGGAGGATGATGTTGAAAAATCAACGATGTTCCTGGCTGAATCAATAAGAAGAAACCCGCGGGCAGAAAGGATCAGAGAAAAAACACCCTCCTCCATGCTCTGGGCCACATCATTGTTCAGGATAACAAGATCATAAGGATCAAGCACCGATGCATCCTGAACAGTCGAGATATCGATCTTCGGGAAATCAATCTCAAAATCTGCCTCTGCAAGGATCTGCGCCAGTGTCTTGGCACAAAATTCATCTGCAATCATCAGTCCCACGCGTCCGATTGCCATTATTCCCTCCCTTCCCCGCTGAGCTTATCATTGAGCTTACCGGCAAGGATTCCGGCAAGGATCGCACGGTGCTGCCAACGCACCCGTTCGGCCACGGACCGCTCCAGATGCTCCTGATCTGCAAACTCCCGATAGTCTGTGCCCTTTGAAAAAAGGATACGGCCGCCCCTGAAGACAAGGGTCAAGACCTTAGCCTTTTCTATGCCAAGATCTTCGGTCTGGATATGGAGCCGGATACCATCATGCACAATCTCCTCGTTCATACAGAGTTGGACCGTTGATCCGGTCTCTGCAGCTTTATACCGAGGCTCATCCTGAGGCTCTTTCGTTCCCACCCCTAAAGGTATCGGGGGCGGGATCTTTCCTGCAGAACTATCCTCAACTACCGGCGCTTTCTCTGGCTCGACCGGAATCTCGGCAATAGCCTCTTCTTCATCTTCCTTCTGCTCGATGATCTCTGCAGCCTCCTTACGGCTGGCGTGCAGTGTCATCTCCTCATGCATCTTCATCGCGATCTTTCTGATCGCATGGGATACGGCGGTATTGTCGTTCATCATGAGCGGCTGCATTTTGCGGACAGATTGCTCTATTTCCGTACTGGCGCCGACCGTGCCGAAACAGGGGAGTTTGAGTCTGAGGAACTGATAGGCAAGACCCGCAAGCGCATTCGCTATCCTCTGCCCGTCCATCTCTGATGCCATATTAACGATCAGCCGATATCTGCTTTCCACCAGTGTCTTGATGATCTTCCAGGAAGCTGCCTCATCCACGGTCTTGATATGGTCAACAAGCTCGACCATGCTCCTGGTCCCGCTGCCGTCCTCCAGAGCAGAGGCTATCTCGCTCCTCAGCCCGGGTTCGTCCGCAAAAAGCGTGAGCACTCTCCTGTGCAGTGCCATTTTAAGAAAGGTGTACGCGTTCTGCACAGACGTTGGCATGGGAGTCGTCACGAGAATGCCGATATCCGCTGCATTAAAGAAATCAAGATTGTTCAGCGTTGAACCGGCACCAATATCAATGAGTATGTAGTCAGCGTCAAGATCAGCAATGGCACGCATCAGTTTCTGCTTCTGGGCATACTTAGGATTTGCCATCTCGATGAGATCAGAGGCCCCGCAAACGAGAGAAAGATTCTTATGAGCCGTAGGGATAAGGACATCCGTAAATTTAGCGACCTTCTTATGCATAAAATCTGCAAGGGTAACCTCAGGATACGTAATGCCAAAAAGAGTATGGATATTGGCTCCCGCGAGGTCAGCATCAATAAGAACAACTTTGTGCCCCTGCAGGGCAAGACCGAAGGAAAGATTGGACGACAGAACGCTCTTGCCGACGCCGCCCTTGCCGCCACCTATAGCCCAAATATTACTTTTTGCAAATTTCACGCTGCTGTCCAGTCCTCTTCTTCTTTCGGCCGCACAAAAGCGATCCGTTCAATCGGCACAACAACCCAGCCTGACTCAGCCTCAAGGTGAATCTCGTATTCGTTCACCTCAACAAGCTTCCCCACATACAACGCTTCACCCGTTCCCACTTCAACGATCGTTCCGATCAGGTCTATCATTGTCCGCTCCTCACCTGTTTCTGACTCCCTAAATTATGCACTATTTCGGCGCCGATTAAAAAGATGCCTGAGGAATAAAATATCCAGAGCAGGAACATGACAAAGGCGGTAAGCGGGCCGTAGATCTTTCCCATCTGGGCCACCTCGCTCACATACCAGCTAAACAGATGCTTGGCAACCTCGAGCATTCCTGTTGCGAAAAAAGCACCCGACAGTGCTGAAGAAATCCGCACCTTTGTCTTTGGCACCATCACGTATAGCAGGGTAATTGAGCAGAGAATCAGGAAAAAGGGAAGAACAAAACTGAGCAGAATCTTCGTTATTTTGCCGATTTTAATGCCGGTCAGGGTCGGGCCGAAAGACTTAAGAAGCGGCACGAGCGAGGCAACTGCAAAGGACGAGAAAAGCAGGGCAATAAGCAGCGTCACGACCATCAGGGAGACCAGCACAGAGTAGAATACATGCCTTTTCTTCCTTATTTTGAATATGGTATTAAGAGCAGTCTCCATAGAAGCAAAAACCTGATACGAGAGAACCCAGTAGAGAAGAAGGCTGAACTTGCCAAGTCCTCTGTATGAGATGATCTTTGTGAGATCATCCGTAATATCCTGAGTAACGGCCGGGAAAAATCCGGTCAGTTTGGCCAGAAAGAACTTGTAAAAATCGGGATACTGGCCAAGGAAATAACCAAATACCGTCACCAGAAAAAGACAGAGCGGAACAAGCGCCATCATGGTGAAATAGGACATGGAACCGGCAAGCATCAACCCGTTGTCTCTAAAAAAGTCGAGGAAACTTCTGCCGATGAGCCTGACCATCCTCACTGTTATGCTTCTCTCTTCTTCGGCCTCACATGAATCTTCAGCGGCGTTCCCCCAAAGCCAAAATACTCACGCAGCTTTCTCTCGATATACCTGAGGTGAGAGTCCATCACCGCGTTACGGTAATTCGAGAAAATGACAAAGGCCGGGGGCTCAATACCCACCTGGGTCATGTAATACATCTTTACGGTCTTTCCCTTATACATAGGAAGCGATATTTGGGCAATAATCTCACGGAAGAACCGGTTAAGTTCTCCGGTTGAGATTCTCTTCCTTCTTTCCTCAATGATTACATCAACCACCGGAAAGACCTTGGTGATCCTTTGTTTGGAGACGCCTGATATGGTAATCGCAGGCGCATATTCCGAGAACCAGATCTTCCGGTAAAGCTCAGGCAGAATATTCTTGAAAGTCTCCTCAGGATCGGTCACAAGGTCCCATTTATTCAGGAGGAATATGATTCCCTTATTGTAGTCTTTGACAATACCGGCTATCTTCTGGTCCTGCTCAGTGATGCCCACGCTCATATCAATTACAACAAGGGCCACATCGCACCGTTCAATGCTCCTGACAGCCCTTACCATAGAGAACCGCTCAAGCGAGTAACCGATTTTGCCTTTTTTCCTGAGGCCTGCAGTGTCGATGATCATATACTTCTTTCCATGAAAGGTGCAGGTGCTGTCAATGGAATCCATGGTAGTACCAGCCACCTCGCTCACGACCATGCGTTTCTTGCCTGTAAGGGCATTGACCAGCGTTGACTTGCCTACATTCGGCCTTCCCACAACAGCTATCTTCGGATATTCTGATTTCTCCTCGTGATATTCCGGAAGCAGCGCACTGAGTACGTCCATGAAATCGTCATATCCATAGCCCGTGGCTGCTGATACGGGATAAAGATCATCAGCTCCTATAGCATAGAAATCATAGAGCCTTTCGTCACGGACCGGTGCGTCGATCTTGTTTACCAGCCAGAGGACTTTCTTTCCTGATGTGCGGATAAGGCGTGCCAGTTCCATGTCAGCAGGGGTAAGACCGTCCTTTCCGTCAAGGAGATGAATGATAATATCGCCCTCCTCCATAGCAAAGAGAGCCTGCTCCTTTGCCTGGACAAAGATATCCTCAGGAGGGTCAATATAGAAACCTCCGGTATCGACAAGCATATAACTCTTGCCATACCACTCGGCATCAAGGTAGTTCCGGTCGCGCGTAACACCCGGAATATCCTCAACAATTGCAGAATGTGATTCAGACATCCGGTTAAAAAGGGTAGACTTCCCGACATTCGGCCTGCCCACAATAACAACAAGAGGTTTTCCCATATTCGTTCATTGTACACTAAAACAGCAAATAAGGTTTATAAAGATGACTTATAACGCAGCTGAGCATTTTCAAACAGACTGTGGGAAATGCACACACAAACATTAAGAAATTGGCATAACTTGCTGATAATTCGGGGAATTTTGTCTTTTTTCAGGGCACGTATCTTGCATGCTAAATTTCAAGAATATGATCATCAAAACCAAAATCATAGCCATCATAGCACTTACCATCATCATAACGGTCGGCATCACGACCGCTATCGTGCTCAAGATGCAGAACTCCAAGATGGTCGAGTCAAAGGTCGCTGACACCGTTTTCCTGGGCGATATCATTGAGAGGACCATAGCTCACGACATGAAACTGGGCAGCACTCAGGAAGTCCAGAAGATCCTTGAGAATATCGGCAAAAACAAGGAAGTCCTGCATATCAGGATCCTTTCGCCGGCAGGCACGATCCTGAAGTCCACAAATACATCTGAAATTGGCTCCAAATCCCAGGACTATCTCAAAATCGCTACGCATGAGCTTAACCAGAAGCCGATGTTCCAGAATAACAACACGATCGACTATTTCAGAAATATCATGAACAGGCAGGAATGCTTTGGCTGTCATGACAGCAGGGAGATGATCAACGGCGTCATCCAGATTAAGCTTGATGTGTCCAGGTCATTTTCGACCATGCTGTCCATCAAGAGAATGCTCGTCTTTTCGAACATCATTATCGTGCTTGTGATATCACTCGTTCTGAGCCTGATCTTTTCGCGATTCGTTATGAAGCCTCTGAAAAGCCTGCTCACCGCAATTCAGGAGGTGGAGGCAGGCAACTGGAACGCCGCGGTGCAGGGAGTCACCAGCGACGAGCTCGGCACGATCGGCACCGCCTTTAATAAAATGATCGATGAGATGAACAAGCTGTACAAGAAGAATCTGGCCAAAGAACGGGAGATCTCCAAGATCAGGATGGATTTGGATCACAAAAATAAGGTTGAAGATCTGAACACCCAGCTTGAGTTCAGACTCAAGGAACTCGAAACAGCGAACAGGGCCGTCACTTCGCTCTCAAAGGAAGTAAAGGGCAAAAACAAGGAACTCGAAAAAGTCGTTGAGCGGCTGAAGAAAATGAACGAGGTCGGCAGGATCCTTACCTCGATTGTCGAGACCGAGGAAGTCATGAAGATCATCACCAGGACAACCGCTGACCTCTTCAATACAGACCTGGCCATACTTCATATACGAAACGCGAATAAGCCTCCGCTCATCATTCAGTACAGGCGGGGATTCGGCACTGAGAGCATCAGCGATGTTCCTCTTGAATACCAGGCTTATTACGCTGAGATCATCACGCAGGGCAAGCCCATTCTGCTGCAGCAGGGCAACAGCCCATCGTCGCGGATCGGGGTACCGCTCAAGATGAAGGGAGAGATCATCGGCACCATGATCCTCCAGATGGATAGGGAAGGCTCAGCCTTCACTGATGAGGACATGGAAATTCTGACCACGCTTTCCAACCAGGCCATTGTTTCAATGGAAAATGCCTGGCTCTATGAAAGTGTGAAACGAAATTATTTTGCCACAATCCAGTCTTTAGTCAATGCTCTCGAAGCAAGCGATCTCTATACCAAGGGCCATTCTGAAAGGGTGAAGCTCCTTGCCCTTGAACTCGGCAGATACATCGGTCTTGACTTTAAAGAACTTGAGATACTCGAGCACGCATCCATACTGCACGACATCGGCAAGATCGGCATCGAGAGCTTCATCATTCAGAAGCAGGGCAAGCTCACAACAAAAGAATACAGCCTGATCAAATCACATCCCCTCATAGGTGAGGAGATCCTCGGCCCGATCGATACCCTCGAGGGAGTGAGACAGACGATCATTCAGCATCACGAACGGTATGACGGGAAGGGTTACCCGTATGGACTGAGGGGGGAAGAACTGCTGCTCAAGGCACGGATCCTTTCTGTTGTTGATACCTTTGATGCCATGATGTCAGAACGTCCCTATCGAAAAGCCCTCTCGCTCTTTCAGGTCAAGGAGGAACTCTTCCTCAATGCAGGAACGCAATTTGATCCCTATGTAGTGGAATCCTTTATCGAGCTGATGAATCTCAGGGGAGAATCTCTGCTCGGCGCGTCTGGGTACGCCAAAGTGCACAGCATCTCGTAGTCAGGGGTTAATCAGCGCTGGTATTCTTCTCTGCCTTTTCCATACTCATCCCCCTCAGCAGCTTGATAAGCTTAAGATTATGATCATGCTTCATCACCGAGATCCTGAGATAGGTATCATCAAGCCCATCAATATCTGAGCAAAGTTCAACAGCAAGCCCTGCCCGATCTGCCCTCCAGGCGATCTCCGCAGCCAGGTCAACTGCCCTGAGAAGAATTATATTTGTATCAGTGTCAGAGAGAACCATTCCCGGCATCATGCCAATGGGCCTCATTAAGAGTTTCTTCTCTTCTTTCATGAACTGGTCAGTTAATCTTCTATATGACTTGTCCCTGAGTGCAGTGCGGGCTGCCTCCATGGCAGGAATGCCCGGATGGCTCTGCAGCCAAGGCCGCAGGGACGAAATCAGCTTTGGATCGGCCACAGCAGAGGCAAGTTCAAGCCCGGGCAGACCAAAGTAATGCGCCGTTGTCCTGAGAACTATACTATTGCTATTGGCCGCTTTCCTGATGCAGCCCTCGTCTCCCGTAAACTCTATGAGCGATTCATCAATCACGGTCACACAGTCTTTCAGTAAAAGAGCGTCAACAGCCTCGGTCAATTCAGCGGCAGACAGAACCTTACCGCTAATCCTGTTCGGATTCGCGATAATAAGGAGATCAGATCCATCAGCCTTCTCAATAAGTTGTTTCAGGTCAGGAAAAAAGAAGCTCTCTGCACTGCCGGAGGCAGATTCAATAACAGCACACGACGCCTGGCCAGCCTCCCGGTACACATTCAGTGCAGGTCCAACGATCAGTATCTTCCGCGGCTGAAGACCCCGGCAGATGACAAACAGAAGTTCTTTCAGGGAATTGGCAAAGAGGAGACTCTCAGGACTGCAGCCGTATTTTGAAAGGAACAGCCGTTCAAGCCTTGCCCGTGTCTCATCAGGCGGAGTATTGATGTCCTTGGCAGCTTTGCGGATAGCTGCTTTCACTTTCCGTGACGGCCCAAGCGGAGACGTTTCCATAATATATTTCTTCATTGCCATACACCTCTGCATTTGAGACAAGATTACTGTTAAAGCATTATACAAAATGTAACGGGGATAAAAGGAGGAACTGTTAAGCCACCTCGAAGATGAACTCTATCTCGACCGGAGAATTCATCGGCAGAATATGCACACCCACAGCAGCACGGGCATGCAATCCTGCTTCGCCGAACACCTGAAATAGAAGATCAGACGCACCGTTGACAACCTTAGGCTGATCGGTAAAGTCATGCGATGAGGCAACAAAAGCAGTCACCTTGACGCATCTCCTGAGAAAATCAAGGCTGCCGATTGCCGACCTCAGGACGGCGATGGCATTGATCGCAGATCTGCGTGCAGCAACTGCCGCTTCATCAAGAGAAACGCTTTCCCCTACCCTGCCGGTATAAAGAAGCTTTCCGTTCTCGATCGGCAGCATGCCGCTGATAAAGACGAGGTTGCCTGTCTTTACAAAGGGAACATACGAGCCAAGCGGCTTCGGCAAATCAGGAAGCTCAATACCAAGTTGCTTAAGTTTTTCTTCTGGTGACATATAAGCCTAAATCTCGAAGTTGGCGGCAGATGCAAGAGCGACTTGGGCCGTATTTCGTTGCGGATCTTGGCGAAATGGAGCGTCCGCAGCCGTGACTGTCTGAACCCGAAGGGTGAGTTTCACGGATGCAGCGCAATGAGGCTTAGAGCCGCAGAAATCAGGCCTTTTAAGCGATTGCGTCTGTTGCCAACTGCTCCGATTAAGATTAATACTTTGCATCCGCAAAACCGACCCAGCCGTCTGCTTCTATAAGCGCCCTGTCGAACTCTGCTATATGAAAGCCAATCGTTTCCGAGCCCTTGCCTGACGTGATGGTGAAGGTACCATGCTGAAAATCAAAGGCGATCTCTGCACTGCCGTCATTGTGGCTGAAGAGCTTATCGATCGTCTCCTCAGAAAGCTCAACAGCAAGCATGCCGCAATTGAACATATTCTGTCTGAATATCCTGGCAAAGCTCGATGCGATTACCACATTGATATCATTGACCTCAAATACCCAGGGAGCATGTTCCCGCGATGAACCGCACCCGAAGTTTCCCCTTGTCACAATAGCACCTGCATCAAGGGTCTGGCGCGACTGCGGATCAAATCCCTCAAGCTTCAGGTCCTCAAGCATATGAGGCTTTAATGCTTCCTTGGATATCTCGGTAAGATATTTGGCCGGTATGATCTCATCAGTGTTAATGTCAGACCTGTCTAAAAAGAGGACCTTGCCTCCGAATCTCTTCATTTCATTCTCTCCTTCGAATACTTTCTCGGATCAGAGATCCTGCCTTCAATTGCCGTCACTGCAGCCACTGCAGGGCTCATGAGATGCACCATGCCGCCCTTGCCCATCCTGCCGTTAAAATTCCGGTTCGTTGTTGACGCACAGACCTCGCCCGGCGCAAGCACGCCGCTGCTCATGCCCAGGCATGCGCCGCAGGTGGGATTGGTAACGCAGAATCCAGCGTCCATGAAAATCCTGATATAACCCAGCCTGTCAGCATCCCTGAATACCTTGGGTGTTGCAGGAGAGACAATTCCCCGAACCGTCGGGGCAATACTTTTTCCCTTCAGATACTGCGCGGCAATGCGAAGGTCTTCAAGCCTGCCGTTTGTGCAGGATCCGATATAGACCTGATCCACAGGCGTGCCCACAACCTCCGATACATTTTTTACTTCATCCGGCTTAAAGCCGACCGTCACCTGAGGCTCCATATTCGTCACATCAAGGTCAATGACCTTTTCATATTTACAGCCTTTGTCTGACCACCATTTTTTGAAATCAGCAAGCGCAGCCTTCTTGTCTGCGTATTCAGATGAAATAAAGGGCCAGAGATAATCGACCGTCATCTTGTCAGGCATACAGATGCCTGAGGTACCGCCGGCCTCGATCGCCATATTACAAAGCGTCATCCTGCTCTCCATGGACATCTTCTTAACCACACTGCCCTGAAATTCGATGACGCAATCTGTAGCGCCTTTGACCGTGAGCTCCTTAATGATCCTCAGGATAACGTCCTTTGCGTACACCGCCTCAGGCAGGATGCCGTTCACGTTTATCCTGATCGTCTTCGGTTCACGGAACGCGCAGACACCTTTCAGGATGCCGACCTCAAGATCGGTCGTTCCGACTCCTGCCGCAAAGGCGCCGAATGCTCCGTGCGTGCAGGTATGAGAATCTCCCATAATGACCGTATACCCCGGCCGGATAAAGCCCTGCTCAGGGAAAAGCGCATGGCATACACCATTTTTGCCGATATCAAAGAAGTCCTTTATCCTGTGTCGTCTGGCCCAGTCTCTCAGGATCTTGCCCTGTTGTGCAGTCTTCGTGTCCTTAGCCGGAGTGACATGATCGATAACAACCTTTATCTTGTCAGGATCAAAAACCCTGTCCATGCCGCGCGCCACAAGATCGTTGATAGCGATCGGCGTCGTGATCTCGTGACACATCACAACATCAAGGTCGAGCACCTTGGTGCCGGGAAATGGTTCATCCCGCAAATGTGATCTGAATATCTTTTCTGCCAATGTCAATGCCATAGTATTTCCTTTCAGGATCTGCTTGAATATTTCAGGCTTGCTGCATTCTAAAATATCATACCTTGCCCACTTTTATAAAGAACCGTTGCTCTCATTCCCATAACCATAAGGCACGTTGAATATGCTAAACTTTTCCCATGAAAGATCCAACTTCCGGGTCCCAGTATCCAAGCACTGCACGTATTTTTCTTGTTTTTCTCAAGATAGGCACATTTGCCTTCGGCGGCGTTTACTCCATGCTCTCTTTTTTTGAAAAAGAACTTGTCGAGAAACGCAGATGGATCACGCAAGACGATTACCTGGAGAGTGTTGCAATCGGCCAGATGATGCCGGGTGCTCCCATTGTCAACACAGGTATCTGCATCGGGTACAGGCTAAAAAGGATAAGAGGAGCGCTGGCATCTACAGCAGGCCAGATACTTACCGGCACAATCGTAGCGATCCTGCTTGCGGTCTTTTATATGAAGACAAAGGAACATCCCCTCATCAGACCGATCATGAAGGGTGTTGGAGCGGCAGTCGTTGGTCTGCTCCTTTCCATAGTTTTCAGCATGTCCAGGAAGACTCTCAAAGATTACAGAACTCTGCTCGTTGCTCTTGCTGCTTTCTTTCTGCTCACCCTGTTCAAGCTCAATCCGATCGCCATCATCCTGGCAGCCGGTGCAGCAGGATACGTGCTATTCAGGAAGAAGCCATCATGAGTCTGTTAGCCTTCTGCTGGATCCTTTTTTATATCAACGCCCTGACTATCGGCGGAGGGTATGCCATGCTTCCGCTTCTGCAGCGTGAATTCGTGGAAAGTCACCACTGGCTCACCAACCAGGAATTCCTTGACGCTATTGCTGTCGGGCAGCTGTCCCCCGGCCCGCTGACCGTTATGAACGCATTTATCGGATTCAAGCTCCACGGTCTCACCGGCTCACTTTTGGCAGTAATATGTTCCTATCTCCCGAGCCTGATAATCGTCACTCTGGCCGTGAAATACTATTACGCTTACAAGGAATCCGCAATTGTAGCTTCAAGTTTCACGGGCATAAAAAGTGCCGTCATCGGCCTGCTTGCCGCTGTTGCAGTATCCCTCGGCAATACGTCGCTGATCGATCCCGGCACATTCGCCCTGGCTATCTGCAGCTTTGCGGCAATCACCTTCACAAAGATAGACCCGTCGTTTATCATTCTCAGTGCAGGCCTTGTCGGCGCTCTTTTCTTCTGATCAGCCTAATCACAACTTTGCCCCTTAACTGCTAATTGACTGCATGCTTGGTGCTGTTCTGTGATAAAATATTCGAATGAATAAATCTGCTCTTTTCAGGAGATCCACGAGTCTTGTTCTTGCCATCTTATTCCTTGCCGTTATGGCCTCTTCATGCAAGAGGTCAGAAGAAAAGGTCGTTGCCGTTAATCTGTCGGAAAAGATGGAGACTCAGAGCGTCACAAAGCCACTTAATGGCGCTCCGCTGAAAATCGCAATTGCAGCCGTAATCTCTCCCAAGGAAACATCTGCGTACTACGATCAGATGATGCAGTATGTGAGCAGGAAGATTGCCACGCCAATAGATATTATCCAGAAGAAAACCTACCAGGAAGTGAACGACCTTCTGGAGAAGAGAGAGATCGCCATTGCCTTTGTCTGTGCCGGCCCCTACGTGAGCGGGAAAAAGAAGTTCGGCATGGAACTCCTTGTGGCCCCTATGCTCTATGGAAAACCTTTCTACCAGGCATATTTTATTGTACAGAAGGACAGCCCCATAACTAACCTTGAAGACCTGAGGGGAAAGAGCTTCGCGTTCACTGACCCAAACTCGAACACCGGAACACTTGTTCCTACCTATACGCTTTCTGCAAAAGGGGAAAAGCCTGAGTCATTTTTCAAAAGCGTCATCTACACGTACAGCCATGACAACTCTATCAGGGCTGTGTCAAAAGGCATTATTGAAGGTGCTTCGGTTGACGGGCTCATCTGGGATTTCTATAGCGACAAAAATCCTGATCTTGTAAAGAATACAAAGATTATCTATAAATCTCCACTATACGGCATACCGCCTGTTGTAGTGCATCCCGCTACGCCTGCTTCAACAAAACAGCTGCTCAAGAAAATTTTTCTCGAGATGCATACTGACCCTGAAGGCAAAAAGATCCTTGATGAACTGAAGATCGAGAAGTTTATCGTACCTGAAGATGCTTCCTATGACTCGGTTCGCAAAATGCAGGACTGGCTTGATTCCCACAAATGAAGAACCTCTCCCTACAGACAAAGGTATTCATGGCGATGGCTATCTTTGTGCTCATCTTTGGCATTGTCATCGTCCTGTTCACTGAACTTTATCTGAAGAATGTCCTTCAGAAAGAGAGCATTGACGATGCCAAAGTTGTTGCGGCAACCATGGCAAGCCATATCGTAGATCCCCTTCTGATCCGAGACTTTGTTGCCATAGACAGTTACTTTGATGAGATGATGAAGGCAAATCCCGAGATCGCCTATATTTTCATCGAAAAGAACGGCACAATTCTCCTTCATACGTTCAAAGAGGGATTCCCCAAGAATCTTCTTGCAATCGGGCACAAGAAAAATACCATGTACCACGTGACAATAAGAACAGGCCAGGCTATTTTTCTTGATATTTCTGCTCCTGTAGCAGGCGGTCGCGAAGGCTTTCTCAGGATCGGTATTGACGAGAAATTAGGAGAAGAGACAATACGGAGAGCGATCGTGACCATCGGCATAGTGACCGCAATACTTCTGGCCCTTGCCTTGGCAGTAGCTAAGGTTATTACCAGGCGGCTGACCGCGCCGCTTACCTCGCTGACCGCATCAGCAACTGAAATAGCTGCAGGAAATTATTCTGCTGCCGTTCCTGCTTTGGGTTATGATGAGATTGGAAAACTTGCGATAGCATTCAACACCATGCTGCAGGCTATCAGACTTCGTGAGGCCGAGCTCAGGTCCCTGAACACCGAACTCGAATCGGTCAACATCAGCCTGCATGATCACATACAAAAACTCGATGAGGTCAGTCAGGAGCTTGTCAGATCAAAGCAGAATACTGCGGTCGTCGATACAGGACGGACCTTTCTTCATCACCTCCGGCAGCCGCTGACCTATCTGATCATGGCCATTGAACTGTTTTCTGACGATCTTGCGGAGGGGAAACCTGTCACATACGAATCTGCAGGGAGACAGATCGCTGCAGTAAAACATGCAGGAGAACAGCTTGCAGAGCTGCTAAAGAAGTTCGAAGGTCTGCAGGGATACAAGGTCATTGATTTTGATGGCATGACCACCATAGTGGATATTGAGAATCAGGACCATTAGCCATGCTTGCAGGAATCATTTCAGATAGCCACGATAATCTGCCGGCTCTTCACAGAGCGGTCGAGATCCTGAACAAGAGGAATGTTGGACACGTCATCCATGCCGGAGATTTCTGCTCTCCATTCACATTTAGGGCACTCAAAAATCTGAATTGCGAATTCACCGGCATATACGGAAACAACGATGGTGAACGCCTGCTGCTGCAGAAACTTTCGAACAACCGTCTATTCACCCAGCCGCATATTCTTGAACTGGCAGGCAAGAAGATCGTGATCATGCATGAGCATCTTGTAGTGGATGCGCTTGCGGACAGCAATCATTTTGATCTTATTGTTTACGGTCACACCCATGTTCCTGACATTCGGAAACAGGGCAACACCCTCATTGTGAACCCGGGTGAATTAAGCGGCTGGCTCTATGGCAAATCGACCATGGCGATTGCAGACCTTTCCGCGCTCACCGCTGAACTGATCGAGCTCTAACTGGCCCTGTTTCTCAAATTTCAAAAGCCTCGCCAGGGTTCGGCAGATGGGTTTGGAAAGAAAACCTCTTCTGGATGGCATCCTGCAGTGCACGTGATGACTGCTCCTCACCGTGAACAATAAATATCTCAGGTTTATTCTTAAACTGTGCTACCCAGTCAAGGAGCTCACGCTGGTCTGCATGCGCCGAGAACCCTCCAAGAGTGTGGATACCTGCCCGGACAACGATATTTTCACCAAGGACCTCGACAACCCTTGCGCCATCTACGATCTGACGGCCAAGAGTTCCTTCTGCCTGGTAACCCACAAAGACGATGCTGCTCTCTCTCCTCCAGAGGTTATGCTTCAGATGATGCCTCACCCTGCCTCCTTCGCACATGCCGGAGCTCGATATGATGATCGCCTCTTTTTTGATCTTGTTCAGGGCCATGGAATCTTCAGGTTTCTTCGTAAAATGCAGTCTCAGGGCATCTCTGCTTTCGAGCGTAAAGAATTCCCTTCCCTCTTCATCAAAATACTCGGGATGAGCTGCATAGACCTTTGTGATACGCTCGCCAAGCGGGCTGTCGATATACACATTGATCCTGAAAAGCCTGTCCTGCTTTACGAGCTTGTTCAGAATAAAGAGCAGATCCTGTGTTCTGCCGAGAGCAAAGGACGGGATGATAACATTCCCTCCCTTCCTGAACGTTGTCTTGATCACATCCACCAGTTCTTCGATAGAAGCCTCCATGCTCTTATGGTTGCGGCTGCCATAGGTAGATTCGATCGTCAGATAGTCAGTCTCCTCAACAAAGACCGGGTCATTCACAATAGGATTGTTCTTCTTGCCGATATCCCCGGAAAATGAGATCTTCTTCTCATTCCCGTCCTCAGCATACCAGAGCTCAAGGGTCGAGGAGCCGAGAATATGCCCGGCATTCACAAAACGGTAACGAACTCCTTCGCAGAGCTGTTCTATCCTGTTGTAATGCTTTCGCTGAATAAGCGGCAGCACCATATCAACCTCCCGGGACAAATAAAGCGGTTCCTTGAGCTGCAATCCTGTCCTCATAGCCTTCCGATTGTGCCACTCTGTGTCAGACTCCTGGATATGCGCTGAATCACGGAGTATCAATTCGGCAATATCTGCAGTTGCTGATGTGGCAATGATCTTCCCCCTGAAACCTTCCTTTACGAGTCTCGGCACAAGGCCTATATGGTCAAGATGAGAATGAGTCAGAAAAAGGCAGTCGATATCAGCAGGGGCAAAAGAAAAGGGACGCCTGTTCACTGACTCAGCGTCATGACCCTGGTACATACCACACTCAGCCAGTATCTTGAAATTCCTTCCCTGCAGCAGATAGCACGAGCCTGTTACGGTCCGAACGCCGCCCAAAAACGTAAGTTTCAAAATATCACCTCGTTCACTTCCGTTGTTCGTATCCAGGGCATAATTGTCATCCTCTTTAGGGAGTTGACACCGCTTTATTCCCGATTATTTTAGCAGAATTTCAGCAACAATGACCGCTCTTGCAATCGAGACCGTGCTTCCTTATAATGAATGTTCAAGATGGGGGACGACAAGAAATACTGTTTATGCTGCGGGGACCAGGTACCTTTCAACACATTTAAAAGAAATGAAAGGCTTGAGGTCACATGCGCATACTGCGGCTTCACTCTTGATATTCAGAACCTCTGGGAATCAAAAAAACCGGAGCCGGCACAGAAGCAGTCTGCACCGCCTGAAAGCTATGCACTGGTCACGGACGATTCACACTACACCCGCAAGATCATCGAAGACCTGCTCCGGGCAAGGAATTTCTCTTCCCATGTCATGGCCTTCCAGAACGGCCTTGAACTTATATCAGCCTACTCGAAGCTCCAGAACGAGAAGAAGCAGATCGATATAGCGATCATTGACCTGAACATGCCGGTCATGGACGGTCTCACCGCAGCCAGGCTCATGCGCTCCCTTGAATCGCAAAATAATACAAAAAAGACGCCTATCATGTTCTTCTCCGCAGAGAAGGCTGACGAAAACCTCAGAAAACAGATGGAGAATCTGGACCCGGCAAACTATGTAAACAAAGGCTCTGACCCGGACCCGGACAAACTGGTATCAAGGGTGGAATCCCTCATCGGTTACCTTATGGAGAAGTACAAACAGAAGAAGTAGCCGCTTGCCCGTTTCTTGACCTTGCTCAGCACAAATCATTATAATCCATAACATTTTCGAAAGAGGTTATCGTGGAAGATACTAATGAACTGATAGAACAGCGCATCAAGAAGGTTGGAGAGCTGAAAGAGCTTGGCATCAAGCCCTACGGAGGCTCCTACGAGGCTGATAATCATGCAGCAGACCTTATGGCAACATACGGTTCCACGCCAAAGGAGAGTCTGGAGGCTGAAAAGATCTCCTGTTCTTTGGCAGGCAGGATCGTTGCCATGAGGGATTTTGGCAAGGCAGCTTTTGCACATATCCAGGATGCAACAGGCAAGATCCAGATCTATTTCAAAAAAGACCAGCTTGGCGAAAATTATAAACTGCTCAAAAAACTTGATCTCGGCGACATTATCGGGATTAAAGGTTCTCTGTTCAGAACAAGAACCGATGAACTGACCGTTGAGGTTGAGTCAGTTACGCTTCTCACCAAGTCGATCAGACCCCTGCCCGAAAAATGGCATGGTCTCAAGGATATCGAGATACGGTATAGACAGCGGTACATTGATCTTATTGTAAACCCTGAAGTGAGGGAGAACTTTGCAAAACGGGGCAAGATCATCAAAGGTGTAAGAGATTTCCTCGAATCAAAGGGATTTATTGAGGTAGAAACTCCCATGATGCACCAGATACCTGGCGGAGCAACAGCTCGTCCGTTTAAGACACATCACAATGCCCTGGACATTGACCTGTATCTCAGGATCGCTCCTGAACTCTATTTAAAGAGACTGCTGGTCGGCGGATATGAGCGAGTCTATGAACTGAACAAGAACTTCAGAAACGAAGGAATCTCAACACGACACAACCCTGAGTTCTCGATGCTGGAGTTCTACATTGCCTATAAAGACTATAATTATCTTATGTCCCTGACTGAGGAGCTTTTTGCCGAGGTTGCCATGAAGGCCGTGGGCACACTCAAGATGCCTTATGGTGACGAAATGATCGACCTCACTCCACCCTGGCCCCGCTTACCAATGCTTGAGGCGCTGGATAAAGCCGGAGTTCCAACTGAAGTTTTCAGTGATCAGGAGAAAGCAAAGCAGTGGGGCAGAGCAAATAAGATCGATATTCCAAACGGCTCTTCCATGGGCAAGATTCTCGATGAAATATTCAAAGAAAAGGTCGAACCGGGGCTGATTCAGCCGACGTTTATCATTGATCATCCTGTGGAACTTTCGCCCCTGGCTAAAAGAAAGTTCGATAATCCGGGGCTTGTTGAACGCTTTGAGCTCTTCATCTGCGGCCGGGAGATCGCTAATGCCTTCTCTGAACTGAATGATCCCTTTGACCAGAGGGGTCGGTTTGAGGAGCAGGTTGCGGCCAAACAGGCAGGCGATGATGAGGCGCATGAAATGGATGAGGACTTCATAAGGGCCCTTGAATATGGCATGCCGCCTGCTGCAGGTGAAGGCATAGGCATTGACCGGCTCGTCATGCTCCTTACAAACTCACAATCGATCCGCGACGTGATCCTCTTCCCGCAGCTCAAGCCTGAACAATAAGTCCAACGGATGAAACTGCCCTACCAGATATTCATCGCCTTCAGATATCTCAAATCGAAAAAGAAGCACAGAGGGGTATCGGTTAATACAGCAATCTCGATCGGGGGTGTTGCTGTCGGCGTGATGGCTCTCCTTGTTGTTCTTTCTGTCATGTCAGGGTTTCACCAGGACCTGCAGAAAAAGATCCTTGGAGCAAATGCCCATATTATCATCAGGGATTTCAGGGGTGCGATAACTGACCCTTCCCAGATAACAGAAAAACTGGTCTCTAACAAGGAGGTCCTATCCTATGCACCGTTTGTGATCGGCCAGGTCATGGTCTCTTTCAACAACAGGGCTCATGGAGTCTATATTCGCGGCATCGAGCCTGAGACAGAAGCAAAAACCACCGAGATCCTTTCGCACATAAAGCAGGGCGATTTCAGGAAACTCTCTGAAGACAAGGAGATTCCTGGCATCATTATCGGCAAGGAGCTTGCCTCAAACCTGGGCGTAATGCTTCATGACAAGATCAATGTGGTCTCTCCTGTCGGTGAGATCGGCCCCATGGGCATGCTACCCAAGGTGAAACAGTTCCAGGTCGTGGCCATTTTTGAGATCGGTATGTTCGAATATGACGCAAATCTGGTACTCACTGCCATGAAACCTGCCCAGGAATTCTTTGGCTTCAAAGGGAGTATTTCAGGGATCGAACTCAAACTGAAAGATATTTATAGAGCGCCTGAAGTGAAGAAACAGATCCAGGAGAGTCTCGGGGTACGCTTTATCGTGCTCGACTGGATGCAGATGAACAAGAACCTTTTCTCTGCACTCAAACTAGAGAAATTTGCGATGTTCGTGATTCTTGTCCTGATCATTCTTGTTGCCTCCTTCAACATTATCAGCAATCTGATCATGAACGTCATAGAAAAAAGCCGGGAAATTGCAATACTGAAGGCCATCGGCGCGACCAATAAGAGCATCATGACCATCTTTATGCTCCAGGGTCTTTTCATCGGCCTTATCGGCACATTCGCGGGTATGACCGGAGGATATCTGCTCGGTGTTATCCTGAATAAATACCAGCTCATAAAACTACCTGCTGATGTCTATTATCTCAGCCACCTTCCAGTAAAGATGAGCCTTTTTGACTTTGGCGTGGTCTCGCTCTCAGCGATCATTATCAGCTTCGTCGCGACACTCTATCCTGCATGGCAGGCTGCAAAGTTGAACCCTGTGGAGCCCTTGCGCTATGAGTGAACTCATAGCAGCTGTTGACATCCAGAAGTCTTTCAGGACAGATGCCGGGGAACTGCATGTTCTGAAGAACATAAACCTTTCTATCCAGGAAGGTGAGATGGTCAGCATTACCGGAGCATCCGGAGCCGGCAAAAGCACGCTCATGCATATTCTCGGCGCTCTCGACAGACCTACCACGGGCAAGATCCTCTTCAATGGAACTGACGTCTTTTCGATGGATGAATCGTCGCTCGCCCTGTTCAGGAACAGGAGTATCGGGTTTGTCTTCCAGTTTCATCATCTGCTCCCCGAGTTCAATGCACTCGAGAACACGATGCTGCCGGGCCTCATCAGCAATAAGCCCTATGCAGAGGTTCAGAAAAAGGCAGAAGACCTGCTGGCAGACCTCGGCCTTTCCCGCAGACTGCATCACCGTCCCGGAGAACTTTCAGGCGGAGAGCAGCAGCGAGTTGCCGTTGCGCGCGCACTCATGCAGGACTCAGGTCTTGTCCTTGCCGACGAACCTACCGGCAACCTCGACACCGCAACAGGCAACAGCCTGTTTGAGCTTTTTCTCGATCTGAACAAGAATAAAAATATTACCTTCGTCATCGTCACTCACAACGTAAGCCTGTCTGACCGCTGCCACAGAGTCCTCCGCATGGCAGACGGTATGTTCGTCTGATCTCATTGACTCATTTTCTCTATTCTGTTTAACTAAATACAGGACTAATAAAACGTTAAAGGGAGCTCAGGCATGCATAATCCTGAGAAAATAACCGTGACGAAAATTGTATCACTCTTCTTTACGCTTATACTCTTCTTTACCTTCACGGTTCTGTCTTTTGGGGCAGATATAAAACCTGTCGAGGTAAAAAAGAATGATAAATGCCCTGTCTGCGGCATGTTCGTGGCAAAGTACACGCACTGGGTGGCAGAGGTCATTTTCAAAGATGGGACCTATGCGGTCTTTGACGGCCCAAAAGATATGTTCAAGTATTATCTTAACCTGCAGAAATATGCGCCATCAAAGAATTTGGCTGATATTACGGCCATCTTTGTCACAGAGTATTATCTCACGAAGCTCCTGGATGCAAGAAAACTGTTTTTTGTTATCGGCAGTGATGTATATGGCCCTATGGGGGATGAGTTCATCCCGCTTTCATCCGAGGCAGACGCCCGGGAATTTATGAGAGACCATAAGGGCACCAGGATCTTCAAATTCCAGGAAGTAACTAACGAGCTTCTGCACTGACAGCATGCGGTTCCTCATCATATCAATCCTATTCATATCGCTCCTGCTTCAGCTGACAGCCTGCAGCAGCCAGCCACGACTCTATCAGGAGGTGCAGGCAAAGGACAACAGGATCGTCATTATGCTTGACGAAGTGAGTGACAAAAAAGCGCATTATTATACTTACAGGAAATCAGGAAAGCGCATAAACTTTTTTGTACGCACAGATGGAAAGGGGACAGTATCCGCATACTTTGATGCCTGCTTCACCTGCTACAAAAAGAAAAAAGGATACCGTCAGGAGGGTTCTGACCTCATCTGCATTGAATGCAGTATGAAATTCGGCCTTGCTGAGGAGAAATGGGAAGAAAAAGATGGGTGCAATCCGATCTATTTAAAGAGCGTTATCGAAAACAACAGCCTGGTCATCGATACAGCAGTTATTGAGAAGGGAGCAAAACTTTTCTAATTATGCGACTTCAGTAAGGATGCCGCGAGTCATCCTGAGCTGCCTTGAGGCCATGCCTGCCAGCTCACTATTATGCGTAATAAAAATAAAGGTGGTTATCTGTTCCCTGTTTAATTTCCTGAAGAGCTCCATGATGTCTGCCTCTGTCTCTTCATCCAGGTCTCCTGTAGGTTCGTCAGCAAGAATGATGGGAGGGTTGTACATCAGAGCCCGGGCAATGGCAACACGGCGTTGCTGACCTCCTGAGAGCTGTGAAGGGTAGGACGATGCCTTATCACCAATGCCGACGAGATTGAGATATTCCTCAGCCTTCTTAACAGCATTCAGATCCTTCCTTTGACTGAAGAGACCTGGCAGAAGAACATTTTCCGTTGACGTGAGCATCGGAAGAAGACTTGCGAACTGGAACATGAAACCGATATTCTCATTCCGGTATGCGGAAAGATCATTATCATCAAGGCTGCAGATATCCTGACCATTGTACAGCACCTTTCCTGATGTCGGTTTCATGATGCCGCCGACGATCGATATGAGCGTAGTCTTTCCAGAACCTGAATGGCCTACGATCGAAACAAACTCACCCTTTTCAATGCGCAGGGATACATCGGTAACCGCAGGAATATCCTGTCCCCCCACGGCATAAATCTTTGTCAGTCCTGAAACTTCGATCTGGGCCATAATCTATTCCTTCTTGATCGCCATAAGCGGTTCCATCTTCTTGATCTTCTGAATTGGAGAAAGGGCTCCAACAATACATACGGCATTGCCAATGATAAAACCGATGCAGGCAATAAGGATTCGATTCATAACAGGAAGATGCATGGGCAGGCTTTTCATGATCGAAAAGCTCTTGGCAAGAACTATCGAAAGTGCCGTTCCCCCTATAATACCAATGATGCTGCCTATACTGCCGACGATCAGGACTTCCGTCAGAAACACGGTAACAATATGCGACTCCCGCGCTCCTACTGCCCTCATAATACCAACCTCTCGCGCACGTTCATTGGCAATGGCAGAGAAGATCGCCCAGGTCAGAAAACCTGACAATAAAGAAATAAGGATCATCGTGAAGATAAAGATCTGATTAATATCCCGAAGCGTAGTGATAATGCTCTTGCCGATATCTTTCCGTGCCATGGTATCAAGCTCCACAAAGGCATCCTCTATCTCACCTGCCACCTTATAGGAATCCAGCCCCTTCTTAACCTTAATGAATACGATCGAGATCTGGCCTGGTTTCAGATCAGCCTGTCCCTTGACCAGGATATCTTCCATATTCTCGTCATTGATAAACATAGCTGTATCAAGTCCTGTGCCTGTCTTGTCGAGAACGCCGACCATCTTGAAGATATTGCCGAAAAGAACCTTGTCAACATCAACGAGTCCTACCCTGATATTAAATGCCGACTCGTTGCCGACCAGGGCCTCGCCCTTCTGAAGCTTTCTCCCGAATTTCTCGCTCAGCCATGGCTTGACCACAAAATCAGTTTCCTGGTTAAAAGCGACAACAACGGTTTCCGGCACATCGCAGCATTTTCCGTTCATGGTAGTAAGGTATGTCTGATAGGTCATCTGATCGATGCCCTTGATCGTTTTCAGCTTCTCAATCACTCCCTTGTCCATATAAAAAGACTTTGCCTTGTTCTCAAGGAGCACATCCTCTGCAGCCCCACGGGAGCCGGCAGGAACAACAAGAATATCAGCACCCAATCGCTCCGACGCAAGCTTGATGCTCGAAGAGACCCTGCTGACAAAGGAAAGCGCAAATACCAGGGCAGAGACAAGGATAGCTATGGCAGCTATCAAGATAGCCGTTCGTAGTGGCTTTCTCTTAAGATTCCGCAGGGCAAAGGAGGAAATCGTAAATTCGGTCTGCATTATATTTATATTATATCGGATTAAAGATAATCTTGCTATGCGGCCAAAGCCGCATAGCAAGATTAATAAGGAAGGATAGTATACGTTATTTCTTGAAGTTAGCGTCGATACCGCAGAGCACAGCGCTCTTGTCG
>CAZDLA010000012.1:0-69499 GCA_964506525.1 uncultured Nitrospiraceae bacterium
ACAGTTATCAACTTGAATTTCTAACTTTAGAAGACCTATGTCATTGATTTATCATAAAAAATAAACAATTTCAAATGATCATGAAGAATTGTGAAAAGCAATGGGAACTCAAAGGTGTGGAAAGCCCCTTAATAGGGGATAACAGAATCGTAATAAACAAGCTCTCGGGCAATAGCTTCATTGTCCATGGCATCAAATGATTTGTCAGAGCCATTGGAAACAATAGGCGTGCCAAGTTCGTTCAGCATTGCAAGATTTGCAGCAATTCCCCGGTCATTACTATCAAGTTTGCAGTCCATAATATAAACATGTACCACGTCGTCTTCCAGTAACAGACCTATTGCCATGCGCAGGGCCTCTGCCTGCCTGTCCCTCACAAGCACTGCTATTTTTTTTGCCATAGGAGATACTCAGGAAGAATTCCTGCAGTGTACCCGGTCAGGCTGAAGTTGCAGGGAATGCCAAAAACGATTGATATCATAGGGCTCTATTGGCGGTAAAAAAGACGGCGGCTGCCCTTCTCTGACTGAAACTGAACAAATGCTTTTGCAAATCTGCCATTGCGCACTGCACCGCCCGGCTTAGTCGAGATAACATCAGACCCTTCAAAATTCTGCAGAAGGTCGATCATCTTGTCGAGGGACTCCTGATGCAGCAACTCGATGGCATCACGATCAGGCATGGACGTTACCAGCCTCCTGTCAATAAAATCACCAATCTTCTGCTGATTCATAAACGAAAAGAAGACCATACCTTTGAAGATCCTCTTGTTCGTCTTGAATGAAAAGAGGAAGCGCTCAAGCGAGTTCTCGAGGAAGTGGTCATTGCGCATCTGGGTCTTTCTGTCGATCAGCATGGCCTGAAACCAGTATTTTTTGTCGATGATGCTGTCAGCCTTCATCTCAAGGAGTGTATGACCAAGATTCTTCTTATCCACAGTGTAGGAATTGTGTGCAACTGTATCCGATGCAAGATGGCATAGGTATCCGTACACAAATGCCTTCTGCTGGGACGTCTTTGCAGCTTTGAGCAGATCAAAGCCCACGTCCCAGTTGTGAGAACTCTTGCTGTCAGGAAGATACTTTTTCCCGATAATAATATCTGCCATAATATTTCCGTACAGAAAATCCTTCCGGTATCTCCTCATAATTTCAAGAATACCTGCGGGAATAAGAGCACCAAAAGAGAAAAGCTCATTGCCAAGATAGATGTGGGTCAAAGGTCCCCAGGCAGACGCAAAGGTCGGAACAAGAAGAAAGAATATGATCCAGAATAGCTTGGATAGTTTCATTGCACCCTCTCGATCAGATTTAATAAAAGCCGGACTCCGATGCCCGATGCACCCTTCGGTACATAAGGCCGGTCCTTTTCTACCCACGCAGTCCCTGCGATATCAATATGCACCCAGGGAGACTGTCCTGCAAATTCATAAAGAAAATATGCGGAAGCCATAAGTGAGCCTGTTCTGTTGCCGATATTCCTGATATCAGCGATATCGCTCTTGAGATATTCTTTGTACTCATCAAAAAGAGGAAGTTCCCATACCCGCTCATAGGTCTCCTCGCCGGCCTTCCTGAGCTCATCCAGAAGCTTTCTGTCATTACCCATCATTGCAGCGACCTCGCCGCCAAAGGCAATTGCACATGCGCCGGTAAGCGTAGCAATATCGATGATTGCCCTGGGCTTGAATCGCTTTGCATACTCGATAGCGTCAGCAACTGCCAACCTTCCCTCTGCGTCAGTGTTCGCGATCTCAACAGTCTTGCCGCTGACCGACCGGACAACATCGCCAGGCTTAACCGCAGAGCCGCCCGGTAAATTCTCTGTTGCCGGAAGCAGGCAGATGAGATGCAAAGGCAGTTTGAGTTCCGCAGCAGCCTTTATTACGCCGAGAACAGCAGCGCCTCCTGCCATATCATATTTCATCTTTTCCATGCCATCAGATGGCTTCAGCGAAAGACCTCCGCTGTCAAAGGTGATCGACTTGCCGATTAATACAACGGGAGGCTTTCTGCTGCCCCGGTATTCTGCCACGATGAATTTCGGCATTTCCTTTGATCCATGCGATACTGCCAAAAATGCACCCATGCCGATCTTTTGAGTATCCTTTTTTTCGAGGACCTTGACAGAGAGATTCTTTTGCTTCAGGGAACAGGCTGCATCTGCAAGATCATTTGGTGTCATATCATTGGCAGGAGCATTGACCAAATCTTTTGCAAAGGCAACAGCAGCCGCAATCACCTCTGTTTTTCGGATGCTGAGGGAAAGATCCTTTGAAGGCTTTCTTATCAGGACGAACGAATCTATCGCCTTGCCATGATTATCGGTCTTATACTTCTTATACGTATAAAGACCGAGAAGCGCTCCCTCGATAAAATGCACAGGAGATTGCTGAAGGTGACCAAAGACCAGCGTGGAGAGAGCGATTTTCTTCATCTCCATATCGCGGAGACAGGCAAGGGCTTTGCCTCCTGCCTGCCGAACCTTTTCTGCGGTCACCGCATCTTTCCTGCCCAGTCCAAGAAATAACATTCTTTCAGGCTTTATGTCTTCAGGCGCAGGCACAAGCAGAACTTCATTTAGGCTGCTCTTGAAATCCTTTTTTCGGATCTTCTCGATAAGCCTTCTGACCGAAGGTTTAAGGCCGGCATAGGGATTTGGACCATCCTCAACAAAAGGAAGTATCATGACTTCACAGGCACAGTCCGTTTCCTTTATGTTCTGTACTGCGATATGCATATATAAATAACCCCGCTTCGTTCTTTAATTATTTACTCTTTTAGTCTAACCAATCGACCTGTAATTATCCACAAAACATATCATTAAATTTATTTCATTTTTGAGATTGACAGCATTAGGATCTTTCAGTAATCATCAATCATGAAGAGCAGCGCACCGTCCACTCCCTTCTCGATAAAAAGCATTCAGAAGATCTTCGGCTCACCCTTTACCGATGGCAATGAGGTAACCCTTGTCTGGAAAGACAGGGAGTCCTTTCAGTCGATATTCGATGCTGTCCGGGAAGCAAAAGAGCTCATATGCCTGCAGTTCTATATCTTTCGCAATGATGAAACAGGCACGGAGTTGGCTGATATCCTCAAGAGCAAGGCAAAAGAAGGGGTGACTGTCTGCCTTATTTACGATCACTTCGGCTCGCTCTGCACACCTGAGTCATTCTGGCAGCAACTGCGGCAGGCCGGCGTCAATATACGTGCATCCCGGCCTTTTGCCTGGGCTTCGCCTTTTCACTATATGCAGAGAGATCACAGAAAACTTATCATCATAGACAGCGCAAAAGCCTTTACAGGAGGCCTTAACATTGCCAATGAATATCGTGGCTACTACAGGCTCAGGAAAGGAAGGGGATGGCGCGATACAGGAATATTTCTCAAAGGCCCGATCGTCAAGAGGCTTTTAGACGAGTTCAGCAAGAGCTGGGAGATATGGAAGGGAAGCCCGATTGAACCCCGCCTGGATGTTGTGATGCCTGAACAGGGTGTGCCGGTGCTGCCGATCTTTGCAAGTTCGGCAAAGGGCAGAAGAAAAATGCGCAGGATCCTTTATTACAGCATCAACAGCGCTCAAAAGAGCATTTACCTTACCACGGCTTACTTCACGCCGAGCAGGCGCATGGTCCATATCCTTGAAGCAGCAGTTGCGCGGGGAGTTGACGTGAAACTGCTTTTGCCAGGAGTCTCCGATATATCTGCAGCGCACTTTGCCGCACGGGCCTTCTTCTCCAGGCTTCTGAAGGCAGGCATAGAGATCTA
Source organism: uncultured Nitrospiraceae bacterium (assembly GCA_964506525.1). Classification (GTDB taxonomy): domain Bacteria; phylum Nitrospirota; class Thermodesulfovibrionia; order Thermodesulfovibrionales; family UBA6898; genus UBA6898. The sequence goes on from CAZDLA010000012.1 coordinate 3,771, forward strand.
CACCTATAATGGCGTGATCCTCCATGCAAAAACCTCTGTTTTTGATGAAATCTGGTCAATAATCGGTTCTGCGAACCTGGATTTTCGGTCATTACGCCGAAACGATGAGGGGAATGTCGGGATCATGGACAGCGCCTTTGGTAAGCAGATGGCCGGTATTTTCTACGACGACATGGCGCGGTCAGAGAAAATAAACCTTGAACAGTGGCATAAGCGGCCCTTTCATGAAAAGTTCAGGGAGTATTTCTTTGCTCTCTTCAGACGAAGGCTGTAGCACTGGCTGAGACTTGGCGGGGCTATATATAGTTTCCGCAACTGAATCCCGTTCCAGTTATGACGTTCACAACACCTATATTCTGCATCTTTCACCTATTCGTCACTGCAGGATACTGCTATAATGAAATCAAACAAGGAGGAATCATAATGGATAAAGTCATCATTGCAGTTGATCTCGGACATTTCAAGGCTTACAAGGTCACCAGGCAGGAGCATGAAAGCCCTAAAATCCAGCTCATCGAAAGCTATGATTCGGTCGAGGCCCATGGAAAATTGAGCGACAAGCTGAGCGACACATCCGGCCGCTTCGGCATGGGAGGAGGCAAAAACGGGGCGGCAAAGGGATACGGAGAGCCCCACAACATAGAGCTTGAAATGGAAAAGAAAGCCGCAAAACTTATTTCGAATGACATCAATGCCATCATCAAAAAAGAAGGATCACCCAAGTGGTACCTCGCAGCGAGTAAGATGATCAACAGCCAGATCCTTGAGAATCTTGATGCAGGCGTTAAAGCAAAGCTTGATAAAAACATTATGTCCAATCTGACAAAGACCGACAAATCAGACATAATGAAACACTTTGAATAATACCTATTAACTATTTAATTTAACACAATAAAGACATGCCAATACGCATGTCTTTATTGTGTCTTGCCCGTGCTATGATCTACGCGACTGCTCTTCTTGCTACCGCTATAGAGTTCGTATTCAAGCAAACGGCATTCAATCGGTCCATTAAAGAAAAGCATCTTTCTGCTGGACCGGAGACCTATCTTTTTGGACAGCTCAGGATTGCCGGTCAGGACATACCCCTTGTATCCCCTGCATTTCTGTTTCAGAAAGTCCCCTATCCTGCCATACACTTTCTCCAGTTCTGCCTCCTTACCCAGCCGCTCACCATACTCAGGGTTCATCACAACAACGCCCCCTCCTTCAGGGATCTCTGCATCGGCAAAATCAGTCACACTGAATTCGATCAGGTGCTCCACACCTGCCGTGCGGGCATTTTTCATCGCAGCATCCACAGCCTCATCACTGATATCAGTAGCAATGATCCTGTTCTGCAGACCCTTCTTAACCTCAGTCTGGGCCTTGTTTCTTAATTCTTCCCAGGCATGAGCATCGTAGCCCTTCAGGTGCATAAAACCAAAGTTGTTTCGGAGAATGGCTGCCGGTCTGTTCAGGCCAATGAGTGCGGCCTCTATTGCAAGTGTGCCGCTGCCACACATGGGATTTATAAAACAGCCGTTGTCATGCCACCCAGATGCCTTAACCATGGCGGCTGCAAGCGACTCCTGCAGAGGAGCCTTATACGGGATTTTGCGATATCCCCTTCTGGAGATCGGTTCCCCCGAAGTATCGATATAGATCCTGCAGTCCTCACCCTGCCAGTGGAGGTGAAACACCGCCCTGTTCCGCTCCGGCCCCGAGTCAGGCCGCTTATTAAACTTCTTCATGAATCGATCAACAATGGCATCCTTGCACTTCTGGCTTGCAAAACGCGTATTGTCAATGGTGGGCGTATCAACCGTTGACGTGATGCTGAAATACCCGTTCAAAGAAATGACCTCTTCCCAGGGGATTGTATGTATGTTCCGGTACAGCGCTTCAGGATCTTCTGCGGCAAACTCAGCAACAAGAGAGAGCACTCTCAGCCCTGTCCTCAGCCGAAGATTAAGGTCCATGGCATCATGCAAGGTCCCCTCTGTCTCTATGCCTGCCTGTGTTTTGAAGAAAATGGGGAAACCAAGCAGTGCTACTTCCTGCTCAAGATAATGGTCAACGCCGCGACTGCAAGTTATGAATATCCTGTTTTTTTTCATCTCATTATCAGATGAACCGGTTTCCGGGCCGCTTCTTGGCCTTCATCTTAGGTCTGAGGTCGGCAAACACCCTGAAATGCTCATTGATGAGGAACCTCACCTCTTCCGGCTTATCGACAAGAGAAAAGAGAGCGAAGTCCTCCCGTTCGATCGTACCTTGTGCAATGAGCGTTTTTTTCATCCAGTCTATCAGCCCTTCCCAGTATTCAGACCCGTAGAGTATTATTGGAAATGACTTGATGCGCTTTGTCTGCACAAGAGTAAGCGCTTCGAAAAGTTCATCCATGGTTCCAAACCCGCCAGGGAAAATAATGTACGCAATGGCATATTTAATAAACATCAGTTTTCTGATGAAAAAGTAACGGAATGAAAGGCTGATATCCTGATATTTGTTCGGTACCTGTTCACTTGGTATTTCTATGTTCAGCCCCACAGAATGGGCCTTCCCTTTCTTTGCCCCTTTGTTCGCTCCCTCCATAATGCCGGGGCCGCCGCCCGTGATGATCGCAAAGCCGTCATCTGCAAGCTTTCTTGCCACGGTCACGGCATCGTCGTAATATTTATTGCCTGGTTTCAGCCGCGCACCGCCGAATATCGTGACCGCAGGGCCGAGATCATTAAGGGTCTCGAACCCTTCTACAAGTTCTGACTGTATCCTGAATACTCGCCATGTTTCAGATGTCTTAAGATCTTCCATATGAACTATCTCCTTTATCTGACCTTGAGTTCTTTTAACAGCCGTGCAATATCAAACTCTTTTTCCATGATCTCTTTTATCTTCTGGATCTTCTTCTGCTCCCTGATCCTGATCTTGCCTAACACTGACTCGATCTTCTGCACAGTCGTAAACGTATCATCATGCACCGAGATGATAGGTGTATTGGTCATCTTCGCCTTGCCGATGATCACATCATTTGTATAGAGTCCGCCGGTGAGGATAATGCACCGGGTCGAGGTTTCGAGTGCCGCAAGTTGAATATCAGAGCGATGAGCTCCCGTAATAACTGCCTTGTTTGGTGTCCGCCTGAAATATTTCAGCGCACTGTCGACATCCATGGCGCCGATTGAGAATGATTCAATGAACTCATCCAGACCCTCCTCACCGCAGAGCACCTTGCCGCCGAGAATCTCGTTCAGCTGCCGCACGGTTATCGCATCAAGCAGCATATCTTTCTGGAGCGCGCCAAACACCGCAACTCCCCTTTTTTCGAGAAAAGGACGGACAGAATGATTTATATGGTCCTGGACAGCCAACGGCACTTTGTTGATCACGACACCCATAAAATCCTGGCCGAGCAGTTCCTTTGCACCAACAATGGCATCAAGCGAACTGTCGTTGTTCCAGGGCTCTACCATGAGCGTCCTGGCCTTAAGATGGCGGATAAGTTTCAGATCATTAATACCATAGGTTGCGCCCTCATAAAGATCGGCAGCACCGTTGATCATCACAACATCTTTCATGGTTATGGACGATAATGCTTTTGTAACGGCATCGAACTTATCCGAGGGTCTGCCTTTCAGAAGGCTGTTCTGAAGCTCATAGCTCACCACAAATGGAGAGACAATCTCTGGAGGCTCGCTGATATCGAGCGATGTTCTCAGAAATTCTGCGTCAGCATCAACGATCTTTCCTTCCTGTTCCAGAGGGATCTTGCCGTACGGCTTGATATACCCGATCGAAAGGCCCTTGTCTTTCAACATCAGACCAAGACCGAGCGTGATCAGGCTCTTGCCTGAGAATCCTGCGGTGGAAGCTATATACAGGTAGTGCATTTACATACCTCCTTTATCTTCATGACTGAGGATGATCCTTGAGTCGAGGGCAACTGCCCCTTTATCGAATACGACAAGGGGATTAATATCGAGCTCATGCATCTCGGGAAAATCTGTGGCGAGCATCGAGAGTCTCACAATGCTCCGGACAATGGCATCAAGGTCAGCCGGCGGCTCTCCACGCACGCCCTGAAGGAGCTGGATCGTCCTGATCTCATGGACCATATCACTCGCCTCTGACATGCTGACCGGCACGATCCTGAAAGAAACATCCTTCAACACCTCGACATAGATTCCGCCAAGGCCGAACATGATCATATGGCCAAAGGTCCTGTCAAAGGTAATACCAAGAATGACCTCTTTGCCCTTCGGCACTGTCTCATACACAGTTACACCGCTAATGAACGCCTTTGGCATGAACTTTCGGGCATTCAGGGTAATGGCAGTAAAGGCATCCTTTGCCTCTTTCTTCGAACTGATATTGAGTTTCACGCCGCCGATATCGGTCTTGTGCAGAATATCAGGCGATGAGATCTTCATGACAACCGGAAATCCTATGGCAGCAGCAGCATTGGCAGCCTCGTTCGGCATTGTTGCCAATTGCTTCTTCGGGAACCTGAACCCATAGTGCGTCAGGATCTCCCGTGCACTATCCTCTGCAAACTGCATCTGGTTATTCTCACGCGCAGTCCTGATGATCTGCGCAACAGCATCCCTGTTCACTTCAGGACGATAAATCGCTTCCTCTGCCCTCTTCTTCCAGAGTCCGTAGTTATAGAGTTTCCTGAACGATTTCACTGCCGGCTCAGGATAGGAAAAATTCGTTATCGCAGCAGCCTTGAGCATGGCAACTGACGACCGCACCCTTTCCTCTCCCATGAAGCTCGTGATCAGGGGCTTATCGGTTTTCTTCGACGACTCTATAACGATCTTCGCGGTCTCTTGAACATTCACCATAGCCTGCGGTGTGAGAATGATCAGCATGCCGTCCACGTTCGGATCATTCAGCGTGCGCTCGATCACCGCAGCATATCGTTCAGATGTCGCATCACCGATGATATCAACGGGATTATAGAGCGACGCGTTCTTCGGAAGCACTGCCATAAGCTGCTCGACCGTTTCTTTTGAAAGCTGCGGCAGATTGATGCCGAGCTTTTCTGCGGTATCTGCGGCGATGATGCCAGGGCCGCCCGCATTCGTAACAATAAGCAGATTTTTGCCTTTGGGCAGCTTGCCGGAATGGAATGCCAATGCCGACTCAAAAAGGTCCTCTACGCCTTCTGCCCTGATCACTCCAGTCTGCTTGAATGCAGCGTTAAAGGCATTTTCAGACCCTGCAAGCGCACCGGTATGAGAAGATGCAGCGCGGGCTCCTGCCTGCGTGCCGCCTGATTTGACAAGGATGATAGGCTTGATCTTCGTAGCCCTCTTCGCGATCTCAAGAAACCGCCTGCCATCGACCACATCTTCGATATACCCAAGGATAATGTCTGTCTCAGGGTCCTGGATAAAATATTCTATAAAGTCAGTCTCGTTCAGGTCAGCCTTGTTGCCGAGACTGATGAACTTTGAAAAACCGATCTTATTGCCGATAGCCCAGTCGAGTATCGCAATACCGAGAGCTCCGGACTGAGAGAAAAATGCGAGTCTGCCTTTCGGGAGCATGCCTGCTGCAAAGGTTGCATTCAGATCATTCGCTGTATTAATGATGCCGAGACAGTTGGGGCCGAGGATTCTGATATTGCCGGTTTTTGCAAGGGCTTTAAGTTCTTCCTCAAGCAGAATGCCTGCAGAGCCTGCCTCCTTGAATCCGGCGCTGATAATGACCGCTGATGTGATCCCTCTCTTTATGCAGTCCCTGATGCAGTCCGGCACCATGGCAGCAGGGATCGAGACAACAGCAAGGCCAATCTCATCCGGCACATCAAAGATGCTTTTGTACGTCTTGATGCCGAGAATTTCATCTGCCTTGGGGTTGATCGGATAGATCTTGCCTTGGTATTCGAACTTCAGCAGGTTATTCAGGATCGCAAAGCCGACCTTCTGGGTGTCCTGAGACGCGCCAATGACAGCAACCGATTTGGGATAGAAAAGAGTATCAAGCACGTTTCCATCATACTAAAGAACCACCGTGATGGCAAGGACGATCATTGATGGCTATCCCGGAACATTCCTGTTGTAGAATAATAGGCTGGGGCGTTAAAATACTGGAACGTTTTATTTTTCTCTGGAGGATTTCATGGTTGTTGGCAAGCCGTTTCTCACTGTAGAACAGATACAGAACAAAAACAGGGAACTCGCAGAAAAGATATCAGCTGATTATAAAGGCAAGGATCTTCTTGCCGTCGGCATCCTCAAAGGCGCGTTCATCTTTTTCAGTGATCTTGTCAGGCTGATCCAGGTTCCTCTCACGATCGATTTTATCGTAGCCTCAAGCTATCTGAAGTCAGAAACATCCGGAGAGATAAAACTGCATTATGACATCAGAGAGAAAATTGCGGACAAGGATGTGCTGCTTATCGAAGACATCATCGACACCGGCATCTCCATGAATTACATCAGGGAGCGGATCCTGAACAAGGAACCCCGGAGCCTGAAGATCTGTACGTTCCTCGACAAAAAAGAGCGCAGAGAGGTAGACGTGCCGCTGGATTATGTCGGGTTCGAGATACCAAATGAATTCGTTGTGGGCTATGGTCTTGACTATGACAACCAATACCGTAACCTTCCCTACGTATCCACATTCAGAAAAACCACTTAACCTATTCGGAGGACAATAATGTTTGAACTGTCAGTGGAAGTTTCTTTTTCTGCAGCCCACCAGTTGAGAGAATATAAAGGCAAGTGCGAGAACATGCATGGCCATAACTGGAAGGTGCAGGTCAGTGTTATGGCAGAGACCCTGAATGATATTGATCTTGCCATAGATTTTCATGACCTCAAGAGAATGGCAAATGAGGTGATAGCGCCCCTTGACCATGCTTACCTGAATGACATTTTTCCCTTTACTGAGAAAAACCCCTCGTCAGAGAATATGGCGAAATGGATCTTTGACAGCATGAAGAAGAAGATCACGGATGAACATGTCAGGGTCTCTGCGGTTTCGGTCTGGGAGTCGGACACAGCGTCAGCAACGTACTATGAGTCCTGATCCCGGCTTTGCCGAGGATATTATTGTCAGGGCGCTCAAGAGCGGCGCTGACCAGGCAGAGGTATTTTACAAGTCTTACAAGAACATTGCTGTTGAAATAAAAGATCAGGCTGTTGAATCTCTTTCATCCTCTTTGAGTTCCGGCTATTGCGTGAGGGTCATCAGGAATAATTGCCTCGGCTTCTCATTCTCAACAGAGATCGCCGAATCTGACCAGGTCATTGCACGCGCCATGGATGCTTGCCGATCTGTTGACAAAGACCCTTTTCATTGCCTTCCGTTACCATCGTCACCAAACGTAATCAATATCTTCGATAATGCGATTCGTGATCTGAAAGAAGATGATGCTATCAGCAAGGCTATGCAGATCGAGCGCGCTGCGTACGATACAGACAGCAGGATCAAGAGAGTAAGAAAGCCTTCAACGTCCTTTACCGTGGCAGAGACCATCATCGCAAACTCCCTTGGAGTGAAGGCTCAATTCCAGTCAACTGCATGCTCAGCCCAGGTAACGGCTATTGCAGAGTCCGGCAAAGAGAACCAGACAGGCTGGGACTATATGGGGTCCCGTTTTCTGAAAGACATCTCCTTCAAAGATGTAGGCAGAACTGCAGCGACATCAGCCCTTCGCCTGCTTGGATCACAAAAGATGAAGGGCCAGAAAACAACGATCCTTCTTGACCGTACTGTTTCCAACGATTTTTTGGGAGTGTTTGCTTCATCACTCTCCTCGGATGCTGTTCAGAAAGGCAAGTCATTGCTTGCAGGCAGACTGAATACCCTGATCATCAGTCCGAAGATTTCGATCTTGGACAGCGGCCTTCTTCCGGGCAGACTCGGCAGCAAGCCTCTTGACGATGAAGGCGTTGCCACGCAGTCAAAGGCGCTGATAAAGCAAGGCATGCTCCTCTCCTATCTTTTTAATACCTACACAGCAAAGAAAGAGAATATGGTCTCGACCGGCAATGCAGTGCGGGGTGGTCACGCATCCCTTCCGTCAGTCGGCATCACAAACCTCTATCTTGAACCTGCCTCCCCTGCTGACTGCGTTTCAGCAGAGGATCTTTTCATGACCGTGGACAGAGGACTTTATGTTGTCGATGCCATGGGCATCCATATGGTAAACCCCATATCCGGAGATTTTTCTATCGGCGTAACAGGACTTTGGATTGAAAAGGGGGAAGTCGCATTCCCGGTCAAGGAAGCTCTCATATCAGGCAATCTGCTCGACTTTTTCAGAAAGGTCTCTGCTGTCGGTGATGACATGAAGTTCTACGGAACTCTCGGCTCTCCGAGTTTGATCATCCCCGACGTTGATGTAAGCGCCTGAGCCGGTCACCATGTACGGATACGCATCCCAAAGCCTGAAAATTGACCTTTCCGCAAGAAAGGCAGAGATCATAGATACGCCCCTTGCTCTCACAGAAAACTTTATGGGCGGCCGGGGCATGGGTGTTGCATTGATTGGCAAAAGGATTACGCTGAACTATGATAATCCAGACATGCCTCTCATTTTTGCGTCAGGGCCGCTTGTTGCAACAGACGCCCCGACATCGGGAAGATCCTCAGTCATATCGCGTTCTCCGCTCACCAACACCATATTTGACTGTTCAGTCGGCGGCAGATTCGGCACAGAATTGAAGCGCGCGGGCTTTGATTTCATCGAGATAACAGGCAAGTCTGACCAATGGACCATGATCTCGATCGATGACCAGCGCGTTGTCATTTCGGATGCCGAACACCTTGCAGGGAAAAATGTTGGGGATGTAAGAACGCTTCTCAATGCACGCGGCTCTGATGCAGTGATCGGGATTGCAGGAGAGAATCAGGTTGCGTTCTCTTCTATTGTTTTTGACGGCCACTACCTGGCAGGCAGGGGCGGCCTTGGCGCGGTCATGGGCTCAAAAAAACTCAAGGCAATCAGTGTGAAAGGGAGCGGTTCATTCGACATATTTGACGCTCCTGCACTCAAGGCGAGCCGCGAAGAGATCATGCGGCTGCTCAGGGCATCACAGGCAGTCTTTGGTGAACTCGGCATCTCAGAGTTCGGCACTGCTGCACTTGTTGACCTTATACACAGCCGCAGGATGGAGCCGACCAACAACTTCAGGCAGACCTTCTACGAGGCATCATCAACTTATTCCGGGTATAATCTGAAGAGTCACTATAAGGCAAAAAAAACCGGCTGCATGGGCTGCCCTATCCTCTGCAAGAAAATTGGCGATAAGGGAGAAGTAATGCCTGAATATGAGACTGTTTCTCATTTCGGCGCCCTGAACGCCAACAATGACCCTGCCATGATCGTAGAAGCTAACAGGCTTTGCAATGATTACGGCCTTGACACCATCACCACTGCAGCAACCATATCCTGCTTTGCAGAGATAGAGGAGAAGAATCTGCATACAGTCGAACTCCTTGATCTCATCAGGGAAATCGGCAGTTTGAATACAGAACGCGGCAGAATGCTCTCGCACGGATCACGTCACTATGCCTTAGCAGCAGGAAAGCCTGAAGCGAGCATGTCTGTCAAAGGGCTTGAATTGCCGGCTTACGACCCTCGCGGAGCATACGGCATGGCGCTCGCTTATGCAACATCGAACCGCGGCGGCTGCCATCTGCGTGCCTATCCGATCAGTCACGAGATATTAAGAAAGCCTGTTGCCACTGACAGGTTTTCCTTTGAGGGTAAGGCACGGATAATCAAGATAGCTGAAGATATGAATGCAGTCATTGATTCGCTCACTGCCTGCAAGTTCGTCTTCTTTGCAGCATCCCTTGAGGAATATGCAAAGGCTGTCTCGGCAGTGACCAACAAGGCCCATGATACGCAGTCCCTGCTCAAGATCGGCGAGCGCATTTACGTGCTCGAACGCTATCTGAACTCCCTGAACAATATCACCAGTGTTGACGATGATCTTCCTGACAGGTTCTTTTCCGAGGCTGGCACCTCTTCGCCTCAGATCAGGATCAGGCCTCTGGACAGACAGGAATTCCTGGCTGCACGAAGCAATTACTACAGGATCAGGGGATATGATGAGAGAGGGATACCGACATTGGCTCTGATGGAGCAATTGAGCTTAGGAGCGTATCTGTAGCAAGGCGATGAAAAAGCTTGTTGAAAAATATACAGACAAGATCATAAAACAGGGTCTTGCAGATAAAGAAGAGATTACCCTCCTCTGTCTTGATGCAGAGATAACTTCAAACAGATTGTTGACTGATATCAACCCTGCGTTGACACGAGTCTTCGATGTCATGAACATCAGCAGCCTGCTCTATGTTGAGCCCGCGGAACCCTATAAGAGCATCCTTGCCTATTTTGGAGATCATGAAAAAACCTGCCTGATACCAACAGACTGCGAGACAAGGACCTTTCTTCATGACATCCCCATCATACCCTCGCTTTCCGCCGAAGCCATAAGCAGTGCCCTTTCGAAACGGAAGGCGGCCATCGTCGGAAACAGAGGCATTGTTTCCTGCGGCACGGTAAGCCCTGAACAGTCCTTTGTCTCTTTCAGTTCTGTCTGTTTCTCTACATTCGTCAAGTTCTTTTCAGATGTCATGTTCCATCTTGAAGACCGCAACGCCGGCAGGATACCTGAAAATAGTGCCCTGTTGAACGCCTATCATAAGATCGCAGGCATGATATCGCTGACACCTCGATCCTGCACGGAGATTCCGGATGTACCTCCTTCGGATGAGAAAGAAGCATATCAGCAGCTCATTGATACAGGCAGAGAGCTTATTGAACGAAAACTCGTTGACTCCTATTTCGGCAATATCTCCTATGTTTTCAGGAACACCATCTATATCAGTCAGACAGGCAGTTCACTGGATGAACTCGAAACCTGTATTGACGCAGTACCTCTTGACGGGTCGTCCTCCTCAGGAATAACTGCTTCGTCAGAGCTTTCAGCGCATATCAGCGTGTACAAAAAGACAGGCAAACGCGCACTTGTCCATGGCCACCCAAAATTCACGGTTATCATGTCCATGTCCTGCAGAAAAGAAGGCTGCGACATCTCAACATGCTACCGTTCCTGCAAAGAACAGAGGGCAGTCTCCGGCATTCCGATTGTTTCCGGTGAGATCGGCACGGGTCCCACAGGCCTCGTAAAAACTATGCCTGAGGCAATGGCAGGCAGCCCGGCAGTCATTGTCTTCGGTCACGGCATATTTTCTGTGAGTGACAATACCTTCAGGCCTGCCTTTGAACTGATGCAATCCACTGAATATTCCTGCATGCAGGAATATTTCAAGAAAATTCAGGGACTTATCTAAAAGTTCTTTCTTTCAAAAACCCTTTCGTATCTGTTAAAATGATAGCTAATGTTTTGATGTGTTCACTGCAGTGAATTTTTGTTGGAGGATTGATCATGGACTATTTATTGACTGAAGAGCAGGTAATGATTCGCGACCTTGCCCGGCAGGTCGCCGAAGAAAAGATTGTTCCTGTTCGGGCTCATCTGGATGAGACGGGTGAGTTCCCCTGGGACATCATGAAGGTGCTTGCTCAGTCAGACCTCTTCGGCCTTTTCGTGCCTGAGGAATATGGCGGTCTCGGCAAGGGCTGTCTCGAACTCTGTCTCTGTGTTGAGGAACTTTCCCGCGCCTGCGTCGGCGTTTCGACCTCTTATGCTGCCAACGCGCTTGGCACTTACCCGCTTCTGCTTTTCGGTACTGATGCGCAGAAAAAGAAATTCCTTCCTGATATTGCTGCAGGCAAGAAGCTGGTTGCGTTTGGTCTTACCGAGGCGAATGCTGGCAGTGATGCCAGTGGCATTCAGACAACAGCAAAACTTGAGGGCAATGAATATGTCCTGAACGGAACCAAACAGTGGATCACGAACGGCAGCGTTGCAGATGTGTACACGATCATAGCGATCACTGACAAAGCAAAAGGACCGCGTGGCGCATCAGCCTTTGTTGTGGAAAAAGGCACTCCGGGCTTCACCTTCGGCAAGAAGGAAGACAAGATGGGTATCAGGGCATCTATAACAACAGAACTTGTTTTTGACAACTGCAGGATTCCGAAGGAAAACATCATAGGCAAGGAAGGCATAGGCTTTATCGTAGCCATGAAGACCCTTGACAGCTCAAGAGCAGGTGTTGGTTCACAGGGACTTGGCGTTGCCCAGGGTGCATACGAAGAAGCAGTAAAATATGCACGCAAGAGGGTCCAGTTCGGCCACCCGATCATCAGCTTCCAGGCAGTGCAGCATATGCTGGCAAACATGGCAATGGATATCGAAGCTGCCAGGGCTCTCGTATATTCAGTGGCAAGGCTTGTGGATACCGGAGCAAAAGACGTGTCCAAGGAATCGGCCATGGCAAAGTGCTTTGCAACAGACGTAGGCATGAGGGTCACCACTGATGCGGTCCAGGTCATGGGCGGTTCAGGATATATGAAGGAATACCCTGTTGAGAAGATGATGAGGGATGCCAAGATCCTCCAGATCTATGAAGGCACAAACCAGATTCAGCGCAATGTCATCGGACAGGAGATCATCAAGGAATTCGCTCGAAACAACAAGTAATATTTTTGACTTTGAAACCCTGCCCTTGCATGCATGCGGCAGGGTTTTTTATTTGCCTTTTCATTTCAACCCGGCCGTTATTGATGCTATACTAATTACGCTTTTTGCTGGAGGATAGATGGAAGGCGTTATCATTAAAGAGCTGGGGCAGTTTCACGATGATCGCGGATGGCTTGTGGAGATATTCAGGCAAGACGAGATCGATTTCAGGCCTGCCATGACGTATGTCTCGATGTCAAAGCCAGGCATCAGCCGCGGCCCGCACGAGCATTTGTACCAATCCGATTACTTCTGTTTTTTCGGCGATTTCAGGCTCTACCTATGGGATAACCGTAAAGGCTCACCAACCTATCAGCAGCATATGACCCTTGACACGAACGGGAAACCGCATATCGCGATCGTGCCTCCGCATGTTGTTCATGGGTACAAAAACATTGGGACGACAGAAGCGCTTGTTCTGAACATACCCGACAGCCTGTACAGGGGAAAGGGAAAGATGCAGCCTGTTGACGAGATCAGATACGAGGGTGATCCCAGTTCACCCTTCAGGATCGAGTAATGAGGATACTGGTCACGGGCGGAGCCGGTTTTATCGGCTCGAACTTTATCCGCCACATGCTTGCAACTCACCCGGAACATACGATCACCAACCTGGACAAGCTTACCTATGCAGGTAACCTCGAGAATCTCAGGCATGCTGAGAAACTTCCGAGTTATTCCTTTTTCAAAGCTGATATCTGCAGCAATAAGATTATCAACCGTCTGGAATTCGATGCCATTATTAACTTTGCAGCAGAGAGTCATGTGGACAGGTCTATCCTCGATTCATCTCCATTTCTTCAGACAAACGTTATAGGCACGCAGAGTCTGCTCGAGGCAGCAAAGAAGCGCAACTGCAGGATGCTCCACATCTCCACAGACGAGGTCTATGGCTCGATCGACAAGGGTCTGTTTACAGAAGAATCACCGATCATGCCGAACAGTCCGTATGCTGCAAGCAAGGCATCGTCAGATCTGCTGGTGAGGGCGTATCATGAGACCTACGGTATGGACCTGACCATAACGCGCTGTTCGAATAATTACGGACCCTATCAGTTCCCTGAAAAACTTATCCCGCTTGTCATCTCCAGTGCGCTGCAGGGCAAGGCCATTCCTGTGTACGGCGATGGCCAGAATGTCAGGGACTGGATCCATGTTAATGACCACTGCAAGGCGATCGATCTCGTCTTCCACAATGCAAAGGCAGGCGACATCTACAATATCGGCGGCAGGAACGAGCAGAAGAACATCGATATTATTAAGAGCCTTCTTTCGATGATCGCAGAAAAGACCGGAACAGACAAAGAAGCGCTCTTCAGTCTTATCACCTTTGTAAAAGACCGGCCTGGCCATGACAGGCGGTACGCAATTGACCCAACAAAAATAGAGACAACACTGGGATGGAAACATGAAACTGATTTTCATCAGGGTCTCTCAGAAACCGTAGACTGGTATCTTGCCAACAGGGAGTGGTGGAACCGCATCATCTCAGGGGAATATCTCACCTATTACTCATCTCAGTATGGAGAGAGATTCGGCGAATGAAAATTGCCCTTACCGGTGCTGACGGTATGCTTGGACATGCAATCCAGAAGGTCTTCTCTGATAGTGAACTCATACCCTTTTCTCATACAACCCTTGATATCACTGACCTCGATCACGCGGTGAAGTCTGTTCGGGATGCCCAGCCTGATATTCTTATCCATACAGCAGCATTCACGGATGTTGATGCCTGCGAAACAGATCCTGAAAAGGCTTACCTTGTAAACGGTATTGGAGCGCGGAACATGGCTATTGCCTGCGAAGAGATCCGCTGCCCAATCGTTCATATCAGCTCTGATTACGTCTTCGATGGGACAAAGGACTCGCCCTATGATGAATGGGACAAAACCAACCCAATCAGCCAATACGGTCTGTCAAAGCTCATGGCAGAGCAGTTCATCTCATCCCTTACCAACAGATTCTATATTGTTCGTACATCCTGGCTTTTCGGTCCGCATGGCAGGAACTTTGTGGATACCATCGTACGGCTCCTTGCCGGGAAGGACACTCTGAAAGTCGTTAATGATCAGTGCGGTAGCCCGACCTTCACGGAAGACCTTGCTAATATGATCAGACAGATGATGGGCAGGGGCTATGGCATCTATCATGCGACAAATTCAGGTGCATGCACCTGGTATGAGTTTGCCGTAAAGATCGCTGAACTCATAGGCAGCGATACGGAGATAGAGCCGGTCACTTCTGTGCAGTTTAAGAGACCTGCCAAAAGGCCTGCCCAGTCCGGACTGAACAATACCATGCTGAGATTAGAGGGCATCACGCCTCTTCGCCATTGGTCAGAAGCGCTTGAGCATTATATAAAACAGAACTTCTCAGACAGGGCAAAATGATACGGATATTTAAATTTTTATTTCTCATCGCTTTTGTGGGTGGCATCCTCTTCCTCTCTCACGGTTTCGTTCTCACCAGGGCAGCGGAGATGCTCATAAAGAAGGACGAGATGAAACCTGCTGATGTGATCGTTGTGCTTTCCGGCGAGCAGGAAGAGCGCGTCATATACGGTATAAAACTCTTCAAGGATGACTGGGCCAGGAAGGACAGGATCATCATGGCCGGAGGCCCGGTGGTATGGAAATATACCGGTGCAGCACTGATGAAAGAACAGGCCGTATCTCTCGGCATTCCGACCAATAAAATTCTGCTTGAGGATAAGTCGAGATCAACAGAAGAAGATGCGCTGTACACAAAGGAGATCCTCAAAAAGAATGGCTTCAAGTCCATTATCCTTGTCACCTCCCCGTACCACAGCAGGAGGGCAGCGCTTATTTTTAAGAGCGTCCTGGGCGACGAATTCAAGATCATCAATGCACCTGCTGATGAGAGCTGGTTTAATGTAAACGACTGGTGGAAGAGGAGACGCGACAGGTCAGCAGTGCTGAACGAGTGCTCCAAATACCTCTGGCTCCTGATCTTTGGGGTTCAGGAAAAGTCCTAAACACCCCACGATATGGTGCTCGTCAAGGCTGAGAATCTGGTCAAACGGTACGGTGACCTCTGCGCGGTTGACAACATCAGTTTCGAGATCATGCAGGGAGAGTGCTTTGGTTTTTTAGGCCCCAACGGCGCAGGCAAGACAACTGCCATGAGCATCATATACTGTTTTATGCCGCCCACCTCCGGCAACGTGACAGTCTTCGATCTTGATGTGACTAAAGAGCCAAGCGCCATTAAATCCCGTATCGGCGTTATGCCCCAGGATGATAACCTCGACCCGGACCTTTCCGTGTTCCAGAACCTTATTGTCTATGCACGCTATTTTGATATTCCGAAAAAGGCTTCTGGGCCGCGTGCATGGGAGCTGCTTGATTTTGTTGAACTCAGGGGAAAGGCCGAGGTGAATATCAAGGACCTTTCGGGCGGCATGAAGCGGAGACTCCTGCTGGCCCGGGCTCTGC
Source organism: uncultured Nitrospiraceae bacterium (assembly GCA_964506525.1). GTDB lineage: Bacteria > Nitrospirota > Thermodesulfovibrionia > Thermodesulfovibrionales > UBA6898 > UBA6898. The sequence continues at coordinate 19,825 of CAZDLA010000012.1, forward strand.
TGAACGATCCTGAATTACTTATTATGGATGAACCTACTGTTGGTCTTGATCCTCACAGCAGGCATGCAGTATGGGATAACCTTGCGCATCTCAAAGCAGAGGGTAAGACAACCATACTCACGACCCATTACATGGAAGAGGCGCAGCAGGTCTGCGACAGGGTTGCGATCATGGATCACGGCAGGATTATCGAGACTGGCAGACCGACTGATCTCATGCAAAAATACGGCGGCAACCTCGAAGATGTTTATCTGAACCTGACCGGAAAGAAACTCCGGGAAGTGATAGCATGAATCTCAGGCGGGCCTTTAGGGTATGGCAGAGGAACTTCACGGTCTTCACCAAGCTCTACAAGTCGAGCCTTGCACTGAACTTCGCAGAGCCGGTCCTGTACCTCTGGGCAATGGGGCTAGGACTGGGGGCTTATGTGAAGGATATTCACGGTATACCATATATCAATTTTATTGCACCGGGCATGATCGCCTCATCCGCCATGTTCGCTGCAGTTTATGAGTGCACCTATGGCACCTTTGTGCGCATGACCTTTCAGAAGACCTTTGACGCGATCCTTGCAACGCCGATAAATATCTACGACCTTGTTGCAGGAGAACTCATGTGGGGCGCGGCTAAAAGCGTCTTGTACGGCACGATTATCATGATCGTTATATCTGCTCTGGGTCTGGTCGATTCTGCTGCCATTATTGGTGTGCTTCCGGTGCTTTTCATCAGCGGCCTGATCTTTGCCGAGATATCGATGATCTTTGTGGCGATCGTGCCCGGCATTGATTCGTTCAACTACTTTTATACGCTCTTCATGACGCCGATGTTCCTCTTTTCCGGCATCTTCTTTCCGCTGGACAATCTTCCCCCGCTTGTCACAAAGATCGCCTTTTTCACACCTCTCTATCATATGGTCAATGTATGCAGGTCGTTCGCACAGGGCCATGTTGCAACTGCAGGATGGGATATGCTCTGGCTGGTAGTCGTTGCCATTGTCCTCGCCCCCTACCCCTTCAGGCTGATGAAGAAAAGGATCGTGAAATAAACCTACGCCGGTTTGAACCTTCTCAATCTTAAGGCATTCGTCACAACCGTGACTGATGAAAAGCCCATGGCCCCAGCAGCGAGCATCGGATTCAGGAGTATGCCGAAGAAGGGGAAGAGCACACCTGCTGCCACAGGTATGAGAATAACATTGTATGCAAAGGCCCAGAAGAGGTTCTGCTTGATGTTCCTCATAGTTGCCTTTGAGAGCGCTATTGCAGTGACCACACCCCTGATGTTGCCGGCTATAAGCGTAATGTCAGAGGCCTCCATGGCAACGTCAGTTCCTGTGCCGATTGCGATACCGACATCTGCCTGGGCAAGAGCAGGAGCATCGTTGATGCCGTCTCCGACCATCGCAACCACCTTGCCCTCTGCCTGAAGTTTCTTTACTACATTCGCCTTATCCTGCGGCAGCACCTCTGCCAGAACTCTGTCAATGCCTGCCTGCCGCGCTATCGCCTCAGCAGTGCGCTTATTGTCGCCAGTGATCATCACAACCTCTATGCCGAGATCATGCAGCTGTTTCACTGCATCGACCGACTCTGCCTTGAGTGTGTCTGCAACGGCAATGATACCTGCTGCGGACTTATCAACTCCGATGAACATGGGTGTTTTGCCCTGCGATGAAAACGTATCCGATTCAGCGATCAATGATGCGATATCAACACCTTCATCCTGCAAAAACTTCTGATTGCCGAGAAGCACCGCCCTTCCCTTAATAACTGCCTTGATGCCGTGCCCTGGGATAGCCTGAAACTGCTCAGGGTCTGCAATCGTCAATCCCATGTCCTGAGCCTTCTTTATGATCGATTCGCCTAATGGATGCTCAGAGCCCTTCTCTGCAGATGCTGCATAAAAAAGCAAATCGTTCTCTTCCAGACCTCTTGTTATCAGGTCTGTCACCTCAGGCCGGCCTTTGGTAAGTGTGCCCGTCTTATCGAATACAATCGCCGTTATCTTGTGCGCCTTTTCGAGTGCTTCGCCGCTCCTGATCAGAATGCCGTTCTCTGCACCCTTGCCTGTGCCGACCATTATGGATGTGGGCGTGGCCAGGCCGAGCGAACAGGGACAGGCGATGATCAGCACCGCAATAAAGTTCAGAACAGCATAGGTGAATGCAGGGGTCGGCCCGAAGAAATACCAGACAACAAAGGTGAGCGCTGCAATGCCGATAACTGCAGGCACAAAATAGGATGCAATGATATCAGCCAGGCGTGCAATAGGCGGCTTAGAGCCCTGCGCTGACTGGACCATCTCGATAATATTCGAGAGCATGGTCTCCTTGCCTACCTTTACTGCCTCAAACCTGAAGGCGCCAGTCTTGTTGATCGTGCCGCCTATCACAGAATCGCCTGCATTTTTTTCAACAGGAATTGACTCGCCAGTCACCATGGACTCATCAACCGATGAGTAACCCTCCCTGATCAGGCCATCAACAGGTATTTTTTCGCCAGGCCGAACAACAATGATATCACCTATCTCAACGTCCTCGATCAACAGGTCAATTTCTTTGCCATGCTTTATTATCCGCGCTGTCTTCGCCTGGAGGCCGATCAGCTTCTTGATAGCCTCTGAGGTCTGGCCTTTGGCACGTGCCTCGAAAAGCCTGCCGAGAAGGATAAGGACGATGATCGTTGCAGAGGTGTCGAAATAAACCTCAGCAGTGTATCCCTTAATAGCGAAAAGATCGGGGAAGAAGGTTGCAACGATACTGTATAGATATGCAGAAGAAGTGCCGATGGCGATCAGTGTATTCATGTTCGTTGTCCGGTGGCGGGCAGCGGCAATGGCACCTGCATAGAACTGTCGTCCGATCCAGAACTGCACAGGCGTGGCAAGAATAAGCTGGATAAGATGATTGAGCTGCTTGGGCAGGTGGAGGCTGTGGGCGAAGATATGATTCCACTGCATCAGCAGCATAAGAGGGATGGCCAAACCCGCGCCTGTGATCACTTTAGTCTTCAGCTCTCTGTATGACTTCTCCCGCTCCTTCAGCTCCTTTTCAACAATATCCTCACCCTGCTCAACCTCAACGACCTCGTAACCAGCATCCTTTATCACCTTTTTAAAATCCCTGATGCCGGCAAGTGATGGAATATACTCGATCGTCGCTTTCTCGGAAGCAAAGTTGACTGCAGCAGATATGACACCATCAAGCTCCCTGAGCACATTTTCGACAGCTGACACACAGGCGGCACAAGTCATGCCTCTGACCGGCAGGGTAATATGGGAAACAGAAACACCGTAGCCCTGATCAATGACTGTTTTGGTAAGGTCTGTCAGCCTAATCCTGGATGGGTCGTAAACAACAGTAGCTGTTTCTGCGGCAAAGTTCACCAATGCAGACTCTACACTGTTCAGTTCAGCTAATGCATTTTCCACATGGCTTGCACAGGATGCGCAGGACATGCCGGTAATCGGCAGGTCTATTCTTTTTAATGCAGCGGATTCAGTCATAGGGAAATTATACCATTGACGATGTGAACAAAATATGAAGCAGGAAGATGCCGGTCAAGAAACCTTTTATTACCTGATGTAACCAGAGATAATTATGTGGATGACCAATACGTTACTTTACTTCGATGCCGCCGCTTCTGCAGGCGAAATGTCTGAGATTGCCATTGTAATCACCGACAGACAGGTCAATAGCACCCTTATTCATAAAGACAGACGGAGCGCTGTGGTTGTTAACCATCAGGTTATTCAGGAACTCTTCACGTGAAAAGACCGGCATTCCTTTCCCCGTGCTCCTGGCTGTATAAAAACGCAAACCCCCATCCTGCTGGCCAACGAAAAGGTATATTCGCTCATCGTCACGCGCCAGTGACGGCGAAGCATACCGGTCAGCCTTTACCCCTGAAAAAACTCCTTCGATCTTTGTCCAGCTTGGCTTGTTCGACGGTGAATTCTCCATGCGGTAAGCATTTACATTTCCGTCAACATCTCCGACGATCAGTTCCCACATACCATCACCATCAAGATCAAATATCGTTGGCGATGCATGAAAAGTCTTTGGCACTCCCTTGAAAAAGTCCTTCTGTTCTTTCCATGCAGGACTATCCTCAGAACCCATGTTAAGGAACGCCCGAACATATCCATCCTGCTGACCCGTTATAAGCAGATACCGTCCCTGCCAGGAGACCATAGTGCCTCGCGCATAGCCAGAGAGCTTAATCCCTTTAAAGAAGTTCGGCTTCTCTGCCCAGGGGAGCACCCCTGAATCGGGATGAAACTCGAACAGCTTCATCTCCCCGTTGATATTTCCTGTCACCATGCAGGACTTGCTGCTGAGTTCTGCAACAGTCGGCGAGCAGGCTGGGCCAGGCATGATCCTCTCAGCAAACAAAGTGGGCAGTTCCTCCCATTGTCGATAATCAGCTTTTCCATTTACAAAATAATGTATCTGACCATTCCCATCCGAAACGACAAGGCTTGCTGCCGGGTCGTCACGGTCCTGCATGAAAGCAGGAGCCGCAAAGTGACTGAACTGCGTCTTAAGTCCAGACTTCTGCCACAACGTATTGCCACTTTGTTTTTCGAGGAGATAAAGCTTTCCCATACTGTTGCCAGCAATAATGATAATCCTGCCTCTGCTGAGCGTTGCTGCAGGCATACCGTACATCCCGATGTTAATCCCTTTAAAAAAGTCAGGCTCCTTGGAAAAGGATATTTTGCCCTGGCTCGTTGTGTTCCTGTAGAGCGTGAGTGCGCCAATCGAATTGCCAAGGATAAGGTCAGGCTTGTTGTCGTTATTCACATCGATCAATACAGGTGTAGCGTCATCTCCGACATCAATGACCGGCATATCAACCATCTGCCAAACGGGTTTAACAGGGGTTCCCGTATTCCTGAATACCATGACTCTGCCCGAGTCAGAAGAGAACCCTCCAGTGCCCACGATGATCTCAGGTTTTCCATCAAGATCTAAGTCAGCAACAGCTGGTGAGGAAAAGGCACCGACCTTTATGCCGTCAAAATATCCGCTGACAAGGACCCATCTGCGGTCTGTGCCGGAAAAGTCCCGCTTATACAGCCTGAGAGAGCCGTCCTTGCCGCCTGCAATGAGTTCCTGCCTGCCGTCATTGTCAATATCAAAAAAGGAAAGTCTCATAAAGGGCATGATCTCGATGCCGCTTCGGTTAAAGACAACAGAGGTATCCTCCTCGCAGGCAAGACCGGGTTTATAGCGTTTTGGCACTGGTGGGGGTTCTTTCCTGGCTGCGGGTGGAGATGGCGGTGTAATTTGTGCCGGGGGCTGGACTACTTCACGCTGTGGAGCGCAGGAAGCAATCAGCATGAGAATATAGATAAGAGGTCTAATCTTTTTCATAACCATTAAAAAACCCCTGGCTGCCGACAGACAGCCAGGGGTTCGATAGCCTATGCTAAGTTACTTTGAAATAACCTCAAAGTGAACGCGTCTGTTCTCTTTTGCCTCTGCTGCATTCTTATTCTTTGCAGTAGGTGTTTCAGGCATAGCAAGTCTGGTCTCGCCATAACTGATAGTTGTAAGCCTGTCAGCAGCAACACCTTCTTTAACAAGATATTCCTTGACAGCGTTTGCTCTTCTCTCTCCCAGCGCCATGTTGTAGTCATCCTTGCCATGAGCACAGGTATGTCCTTCGACCTGAACCTTGATCGACGGGTTTGTCTTGAGGGTCTGGATATCCCTTGCAAGTATAGTCTTTGCCTCAGCCGTCAACGTTGCCTTGTCAAAGTCAAAATGTACATCCTCAAGAACAATCTTTACCGGCGCAGGTGCAGGCTTCACTTCAGGTTTTAGAGCAGGAGCAGGTGCCGGCTCTGGAGCAGGTGCCGGAGGAGGAGGTGGTGGCGTAGGCTTAGGAGCAGGTGCCGGCTCTGGAGCAGGTGCCGGAGTCTTTCCGCCAAAGGAAAAGGTAAGCCCGGCTGTAGCCACAACATTCTGCATGTTCGTTATTACATCTCTAACATCAACTCTAAGAGCAACATGAGGGCCAAAAAAATACTTAAACCCGAGACCAAAGTTGCCCATCAAAGTATTGTAATGGTTCCTCTGCTCCGGTTTGATGTTTGCGTACCCAAGCCCAGCAATAAAAAAAGGATTGAAGGCCCTTTCAGGGGTAAAATGATAAAGAGCATCAATATGAGCCATATCTGCTGCATGCTCAATATGGTCATATGCTGCTTCAACACCAAACCGGTTCGTGATGTTATATCCGAGACGAAGTCCGTAGACAGCGCCGTTGTCAAAACCAATCCGCTCCCCATGGCCATTCCGATGAATATCCTCGGCCTCATCAAATATATGATGCCCCACGTATGGACCAATCTCAAAACTGCCTGCCTTGATCTCAGCCGAAGCGATTACCGGCAGCATCAGAGCGACAACTGCAAAGACAAACATCACTACTTTCTTCATAAAATGCCCTCCTATAATTTATATTGCCTTATTTTATCGCCAACTGCCTTTCATGTCAACGTTTTTTGTTAAGTAACATATCGTTTAACAGGAATCACACACTGCCGCTATGATAAAATAAACTTGATGACAACTACACCTCAAAAAGAAAAGGAATCAAGAGAAGCTACGGATCTGCAGCTGAAAAAGCCGCGGTTGTATTCTGTCTTCCTCCTGAATGACGACTACACCACCATGGATTTTGTTGTTCATATCCTTGAAACAGTCTTCCATCTGCCGGCAGTCGAGGCCACGAGGATCATGCTTCATGTTCACAAGAACGGAAAGGGACTTGCAGGGACCTACACGAGAGAAATAGCTGAAACAAAGATCGATACGGTCCACAAAATTGCATCAGAGAATGAGTTCCCGCTAAAATGCTCTATGGAGAAGGCATGATCAACAAAGAATTCGAGCTTATCATGGAAGCCACGATCAAGGACGCTCGTTCCCAGCGTCATGAATATCTGACCGTTGAGCATATCCTTTTTGCGATCCTTCATGACGACCTCGGCGCAGATGTTCTAAAAAGCTGCGGAGGAAACATATCTGCCATGAAGAAGGCTCTTGCCGATTATTTTATGGAGCAGTTCCGCAAGCTGGCTCCAAAGGGCAACACGTACCCCAAGCCGACTGTCGGGTTCCAGCGCGTGCTTCAGAGAGCACTTACGCACGTCCAGTCCGCAGGCAAGGAAGAGGCAGACGCAGGAGATATCCTTTCCGCGATCTTTTTGGAGGAGGATTCCCACGCTGTCCACATCCTTCATCAGGCGGGCATTCAGCGCCTTGATGTCCTCGAATATATTTCGCACGGCATGGTGAAAATGTGTGAAGAGGGACCTCTGCCGCATGAGCAGGAAGGCCATGGCCCTGAAAGACAGGAAGAAAGACCTTCTGACGATCCGCTCAAGATCTATGCGGTCAATCTTGTTGAAAAGGCTGGTCGGAATGAGATCGATCCGCTTGTCGGCAGGAAAGCTGAACTGGAGAGGATGGTCCAGGTGCTCTGCAGAAGGCGCAAGAACAATGTCATCCTTGTGGGTGAACCGGGTGTTGGCAAAACTGCTGTTGTTGAAGGGCTAGCCCTGAATATCCAGTCTGGCCGTGTGCCTGATGCTTTGAAAAAGAGCAGCATGTATTCTCTCGACATGGGTGCTCTCATCGCGGGAACCAAATACCGCGGCGATTTCGAAGCACGGCTCAAGTCTACGATAAAAGCGCTTGAACGCATTCCGGACGCGATCCTTTTTATTGACGAAATCCATACCATCGTCGGCGCAGGGGCAACGAGCGGCGGATCAATGGACGCATCAAACATCCTCAAGCCCGTGCTCAACTCGGGCAAAATGCGCTGCATCGGCGCCAGCACGTATGAGGAATACAAGAACTATTTCGAAAAGGACAGGGCCCTTTCACGCCGCTTCCAGAAGCTGGAGCTTCAGGAGCCGTCCATTGATGAGACAGTCAGCATCCTCAAGGGACTGAAGTCTTATTACGAGGATTTTCATCATGTGCACTATTCACCTGGCGCGCTCAAGGCAGCAGCAGATCTTTCTGCAAAATATATCAATGACAAATATCTGCCGGACAAAGCGATCGATGTGATCGACGAATCAGGTGCGCTATCAAAACTTTCTGGCAAGACCGGCAGACCAACGATCAGCACAGCTGAGGTCGAGAAGATCGTCGCAAAGATAGCCAAGATCCCTCCTCAGACCATTTCTCAGTCAGACGTCAAAAAGCTCATGACCCTTGATCAGGATCTGAAAAAGGTGGTCTTTGGCCAGGATGAGGCAATAGCCTCGCTGGTGGCTTCCATCAAGAGGATCCGTGCAGGCATGGGCAACCCTGAAAGACCTGTCGGCTCATTTCTCTTTCTCGGCCCCACAGGCGTGGGCAAGACTGAGGTCTCAAAACAGATGGCCGCGGTAATGGGTGTTAAGTTCATTCGCTTTGACATGTCAGAATATATGGAGAAACATACGGTCTCCCGTCTGATCGGTGCACCACCTGGATATGTAGGTTTTGACCAGGGCGGTCTACTCACGGATGCGATCAGGAAACACCCTTACGCTGTTCTTCTGCTTGACGAGATCGAAAAGGCGCATCCTGACATATTCAATATTCTGCTTCAGATCATGGACTATGCGACATTAACCGACAACAGCGGCAAGAAAGCCGATTTCAGAAACGTTATCCTTATCATGACGTCCAATGCCGGTGCAAAGGATATGGACAGACAGGTTATCGGTTTTGGCGACCGTTCGCAAGATAGGCAGATGAAAGGCAAGGACGCCATCACAAATCTGTTCAGCCCGGAATTCAGAAATCGCATAGACGCGATGCTGACCTTTAAGCCCCTGACACAGGAGATCATGAAAAAGGTCGTTGAAAAGTTCATAGCCGAGTTGAGAAGTTCGATGAGAAAAAAGAAAATTACGGTGCTGCTCTCAGATGAAGCCAAGACCTGGCTTGCAGCAAAGGGACATGATCCTGCTCATGGCGCCAGACCGCTCGGAAGGCTTATACAGGAGAAGATCAAGGACATTCTTTCAGATGAGGTCCTCTTTGGAAAGCTCAGAAAAGGCGGCAGCGTATCGATCGGCCTGAAAGATGATGCGCTTACCTTTGATTATGAATCCTGATGACCAATCGGCTTAGCGCTTCAATGCGTTCACGTTTTATCGTTTTCACCATCATCCATGTCGATCGCTCTCCTCTCTGACGAAATATCCTTCCCTCCTCCTCATCGTTCAGAGGAAGACGGTCTGCTCGCTGTCGGCGGCGATCTTAGCCAGGAGCGGTTGCTCAAGGCATACTCCATGGGAATTTTCCCGTGGTATTCTGAAGATTCTCCAATCCTCTGGTGGTCGCCTGATCCTCGCCTTGTGCTCTTCCCTGAGGAACTGAAAGTCTCACGGAGCCTCAGGCAGTGCATGAGAAATGGTCTCTTCACCGTGACTACGAACACTGCCTTTGAGCAGGTGATGCGCGCCTGTGCAGAGGCAACTCGCAAGGGACAGGCTGGAACCTGGATCACTGAAGAGATGATCACAGCATATACCGGTCTGCATCGTTCCGGATATGCCCTATCTGTTGAAAGCTGGCATGAGGAGCAACTCGTCGGCGGGCTTTACGGTATTATGCTCGGCCGGATCTTCTTCGGCGAGTCGATGTTTGCAAACAAAAGCAATGCCTCAAAAGTCGCTTTTGTAACGATTATTGAGCAGTTGAAAAAGAACGGAGTCAGATTGATTGACTGTCAGGTAAGAACAGAACATCTTGTGAGCCTTGGTGCAAGAGAGATCCCGAGAAATACGTTTTTGAAGACCTTAAAAGAGGCCCTTTCGTAAGACCTTCACGGAAAAACTGCAGGAAATCCTAATAACCTAAACCTTGAACTTCTTCAGTTCGATCAAAAGATTAAAGGCATCTTCCTTGAGCGCGCTCACGACAGAATTCATATCATTGGCTGAACCGGTGAGCTTACCCGTTGTATTTCTGATCTTCTCCATGGACTTGACCATCTCCGCACTATTTTCCTTCTGCTTGCCAATCGCCTCTGCAATATGAAAGGCCTGCGTCGTGACATTTTCGATAACACTGGCTATCTGCCTGCTCCGATTCTTCTGATCACCCGTTGCGTTCTTCACCTGCTGCGACAGTTCCTTTACCCGATCTGTTGCCTCTATAATGAATCTGCTCCCCTTGGTCTGTTCCTGGATCGCACGGGATATGTTTTCTGTCTGCTCGGTCATCTTCTCGACAGAATCTGTTATTTGTTTGATCGCAAGGGCCTCTTCCTCTGTTGCCCGCTGGATCGCACGTGCCATCTCTGTTGACGCCTTGGAACTCTCAACAATGTCCTTAAGAGCATCATTCACGTCAGTTACGAGCAGCAACCCCTTGTCAACCGTATGGACGCCCTCAGTTGCCATGCGAATACTCGTTTTTGTGCCTTCCTGAACCGAACGTATCAATTCTGCAATCTCATTCGTAGAAAAAGAGGTTCGCTCTGCAAGGTTTTTGATCTCATCAGCAACAACGGCAAATCCTTTTCCGTGCTCGCCTGCCTTTGATGCAAGGATCGCAGCATTGATTGCAAGAAGGTTTGTCTGATCAGCGACATCGTCGATCACATTCAGGATCTTGCCGATATCCACGGTCCGCTTGCCAAGATTATTGATGATGTCAGACAGCGATACAACGCCGGTCTTTATGTTCGTCATGCCATGCATCGCAGCCTGGGCTGCATGCATACCCTTTTCAGATGCATTATTCATGACCGTCTCGGCAAGATTAACCGACTCATGGGCACGGGCATCAATGTTCTTTGTGGTAGCGTTCACCTCATCAATCGACGAAGCGATCGCCTCAGACGACTGGGCAAGTGTATCAAGACTCTCCGCAATGGTCTTGATGGTCGATACCATCTCCTCGATCGAGGAGGCAGTCTCGTGTGCAGTCTCACTGAACACATTCGTGGTCTCTGCAACCTTCTCGATAGAGGTCGCCATTTCATGGATCGATGCAGAGGTGCTGGTAGCCGAATCAGACAGACTCTCGCCGCTCACCGCTATGTCAGACATGGCGCTGTCCATCTTCCCGATTGCTGATGCTGTCTCATCAACGGCTTGCTGCTGCACATCAGCAATAGAGAGCACTCCCTGGGATGAGAGTGCAATGTTCGAGGTGACCGTGGTCACACTGCCGGTGATATGGGAAACCTTTGACAGCATGTCCTTAAGATTGAACGCCATTCTGTTGATAGCCTTCTGAAGGGCTGATACCTCGTCATTCCCTGTTACCTTCAGCTCACAGGTGAGATCTCCGGATGCCATCGTATCAGCAGTCTGCTCCATCTCGATGATAGGCCCGGTAATGAATCGGGCAATCGCGACATAGACAAGAAAGCTGGATGCAGCAAAACAGAGAACTGATATGCCTAAGGCCCAGTAAAGCAGTTCGAAAAGCTGGGAGTTGATAACGTTTTTCTGGACGCCGACCCTGAGATAACCGGCAGGCTTATTCTCTGCTGTGAGCAGGGGAAAGGAAAGATCATAATAATTGCCAATGGCCTGAACAAGACTCTGGGATGACGAGATGACCTTTACAGTTTCATCATCCTTCATCTCCTTGCCAGCCTCTCCCGGTTTACTGTGAAACAGCGCCTTACCCCTGAGGTCCATGACCATGGCATACCCCATTGCCTTATCCCGCGAAACCAGCTCAACAAGCTTTTCGTTCACGCCGTCAAGAGATTCTATGGGTATGCCGAGGTTAACAGCTTTGCCAAGGTCCTTCTGCATAAGCTCGCCAATGGCAGCGCTCTTTGCAAGCATGGCAGATTTGTATTTCCCGGATGCGACCGCAGTCAAAACAGCGGTGTTGATGCCAAGGATCAAAAACAGAATCCCTGCAATCAGCGTAACTGCCTTATTCTGGAGGTTCATCCTGGAGAGTTTGCTTATCATTTTATAACCCTTGTTGCCGTAGTCAGCAGATCAAAAGGAACTTTAAGCCCCATGTCAGTGGCCTCCTTGAGGTTTACAATAAGATCGATCTTTTTCGGCGGCTCCACCGGAATTGAGGAAGGCTTTGCGCCCTTGATCACCTTGGCAGCGATCTTCGCTGCCTCTTTGCCCTGCTCCTGCGGATTTGCAGAAAGAGTCAGGATAATGCCGCTGCTTTCGCCGCCGCCGATAGTTGTCCCTGTCGGTATCTTCGCCTTTCTTGCAACGCCGATGATATTCGTCACGCAGTGCATAGCAGCACACCCTGTTGTCAGGAAAAGAGCATCAACATTCGCTATCTTTGCAATGTCATCAGCCTTTTTGACGCTGAACCGCGAGGACTTGAATCCAAAAGAAGCCTCGAGCTGTTTTACATCATTCGCCTGAAGAACCGTATCTTTTTCCGACTCGCTAAAGACCACACCAAGGGTTGTAAAGTTCGTAATGCCTTTAAGATTCTTCACCAGGCTCGCAACCGGCACCTTTGAGCTGACGCCTGTCGCATTCTTGCCCATCATACCCAATGCCTGAGGATCATAGACCCCGGCGAACACGATCGGAATCTCAGAGGTTTCCCCCATTACCGTGAGTGTTGCCGGAGCTCCATAGGTGACAATGATATCAGCACCGACCGATATCAGCTTGCGGGCAGCGTTTGCCCAAGACATGGTTTCAGGTGTCGGTGTCTGCAGCACAATTTCAACTTTACCCACGCCTTCCGCCGCAAGTCCTTCGGTAAATGCCTTGTGCATATCCTTATAGTAGGGAATGTTACCGGTCATGATAACGCCAATGGTCTTTTCCGCAGCAGTCGCAGAACTAGTACCAATGCATAGCACTGAACAGATAAGAATCAGGAAATATATAACTGTTTTTTTCATGAAATACGTAAACTCCTTACCATTTCTTCGAGAGAGTCAGGAAAACAATGTGTGCCTTCCCGTCCTTCACATCATCATATTTGTTGTCGATCACATCATCCAGCTTTGTATACTTATACTGAGCGCCAACAGAGAACCCATGCTTGAAACGGTATTCTCCTGATGCGTGATAAACCGTTTCCTTGGTCCTCAGTTCAGAAAATGAAGCAATGGATGGATTCAGGAGATCAGGCGCAGAAGGATAGAACTTACCGCTGCTGAGAATATAATTAAAGCCTGCACCAAGGGTCAGATTGCTTTTTGGCGTATAATTCAGGTCAGCTCCGTAAAAATGTGCAAATATCTTATTCGGGACCATCTGATCTGTTATCGAGCCTACCGCAATATCCTGCTCTGTCTTATTATGCATATAGGAGTAACTTGTGGTCATTGAAAGGTCGTTCAGAATAAGATAGGTTAAGCTCCCAAAGAACCTGTCCCTCAATACCTCACGCTTATCGGCCGTGGAGCCGATTATTTCCATTTCACCTCTTTTTTCTTTTGCAATCGAGTAACTCAGAAATGCATTCAGTCTGGGTGTCGGCACCCAAGAGACAGATGCGCGAAACTCATCAGACCAGTCAGGCTCGATATTGAGAGAGGGGTTATCAGCATCCTTATGTGTATACTTAAGCTTGACGTTCAAACCCTTTAAAAGCCTGATATCAGCTGAAAGAGTTGCGATATTCTTCGTAGTTTTATCAGGAATGCCCCATTCAGCAGAATCGTCCCTATTGACAACTTCGTGTACAAATTCACCCTTAAAGACCATACCGGACACAGGCCGGTAACGGACTATGCCTGTTACGGTATCGGTTTCGGAGGATATGGAATCCTTAATGGATTGATAAGGGTCATTCTTGCTGTACGTTACCGGGTTCGAGCCCTGCCTGTCCCTAATTGTAATATGACCAGGATTCTCTATATCAGCTTCCCGATGTCTGTATTTCAGAAAAAAGGTCAGTTCAGGTGCCGCTACCCAGGTTATCTCGCCGGTTCCCATAGAGTACGAAGCGCGAGCTCCGCTGTCGTTGTTCTCCCGAGCAAGTTTGGAGAAAGTGGCAGAAGCAACAAACCCTCCGGTATATGACGTATGAAGCTTCAGGGTGTCTGATGATCCCCTGAACTCGGGGATGACATTATGTGCCCATTCACCTGCAGCTCTCGGCCACCTGGTGGCTGGCGGGCCGCCGGCAGTAATAGCGGCGTATTGATCGAACATGACCGCATCACCGTTCACACTGAACCATTTTTCACCATGGGAATAATCAGCCTCGATTGGTCCGAGGTGACTGTTTACGCCGACCGTTAATGTTTTTACTTGCCAGTCAATGCTGCGGGAATCAGAGGTTCGTTTTCCGGTCGAAGGGCTTGTAGTCCCCAGATAGAATCTCTGCTGCTGCATGCCGTCTCGCGTAATGAGCCCGCCCTCAGCATAGACATGAAAGGGAAAGTCATGGGTCTTAAGCCGCAAAAAGATATTGCTCATGCCCATCGTTACGCCGTAATCCTTTCCTTTGTCCCTGCGAATAACATCATAATCTCCACCCGGAGTAAAATCGAAAAGCGTCACATTATCGAGGTTATGATACAGGGTTCTGTTTATCCCCCGTAAAATAACCATATCTTCATACGCATAGCTGATGTCTCCGTAATAATCCTTTTTGTTCTCAACATCAACATTAAGATGAAACCTATGAGGAAAGCTGAAGTATCTTACATCGGTCCCGAAAACAGGAGAATTATGCAGATATTGGTATTCATCAGCCGTGGCAGCCCCGCTTTCAGAAACAAAACGATATCCGCCGGTGAGGGTCACTTCCAGGGGAATGACCGGGAAGAGATATTTCTCCTCCGACACATCTTGCGTTTCCGTCGTCTCAAGCTGTTTTGTCGCATCAGCCGGCTCTTCAGCAGATACCTGAGAGTTCAGGAACAATAATCCGAGGAATAAGGCATATATTATCTTTTTCATGTTCATTTCCCCTCCTAATGGATATATCTGCCCTTGCCGCTGGGGGAAGGACGGTCAGTGCCGTGGATTTGAGAGTGACAATCATTACACCGAGTATAATAACCGACTTTTCTATTTGTATCGGGAACTTGAGGACCAGTTCGAGGAATGACACCATGTCCTTCATGGCACTGAAGACAGAGGAAGGGAACCCTCACGACAAGAAGATTATTATTAACCGAACCATGAGGGGAGTGACAGGTACGGCAGTCCTCCATATTCTCAGCATGTTCATAAACAAAGGGGCCTTCCTTGTCAGCATGGCACTGGGTACAGGCCTCTTTTATCGTGGATTTCTTAAGCAGTTTGTCATTAACCGTTCCATGAGAATCATGGCAGTCACTGCAGACAACCCTTTTCTCCGGAACAGGATGGTGGCTCGGCAGCGAAAATTCAGCCTTAACTTCCTGATGGCATTTTTCGCACATGGCAGCCATATTCTTCGGCTCGACCTTTAGATCATATCCAGAATGGACATTGTGGCAGTCTGAACAGGAAACGTCACTGACCGCATGCGCACCGGCATTCCAGTTGTGGAGATTAAAGGTTGCATTTGCCGTGTGGCACTTGAGGCAGATGAGCGACTTTGCCTGGCTCGGCAGAGTTTTCAGGTCAATCAAGGTCTTGTAGTCACAGGCTGTCTGCTTGCCGGCCTTGGCGTCTGCCTCTATCTTCTCGGGTGTCAGGTTTTCAATGGCAAGGCTGCCCGGACCGTGGCAGGATTCACAGTTGACAAGCGGCATGCCCAATTTGCCGGAGAGCTGAACACCCATGGTGCTGGCGTCAAAATCCTGTTTGATCTTGTCGTGAGCATGGCACATTGCAAGGCAGTTCTGCGTGCCAACGTAGTTGGCGTCAAGCCTTCCCGCGATCATTCGCTCGTAATCTTTAAGAGGCAGAATCGGCTTCGAAGTCTTAAGGGACTCGCAGCCAACAAATAAAACCGGTAACAGGGCAAGAACAACAATGATTCTTCGCACTAAAACCATGAGGAACCTCCATATATTTATAGGTTATACATAATATTAAATACGTTTACAACAAGTCAACCGAGCCACGATTGCAAAATGACGAACTAAGGCCCAAAATAATGCGCCATAATTATCATTCGCAGAGAATCCTGCAAATATCGCAAAAACTCCTCTGTCGCAACAACGCGATAAAAATCTGATATTATATGAAGTATGAGCTGCCCTGAAATGGATTGCCGGAAACACCATGCCTGAATACAAAGTCTCAATTGACCAACTGAGGGAGGGAGTCTTCATTCGTCTCGATCAGAAATGGTTCGAGCATCCATTCCTTTTTAACAGCTTCAAGATTGATTCAGAGGAGCAGCTTTCGATACTCAGGGAACTCGGTATTTCCCAGGCAACCTGTGTCCCTGAAAAGAGCGATGTTCTGCCATTGCCTCACCAGCAGACATCCCCATCCACAGCCGAGAAACCGGCATCTACGACATTGATTCGGGCAGCAGAGAGTATTGAAGCCAAGAAACTGTGGGAAGTGAAAAAGGAGAGGATTGAACGCCTCAAAGTCCGAAGGGAAAAGGATGAAAAATGCGAAAAGAAATTCAAGGAGAGTATTGCTGAAGTTAAAAATGTGATGCAGAGCGTAGAATCCGGCTCCCGTGAGGCCTATGAGGAGTCAGACCGACTGATGCAGTCGATCGTGTCATCGCTTATGCCGGAAAAAGAATCTGCAGTGCAGCTCATGAACACAAAATTCGGCAAAGAAAATGTCTTTTTCCATTCTCTGAACGTAGCCGTGCTCTCGATGATGCTCGGCAGAGAACACGGTCTCGACAGCGAGATGATGCGCATACTCGGTCTTGGAGCCATGTTCCATGATATTGGCAAGAGCCGCATCCCCAAAAGCATCCTGCACAAGTCCGGCACACTGACTCGCGCTGAGCGGAGCTTCTATCAACTGCACCCGCGCTACGGTATAGACATACTCTCCCGGCTCGACATGGTTCCCTCCGATGCCATGCATGCTGTTTATCAGCACCACGAAAGAAATGACGGCAAGGGATTTCCCGAGGGCTTGGCAGCAGGGAAGATATCGCTCTTTGCCAGGATCATCTCGATCGTCAATGTTTACGACAATCACTGCAACCGTTACAACCCCCAGGAATCACTCACGCCGCATGAAGCATTGGCTTATATGTTCGGCATACAGAAGGAACAGTTCGACGTTGATCTCCTGGCTCTCTTCATCCAGTGTCTCGGTGTTTATCCTCCGGGCACGATCGTAAAACTCTCAAATGGTTTTATCGGCATGGTCATATCGGTCAATCCCCGGAATCCGCTCTACCCGAGTCTGATGATATACAATCCCGAAATACCAAAAAAAGAAGCGCTTATATACGATCTGATGGAGGAACCGAATCTGAAAATCGAGCACAGTATAAAGCCGTCTCAGCTCGATCAGGAAGTCCATGATTATCTCAGTCCGAGAACAAGGGTAACTTACTATGTAGCAGAATCGGAATCCTCTCCCGGAGATCCGAAGAAGAGACTCCCATAACTTTTACACAGAGAGGTCTTCAGATATGTGTGGCCGATGTAATAGCCATTGCTTGATTCACTTCGAAGTATATAAAGAAAAAAGTCATGAGGATAAGAAGTTGGCTCCCAGGGAGGGATTTTCCCGATATCATCGGGAAACATGGTGATTAATCCCGAAAGCCTTCGGGACTCTGCCGGCTTTCAATCAAGTGAGAAATATACTTCCGGCTTTTCATAGCCTTAAGTTGCCGCTCCCGTTTCATTGCATCTGACCGCGTGCCGAACTCCTCGGAATAGACGCAGACCCATGGGCCCTTGTTGCGTTTTGTATGCTTTGATCCATGATAATTCGGATCATTGTGCTGTGCGGTCCTTCTTGGGATGTCTAATGTGTGGCCGATGTAATAGCCATTGCTTGATTCACTTCGAAGTATATAAAGAAAAAGGTCATGAGGATAAGAAGTTGGCTCCCAGGGAGGGATTCGAACCCCCGACATGGTGATTAACAGTCACCCGCTCTGCCGGCTGAGCTACCTGGGAACATTGAAAGAGCAACACTGTTTGCTGATACAGACAAGCTTTATTAATAGCAAAGTAAACCAATTTTTGTCAATGAAATGCTCTCGCAAAAAAACCTATCGCTGTCAATTTCCCTGAGTTGCATCTTTCCCATAGTATAATGAATATATGAAGCGGCATGGTATCATTGCGTGGTGAACTTTGGTCAGCTTACTCTGATACGCTGATAGAGAAAGGCAGTTGCATCATTGTGCGGGAAGTAAGAGGACTGAAACTGACGGTAGCGAAAAAGGAGAAATGATCATGGAGATACTCACACCATTCCTGATGTTGCTAATACTAAGTCTGTTCTTCGGCCTCTATATTTTGACGAGCGCGATAAAGATCCTGAAGGAATATGAGCGCGGCGTTGTCTTCAGACTCGGAAGGATCATACCGATCAAAGGACCTGGTCTTGTTCTAATCTGGCCGTTCATAGACAAGCTTGTCAGGGTAAGCCTCAGGACCATCACCATGGACGTGCCTCCGCAGGATGTCATCACCCGCGATAATATTACGGTTAAGGTGAATGCTGTCATCTACTTCAGGGTCATTGATCCCATCAAGGCGATCACTGAAGTAGAGGATTTTTATTATGCAACCTCGCAGATGTCGCAGACCACGCTGAGGAGTGTGCTCGGTCAAAGCCAGTTGGATGACCTGCTTGCAAAACGTGATGAACTGAACGCCGAACTTCAGAAAGTGATCGACTTCCAGACCGAACCCTGGGGCATAAAGGTCTCGACCGTTGAAGTAAAGAACGTGGATCTGCCTGTCGAGATGCAGCGCGTTATTGCCCGACAGGCTGAGGCTGAGAGAGAGAGAAGGGCAAAGATTATCCATGCCGAGGGTGAATTCCAGGCATCCCAGAAACTTGCAGATGCAGCTGCGGTGATATCTTCTCAGCCAATCGCCCTGCAACTCAGATTTCTCCAGGCACTGACCGAGATCGCAGCAGAAAAAAATTCCACAATACTTTTCCCGGTACCAATTGATACGCTGAAGTATTTTATAGGGCCGGATAAAACAAAGGCTGAATCATAGAACCGCAGCTCGAAAAAAGAGGCGCTGAGCATATATGGATCAAGGTATCCGTATTGCTCTTCTTCCTGATCCTGACGTTTATCCTGTATAAGGCAGGCGCATTCCAGTTCTTTATGGACAGGGAGCGGGTCCGGGCATTTCTTGACTCTCTCGGACCGCTCTCATTTGTCGGCTTCATCCTGCTCCAGACGCTCCAGGTAGTAGCTGCCCCTATTCCTGGTGAGGTGACCGGAGTTCTCGGCGGTTTTCTCTATGGGCCGACACTCGGTGTTTTTCTCTCTACCATAGGCCTCACGCTTGGATCCTGGATCAACTTCGCTCTCTCAAAGACATTCGGCAGGCCTTTTACAGACAGATTCGTATCGCAAAAGACGATGGCAAAATATGACTATCTCCTTCACCATAAGGGAGCATTTCTTATTTTCGTTCTGTTCCTCATTCCCGGATTCCCGAAAGATATCCTCTGCTATATCATAGGGCTTGGTCATCTCACAACAAGGGAATTTCTGATCATCAGCACGGTCGGGAGATTCGGCGGCACCGTGCTCCTGACACTCGGCGGAGCATATCTGCGCCACCACCAGTATTACCGCTTCTCCATCCTTATCGGTATTGCCGTTGTCGTCATCTTTCTTTCGATGGTCTATAAGGACAAACTCGAAAGACTTTTCAGAATATGGCATATCAGTTCGCGAAAGAAAGAGAGAGACAGGAAGAAGCAGAAAGACTAAGACTGAGGATCTACCACTTAAGCAACGCCGATGCCCAGGTGAGGCCGCCGCCAAAGGCTTCAAGAAGTATATACTCTCCCTCGTTGACTCTGCCTGCGTTGACTGCTTCATCAAGGGCAATGGGTATGGAGGCTGCAGAAGTGTTGCCGTATTTTTCGATATTCACAAAGACTTTTTCATCAGGCAGATTAAGCCGCCTTGCCGTTGCCTGGATGATCCTCAGATTAGCCTGATGAGGGATAAGCAGCGAGAGCTTTGACGGATCAAGCTTGTTTTCCTCAAGCGTATTTGCAGCAAGCTCCGCAAGGGTCCTCACAGCCACTTTGAAGGTCTCATTTCCCTTCATCTTGATAAAGTGCAACTTCTTCAGGATGCTTTCCTGTGAGCAGGAGAAACGTGAACCGCCGCCAGGCAGCATGATCAGGTCGCCAAGGCTTCCGTCAGACTGGATATGGGTTGACATAATACCGCGTTTTTCCTTGGTGCCTTCCAGAATAACAGCGCCAGCGCCATCCCCAAAGAGCACGCAGGTTGTCCTGTCCTGCCAGTCCGTCACCCTGGACAGCACCTCAGCGCCAACGAGTAGTATTCTCCTGTGCGCCTCTGTCTTTATCAGTGAATCTGCAATGTGCAGGCCGTAGACAAAGCCGGAACAGGCGGCATTGATATCAAAGGCAGCGGCATGTTTTATGCCGAGTTTGTCCTGAAGAATGCATGCTGTTGAGGGAAAGGGCATATCAGGAGTGCAGGTCGCAACGATAACAAGGTCTATGTCCTTTGGCTTCAGGTGGGCATGCTTCAGCGCCTTTTTCGCAGCTTCACACGCAAGGTCAGAAGCAGCCTGAGATGCATCGGCAATCCTTCGTTCCCTAATCCCTGTCCTGTCCATAATCCATTCATCAGAGGTTTCGACGATCCGTTCCAGGTCATGGTTGGTGATAACGCTCTCAGGAACATAGGAACCGGTAGAGATAATTCGTGTCCGTATCATTTAAGCCTCACGGGCATGAAGATCTGACTGGATAGCTTCAGATATGGCTTCATACACGCGCTTCCGGGAAAAATCATTTGCAACTTTGAGCGCATTTTTGATCGCTTTTGACGATGACCTGCCGTGGCTTATAATACTTGTTCCGTTAATGCCGAGGAGCGGCGCTCCGCCAAATTCATCATAGTCAGTCTTTTTCTTAAAGTTCTTGAATGCAGGCCTGAGCATGAGGTAACCGAGCCTTCCTGCGGTGATGCCCGATATCTCCCTCTTGAGCATCTTGATAATTGCCTCTGCAAGGCCTTCGCTGATCTTGAGCGCTATATTGCCCGTAAAGCCATCGCAGACAACCACATCCGCTTTGCCCGTGAACATATCCCTGCCCTCGATATTACCAATAAAATTCAGAGACGATTGTTTGATAAGTTTAAATGCCTCTTTGGTAAGTTCATTCCCCTTGATATCCTCCTCACCGATCCCCAGGAGCCCGACCTTCGGCTTTTCCCGTCCGAGTATCAACTGGCAGTATATGTTGCCCATGAGAGCGAACTGGTGAAGATTCTGAGGAGTGCAATCAACGTTAGCACCGACATCGAGGATCAGGAATTTATCTTTCAGGTTCGGCATAAGCGTTGCAATTGCCGGCCGGTCAACGCCTTTGGACATGCCAAGGAGGAGAAGCGAAGTGCCCATAACAGCGCCGGAATGGCCAGCGCTCACAAAAGCATCCGCCTTGCCGGCTCTGACCAGCCCGATGCCTACGCGAATGGAAGAATCCCGCTTTTTTCTGATTGCTACGGAAGGGGTCTCATGCATCTCAACGACCTGCGATGCGTGGACTATAGAGATGCTTCCTGCTTTATACTTTCTGCCCTTGAGCTCTTTCCTGATGGTAGCTTCATCGCCAACAAGGGTTACATGAATGTCTTCTGACTCATGCACCGTGTCCAGGGCTCCGTCAATATTGACAGTCGGCGCATGGTCACCGCCCATGGCATCAAGAACGACATTCATTATGTCGGTTATTTTTCTACAATTTCGAGGACTTTAGTGCCATTGTAGGCGCCGCAACTGGGGCATGCCCGGTGAGGCATCTTAAGTTCCTTGCACTCCGGACACTGGCCGAGATTAGGCGTCTCACCCTTCCAGTTTGCCCGTCTCTTGTCTCTTCTTGCTCTCGAATGTCTGCTTGTCGGATTTGCCAAAGTACTACTCCTTTTCTTTGTCTAATAATTTCTTCAAGACCTCAAGCCTGGGGTCTATCTCTTTCTGAACACAGGCACAGGTGCCATTATTCAGGTCAATGCCGCATTTCGGACAGATGCCCTTGCAGTCTTCCCTGCAGAGCGGTTTCATCTGAACGTTGAGCAATATCTGCTCTATAATCAGTTCCTGCAGGTCGAGCTCTTCTCCTGAGTAAAACCCCATGTCCATCTCATCATCATGGAGTCCGTGCTTTTCCGACCCAATCTCATGAGCAGGATGATATACCACACTTACCGGAAGCTCCAGAGATTGCCTCACGTCCTGAAGGCACCTGCTGCATTCCATCTCCAGTTCCACAGAGACACTTCCCGTGACCATGACCTCATTTGCAGTCTTGTTCACAGCCAACTGTGCCTTTACCGGAGAAGAGACAGAATAACCATCAATACTGATCTTCTCCTCAAGCTCTACAAAAAGCCCTTCATCCGGTATATCTGGAATAACTATTTTCATTAATAAAGGCCGTAAAAGAATTTAATTATAGAGATTTACAGTTAAATAAGTCAAGAAAACAGGCAGGCAAGACCCGTGGCGCTGCCATGATAAAAAATCGCTTTTCCTTCTGTTTTAAGCAGGTTGCACTTTGTCTCCTCGATGGTATTTAATATTCGATATGTCTGAACTCACGCCGCTTATGAAGCAATATACCGCCGTCAAAGAGAGCTATCCCGATGCGATCGTGCTCTTCAGGCTCGGTGACTTTTATGAAATGTTCGGCGAAGACGCAGAGAAGGCATCCCGCATCCTTCAGATCGCACTCACCTCAAGAGATAAATCAAAGGATAACCCCCTGCCCATGTGCGGGGTTCCCTACTTTGCAGCAGAAACATACATCTCCAAACTTATCAAGGCAGGCTTCAAGGTCGCCGTCTGCGAACAGGTAGAAGATCCGAAAGAAGCCAAGGGTATTGTTGCACGCGAAGTGGTCAGGGTAATTACGCCCGGTACGCACACCCCTGAGAATCCCAAGGAAAACACCTACATCATGTCCATTTTCCCTGCAGGCAGAAAACATGGCGTCGCCGTTGCGGACATATCAACTGGCCAGTTCATCGTCTTCGAGACAGCAGAGAATATTGAGGACGAGGTGAGCAGCTTTGAGCCTAAAGAGATCATGCTGCCCGCAAGCCTCAGGGATAACATTCATTATCAGGAAACTCTTTCAGGCTACTACCAGACATTCCGGGATGACTGGTCATTCGACTATGCTGACGCGTATCGGACACTCACGGAGTATTTCCGTGTATCATCGCTTGACGGGTTTGGCTGCGGCGGGTTCACCGCAGGCATATCAGCGGCAGGAGCGCTCCTTGAGTATCTCAAGACATCCCTAAAGGAGAATCCCGACTTCAGGAAGATCACAACCTTCAGGCAGGCAACGAACATGTTCATCGATGCGGCAACGCAGCGCAATCTTGAACTGACGCACAATACCAGGGACAGTTCACGAGAAGACACTCTTCTCTGGGCACTGGACGAGACGCTCACCCCAATGGGCGGCAGGTTCCTCAGAACATCACTGCTGCGGCCATTGACAGACATATCCAGGATCCAGGCAAGACTCAGCGCCATTGAATACCTGATCGATGATTTCGAACTGCTCGAATCCATCAGGACATGTCTCAGAAGGGTTCAGGACCTGGAGCGGCTTGCTGCACGGGTCACGACAGGAAAGGCACATGCCCGTGATCTTGTTGCGATTCGAACATCGCTGGCAGAGCTGCCAAAGCTCAGAAAGGCCCTGAATGCGTCAAGGGAGCCCTACCTTAAATCCCTTGCAGAGGAGATAGCGGAACTGCCCCTGCACAGGGAACTGATCGAAAAAGGAATTATGGAAAGCCCGCCGCTCAGTATCAGAGACGGCGGCATTATCAGGCACGGATATCATGCAGAAGTTGATGACCTCAGGTCTATATCAACAACAGGCAAAGACTTCATTGCCGAGATGGAAGCACGGGAGAAAAAACGCACAGGTATATCGTCCCTGAAGATCGGATACAACAAGGTTTTCGGCTATTACATCGAAATTACCAAAGCAAACCTCGATATCGTCCCGAATGATTACATCAGGAAACAAACGCTTGTGGGAGGAGAACGGTTCATTACACCTGAACTCAAGGAGTATGAGACCAGGGTTCTTGGTTCTGAAGACACGCTGAAGAGCCTTGAATTTCACGTATTCAACCAGATACTCCTGAGCGTAAAGGATGCCTCTGACCAGATCCTCAGAACAGCTTCCGCACTGGCACAAACTGATTTTCTTTCTTCTCTTGCTGTTGTGGCCAAACGGCACAATTTCATAAGACCGGAGATTCTCGAGGATGCGGTTATCGAGATCACAGAAGGCAGGCATCCCGTACTTGAGCGTGTTCTGTCCGGAGATCGGTTCATTCCGAACAATACCCTCATTGATACAAAGGATAATCTGCTGATCATACTGACCGGTCCGAACATGGCAGGCAAGTCCACGTACATGAGGCAGGTTGCTCTGATCACCCTGATGGCCCAGATGGGAAGCTTTGTGCCTGCAGCAGCTGCGCGCATCGGCATCACAGACAGGATATTCACCAGGATCGGTGCATCGGACTTTCTTGTCAAGGGACAGAGCACCTTTATGGTCGAGATGATAGAGGCTGCCAATATCATTCACAATGCCACGGGCCGGAGCCTCATCATCCTTGACGAGGTGGGCAGGGGCACGAGTACTTTTGACGGCATCAGCATCGCGTGGGCCATTGCAGAGCATATTCTGAACAGGATCCAGGCTCGAACACTTTTTGCTACGCATTACAATGAACTGACCGAACTGGCCATTATCCATGAGGGAGTTAAGAACTGCAATATCTCTGTCAGGGAGTGGGGAGATGAGATCATTTTTCTGAGAAAGATCGAGGACGGCCCGGCTGATAAAAGCTATGGCATACAGGTCGCCCGTCTTGCCGGTGTTCCTGACAGTATTATTGCGCGAGCAAAAGAGGTTCTTCATAATCTCGAGAAAGAAGAATTGAATGAGGCGGGCGCACCAAAGTTCGCCCAGCAGAAAGGCGGCAAAAAGAAGCTCGATCAGCTCGATCTCTTTTCCTCTTCAAGCAGCTCGGTCATCGACACAATTCTTGCCCTTGACACGGACAGCATGAAGCCCGAAGAAGCACTTGCCAAGCTGATCGAGCTGAAAAACAAGGTGCGGCTCTAAGCAACCGGCCAAACCCTTTTTTGAGTAAGAAGAACATGCTATGATAGCAGAGAAATCTCTGCTGTATTTTCTCGGTAAGGAGGCTGCTATGCATCCGCAGGACATCAGATATCACAAGGAACACACATGGGTCAGGGTTTCCGGCAACAAGGGAACTATCGGTATAACGGATTATGCACAGGACGCACTGGGAGATATCGTATATATTGAACTCCCGGAGGTCGAGTCATCGGTTGAGGCAAGCACAGAGATCACGGAGATAGAATCAACAAAATCGACATCATCCGTAATATCACCGGTCAGCGGAAAGATTATCGAAATTAACGAAGAACTTTCCGATACCCCCGAGATCATCAATGAAGACCCTTATGGTAAGGGCTGGATAGCAGTTATCGAACTTGACAACCCGGCGGAGATCGACGATCTCCTGGACGCTTCTGAATACGGCAAGCTTGTGGACGAGGAATCTAAGTGAGACTATCGGTCCTCGGTGCAGGACCGGGTGGATATGTGGCTGCAATCAGGGCTGCCCAGCTTGGTGCTCAAGTCACGGTCATAGAGAATAGCGAGGTCGGCGGCACCTGCCTTAACTGGGGATGCATCCCCACAAAAACGCTTATTGCATCAACAGAACTTCTTGCCAAGGTCAGAGATCTTGAAGATTTTGGCATTGAGCTCAAAGGCGAGGTAATCCCGAACCTTAGCCGCATCATTGACAGGAAGAACAAGGTTGTCTCCACGCTCGTCAAAGGCATCAGGGGTCTCTTCAAGAACCGGGACATAAGGTTTGTTCAAGGAAAAGGGGTCCTCACAACACCAGAAACAATTAATGTCACGCTAAAGGATGGCACAGAGGAAATCGTTTCATCAGACAGCATCATCATTGCTACAGGCTCGCGTCCGGCAGCAATCCCTTCCCTGCCGTTTGATGGAACGCATATCCTTTCTTCCACTGACGCTCTTGATCTCCGGCAGATACCCAAAAGCATGCTTATTGTCGGTGCAGGTGTTATCGGCTGCGAGTTCGCCTGCATCTTTCGTGAACTTGGCAGTGAGGTGACCATTGTGGAGATACTGCCCAGGGCACTTGCGGCTGAAGATCGGGAAATATCTGAACTCCTTGAAAAAGAATTAAAGAAAAAGAAGATCAAACTCATCACCAATACAAAAGTTGAAAAGACCGATATAAAAGAAGACGGCGTGCATGCCCTGCTATCCGACGGGAAGGAGATCATTGCGGAAAAGATCCTTGTGTCTATAGGCAGGGCCTTGAATACCGATGGAATAGGCCTGGAAGAAACGGGCGTTCGCAGAGGGCCAAGAGGAGAGATCATCGTCAACAGGAAGATGGAAACAAACATTCCCGGTATCCATGCCATTGGCGACGTTACCGGCGGAATACTCCTTGCTCATAAAGCATCTGCAGAGGGTATCGTCGCAGCAAGAAATATCATGGGACAGAATGCTGAAATAGACTATAGCGTTTTACCTGCGGCAATATTCACCTCTCCCGAGATCGCCTCGGTCGGGATGAACCAAGATCAGGCCGTTGAAAAAGGCATCAGTTACCTGGTGGGTCGTTTCCCCTTCAGAGCACTTGGCAAGGCTCATGCCATGGGCGAGATAGCTGGCATGGTGAAGATCATTACAGATGCAGCAACCGACAGGATCATCGGCGCTCACATTATAGGGCCTCATGCCTCTGATCTTATCGCTGAGGCAGCAGTTGCCATGAAAGCAGGGCTCACTGCCCGGGAGCTTGCAGAAACTATCCATGCGCATCCTACGCTGGCAGAGGCTGTCATGGAAGCTGCGGAGGACGTCCACCAGATGGCAGTCCATCTGCCTGGCGCCAAGGGAAGCCGGGGATGATGCTGCCGAAAGAGAGCAGACAAGACTGGGTAATGCAATCAAAACAGGACAATGCAGTCCTCTTTTCAGAGCTTGATGTGCTGCTCCGTGCTCTTGACCGCTTCTTCAATATCGAAAACCTGCCCTTTTCGAATGAGGACATAGCAAGCAGGAACTTTTATGAAGAACTGCTCGCAGCCAGAGACGTAATCCTCCGCGTGCTCGGTATCCTTGAAGTCGTGATACCGGAAAACAGAAAGAACGCATACTGGTTCCGGAAGTTCGCAGAATCCAAATTCATGCCTGAACGCAAGATCGATGACTTCAGAAAAGATCTGTATCTGCAGGATACGCCCGAAAAAGGACTCTACCTCGTGTATGACTCCTTCATCAACATGAAAGGACTCATCTCGGATCTCGCCCGCTCAGGCCACATCTCTTATATGGGATTTCTGAACGTCGGAAATCTGGTCAGCAAGGAAATAAGAGAAAATGTCTTTTTTAATCCCTTTAAAAAGAATATGAATCCTGAGTTCGATATGATCACCAACCAGTCCATATCGAAGATTGCCAAGTCACTGGAAGATAAGGATGAGAAGAAACATATTTCAGTCATCTATCTCTATCTCTTCAGGTTCATAAGGATCATGAGCTTCATCGAGCTTACTACGCAGCGTGCCGTATCACTGAACACTTCGCTGATCCTGCTTATCCTTCTCAGGTCAGAAATCAACGCTTTCCATATCTACGTCGATAAATCAATGAAAAAGATGAGGAGTCGCGATCTGCAGATGCTGCTCCAGGCGATGTCCTACCAATTCTCCATGGAAACGAAGCGTGTGTACCAGCAGGAACTGAAAGATATCCTTCGCAAAAAGGCATCCATCCAATTTAGGGGTAAAATAGAGAACAGCCACGGCATTCTGAAGAACCTGACCGAACAGTCAGTTGTTCAGCTCACCCAGCACTTTGACCCTGCTATCAGCGGCGTCGAGATCTTTGCGAGTTTTATGAACAAAATGGAACAATCCTTCAGGCTGAGGGAAGATATCCATGTCCTTCATGCTTTTGTCGCACTCTTCTGTTCAAGGGCTCATGACCCCGCAGAGCGCCTCAAAAGTTTTGAATCCTTGAGAAACTATATGTTATATTTCGAAAGCTTCACGTTCAAGCTTTTGAGACACGATGACTATGAGGAGTTCAATCTTTTTTTCCATGACCTGAACACCATAAAAAAAGAGATGGTATCAGGAAACGGATTCCCAAAGATCCTGGAAAAGATAAAACAGTTCCGGATCTTTCTTGAAACAACTTTGCGGCACATAGGCAACCGTTCCGAACTTATGGACAAGCAGATTGACATGGTTCGGATAGAAACCCTGATGAGTCAATACCTGTAAGGAGGATGTTAGAACCATGGGTGAGATTATTGATCTGATAGCACGGGAAATTATTGATTCGAGGGGAAATCCGACCATTGAGGTCGATGCTCACCTTGACAGCGGCGTAATCGGCAGGGCAGCAGTACCATCCGGCGCATCAACAGGCCAGAGAGAGGCCCTTGAACTGAGGGACGGAGGAAAGCGGTTCCATGGCAAAGGGGTCATGAAAGCGATCAAGAACATTTTTGAGGAGATCGCTCCCAGGGTTCGCGGACTCGAATCAACGGATCAGGATTTTATCGACAACTTCATGATAGAACTCGACGGCACAGACAACAAACGGAAGCTTGGGGCAAATGCCATACTCGGCGTCTCCCTCGCTGTCTGCCGGGCATCGGCTATTGAATCGGGTATGCCGCTCTATCGTTATATCGGCGGCTTTAATGCAAAGGTGCTTCCTGTGCCGATGATGAATATCATCAACGGCGGAGCCCATGCAGACAACAACCTCGACTTCCAGGAATTCATGATCATGCCTGCAGGCCTCCCTGATTTTGCTTCGGCGCTCAGAGCAGGAACAGAGATCTTCCATACCCTGAAGAAGATCCTGAAGAACAAAGGCCTCAACACCGCAGTCGGCGATGAGGGAGGTTTTGCACCGAATCTCAAAAGCAACGAAGAGGCGATCACCTATATTCTCACTGCGATAGAAGAGTCAGGATACAAACCCGGCAAGGACATCTATCTTGCACTCGACGTTGCAGCATCAGAGTTTTTCGACAAGGGCAAATATCAGTTCGAAGGCAAGAAAGTGACCTACAATGAAATGATCAAATACTATGAGAAGATCATTGCAAAATACCCTGTGCTCTCCATAGAGGATGGGCTTTCCGAAAATGACTGGACAGGCTGGAAAGCTCTGACCGACGCGCTCGGCAAGAAAGTCCAGCTTGTAGGCGATGACCTGTTCGTTACGAATACCCGTATCCTTGCCAAGGGCATTGAGAAGGGAATATCGAACTCGATCCTGATAAAACTGAACCAGATCGGCACCGTGACCGAGACCCTTGATGCGATCGAGATGGCAAAGACCGCTAACTTTACAGCGGTCATTTCTCATCGTTCAGGAGAAACAGAAGATACCACTATCGCAGACCTTGCGGTTGCCTGCAACACAGGCTTTATCAAGACCGGTTCGCTTGCGCGGAGTGAGCGGGTTGCAAAATATAACCGGCTCCTTCAGATCGAGGAAGAACTCGCGGAATCTGCTCAATATAAAGGGAAAAAAGGTTTTTATAATCTTCATCCATGACTACACTCGAAAAACAGGTCAATTCAGAGGTAAAGAAGAAGCAGATGATCTTTTTCACGATCATCGTATTGACTCTTCTTTACCTCTCGATCAGCCTCGTTTTTGGCGACATGGGCCTCTTTAAATATATTGAACTCAACAGAACACGCAAGAGTCTCGAAAAGCAGATAGCGCAGATCAGCAACCAGAATGAGCAGATGCGGTCTCAGCTCAAAGCCCTCAAGGACGATCCTTTCTACCGCGAAAAACTTGCCAGAGAGGAATACGGGCTTTCAAGACCGGACGAATATATTTTCCAGTATGACCGCTAATCCTCTTCACATCGTCTTCATCTGGCATATGCACCAGCCGTATTACAAAGATCCTTCTACAGGTCTGTACCGCCTGCCCTGGGTAAGGCTCCACGGCACCAAGGACTATCTTGACATGCTCGAGATCCTGAAAGAATTTCCCGCTGTCAGGCAGAATTTCAATCTCGTGCCATCACTCCTTGAACAGCTCGTCGACTATTCAGAGCATGGCGGCAAGGACGTTCACCTCGAGTTGACCATAAAGCCTGCTGCTGAACTCACTGATCAGGAACGCTCATATATCCTCGAAAACTTCTTTCTTGCGCACTGGGATAATATGATCAAGCCCTTCCCCCGATATTATGAACTGCTGGTGAAGCGCGGGACCCATGTGGTCAAGAGTGACCTTGCACGGGCGGTAAAATATTTTACTGATCAGGATTTTCTGGACCTTCAGGTTTTCTTCAACCTCTGCTGGATAGATCCACTTTTCAGGAACAACGATCCCTTCCTGAGATCTCTTGTAGAAAAAGGACATGGATACACAGAGGAAGAAAAGGCGCTGCTGATCGAGAAACAGATGAATATCCTGCACAGGATCATACCTGCCTATAAAGATATGTCTGCTTCAGGCCAGGTAGAACTCTCGTTCACGCCCTTTTACCACCCTATCCTCCCCTTGCTCTGCGACACGGATATCGCACGCGTAGCAATGCCGAATGTGCGGCTCCCGCGGCAGCGTTTCGTGCATCCTGAAGACGCGGAAAAACAGATCAAAATGGGCATTAACTATTTTGAGTCACTTTTCAATTACCGGCCTGTGGGCATGTGGCCGTCTGAGGGCTCTGTAAGCGAAGAAGTGCTCCGCATTGTTTCACGTCATGGCATTCAGTGGGTGGCAACTGATGAAGGTGTTCTCTCTGCATCATTAGGCAGAGGTCTCCGCGATGGCGCTGGCAATCTGCTCGATCCTCATATGCTCTATCGTCCCTATTCCTATGAAAATGTCTCGATGGTCTTCAGGGACCATACGGTCTCTGACCTTATCGGTTTTGTCTATTCCCAGTGGGACCCCAAGAGAGCTGCAGATGACCTGATCCAGAGGCTCCTGAATATCCGCAACTCGCTTCCCTCTCACTCTCCTCACGTGGTGCCGATCATTCTTGATGGCGAAAATGCATGGGAACACTACAAGAATGACGGCAGGGACTTTTTCCTCTATCTGTATGAAGGGCTTTCGAACGAAGAACGCCTTAAGACAATTACTGTCTCAGAATATATTAATACCCAACACCGCGGCGATCCCCTTGAACGTCTGCATCCGGGCTCCTGGATCAATGCCAATTATGGTATATGGATAGGACATGAAGAGGACAACCTTTCCTGGGATTATCTTACTGAAGCACGGGAAGCGCTCGAACACTATCAGCAGGCGAACCCTGATTTGACACTCGAGAAGGCCTGGAAATCTATCCATATTGCTGAAGGCAGCGACTGGAACTGGTGGTATGGAGATGAGCATTCCACAGAGACTGAGGAGGATTTTGACGAACTCTTCAGATTGAATCTCATGCAGGTATACAAGGAAATGGGCAAAGATGTGCCGGCCCACCTTTTTGTGCCTGTGCTCAGACACGACAGGGGCGTTGCACCCGCCCTTGCTATCCGGGGCTTTATCAAGCCGAAGATCGACGGGATCGTTACCAGCTATTACGAGTGGTATCAGGGAGCACAGATCGATGCAAAGAAGTCAGGCGGAAGCATGCACAAATCGGAAAGCTTGGTAGCATCGATGTATTACGGTTTCAGTGAAGATAACCTTTTCGTAAGGATCGATCCTGCCACGACCTTTGACGCGCTTGATGATGACATCGAAATTGCGATCATGACTTCGAAACCTGCAGAGATCAAGATCAGTTGTCCTGTCAATGGAAGCGACATTCGTGCAAAGCTCTTCGACAAAATTAATGAGGAGTGGGTATTGGTCAAGGAAATGCCGGATGTAGCAATAAAGGACATCTTCGAAATGAGCATTCCCTTTGCAGACCTGAAGGCAAAACAGAAAGACGAACTCAATCTTTTTATTTCGATCCGTAAGAGAAACGAAGAAATAGAACGCTGCCCCTGGAGAGGCCATATCAGCATTTCTGTCCCCACCCCTGACTTCGAAGCAATGATGTGGTATTGAAAAGACCGTGAAGCGTGATTCGTAAATCGTGAAGCGTAAATAGTTAATCGTCAGGATACTTCACTCAACAAGTTTTCTACTACATGTCTATTGCCGGACACACCTCTTTGTCACGAAGGCATTGATGATGTTGATCTGAAGAGGTTGAATACGAAAATGAATAAAACAGAGGTTGAACAATTCAAACAAAAACTATTGAGTCTCCGATCTGAACTTCAGGATCTCGATGAATCTTCAAGAGAAGCGACTAAGCCGTGGCAACTGGATCAAGACAACATGGGCCGTCTTTCCCTCATGGGTGCAATGATAGCGCAGCGAAGGGCAGAGGAAGGCTCAAGGCTTCGGCAGCGTCAACTCCTGAAAATTGACGGAGCTTTGCGTCGCATCGAATCCGGTGAATACGGTAAATGCTTTATGTGTGAGAAAGAAATTGATGCCCAAAGGCTTTCCGTTGATCCGACAGACACACGCTGCATGAAATGTATCGAGCAATAGTTTAAAGTGGTTTTAACAAAACAATTTCAAATTTACTAGAACCCATCTCAAAAATGCCTTAATGATCTTGCTTTATGCTGCATTCTCCATGTCGGGGCAGCAGTGCTTCCTCCTGTTACTGATATTGACCATAACGCAGATGCCGTGATAAATTAGAGCTACCTACTTTCGGAGGGTGATGACGTTATATGGGGAGCAGAAGGCTTTTCGGATGATGCAAACTCTTTCAAGAAGACGCTTCACTTCCGCATTGGTCACTACAATCTCGGCACTACTCACTCTCCTCCGCATCTTAGCCAAAAGGCTTAAAAGCAACACAAGTCCACTATCTATCAAACTTCATTATCTTTATTTTATGATTTGTGCGTCCAGTAATAACAACATCGCATAATAAGGAGGGAAACATGAAAACAAAGAGGTTATGGAGCGGTATACTGATAGTGGTTCTCCTGGTATTCACACATTCAGTTTCATCAGCTGCTGTCCCACGGATCATCAATTATCAGGGCTATCTGACTGACAGCAACGGACAGCCGGTGAACGGCACAGTTCAACTCATCTTCGCTCTCTACCCTACAGCCACTAGTGGTTCGGTAATCTGGTCGGAGCTCCATCTCGGCGTTACGGTCACAAATGGGGATTACAGTGTTGTCCTCGGCAGCATCGATCCTGTAGGCAACCCGCTTTCTCTTGCTTTTGACGACCCTTATTGGTTGGGCATATCGGTTAACAATGGTCCGGAGAAGATGCCAAGGGAGGCACTGGCATCGGTGCCGTATGCATTGGGCGCTGCCTATGCCTTGAGTGCTGATAATGCCACTACTCTTGAAGGGCAGTATGCATGGTCATTTGCGCAGGCTGCGCACACACACACCCTCAGCGATATCTCAACCGGAATTCCGATTTCCCTAGCCAACCACGGCCACTTCGGAGCAGCCTGGAGTGGAAATACGACTGGCGTCGGTGGATACGGCCTGTATGTAAATAATACGAGTACAACTGGCTATGGCGGCTATTTCACTGGGGCAACATCGGGTGTCTATGGCGCAGGCTCCAATACCGGGGTCTACGGCGCCGGATCATCTAACGGCGTGTCAGGCAACTCCGAAACGGGCACTGGAGTATATGGATGGAGTATTTCAGGTTATGGTGTCAGGGCAACGTCAATCTCCGGTTCAGGCGTTTATGGGTCATCAGCAAACGGTGACGGCGTAGTGGGCAGCAGTTCGTCGGGATATGGTCTGCACTCGCTGAGCAATGCGAAGGTAGACGGCAATCTGACGGTAGGGGGCACGATCAAGTCTACCGCCACACGGTCTATTGTATTCGGTCCAGCTGACCTTCAGTATCAGCCGGGCGTGACCGCTGTAAGATACTCGGGGGGAGAATACAGCTATCTAACAAGTGCATCATACCCCGGCAATTACGCCCTTATCCCTCTTACCGTTATTCCTGACGGCTCCACGATTTCCGCCCTCCAATGCACAGTTACCGACAACTCAACATCAACAATAATGGCTTTCAGTGTCTGGGAATGCATTACCACAGGGACTTGCTCCCTAAAGACGAACTGGTGCTATTCAAACTCGGCAAGCGGCTGTCCTTCCAACGTCTCATATGCAAGCGCAACACCCATTGCCCTGAATGCACCGATGACCGCATTCGTTGTCGACAAGGCGAACAAGTACTACAACATCTCAATTTACACCGGTAATGCTGCCTGCGGAGCCAATTGTAAGTTCCACTCCTGCAAGGTTACATATCATGAATAATTGAGTTGCTACTCCGGATTGCGTAACCTTCACAGCACCTTATACAAACGGGGAAGAGTACAGACAGCCCTCTTCCCCGTCTCATCTTTCGAACTCTACCCCCCCCCGAACTATGCTGCATTCTCCATATCAGGGCAGCAGTTTTCGCCGAGGATCTCCCTGAGGTCCTCTTCAGGAGTAGAAGCTATAGGCCTGATGCCGAAGTTCTGGACCAGAAAGTTCAACACATTTGGTGTTATGAATGCCGGAAGCGATGGGCCAAGGCGGATGTCCTTGATGCCGAGATGAAGCAGGCTCAGCAGGATTGAGACAGCCTTCTGCTCATACCATGAAAGGATGAACGAGAGAGGCAGTTCGTTCACGCTGACATTAAATGCCTTTGAAAGTGCAAGAGCAATCTGCACGGCTGAATACGCGTCATTGCACTGACCGATATCGAGCAGCCTCGGAATGCCGTTGATCGTGCCGAGGTCCTGATCAAAGAACCTGAACTTACCACAGGCCAGGGTCAGGATGACCGTATCTTTCGGCGCCCTTTCCACAAACTTCGTGTAATAGTTCCTGCCTGCCTTTGCGCCGTCGCACCCTCCGACAAGGAAGAAGTGACGAATATCTTTATTCTTGACCGCCTCAATTATCTTGTCAGCCACACCGAGGACAGCATTTCTTGCAAAACCGGTCGTGACTTCCTTTCCAGAAACATCAGCAGTAAAGCCTGGCAACTCAAGAGCCTTCTCAATAGCAGGGGTAAAATCCTGTCCCTGAATATGTGTTGCGCCGGGCCAGCCGACAAGCCCGCTCGTAAAGATGTTCTCCTGATACGTATCGAGCGGCTTCTGGATGCAGTTCGTGGTCATCACAATAACGCCCGGAAACTGCGCAAATTCTTTCTGCTGATTCTGCCATGCTGTTCCGTAGTGGCCTTCGAAGTGCGCATACTTCTTTAATGCCGGATACCCGTGAGCAGGGAGCATTTCGCCATGGGTATAGATCGATATTCCCTTGCCCTCAGTCTGCTTCAGGATCTCCTCGATATCCTTGAGGTCATGGCCTGAGACAAGTATCGCCTTTCCCTTCTTTGCACCGAGAGAGACCTTTGTCGGAACAGGATGTCCATAAGACCCGGTGTTTGCAGCATCAAGAAGTTCCATAACCTTGAGATTTACCTCACCACACTTCATGGCAAGTCCGATCCAGTCGTTCAGAACAAGATCCTTCCTGGTCATGGCAGCAAGCGCTTCATGCATGAATGCATAAACAACATCGTCTTCCTTGCCGAGGATCAGGGCGTGGTCAGCATACGCTGCAACGCCTTTCAGCCCGTAAAGCACGATATCCTGCATCGACTGGATATCCGGATCAATGGCCTTATCAGGCACATGCTCCTTCACCTTCTTGCCCTGCTTCTCCAACCCGCTAAGCGAATCCGCAGGCGCAAGGGAAGCACTCTTGTCAGCAAACTCTGTATTGCCGCCTGCAGTCGCTATATTCTGCTTCAGAACTTCCCTAAGCTCCACAGATCTGCGGATAAGGGTAACAAACCGTTCAGGATCAAAATCCACATTGGTCAACGTCGAGAAAAGGGCCTTTGTGGTAAATACATTAATGTCACGGTCATTGATATTGACCTTTTTTCCTTCTTGAGCGACAAGTGATAACCCTTTCAATGAATAAACAAGCAAGTCCTGAAGAGCAGAGACCTCTTCGTTCTTTCCGCATACTCCCATCTTGATGCATGCCTTACCCTGTGCAGCCTGTTCACACTGATAACAAAACATGAAAAACCTCCTGTATGAATGATCTGTATTTTGATGATCGTCATTCTATGACTTGAGGTTAGTCTAAACTTATAAATTGATACTTAGTATGACCTGAATCATATGAGTTGCATTTTTCTGAAACTTAGGCGATTAGCAGTTATGCGAGGGGCTATAATATGGACAAAAGACAGAGACTTGTCAGAAGAGCCTTTTGAACATGGCCTCCTGACAAGTCCGGATTACAAATCAACGAATTAACTGAACATAATGGAAAAACTCAGAAACCGAATATGCCCCTGATAAGACCCTTCTTTTTCTGAGGCTCTTCTTCGCTCTTTTCAGTATCAGCAGATTTCTCTTCCTGCTCTGACTGTCTGCTCCGTGCCTTTCGTCCTTCCCTGCCTTCCTCTTGCCCAAGAGGCAGCATTCCGGTAGACTTATTCCGCAGTTTCATGGCCCAGATATAGTCATGAGGCTTCTTCGAATCCTTCGGCTTTGGCGGCCAGGCTATGTTCAGCTCGTCACCATATCCGATGAACTGCACGGCAGCACCCTTTGCGTCCTTGAATATGCCCTGCGGAATAGCACAGTTCGTCACCTCAGGCCCCATCACGACCTTCTCCTTGATAAACCTATGCACATCAGAAGGTGCAAGATAGTTCATCAAGCCGTACCCGGGCTCCTGAATTTCACTCGAAGACCAGATGACCATCTCGCCGGTCTTCTCATTGGTGGCCATTGCCATGGCAAAGTAACCGAGGGCTGTAGGGATCTTCTTCCACTGGAACTTAATGCTGTCCGTAAGACCACCCTTGACCGATGAGAATTCCACAGGAGCCATGAAGTCATGCTTCTCATCTACGGCAAATTTGATATCAGGAGAATAATTGCCGTGCACAAAGTGTTCACCTTCCAGGAAACTGCCTTTCGGCACGTCCTTCCGGTTCCTCTTGTCTGGCCATTCAGCATATGCCCAACCTGTTCTCGGAGAAGGCGGATACTGGGCAGAGCCCCGTCTGCCTCCCATTGCCTTGCCAAAATCGATCATACTCATCTTCTCTGTATCCAGCACCTTTGGCTGACCAGTCCTTACTGTCTCGCTGCATCCCCAGTACATGAGCATGCGCAACTTAGGCTTTTCGTATTTTACTTCCTCGTCCTCAGTCCGGACTGTTTTGTCGCGCTCAGGGATGATAAGCGGCAGGGTATTTCCCATCTTCAGTCCAGGAGGTATGTCATGCGTAGCCTCGGGCTCAGCAGGAACTGACTTCGGCGAGTTTAGCTGGAGCAAGAGGTTACGCTTCGGTCCCATGCCGGCCATCCTGCCCATCATTCTGCCTTCCAGGCCTGACATCTCTTCAGATGACATGCCCGGTATGCTCATATTCTGCGTTGATACATTCACCCAGTATTGCGTAACCGGGGGCTTCTTTTCTGCTGCCACGGCCAGACAAGTCAGGCTGAGTATGAACATTGAGATCAGAATGCAGATTCTGTTTTTGAGAAATCGACTTTTCATATATCCTCCGAGTTTTGATTAAAGAATAGTATTATCTTTTCAGGCCTTGCGATAGCGATGACGAATATACTCGATAACCCCGGGCATGATTGACAGAACAATTATTGCCATGATAACAAGGGTAAAGTTCCTCTTCACAATCGGTATATTGCCGAAGAAGTATCCACCGAAGATGAAGGAGGCTATCCAGACAATGCCGCCGACCACGTTGTAGCTGATAAAATGAAGATAGGTCATCTTGCCGATGCCTGCCACAAAGGGAGCAAAGGTGCGAATGATCGGCATGAACCGCGCAATGATGATCGTCTTACCGCCATGCTTTTCATAGAATTGGTGCGTCCTGTCGAGGTATTCACGGTTCAGGAACCGCACCTTTTCTTTATGAAAGATCCTGGGACCCATATAACTGCCGATCCAGTAGTTAAGCGTGTCGCCAGCAACAGCAGCTATCGTAAGCAGGACAAACAACCACATCACGTCAAAAGCGCCGAGAGCAGCAAAGGCGCCGGCAGCAAAGAGCAGCGAATCGCCAGGAAGGATTGGGGTGATCACAAGTCCTGTTTCACAGAAAATGATAAGGAATAAGATGAGATAGGTCCAGATCCCGTATGCCTGAATAACGGCACCGAGATGCTTGTCCAAATGCATAAAAATATCAAAGAATGTTTTTATCAGATCCATCTATCGTCCTTTATTTCTTATTTACTGTTTTAGCAAGTTCTATAGCCATTTCTTTCTTCGGAAAAAAATCAGCATCCAGACCGCAATGACGATCATGATTCCCCAGAGTCCAAAATACCCATAACGCCATTCAAGTTCAGGCATATGCTTGAAATTCATCCCGTACACACCGGCAAGAAAAGTCAGAGGCATAAAGATCGTTGCGATGATCGTCAGGACCTTCATCACCGCATTCATTCTGTTGGACACGCTCGATAGATAGATATCAAGCATGCCAGAGACCATATCACGGTAAGACTCCACCGTGTCGATAACCTGTATGGTGTGATCATAAACGTCTCTCAGATAAATCCGTGTTGATTCCTGGACGATATCTGAGTCGCTCCTGCTGAAAATACTTATCACCTCACGCAGGGGCCATACTGCTTTTCTGAGATAGATCATCTCGCGCTTCAGGTAATGAATATCATGCAGTGTGGTAGTCGTCGGATTCGAAACAAGCCTTTCCTCAAGCAATTCGATCTTTTCACCCAACCTCTCAAGAATAGAGAAATAGTTATCCACAATAGCATCGATGAGCGAGTACGCAAGATAATCTGCACCGAGCTTACGCGCCCGTCCCTTTTCATTCCTGAGGCGCTCGCGCAGATGTCCAAACACATCGCCCTCAAGACCTTCCTGGAAGGATATGACATAATTCTGGCCCACGATGAGACTGACCTGTTCTGTTGAAACAGCATTGGCCGCTTCATCGAAATAGAGCATCTTCAAAACAACGTAAAGATAATCAGTGTAGCTCTCGATCTTTGGGCGCTGCTCGGTGTTCTGAATATCCTCGAGAACCAGGGGGTGAAGGTTAAAACAGGCGCCCATCTTCTCGATGATCTCTGCCTGGTGAATGCCGTCAATGTTGATCCAGGTGACGGTCGGCTTATCTTTGAAGGCAAAGCAGGCTTCTACAGCGTCAAAACTTTCTTCAACAAATTGCGTTTCATCGTAATCAATGACCGTTATCTTTGCTTTCTCGGCACGCTGTCTTCCGATATGTACCAGAGAACCTGGAGGAAGGCCCGACTTCTGAGATCTTTTTCTTGTTGTTCTTTTCAGATGATTCGGCATGGAATTATTGAATAATACCACGAAAAAGCTGCAGAAAGCAGGCTATCTCAGCCTGAGCCTGCTCATGATCAGGCCTGCATATCTGTTCAGAAAATGGCCGCGGGAAACAAATGAGAAAATGGCCGGCTTTCGCATACCAATGTTTTCAAGAAGTGCAGAGATCTCAGGATGATCGCCACAGGAAATACCCTTTCTGAGCACATCGAGACAATCGGTCTTGCGTCCGGCTTTCAAATAGACCTTCCCGAGATTGAGATAGTGCAGCGGGCTATCGGGTTCCTGCTCTATTGCTTCGCGACATAGTCTCATCCCTTCGGATATCAGTCCTCTCTCCGTAGCAATGCAGAGACCGAGGTATGACATAAGAGCAGGCGTCTTTTCTATGATGTAGGCTTTTTCAAAACAGGCAAGAGCGCCAAGGGAATTGTTTCCCCTGAGAAGAGTTAGCCCTTTTTGGAACAGTATGTCTGAACCTGAATCATCGTCCATTATGATTTCATTATAGAATATGAAGCCTTCACATACTATCGCTATTATCATCGGGGGATTCAAAAAAGACAGAGGGCTATGATGATCTTTTTAAAAAACAAAGGGTTTATTCCAAAACATCCGCCGGAATAAACCCTTTGTTTTATTGGTCGGGGCGACAAGATTTGAACTTGCGACCACTCGCACCCCAAGCGAGTGCGCTACCAGGCTGCGCTACGCCCCGATTACTTGATGCTGTCTGCGATCTGTTTCAGCCGTTTCTTGAAAAAAGCTATGGTTTCGGCAGGGTTCTTCATGATTGCCGGCTTTACTTCCGGTGCAGGCTTTATCTCTGCAGGGGTCTGGACACCGTCTTCAAACCTCTTCCTCACTCCTTCGATCGTGTACCGTTCCTGATAGAGCATTTTCTTGACCATCAGGACAACTTCAAGATCCTTTTTCACGTATACCCGCTGACCTGACTTGTTCTTGCGGGGATTCAGAAACGGAAACTCAGTCTGCCAATATCTCAGAACGTATGATTCAACACCAGTTATTTTACTAACCTCCCCGATCTTATAAAAGAGTTTGTCAGGGACTGATAGTTGTTGAGGTTTTATCCTCTCGCTTGCGTGCTTATGCATCTATCTTCTCAATCTCTTCCTTCAACTGATTGCTGACTCTGAATGTGATAACTCTTCTCGGTGTAATTTCAAGTTCCTCGCCGGTCTTGGGATTGCGGCCTCTTCTGGACATCTTCTTGCGCACATGAAAGGTGCCGAAACCGGACATCTTTATAGACTCTCCCTCAGAGAAAGTCTGTTTCATGGTTTCAAAAAGGATTTCGACAATGTCCTGCGCCTCTTTCTTGGACAAGCCTACCTTCTCGAAAATCGCATCCACAAGATCAGCCTTTGTCATTACACGTCTCCCAGTGAGGAATTTTCTTAATTATATTAAGGAGATAGATCATTGTCAAGAAGATTTTAGTTTAATTTCAGGACGTTATAAAAAAATATCAATATTTTTCCGTAGATTCTCGAACGAAATGACGGGATTTATAGCCTTTTCTATGGCTGTCAGCAGTCCAAATAGATATGCTATTATACACTTTTACGATCAAAGGAGGCTGAGATGTCATACAAGGATTTAAGAGATTACATAAAAGTTATTGAAAACAAAGGACTTCTTCACAGGGTTACTGCCGAGGTTGACCCGCTGCTCGAAATATCAGAGATAACAGACCGCATGTGCAAGTCACCGGACGGAGGCAAGGCGCTTTTCTTTGAAAACGTAAAGGGCTCTGCGTACCCTGTTGTGACAAATATTTTCGGTTCTTTCGAACGCATGAGCCTCGCACTTGAAGTGAATCACCTTGATGATGTCGGAAAAAGGATTGAGGAACTTCTGCACCAATCACCGCCTAAAACACTGATGGAGAAACTCGCAATGCTTCCCAAGCTCTTTGAGCTCTCCAAATATCTTCCGAAGACCGTAAAAAATGCGCCTTGCCAGGAAGTGATCGAAAAAGATAATCCTGATCTTTCAAAATTTCCTGTGCTCAAGACATGGCCGGGCGACGGACAGCCGACAGATGAAGGCAGATTCATTACCTTTCCCATGGTATTTACGAAAGACCCTGAGACAGGCAGGCCGAACTGCGGCATGTACCGCATTCATATTTACGACAAGACCACAACAGGCATGCACTGGCATATTCATAAGGACGGAGCTCGGCACTATGATAAATACAAAAAGCTGAACCAAAGAATGCCGGCTGCGATTGCGGTTGGCGGCGACCCTGCGGTGATATATTCTGCAAGCGCTCCCCTGCCGGAGTCCATTGACGAAATGCTGTTTGCGGGATTTCTGCGGAAGGAGCCGGTCGAGATGGTCAAGTGCATCACGTCAGATATCGAGGTTCCGGCAAACAGCGAACTGGTTATAGAGGGATATATCGAACCAGGCGAGCAGCGCATTGAAGGCCCTTTTGGTGATCACACGGGCTTCTACTCATCAGCGGATAATTACCCTGTGTTTCATGCAACCTGTATCACGCACCGTAAAGATATGATCTATCCTGCCACAGTTGTGGGCAAGCCCCCCATGGAGGATTGCTACATGGGCAAGGCAACAGAGAGGATATTCCTGCCGCTCATGAAACTCGATTCACCCGAGATCAGGGATATCAATCTGCCGATGGAAGGCGTGTTCCACAATTTTGTCCTTGTATCTATAAAGAAGAGCTATCCCGGCCATGCAAAGAAGATCATCAACGGACTCTGGGGCAAAGGCCAGATGATGTTCGCAAAGCTCATTATTGTTGTTGATGAGGACGTTGACGTTCAGGATCTTTCCTACACTGCCTGGCGTGTGCTGAACAATGTTGACTGGAGACGAGACGTGGTCATCTCAGAAGGCCCGCTGGACGACCTTGACCACGCAGCCAATTTTCCGAGGTATGGCGCGAAGATGGGTATTGACGCGACACGGAAAACACGCGAGGAAGGCATGACAAGGGACTGGCCTGATGAGATCTGGATGTCGGATGAAATCAAAAAACTTGTGGACAGCAGATGGAAGGAATACGGCTTCTGACTAACACCCTCTGAAAAGCGGCTTCTTCTTTTTCAGAAAGGCGTTCGTGCCTTCTTTGAAATCGTCTGTTGCAGCGACGAGCCCGAAGTAATCCGTGCCAAGGCGGGCAGATTCATCGAGAGACATATCTAATCCACGGTGCACTGCTTCCCAGGTCATCCTGACTGCAAACGGAGCCTGATTCAGAATCTCCTTCAAGAGTGCCTCTGCTTCTTTCATAAGATTTTTTGGTTCAACAACCCTGTTCACCAATCCCATACCCAACGCCTCTTCAGCGCTGACCATCTTGCCGGTAAGAAGCATCTCTGCTGCACGCCCTTTTCCTATAAGCCGCGGAAGGCGCGTTGTTCCTCCCCAGCCTGCAACTGCGCCGATGCGCACCTCTGGATGGCCGAGTTTTGCGGTATTGACGACAACGCGAAGGGTGCAGGCCTCTGCCAGTTCAAGGCCGCCGCCAAGGGCATATCCGTTGATGGCTGCGATTACAGGCTTTCCAAGATCTTCGATACGGGCATAGGTCTCTATGGCGAGTTGGGCGCGGCATCTCACTTCGAGGGGGGAAACCGAACTGAAAAATCCTATATCAGCGCCGGCGGAAAAGGCCTTTTCTCCTGCACCCGTGATAATTACACCGAGGACCGAGTCGTCATCCCTCAACGAATCAAGGAGATGCCCGAGTCTATCGAGCATCTCCTTGTTGATGGTATTGAGGACTTCAGGCCTGTGGAGAGTAAGACAGGCAATTCCATTCCTTTTTTTTAGAAGAACCGAAATCTTCTTCACGCTATTCTTTCTTTGAGAAAATACTCGGATACAGCTTTTCGGCACAGGGAGGGCAGATACCATGGCTGAACTCAGCTTCTGAATGCTCACTGATATATCCCTCGATCTGCTGCCAGTAACCCTTGTCATCACGAATCTTCTTGCAGCTGCTGCAGATAGGGAGCAGTCCCTGCAGGACCCTCACCTTTACAAGGGCATCCTGCAGTTCAACAATAAGCTGCTCTTTTTCATTGCTGATCCGCTTACGTTCAATGGAGTAACGAATGGCCTTGGTGAGAAGCCCGCCGCTAATCTGTCCTTTGACCAGATAATCCTGGGCCCCCTCCTGAAGCGCCTGCATGCCGACCTTTTCATCAGACAATCCTGTAAGCACGATGAGGGGAAGATTTTTAAACTTCTCGCAGAGACTCCTGACCGTCTGAAGACCATGGCTATCGGGCAGACCGAGATCTGCAAGGACAATATCAAAGCCTCCGGCTGCCAATTTTTCTGCGGCTGCGGAAAGTCTGCCGGTCTGCTTGATAAGAACATCCTGAGCAGTTTCCGATAGCATTTCCCTGATCAGATACGCATCACCTTCGTCATCCTCTATAAGCAGGAGGTGTATCATTTCATTCATACGCAGCGTTGTCTCCAAACTCTCTAAAATGTCATGACTTAGACGGCATCTTCACGATAGTGAACCAGAACGATTCAATGG
The DNA here is from genome assembly GCA_964506525.1 of uncultured Nitrospiraceae bacterium. Taxonomy (GTDB): domain Bacteria; phylum Nitrospirota; class Thermodesulfovibrionia; order Thermodesulfovibrionales; family UBA6898; genus UBA6898. The sequence continues at coordinate 63,967 of CAZDLA010000012.1, forward strand.
ATTTGACAACCTCGACAAATTCTGCGAATCCGACCGGCTTTGTAATATAACAATTCGCACCGAGGTCATAGGATTTTACAATGTCGCTCTCAGCCTCGGACGTGGTAAGAATAACAACCGGGATACTGCGAAGATTCGCATCAGCCTTTATCTCCTTCAGCGTCTCCCTGCCATCTTTTCGCGGCATATTGAGATCGAGCAGGATAATGTCCGGACGGGACGCATCCTGATAAGGAGGCTCCTTCCTGAGATACTGCAAGGCCTTTATGCCATCATCCACGGTATTGAGCTGGATCAGCATTTTTGCGGATTCCAATCCCTCCCGTGTAAGAGCTACATCACCAGCATCGTCTTCAACAAGCAGAATATCAATCTGATTTTGTCCGTTCATGTTCCCTCTCTCAAAATTATAGTATGCCTATTTGCCCCTGTATTATAGGTGTTCTATAGATATCCTGACAAGAGACAATGAAAACTGCTTCACAATAATCCTATGAACTTCTTATGTCTGTTGTTCGGATGACATTGCAGAAGGAATGGTAAAGAAGAAGGTTGACCCCCTGCCTGGTGCTGACTCAACCCAAATTTTTCCTCTATGTCTCTCGACGATCTTTTTGCAGACCGCAAGCCCTATACCCGTGCCGGAGTATTCAGTCTTTGCATGCAGTCGCTGGAAAAGAACAAAGATCCGGTCATAGAACTCCTGCGCAATCCCTATCCCGTTGTCCGTGATCGAAAACTGCCACTCCTGCCCCTTCAACTCGGCCGATATCTGCACTCTGGGCTGCTCCTGTCCGTGATACTTGATCGCATTGACGATAAGATTTTGGAATAACTGGGCCATCTGCGTCTGGTCTGCCAAAATAATCGGCAATGTGCCGCTGCTTATCACCGCATTATTCTCCCGTATCGACAGATCAAGGTCCTGCAGCACTTTGCTGACCACATGATTGCAGTCCGTCTTCGTAAATTCCCGACCCTGTGTCATCACCCGTGAATAGATAAGCAGATCATTGATGAGTCTCTGCATGCGCCTGGCTCCGTCCACGATAAACTCCATGAAGGTGTCGGCCTTTTCGTCAAGAAGTTTGCCGCGGTACCGGCTCGAAAGCAGCTCAGTAAAGCTTGCGATCTTTCGAAGCGGTTCCTGCAGATCATGGGATGCAACGTACGCAAACTGTTCCAGCTCCTTGTTGCTGCGCTCCAGTGCCGCAGCATAACGGGCAAGCTCTCGCTCAGCCTCCTGCCGCTCAACGATCTGCCATACAGCATCCATGATAATCGTCAGTTCCTTCACATCACCCTCAGTATAGTCAGTCTCCTTGTTGGCAACAGCCACCACAGCGACGATCCTGTCCTCCCGGAAGACCGGGACGGTCAGATACTTCAGGAGCGGCACATGTCCCTCAGGATAGCCCTTTTTCAGGCTGTGCGATGCAGGGAAATCATTAAGCATGATAGGTTTCCTCTGCCGCACTGCCTCTCCCCATATCCCTGTTTTCGAAAGTTCATAGCAGGTCTTCTTCTCCATAACCAGGCACTGACTCATGACATCCTTTGACCAGCTGTTCAGCGTAAATTCCTGTTTCTGTTCGTCATAGAAATAAATGTATCCTATTCTGCTGTTGCTGAGACGTATCACCTCATGCAGGGTAAAATCGAGCATTTCCTGTATGTCTTTGGAACGAAACTGGGCTATGTCAAGCAGCACCTTCAGCCGTGCCTCATCGTGCAGCAGCTTCCGCTCGGCCTCCATCCGTTCCTGAACCTCCAAGATGAGACTGCGGTTCACCTCAAAAAGCTCGGCAGTACGGTCCTTGACCTTCTGATCCAGAAAAGCATTTGCTGCTGTCAGGTCATCCGTCATTTTATTGAAATACTGCTGAAGTTCTCCGATCTCATCGCCAGAGGTGACCTCTGTACGCAGCAGCAGGTCTCCATCACTGATCTTCTTCGCCACAGAGGAGAGCTGCACTATCGGTTTGACGAATCTGCCGCTGACCAGGATCGCCACGAGCAGTACAAGAACTGCCGTAACACCGACAAGAGAGATAATCAGATACCTCATCTGCACAAGCGGGTCGAGAACCTCAGCACGGTCCATCTTTACCACAAGCCCCCAATCGGTCTCTTTTATGTGTCGTGTTGCAGCAAAGACAGGTTCACCACGATAATCGAGCGCATCCTCCAGAACACTCTCCTGTTTCAGGAGAGCCTGCACAATCGGCTTCGCTGCCTTGCCCATCGGCACAGTTTTTTTCAGCGCAGCATCCCGATCAAAGCGGAGAGGAGTGATGTAAAGGACATTACCATCCTTATCTTTGCGGGCAAGGAGCGATTCGCCGGTCTTGCCCAGGCCGGTATAATCGCGCGTCAGGGCAGTTATTGCGTCAGGAGACGATTCGATCACCAGAACACCCAGGCGGCGGCCCTGATAGTCGATTGGACAGGAAAGATGCATAATGATCTCACCCGTGCGGCTAAAGGCAAAGTTGTCAAGGTAGTAGCCATTGGCACCGCGACTAAAGAATTCCTCTCTTGAAAGGTCCTTGCCAAGCAGAGCGCGATCCGTAGAGGCAACAACTCTGCCGCTCATGCTGAGCATCGAGATGATCTTGATCTCGTCTATTGCTGCCTTTGCTCCTGCCAAAGCAGATATAGCTATATCCTGCTGTGCTGTTTCGCCGGTCTGATAAAATCGTTCAATTGCAACAAGGGCAGGGACCCTGCTTCTGACAAGATCAAGTCTTTCCTTCAGTCTGAGAATGCCGTCCTCTACCCTGTGTTCCTGGATATGCGCTACGGCCTCAAGTTCCCTCAGAATATGTTCCGTAAGAGTCTTCTCTGCAATTCTATAGGCAAAGAATGAGGTAATAAGAAGCGGTATCAGCGCCATTGCGACCACAATAATGATCGTTTTTTGAAATATCTTAATCTTCATGTTCGATTCATGCTATTTCTATTGCCTCTCCTCAAGACTGCTGACAGACACAGCGAGGTCTGCCATATTTCTTCAGAATTCTTCCATGACACAGGCGGGAATGACCAGCATCAGAAAAAGCCAAGGCCATCGAGTGACCAATTACGGTCAACCTTCGCTTGAACCTTTTCCAGTATCTATAATACCGTGACGCTGCTTGCCTGCGGGCCTTTAGCACCCATCTCTTCGGCAAAACGGACCTTCATGCCGATCTTGAGTTTTTCAAAACCTTTGTTCAGCACGCTATTCTCATGGAAATATACCTCAGTGCCATCCATCTTACTGAGAAAACCATATCCTTTATCAGGGAAAATATTTATGATCTTGCCCTGCGGCGTCTCCTCATGGTGCTTCACTTCCCTGCGCTGCTGGGCCATGAATTCCTCGATCTTGCGTTTTGCTGCATTGAATGAATCCCTGATGGCCACGTACAGATCCTCATTCGGTTCACGCTTTACTACTATTTCTGCTCCTGGAACCTTGAGGTCTATATTGACGTTGTATAGTTTACCGTCGTGCGAATGACGGTGGGGTGATTCCACAACAACCCTGCATTTCATGATCTGGTCGCAGAAGCTTTCGAGCTTCTCAACCTTTTCCGTAATTTCAGACTTGATCGCATCGGTGAGTTCGAAGTTGCGTGCCGTAAGCTGCAATGAAAGCTTCATAACTACCCTCCAAAATATATAATTTACTGTGCTTCTGCTTCCATACTATCAGCAGGTGCCTGTCATGTCAACGATTGACGCATGCTCTGTCGCGCGGTAGAATATGAGTTATGAAGGCTTTGATAAAATGGATCATGAATACGATTGCGATCATGCTGGCAGTCAAGTTCGTGCCGGGCATTATCTACTCCGGCGAGTGGTGGGGCATTCTTATCGTCGGCCTGCTCTTTGGCCTGGTCAACACCTTTATCAGGCCCCTGGTAAAACTTTTCACATTCCCTCTGCTTATCCTCACGCTCGGTATCTTCACCTTTGTTATCAATGCAATGATGCTCAGCGTCACCTCATGGCTTTCTGAACAGTTCGAACTCGGATTTCACGTCGCAGGGTTCAGAGCAGCCTTCTGGGGAGCAGTCGTCATAAGCATTGCAAGTCTTGTTCTCGGCTGCCTTATGCCATCAGATGAAGACAAAAAATAGTCCTTATAATCCCTGCCAACTGCTAAACGCGAGAACGCTTATGTCTGGTCCTGTTTTTTCTGACCTGAGGTTTTCTGGTCTTGCCCAAGGCCTGTCTCATCTTTGATGTATCGTTGTCAGCCTTGGTTATATAGACAACAGGTTCTTCGAGATGGTTGATCACCCGTTCGCCAAGTGCCATCAGGGAACCCGCCTCGCTCCATAATTGTCCACGCACCGGCTCACCCAGCAGGGCAACAATCAGTGTACCGCTACCGCAATTCCCTGTGCCGACAAAACAGTGACGCGCATCCCTCGTGTACCCGGTCTTGCCGAGTATGAGTTCCTGATCGGACCAGAGAAAATGGTTCGTATTGCTGATGGTCTTTGTCCTGCCGCTGATAGTCGATACCTCAGCAACACGCGTTGCAAGGATCTCCTTCAGCAGGGGATGCCTCACAGCCTCCCTCATAATCTCGGCCAGTTCCAGGGCCGTTGTATACTGGCCGGAGCCCGGAAGACCGTTAGAATTAATGAACCGGGTATTATACAGACCAAGCGATGCAGCCTTCCTGTTCATAAGGCCTGCAAAAGCCTCTTCAGAGCCGGCCACAGCTTCTGCTAATGCCACGGCAGCATCATTTGCGGAACCGATCAGCGCAGCATGGAGCAACGCTCCAATCGTTATGGTATCGCCGCGACGGAGTCCCATCTTCGTTGCAGGTGCTGCTGCAACGCGTTCGCTCACCGTAACAATGTCGTACGGCTGCATCCGGTCGAGCACCACCAGCGCAGTCATCAGCTTGGTCGTGCTTGCAGGAAAAAGCCTGAGCTCGGGATTCTTTGCAAAGAGCACCTTTCTGGTCTCCGCTTCCATGACAACCGCTCCTCTTGCCTTAATCTCTTCCCCAAAAGCAGAGGAAACAGGTAGTCCCAGACGGATGGTCAGCAACAAGAAGGCAAAAAAGACTGATGCAGTGATTTTTTTCATCGCAGTTTTATAACGCATATATGGATATTTGCAGTCATTCACAGGGACTCCTTCCCGTTGATATGCACTGTTTAAAGTGTACTCATTTTATACCGTGAATTGCAATAAAGGCCGGCCCCTGCAACACAGATCAGAACATTCGTTTCGATCACACATAACACAAGCTCTCCCCTAACAATAGTGCCCTAAAAAATAGTTGTTTTTTGCCGGCCTTGCAAACAAACTGTTGACTTGCTATGATTAGCAGCCAATACGAAAGGAAGAGAATGAATGTTTTAGACCTGCCTTTTAATAAGGTACTATTGATAAAGAAGTCGAGTATCCCCGGTACGATACTTATGCTTGAAGACCGCGTAAAGTATCAGAATCATTTAGGCACGGTTCATGCATCTGCTCAATATGCACTGGCTGAAGCCTCAAGCGGGGAGATCCTGGA
>CAZDLA010000013.1:0-65158 GCA_964506525.1 uncultured Nitrospiraceae bacterium
TCGCATCGTTCATAGCTGACGGCAAGGTTGACACTGAATCGATCCTGGTCGAGAGCGAACACAGTTCCATGTCAGCCTGCATCGGCGCAGCAGCAGCAGGCGGCAGAGTCATAACAGCAACCTCTTCCCAGGGTCTGGCACTCATGTGGGAGATGCTCCATATTGCGTCAGGCGACCGGCTGCCGATCGTCATGCCTGTGGTCAACCGCGCTCTTTCAGCACCTCTGAACATACATGGCGATCATTCTGATGCCATGGGAGCCCGTGATACCGGCTGGATACAGCTTTGGTCAGAAAATGGTCAGGAGGCTTATGACAACACCATCCAGGCGTTCAGGATCGCGGAGCATATGGATATAAGACTGCCGACCATGGTCTGCCTTGACGGATTTATCATCAGTCATTCGATAGAAAGGCTGGAATATCTTGAGGACAAACAGGTAAAGGACTTTGTCGGACCGTTCCAGAACTTCCTTCCGCTTCTGGATATTGCAAAACCGAAGAGCTATGGTCCGCTTATCCTTACCGACCTCTATCATGAATACAAGCGTGCGCAGCATGAGATCATGACAAAGGTAAAAGATGTTGTGCTTGATGTCGCAAAGGATTTCGAGAAGATGAGCGGCAGGAAATACGGTATTTTTGAGAGCTACAGGCTTGAAGATGCTGACATCGCAATCGTCATCCTAAACTCTGCAGCAGGAACGACAAAGGACGTGGTAGATCAGTTCCGTGATAAAGGCATTAAGGCAGGCCTTCTCAAGCCAAGACTCTTCAGGCCTTTCCCCTTCGCCGAGATCGCAGACGCGCTCAAAAACACCAAAGCGGTCTGTGTCATGGACAGGGCAGACTCATACGGCAGTTACGGTCCGCTCTTTATGGAGGTGGCCTCAGCACTTTACCCGCTCGAAAAGAAACCTCTGCTCATGAACAAGATCTACGGCCTTGGCGGAAGGGATTATCTGCCCTCCCATGCTGTCCAGGTGCTCACTGAACTCAATGAGATAGCAACAAGCGGCAAAGTAAATGTGCTTAAAGAATATATAGGAGTGAGGGAATAATATGGCTACACCACTTACATTAAAAGAGCTCACAAAAAAGGAAGACCGATTCACCCACGGCCACAGAATGTGCTCAGGCTGCGGCGCTCCGATCGTCGTAAAGATCGCCATGATGGCAACCGAGTATCCTGTTATTGTCTCCAATGCAACAGGATGTCTTGAGGTTTCATCCTGCATATCCGAATTCACTGCCTGGAACGTGCCCTGGATCCATACTGCATTTGAGAATGCAGCGGCCACACTCTCAGGCGTAGAAACTATGTACCGCTCTCTCAAAAAGCAGGGCAAATTTGACCAGGAGGTCAAGTTTATTGCATTTGGCGGCGATGGCGGCACCTATGACATCGGCTTCCAGAGTCTTTCCGGCGCCATGGAGCGAGGCCATGACATGATTTACATCTGTTATGACAACGGTGCGTACATGAACACCGGCATACAGCGTTCAAGCGCAACCCCGCTTGGCGCTGATACTACCACATGCCCTGCGGGTTCTGTAATACCGGGCAAGCTCCGCAACAGAAAAAACATGACCAAAATAATGGCAGCACACGATATCCCCTATGTTGCCCAGGCATCCCCTTCTCACTGGCAGGACCTTTTCAAAAAGGTTCAGAAAGCGCATGAGATCAAGGGACCGAAGTTCATTAATGTCATCGCGCCGTGTAATCGGGGATGGCGGTCAAAGACCAATGACGCAATTCAGCTTGCAAGGCTTGCGGTCAACACCTGCTACTGGCCGCTCTATGAAATTGAAAATGGTGTAACCAAGATAACGGTAACGCCGAAGGAGAAAATCCCAGTTGCCGAGTTCATGAAACCACAGGGAAGATTCAAGCATCTTTTCAGCCCGGAAAACGAGGGCCTGCTTCAGCGGGTCCAGGATGAAGTTGACAAGGAATGGGCTAAATTACTTAAAGAGGCAAAAACAGATTGATAAAAGCCTGTCTTTATGATATTTTCTAAGGTGTTATGAGCTCAGACCTGGTAATGTATGAAGAAGAGTTCCAGAAGATCGATGAGGAACTCCAGAAACTTTTCCAGCAGGCGAATGCAAAGGTCGTGTTTCTTGTTGACAAGAACGGCCAGCTGATCGCATCTGCGGGCGATACGCATGAGATCGACACAACTTCGCTCGCATCTCTCACCGCAGGAAATATCGCTGCAACCGGTGGTATCGCCCGCCTGTTAGGAGAGAAAGAATTTACGATCCTTTTCCACGAGGGAGAAAAAGATAATATTCATATATCCCTCATCGGTCTGAGGGTCATCCTTGTTGTTATTTTCGACAAGCGGTCATCCCTCGGCCTTGTGAGGTTGCGTGTCAAGAAATCTTCAGAGGCACTCGTGAGAATTTTTAATGATATCACGAGCAAGGCTGAGAAAGAGAAGAGCGAAGGCAAACTCGATGACTCTCCTTTTGCTGAGATCAGCGATGAGGATATCGACAATCTTTTCAAGTAGGTGTGCTAATTAAGTGTCCTTTATAAACTATGCTTCCCGAGAGATTAACTGCAAGATAGTCTATTATGGTCCCGGCCTGTGCGGAAAGACCACGAACCTGCAGTATGTTTACAAAAAGACGAACCCTGATCAGAAGGGCAAGCTCATCTCGCTTGCTACGGAGACCGAGCGCACGCTCTTCTTTGACTTTCTTCCGCTTGCGCTCGGCGATATCAAGGGGTTCAAGGTGCGCTTTCATCTCTACACCGTTCCGGGCCAGGTCTTTTATGCTGCCAGCAGAAAACTGATTCTGAAGGGCGTTGACGGTGTTGTCTTTGTTGCTGACAGCCAGATCGAGAGGATGGAAGCAAACATCGAAAGTCTTGAAGACCTGCGGATCAATCTTGCAGAACAGGGCTATGAACTGGACAAACTTCCCTACACGGTCCAGCACAACAAGCGTGATCTCTCAAATGTTGCTCCTGTAGAAAATATGAACAAACTCCTGAATCCACGCAATGTTCCGTCTTTCGAGGGCTGCGCAGTTACCGGCGTTGGAGTATTCGAAACCCTCAAGAACGTTGCCAAACAGGTCCTGATCGAACTGAAGAAGCACTATTAAACATTAGTTTTCCGAGCTATTCCTTGGGCTAAATCAGACAAAGAATCATCCCTCGCTCCAAAGACCACATACGCTTCATATCCACCAAGAACCTCAGAAACAGCATCTCTATCGATTACAGCGAGAGCATCCTTACCAGAGGCCTTTATGGGAGCAGCCAGGTCATTGCTCGAAATATCCTGTGCTGCTGTACCGCCTGCATAATAGATCGGCAGAACAATTAGCCTATCCGCATCCCTCAGGCCGTCTGTGAATGTCTTAATATAGCCGTCCTTCATAAGCCTTGTCGGTCCAAATCCATGGGGCTGGAAAATATAGCAGATCCTGTCGCTAATCCCCTGCATGGTCTGCATAAGGCTCTGGATCTTGTGAGGATTGTGAGCATAGTCGTCGATAACAAGATGCTTGCCGTCGTTGAGATGGATATCAAAACGTCTCTCAATACCTGTGAACTCCGGAAGAACAGCCGCAATCTCCTTCAGCGCAATACCAGTTTCTGCAAGAAGCGCCACGCAGGCAAGAGCATTGTAAAGATTGTGTTTACCGGGCAGAGAAAGCATAAAATCCTGCCCGTAAACGCTGAATGTAGTATTTAATGACTGATACCAAATATCCACGGCCTGATAATCAGAGGCTTTGTCTATCGAAAACGTTACGGCATTATTGATCTTGCATGCTTTAAGATTCCAGTCATCTGCATTCAGCAGAACGATGCCAGAGGTGTTGTCAGACAGTCTCTCGAACATCATACCGGTCTCTGCGATGGAATGATGATCAAGATCAAGGTTCAGGATAACAGTATGTTGTGCCCGGTAGTTTACAATGCTCCCGTCAGACTCACAGGCTTCGATAACGAGCTGATCAGAATTACCGGCCAGATAATTGCCAGGATTCCTATCTGTTCTGAACTGCTTCACTCTGCCGCCGCCGATAAAGTTCGGCTGCATGCCGAGGCGATGCATAAGGAATGCGAGCATGCCTGATGTCGTGGACTTACCGCTTGTTCCTGCAATCGCGATTGTCTTGTAATCAGATACTATCTCAGCGAGGTATTCCGGGCGGGTTTTGATCGATATGGCGAGTTCCTGCGCTTTCAGATAATCAGAGTTGGTCTGCTCTACTGCAGTACTGAAGACAGCAGAGTCAAAGGAGCCGTCCAAGCCCCCGCCGTCCTGAGAGACAATCTTGATGCCGTTCTCTTCTAATCGCCGCCTGAGAAAATGGTCCGGATGGCTGTCAAAGAGACGATCAGAGCCGATAACAGTATGACCTTTGTCCGCCATAAAACCGGCAATAGCAGATACACCGCTGCCGCCTATGCCGGAGAAAAAGATCTTCAACCGCACATCCTACTGTTTGTGGACAATAGCCTTTACACCCTGTTTGTTCAAGGTTTCAGAAACCTCGACCGCCTTTTTGAAGTTGGCATAAGTTCCGGCAGTTACACGAAATATGATCTTTTTGTCTTTACCCGTGACTTTCTTCACTGAGGCTGCATATCCCTTCTGCTTGAGTTTCTCAGCCATTACTTTGGCATTGGCCTCAAGTTCAAACAGTCCGGCCTGGACATAATAAGCCCGCTTGCCCTTGACTGCAGGGGCAGCCTCTTTCTTTGCAGACTGTTTTAGTGTTGCGGTCTTCTTCTCTTCAGTTTTTACAGCAGCAAAAGGCGCGGTTTCTTTTTTGGGTTTCTCAATTGCAGGCTTTGGGGCCGGCTCTTTCTTTGTCTCTGGTTTTGGGAGAGACTCCTGAGGTTTCACTTCCTTTGTCTGAGCTGTTTCAGGTTTTTGCGGCTCTGTCTTGACCGGTATCTCCGGAATCACATTCGGCTTTTCTGAAGGTATTACCACCGGTGCCGGTGCAGGAACCGGTGCAGGCTCAGGGAGGGTCTTGGCGACCTGTTTTTCAGCAGGTGCATGCTTGCTGCCTGCAGTAAAAAAGAAATATCCACCAACGCCAAGTCCAATCCCGACAACAATAGAAGCTGCTATCAGCAGTATGCGCTTGACAGGGCTTGCAGGCTTCTCCTCTTCATACGAGAGATCAACGTCATCTTCCGGGAAACTATCGTCTTCGTACTCTTCCTGTGATAGTTTTCCTCTATCGCCGGACCGCGCTTTTTTCAGTTCTTCCCCGAAGATGTCCGATTCATCGGTGAACAGGTCCCTGTCATTGTCTTCTTTTTTGTCAAAAGGATTCTCTTTCTCTGTCATGCGCGATTCCCCCTCTTTGGTCATTTCATTTATGGTTTCTCTGTAATAATCAGTTTCTGCATGTTCTTCACTAACAGGTTCGTCGAGCGTTTCAACGACAGATGAAAGCGCTTCTTCCTCTATCATCTCCTGTTCCTCGCGAAGGATCATCGGCTCCAACTCTTCCTCAAGGGCGATCTCTCTTATGGTCTCATCTTCCGGCCCAATAACTACAGTATCGCCGAGGATAGCCCTTGTCTTTGCTATGATCTCTGCTTCTTTAAGCGGCTTGACCAGTGTGTCGAGGATGCCGATGGTAACGGTATATTTTGGATCGAGTTCTCCCTGATGTGAAATAAGCATGATGACCGGCACTTTTTCCAGACCCTTCACAGCATGGATTGCCTTGCTCACCTTAAGCCCATTCGTATCAGACAGCAACAAACTGACAAAGATCAGGTCAGGAATGATTGACTTGGCTGATTCAAAGCCTGCGCGCGGATCAGGAGATGACAGCACCTCAATGCCCTGCCTGGTCAGCACCTCTTCGATCAGTCTGCAGGCTGCTGCATCATCGTCTATGACAAGGACTTTCTTAGCGTCTGCCTTGAACAAATCCGCTATCTCCTGAGTTCAAGTTTTTTGATCTCAAGCTCCATATTAGAAACCTTTCCCCGTTGATTATACAGGATTATAAAAAAGAGCACATAGCCGGCAATGGGGAAAGCACTGAAATACATGACATAGGTCGGAAGCAGGGAATGCTGCAGGATCTCGACAAATTCAGACATGCCGACTTCCAGAGCAATAAAGATGACCGCACAGAAAAGAAAAATGAACTGCAGGAATTTAAGGAACTGCTGGATGCTCCCTTCCTGCCGCCTCAGCTCATTAAGCTCTTTTTTCTTCATATCAAAGATGCAGCTCGCACATTCCTTTCTGCCCGGCACACGATGTTTTCTGCAAAGATGAGTCCTCTTGCAACACGGGCATACAAAGCTCTCCTGCTCATGCACATAATTATCACAGACCGGACATCTTGTCAGCACGCTGCGTTCGTCAACAAAATCTTTTTTTAAGCGTATTTTTTCCATGTAATCAGCCGCCCTGTACACGCATAGGTTCACTCTGCTGCGCAGACCTGAAGTCCTTCTGTCTCCGTATCAAATCCTGTTCCCTCGCCTCTTCAGGCACCTTCATGAATATTATATCCTCATTCCGTGCAGATACAAGATCATTTTTCTCTTCGTCCTGCATGATCTCAACAGGGAAAAGCACCTCTTCTATGCCCGGAGAAAGGTATTCAACTGCGTCTCCCCTGTCGAGTCTGTTTCTCAAGGCAATCTTTGCAAGGCCACCCTTCTTTTCGAGAATGATGCCGACGAACTCATGACTCATGCGATAGCTTTCGCCGTCGAAATTATAGTCCGCGTCGGGCTGTCTGCCAAAAAACATGCCTGTGGTGTATCCGCGGCTGCTGAACATGGAGAGTTCCCTAACCCACCGATGATTCACCTTATAAGCATGATTGTCAGCGATCTGATCTATCGCCTCCCTGTAAACCTTTGTAACGCCGGAAACGTAATTTATGCCCTTCATCCTGCCTTCGATCTTGAAGCTGTCGATGCCTGCATCTGCAAGCAACGACAAGTGTTCTATCATACAAAGGTCTTTTGAACTCAGGATATACGTTCCCCGGTCATCCTCGAAAACAGGGAAATACTCGCCAGGCCGCTTTTCTTCCATCAGGGTATAGCGCCACCTGCATGAGTTGGTGCATTCACCCGTGTTCGCACTCCGCGATGCAAGAAAGCTGCTGATGTAACACCGTCCTGAATAGGAAAGGCAGACAGATCCATGAACAAAGACCTCAAGTTCAACAGACACCTTCTCGCGGATCTGTCGTATCTCATCAACAGAAAGCTCCCTGCTGAGGATCAGCCTCTTTGCACCGATATCCTGCCAGAAACGTGCAGCCTCCGCATTCGTGATATTTGCCTGGGTGCTGATATGGATATTGAGTTCAGGAGATCTTTTCCTGCAGAGCGAAAAAACACCAGGGTCTGACAGAATAACAGCATCAGGCTTCACCTCATTGAGAAAGTCAAAATGTTCTTCCATCTCGCGAAGATCCCTGTTATGAGGGAAAATATTCATGGTCACATATGCCCTTTTGCCCTGATCATGCACATACGCTACAGCCTGCGCAAGCTTCTCTGCCTCAAAGTTTCCAGCCTTGCCTCTCAGGCTGAACCGGGAATCGCCGAGATAGACCGCATCTGCGCCATAGTGGAGAGCAGTTTTCAGTTTTTCAAAGTCACCTGCGGGCGCAAGAAGCTCAGGCCTTTTCATACGACAGCCTTATCTGCTGCCAAGGACTTCTTGTGGTGCTTGATCGCCCGGAGAGCAAGGATGTCGCACCGCTCATTTTCAGCATGTCCATTATGGCCCTTTACCCAGCACCACGTTATATCATGCGGCTCCGCGGCCTTGAGAAGTCTCTCCCACAGATCCCTGTTCATAACATCTTTCTTCTGGGAATTCTTCCATCCTCTTTTTATCCAGTCACTGATCCACACAGTAATGCCTTTCACCACGTAGCTCGAGTCCGTTGTTATCTTCACCCTGCAGGAGACTTTAAGAGCTTCAAGCGCTGTTATCACGCCCATAAGCTCCATCCTATTGTTCGTAGTCATGGTTTCTGCGTCTGATATTTCTCTTTCTTTATCATTAGAGCGCAGGATCGCGCCAAAGCCTCCCACTCCCGGATTTCCGCTGCATGCGCCGTCTGAAAAGATCTCGACAAAGGGCATTTTACGCTCTATTTTCATAGTGATATCTTACCCTTTTTCAGGCCCTCATTTCCAAACGAAGGGCAGCTTTGACTTATTTATCCCTGTTCTTTATCCTAAAGCATGTCAGATGAATGGACCACGCTGCTCGTAACCTATGACCAGCTTGAAGCAGAGATGATAAAGGATCTGCTTGAAAGCGGTGATATCGCTGTTGTTCTCAGATCCGCAAAGGTAAGCCCCTATCCGGTTAATATCGGGAAGATGGGCGAGGTGAAGGTCATGGTGAGAGCGGTCGACAAAGATGCAGCAGAGGAGGTTCTCAGGAAGTTCCGGGAAGAAGCCGGCAGCATGGATGAGGAGTTGAGCTGAGCATGGCAGAGACCCTCGACGAGCTGAAAAAGCAGGTCTTCTACGATATGCTCAATATCGTTGGGCGGGTATTCATCGCTGTCAGATACGGCGAGGATGTTGTCATCGGCAAGAGGGGTTTCCTGCCCCAGGAGCAGGAAAAAGGGCTTGTCCTGGTCTTCAACCAGAAGATGAACTTCACCTGGGATGACCTTGGCATCACAACAACACTCGCTTTCGGCACAACACCTGAAAAATGTTTTATACCGCAGGAAAGCATTATCACTGTTTTCTCTCCGGAGCTGAATGCCCAGTTCTCTGCACTCTCAAAAGAGGGAGAGGATTCAAAAGAACCGCAGAAAAAAGTGAAAGCCCCCGAGAAGAAAACCTCTGCAGACAAAAAAGTAATCAGCGTAGATTTCAAGAAGAAAAAACAGTAATTATTTTTATCGCTACTCCATAGAGTTCAAATAGTTTCTGGTTGTAATCCCAAATGTTGCAAAAAAACAATAACAGAGGGGTGGGGTCGGTGAAAATGCCCTGCCTGCGACACCTCAAATGATGTTGCATATAATAATGTGGCATATGTCAGGACGTCGTTAACAATGAATGGCCCGTAACCAGTTCTCGCGGTAAGGTAAGGTCGCGTTGCAGGGCTTTTCAACGGCACGTTCCCTCTGTTAAAAAGTATCTTACTTCTGGACTTCTCCCTACTGCTTACTTTGTTTATGCCCTCGGGTGGTAGGTCTTGTAAACCTTCTTTATCCTGTCTGTGGTTACCTTTGTATAGATCTGCGTTGTTGAAATATCCGAGTGGCCCAGCATCTTCTGCAATGACCTAAGGTCTGCGCCTCCCTCAAGAAGGTGGGTCGCAAAACAGTGCCTGATGGTATGAGGAGAGAGTTCAATGCCTGCCTGCTTGCCGAGCGCCTTCAATGTCTGCCAGAAGCGCTGTCTCGTCATGGGCCTTCCATTCCTTGTCACAAAAAGGTAGGTAGACTGTTTCTTCTTCAGTATTGCGGGACGTTCCTTTTCAGTGTAGTCCTTTATCTTCTCAAGGGCCCGCAGATTTACCGGAACAATGCGCTCCTTTGATCCCTTGCCGAGAACCCTTATGAACCCTGCATCAAAATGTATATCTCCGAGTTTAATGTTTACCAGCTCGCTCACCCTGAGGCCTGATGAATAGAGCAGTTCAAGCATGGAAGAATCCCTTAACGCGGTCTTGACCGAGAACTTGGCACCAAGCAGGTCTTTAACATCGGATACGCTCAGGGCCTTCGGCACCCTCTCCCACTTTTTCGGTGTCTGCAGATTCTCGGTCGGGTCGTCCTGAATGACTTTTTCAAGAAGAAGAAACTTGTAAAAGGACTTAATTGAGGAAATATATCTGCAGACCGTAGAAATGGTATAAGCATCGCTCCTGAGCAACTCAAGAAAATTCAGGATATCAGGCTTGTCTGCCTTGGCAACTTTCCGGCCCTTCTCTTTCATGAACAGAAGATACTTCTTCAGATCAGTTGCATAGGCATTGATCGTATTTCTCGAAAGGCCTTTTTCTACGGAAAGGTACGTAAGGAAGAGATCAAGCGACTCCGCAGGCAAGATATTCCTCTATCCCTGTTGCGCGTTTCAGCCTGTCGTAAAGCATCGGTGCCATCTGCATAAGATTAACGGTATCTTCGCGATTGTAGCATATCAGACGGTCAAGCGCTTCGGAAGATCCTGCCCTGACCTGCTCCCACATTTTGACTGCATCATACCCGTCGAGCCCCTGAACAGATCCATCCCGCTGGATGCCAAAGTCATGTTCAAGCTTCTTCAGCCCTCCCTTGATGCCAAGCCTCTTGGCAGCAAAACAGAGGTCAAAATGGGGCATGGGGAACTCTATACCGCGAAATGTCTGCTGCAGAAAGGGGACATCAAAAGCTGCCCCATAGAAGGTGATCAGACACTTATAATTACAGAGCTCCTCATTGAGGGCCTCGGTCGTAAGATTCTCTCCCCTGACAAAAGACTTATACTCATACCCGTCATAAAGACCAACTACGGTTACGTACCCGCCGCTGTTGTACTGCAGACCGTTTGTCTCAATATCCAGACAGACAGTTTCCCCCTTGAATGTTTCAAAAAGCCGCCACTGCTCGCGACGCTGAACCGCCCTGTTAAAATAGCCCGCATTACGGGCTTTCAGCTCAGACTGAAAACGGAAGAGACTCTCGTCAAAGAGCCTCTTCCGTTCAGGACTGAATATCTGTATATCCTCTGCACCGATGAAGTCATCCCATGTCAAGACGCCTTCCTTCCACAGCCTCTGCTCTTTCTTCTCGCCAATACCCTCAAGGATGCAGAAACTGTTTTCTATCATTCATTACTTCTTTCCCTGTGCAGCAGGTGCTGGTGCAGGCGCTGGTGACCCGCCCTTCCGCTCATCCATACTGTTGAATATCTTCATATTCTTCAGCGCAACAGAATCTGCCTTGGAACCGTGGCACATGGCGCAGAAATCACCCATCTTCGCACCCTTGGCCGTATCAACCCTCAGATACTTGTGGTTTGGGTTAGACGGATGAGGATCATGACAACCAACGCACTCAAGCTTGCCATCCCTCAGAAAAACATCGGACACGGTAGCAACTTTTGCATTCGGCGCTATGCCAAACGGATGGCTGTGGGTAGCAGAAACAGCAGCAATACCCATACCTCCCCTATCCATTGTCTCATGGCAGCCGAGACATAATGCCGTGGTGCCGGTAAAAAGCTGCTTTGTTTTCGGATTAATAGCTTTCTTGTTCGGTTCTACGGCAAAAATCAGTTCACCCTTTGCATTGTGAATTCCATGACAACCAACGCAGTTCAAACCATCATGAGCCCCTGAAGCAAATGACATTACCGGCACAGCAAGAGCAAGAACAATGACCCCTAAAAAACGAAAAATTACCATATCCTTCTTCTCCTTGATATATAAAAGTTTTGTATTATACTGAATGACAGTATTATCTTGCAATTAATTCTGCAAATAGATCAATAATAAGTCCTATGGCCTGCAATCATCTTCCGTCACCATACATGGCGCTGACCTCAGTAGTGTATGAACCGTCTGTATTATAGATAAAGAGCGGATTTTCGATCTTTATGCCAGGTCTGGATTCCTTAACCGCCTCGATCAGAACTATTTTGGACTCTGCGCCTGCATCATTATGGACAAATCTGATTCTTTTGGGCTCAAGACGCCAGGATCTAAGAGCATCAATAGCTTCAAGAAGCCTTTCAGGGTGATAGATCATAAAGAAGCGGCCCCTTGCCTTCAGCAGATACGAGGCTGCCTCCGCAAGCTCACTGATCTTGAGTGCCAATTCATGACGGGCAATAGCCCTCTCCTGGCCTACGCTCAGCTTTCCTGTTGTCGGCTTTCTGAAGGGCGGATTTGATACAACGAGATCATACGCCATGCATGCGAAGCCATCTTTCAGATGCTTTATATCAGCGAGGACAGCGGTAACCCTATCGCCAAGACCATTGATCTCTATATTCTTCAGGGCAAGACCATAGAGCGACTCCTGAAGTTCAACAAGAGAAACGCATGCCTTTGGATATTTTCGTGCAAGGAGCAGCCCTATGATACCAGAGCCTGTCCCAAGGTCAGCAATATTCCTTGCATACCGCATATCAGCAAAGGTATACAGGAGAACAGCATCTACAGAAAATCGGTAACCGTCCTTGTTCTGATAGATCTTTATGTCCCGGATACCGTCAAGCGTTGTTTCCATTATTACCTGCCTGTCTCTGAAGATCAAATATTAACTGTTCCATAGATACACAACCCTTCGACAGGCTCAGGGCGAATGGTCATGGTGAGCTTGTCTAACCATTTGAACACTACGTTGAGACTATTGTTGTGATCAGTTTTGTCATGGAGTATCGATTATACCGGAATCATGTCTGTAGTTGCAGGCGAATTGCCCGGTTTCAAAACTTCCTAACTATCAAGCTATAGATATATTTTATTGGTTAATTGTAATTATGATTATGGTAATATTTCCGTGTCTAATTTGAACAGGCATGGGATAGAAAGGAGGCTGTCTGAAGCAGTATCAATGATTTAGGAATCGCAAATGATTAAGAAAATACTATTAAGGGGGATAAGATGAAAAGAACGTTGACCATTCTTTTTGCAGTAGCATTTCTTTCGGCAGGATATCTTGCCTATACCGCATCAGGAGTCTCCTCGAAATCTTCTGTACTGGCCTCAAAAAAGAATTACTCAGCAACCATGTACATAGCAGGCATGGGCGGGCACTTTGCCAAGGCTGATATTGCGATCGATCCCAATAATGCTGATGATCCAATCAAAGTAACTGCTCTCGACAGAGTTGTTATCGGCGACAAGACAACACATCCGACCCATGACGCCCGCATTGATGTTAACGACCCGAACATACTCTTCTGGTCAACGTACACGCTTGATCCGAACAAAAAGATGCATGTTGGCAAGACCGATCTGAAAACAGGCAATGTAATCCTTGATGTGGCCCTTGATCCAGACAAAAGAGCTCCGGGAGAGAAACCGCCCTTGTATTGCGCATCAGGTCAGTCCAAGAAATATTACATGCCGGTCTTTATGGGCGCTGAGGGCTTCATCGATGTCTTTGACAAGAAGACCCTGCAGCATAAACACCGCATGTTCGTCAGTGATATCGGCTATTCTCTCGGCTCATATGTGTTCGTTCACGGCATCAATTCAAATGACATGAAAAAATTCATCATTTCAATAAATCAGAAGGGCGAAGACGGCAAGGCGAATGGTAAGGTTGACTTCATCCTTGTTGATCTGCCTGCTCTTGAAAAAGGCAAATGGAAAGTTCTGAAGAAGAATACGCTGACCGGAGAGCCGGGCAAGACGATCACGTTCAGGCAATTCTTCAGCAAGAATGATAAGCTTATCTTTGAATCAGCAGGAGACCGTTTCTGGCTGATCGATGCAAAAACACTTAAACTTGTTGATGAAAAGATGACGGTCGGCCAGAATCATGATGCAATGCCAACCCAGGACGGTAAATATGCAGTATTAACCCTCAGGACAAACACTGAAGGCTGCGATGCTGACGGCAAGGCCATAGCCGGAAAGACCATCACAGATGGGACACTCCAGATCTATGACGTTGAAGCCAAAAAAATTATCGGCAAGCCGGTTTCTGTCTGCGTAGACTGCCACAAGGGTATCGCTCTCGGCGACAAGAGCGCTATTCTCTGCGGCATAGACGGCAACTGGAAAAAATAAGTTATTGCGGGCAATGCAGCACGTTCGCTGCATTGCCCGTATGCATTCCCTCCTTTCGTGCCCTTCTTTTCTTTCTTCGCTCAGGTCTGCACAGCATGATACTCGAGCAATTATGATAGAATTTAGAAAACAGGAGGATCCATATGATCATCGGGGTGCCAAAAGAGATCAAGAAAGAAGAGTTCCGCGTATCGCTCACACCCTCCGGGGCGAAGGATCTCAGGAAATCAGGGCATACCGTTTTGGTCGAGTTCGGTGCCGGCGCCGGCAGCGGATTTCCAGACAATGAATATCTTCGGTCAGATGCCGATGTTACAGACAGGAAGACACTCTTTGAACAGGCAGACCTCATTGTAAAGGTCAAAGAACCGCTAGCAGTTGAATTCGATTTTCTAAAAAACGGCCAGGCCCTTTTCACGTATCTTCACCTTGCACCGAACCCTGAGCTCACAGAGTTTCTCCTGAAGAAACATATCGCGGCCTTTGCCTATGAAACCCTAGAGAAGGACCATACACTCCCCCTGCTCATACCGATGAGCGAAATTGCGGGAAGAATGGCCCCGCTTATGGGAGCGTTCTTCCTCCAGAGATTCCATGGGGGAACTGGCCTGCTTCCATCCGGCATTGAAGGTGTCAGACCGGCAAAGGCACTCATCCTTGGCGCCGGCGTTGTTGGGATGAACGCGGCCCGCACAGCATCGGGCATTGGCATGGATGTGGTTGTCATGAACAGGTCCATCGAGCGGCTGCAGAGGATCGATGAGATTTTCATGGGAAGGGTAAAGACTGTCTCCCTTACCAGCGAAAATATTCAGGGGGAGATTCGGGATGCAGATGTGATCATCGGAGCTTTGCTGGTACCAGGCGGGAAGACTCCTGTGCTGATCACCAGGGAGATGCTCAAGACAATGAAGAAAGGTGCAGTGATCGTTGATGTTGCCATTGACCAGGGCGGCTGCACTGAAACCTCCAAGCCTTCAACGCATGATAATCCGATCTATGAGGTCGATGGGATCATTCACTACACGGTCGCTAATATGCCAGGCGCATATCCGAGAACTTCCACCTTGGCCCTTACCAATGCCACCCTGCCTTATATAAAAATGATCGCAAATATGGGGATCAGTAAAGCTGCGAATGATCCGATTCTCAGGACCGCGCTAAATACGTATCAGGGAAAGATCACACACCCAATGCTTGCAGAGGCAATGGACAGAAACAAAAAGGGCTGACCTTTCAGTCAGCCCTTTCAAAATCAAAGCAGATGCACTTTTATTTCATTCGTCTGACTTCTGCTACCTGCATCCTCGTTACAGCCCGCTCAAGCGAAGCTTCAGCCCGGTTAAAGTCAACTTCTTCTGCCTTTTTGAGCCGCTCTTCAGCCCTCTTCATTGCTGCTTTTGCCCGTTCAACATCGATCTCATCAGATCTCTCTGCGCTGTCAGCAAGGATCAGTACCTTATCCGCACCAACCTCTGCATATCCCCCGTTTACAAAAAAGATCTTCATCTCATTTCCCGTTTTGCAGGTGAGCATACCGACCCTGAGGATCGTGACAAAAGGCACGTGACCAGGCAAAACACCAAACTCGCCCTCGCTGCCGGTCGCGGTCACTTCATCTATCTCTTCACTGAAGACAAGGCCCTGCGGCGTCACTATCTCAAGAAGAAGTCTTCCCTCAGCCATTTTTACCTCGACCAGCCCAGCTTCCGCGCATTGTCTTCGACTTCTTCAATGCCGCCGCACATGTAGAAGGCCTGCTCAGGAACATCGTCATACTGACCGTCAACAACTGCCTTAAAGCCCTTAATGGTATCTGCAACCTTCACATATTTACCCGGTCTGCCGGTAAAGACTTCAGCAACACTGAAGGGCTGGCTCAGGAATCTCTGTATTTTTCTTGCCCGTGAAACGATCAATTTATCATCCTCAGAAAGTTCTTCCATACCAAGGATGGCTATGATGTCCTGAAGCTCCTTGTATCTCTGGAGGATCTTCTGTACGCTTCGTGCTACAGCATAATGCTCCTCGCCGATAACCTTGGGATCAAGGATCCGGGATGTTGAATCCAGAGGGTCAACAGCAGGATAGATGCCAAGCTCCGAGATCTGACGTGACAGAACAACGGTTCCGTCAAGATGGGTAAATGCCGTTGCAACAGCAGGGTCAGTCAAGTCATCGGCAGGAACGTAGATCGCCTGCATGGATGTGATAGCACCCTTCTTTGTGGTCGTGATCCGCTCCTGCAGTATACCCATGTCTGTACCGAGCGTAGGCTGATATCCGACAGCCGAAGGCATTCTGCCGAGGAGCGCTGAAAGCTCAGCGCCTGCAAGCGTGTATCTGAAGATATTATCGATGAAGATCAGAACGTCCTGGCCCTCATCACGGAAATATTCTGCTGCGGTAAGAGCGGTAAGCGCAACTCTTGCCCTCGCTCCGGGCGGCTCATTCATCTGTCCGTAGATAAGGGAAACCTTCTCGAGAACGCCTGAATGTTTCATTTCGTTATACAGGTCATTACCTTCACGGGTTCTTTCGCCAACACCGGCAAAGACCGAAACGCCGCCGTGCTTCATAGCGATGTTATGGATCATCTCCATGATAACAACAGTCTTGCCTACGCCTGCACCGCCGAACATACCCATCTTGCCGCCTCTGACGAACGGAACAAGAAGGTCAAAGACCTTAACGCCGGTCTCAAACACCTGGGTGACAGGCTCCTGAGAAGAGAAATCCGGTGCAGCCCGGTGAATAGGAAGTCTTTTCTCAGACTTGACCGGACCCAGCTTATCAACAGGGTCGCCTACAACATTCAGAATTCTGCCGAGTGCACCCTTGCCTACGGGCACCGTGATCGGCAGTCCTGTATCCACTGCTGCCATGCCCCTCACAAGTCCGTCAGTCGCCTGCATCGCAATCGTTCTGACCTTGTTATCGCCAAGATGCGAAGCAACCTCAAGTGTGAGGTCAAAGTCAGGGATACCTTTTGATGCATCACCCTTCTGCTCGACCTTAATGGCATTCAGGATATCGGGCATCTTGCCTTCGAATTCGACGTCTACGACAGCGCCGATAACCTGAGAAATCTTTCCTGTATTGTTGCTCATGCTTGTACCCCCGGGTATGTAGTCATTAAATTTATCCTTGCCTTTATCATTTCAGTGCCTCAGCCCCGCCCACGATGTCCATAAGCTCCCTGGTGATCGTTGCCTGGCGTGCCTTGTTATACTGAAGCGACAGTTTCAGTATCATCTCATTGGCGCTCTTTGTTGCATTTTCCATGGCTGACATCCTCGCAGCCTCTTCCGATGCCTGTGACTCAAGAAGAGCCCTGAAGATCTGTATTTCAACGTTCTTCGGAACAAGTTTGCTGAATATTTCTTCTTTTGACGGCTCATAGACAAAGTTGAATATTGGCAATGCATCATCTGCAGCCCCAATCGGTGCAAGAGGAAGAAGCCGGGAGATCGAGATCTTCTGAGCGACCACTGACTTGAACTCGTTGTAAACAACGATCACCTCGTCAACCGTCTCATTGGTGTAGCTTTCGATAATATCAGCCGCGATCTCCTGCGCATTCGCATACGAGATTTTTCCCGAGATGCCGACCCAGGAATTCCTGAGTTCAACATTCCTTCTCTTGAAATAGTCCTTTGCCTTCCTGCCGACAGAGCTGATCGTCACATTGAAGCCATCAGCCCTCAGTTCGGCAATATGCAATGTAGCTGCCTTGAGGATATTGGTATTAAAGGCGCTGCAAAGCCCACGGTCACTCGTGACAACAAAGACTTCAACGTTCCTCCTCGGCCTCACAGCAAGGAGCGGATGAACTTCGCCTTCAAGGCTGCCTGCAAGACCGGAGAGAATAACGTTCATCCTTTCGGCATACGGCCTGAGTTCGAACATCCTCTGCTGCGCTTTCCTGAACTTTGCAGCAGCAACCATCTTCATGGCCTTGGTGATCTTGCTGGTGCTCTGAACAGCCTTTATTCGTCTCTTTATATCGCGTAATGTCGCCATTATTATTCCTTACTCATGTCTTTGGTGATTTTCTTGTTTTTACTCATCACGTATTACCCATCACCCATTACTGCCGTTATGCCTGGAATCCTTTTTTGAAATCCTCGACAGCCTGGGTCAGCTTTGCCTTGAGATCATCATCAATGGCCTTCTTGTCTGACAGTTCCTTCATGACATCAGCCTTGCGATCCTTCATATACCGCAGAAATTCCTGCTCGAATTTTCTGATGGCCTCGACAGGGACATCGTCAATGAACCCCTGCGTAGCTGCGAACAGAACAGCAACCTGCTCGACCATGGACATCGGCACAAACTGGCCCTGCTTCAGGAGTTCTACCATTCTCTTGCCTCGCTCGATCTGTGCAAGAGTTGACTTGTCAAGATCGCTGCCGAACTGGGCAAAGGCTGCAAGTTCCCTGAACTGCGCAAGGTCAAGCCGCAGCGTTCCGGCAACCTGTTTCATCGCCTTTGTCTGAGCAGCGCCGCCAACGCGGCTGACAGAAAGACCGACGTTAACTGCAGGACGCACACCTGCATAGAAGAGTTCAGGCTCAAGATAGATCTGACCGTCTGTAATGGAGATGACGTTCGTCGGAATATAGCCTGAAACGTCGCCTGCCTGAGTCTCGATAATCGGCAGTGCAGTAAGAGAACCTGCTCCGAGCTCATCAGAAAGTTTTGCTGACCGTTCGAGCAGTCTGGAATGGAGATAAAAAACGTCGCCGGGGAATGCTTCACGTCCGGGCGGTCTCCTGAGGAGGAGCGAAAGCTGCCTGTATGCGGTTGCCTGTTTGGACAGGTCATCATACACGATCAGCGCGTGCTTACCGTTGTCTCTGAAAAACTCACCCATTGCACAGCCGGTATAAGGCGCAATGTATTGGAGCGGAGCCGGGTCGCTGGCCGTAGCTGAAACCACGATCGTATGCTCGAGCGCACCGTTCTCTTCAAGGATCTTTACAATACGGGCAACGTTTGACTGCTTCTGACCGATTGCGACATAGATGCAGGTAACGTCTCCGCCCTTCTGATTGATAATCGCATCAATGGCAACTGCGGTCTTGCCGGTCTGACGGTCGCCGATGATCAGCTCGCGCTGTCCTCTGCCGATCGGGATCATGGCGTCAATTGCCTTCAGTCCTGTCTGGAGCGGCTCATGCACAGACTTCCTCTCGATGATGCCGGGAGCAACTACATCGACAATGCGCATCTCCGAGGTGTTGATCGGACCTTTTCCATCAATAGGGTGGCCAATAGCATTGACAACGCGGCCGCGAAGCGCATCACCGGCAGGGACTGACATGATCCTGCCCGTGCGCTTTACCACATCGCCTTCGTGAACAAGGGAGTCATCACCAAACAGAACAGCGCCGACAGCATCTTCCTCAAGGTTGAGGGCCATGCCCATAACACCGTTGGGGAACTCAAGAAGCTCTGATGCCATACACTTATCAAGTCCATAAATCCGGGATATACCGTCGCCAACGGAAATAACCGAGCCGACCTCGCTCACATCAACTTTCTTCTCAAAGTCAGCTATCTGTTTTTTCAGCAGTTCACTTATCTCATCAACCTTAATTTCCATCAAATCACCCCTTTATAAGCTCATCTTTTAATAGTCTGAGTTGGCCCTTTACACTACTGTCATACATTGTGCTTCCCACCTTCACCAATATGCCGCCGAGAAGTGACGGATCTATCACATACTCGATGTCAACATCCCGGTCAAGCAGCTTTTTCAAAGAAACCTTAAGCCTCTCTTCGTGGCCCTTCGACACCTCAACCGGGGTAAAGACTATGGCTTTGGCCTGCTTCTTCTTCTCAAGATATATAGCTGTCGCAGTCTTCACGATCTCTGAAAGCGCGGCAACCACTCTGTTTTCCGTGAGGTAAATAACAAATTTGACCACGTTGTCCGAGAGCTTTGCCTTTTCAGCGATTTTCCTGATAGCGCCTTCCTTTTCTGTCTGGGAAAATCCAGGGTTCAGAAGAAGGCTCCTGACCGAGTCGCTGCTGTTCATCAGGTGTTCAATGGCCGCGAGTTCCGAAAGCGCCTGCAGAGCAGCCTCCATACCCACGACATTGATAAACATCTTTGCATAGCGTTTTGCCTGCTTGATTGGCTTCAATTCTTGCCCTCTATTTTCAGAAGAGATTCTTCGAGCAGCTTGATCTGCTCTTCTTTTGTGAGCCTGTCCTTCAGCTTTTTCTCAGCAAGTCCCATGGCGATCTCGACAGCTTCCTGCTTGATAGTCTCTTTCGCCATCTTGACTTCAAAATCGATGTTGTTCTTTGTCTGCTCAAGAATTCTATCCTTCAGCTTTGCGCCTTCTTCGATGATGCGCGTCTTTTCCCGCTCGCCGGATTCTTTAGCTGCAGAAAGGATCTCTTCAAGCTCTTTATCTTTTATTTTCAAACGCTCTTCTACCTGGGCGAGGGCTTTCTGGGCAAGCTCTTTTGCCTCGCGAGCCTCTTTCAGGGACTGCTCGATCAGTTCGGTTCTCTTCCTGAAATAGCCCTTGATGTCCATCATCTTCATCATGAAGACGAGCAACCCGACAAGGATAACGAAATTAAGGATAGCAGGGGTATAGGTTGCCAATAACGATTTTGGTGCCTCTTCACCACCGCTTGCAAAAGACAGTGATGAGTGAAAAGTGATGAGTAATGAGTAACAGACAGAAAGGATTATTTTCCCGAGATTCTGACTTCTGGATTCTGACTTCTGGATTCTGTTCATCATGCCTTCACCAGCTTCCTGACGATCTCTTCAGAAAACTTCTCTGCATCAGCCTTGAGTGCGGTTTTGGCCTTTTCTGCCTCGGCCTTCAGTTCCTCGCGCGCCTTCTGGAGCAACGCTGTGGCCTGTGCCTCTGCTTCTGCCATGAATGCCTTTTGGCTGCTCAGTCCCTCTTCCCTGAGTTTTTCAAACGCGTCTTTTGCCTTATGTCTGGCATCAGAGAGCTCTTTGCTCATCTTCTCGAGACCCTCTTCTTTTTTCCTGTCCATCTCCTTTGCCGCGTCAAGGGAACCTTTCACAGAACTCTCTCTTTCCTTGAACAGTGCAAGCAGCGGACGGAACAAAAGAATATTAAGGATATAGACCAGGACGAGGAAATTGACGAGTAAGACAATCAGCCATTTTAACTCAATATCAAGCATTGCTTCCCCTTGGATTGATTTTTGGTGAAAAGCTTAGGAAGGTTATCACAGGCAGATTTTTGTTGTCAAGAAATTCTGCAGTAAAAATAAGAAGTTAGCCATTAAATAATCTGTATGACCAATAAGCTATTTTTATAATATTTATAAACAATAGCTCACGAAACAGCAGCTCATGTAAAAGAGACCGATAACAGCTTGATTGGCTTCTCCAGATTAAAACTGCTACAGAGAAAATCTCCCTTGCAGAGCATCATATCACAGACGTCCACTCTGCGGCTTAATGGAGCTCCCTCTTATTACTCCTCGTGATAATCGGTACTGCCCTCATCCATAGCTGCTTCTCCCACCACTTCCTGTTCCCCATATACCACTGTATGGTCGAGGCAAGCCCCTCTTCCCATGCTACTTTGGGCTTCCAGTCAAAGGTATGAAACAGCTTTTTTGAATCACCTGTATGCCTGAAGACCTGACCGGGCCGCTCTCCGACAAAAGTTATGAGAGATTCGTCCTTGCCCATCATCTTAACGACATCTTGGGCAATGGAAAGAATCGACCGGTGTTTTTCGGAAGCAACATTAAAGACTTCGCCCTGCACCTTACCAATATCTGCATGAAGGACCGTGTCCACTGCTTCGCAGATGTCCTGAACAAAAATATAGTCCCTTGATGCATCGCCAGTTCCATGCACTCTGATTGGCTCATTCAGAATACAACTCGTGATGAACCTCGGGATAGCCTTTTCAAGATGCTGCCTCTGTCCATAGCTATTGAAAGGACGGATTATGACTGCCGGTATCTGATATGTCTCCCAGTATGAGTATACCAGTCTGTCAGCGCCTGTCTTGGCTGCAGCATAAGGACTTGAAGGCATGAGCGGATGTTCCTCGTTCATCTTCTCTGTCATTGCTGTTCCGTAGACCTCAGAGGTAGAGATATGGACAAACCGCTCTATCCTGTTCTTGTATTTTAATACAGCGTTGGCTATCCTCTGGGTTCCGATGACATCGGTCTCAAAGAAAAGATAATTGTCATAGATGGAGCGTGTGACATGGGTTTCTGCGGCAAAATGCACTACCATGTCAGACTGGGACATGAGTGTATCTACAAGATCGGCATTGATCACATTGCCATACCAGAAGACAATTCTGTCATCAGTTGTCTCATTGATATTGATCGGCAGATTCTCAATGCTTCCCGCATATGTCAATGCATCAAGGATAATGATCCTGTAATCGGGATACTTGTCATATATCGTCCGCACAAAATTGCTGCCGATAAAGCCGGCACCACCAGTAACAAGAATAGTCTTCCTCATAATGAGTTTATTGCCTCCTCGTGCATTTTAATTTCAGCAAGTATCGAAAGCCCTTCAGATCCGTAATTAAAAAGTAAATCTATAGCCGAAAGATAGGGAGCAATGGCACATGCAACTGCCTGGACAAAAAGATGCCGATAGTCCCAAAACCCAATGGTTATCTCATGCTCAGCAAACCGCTAAATACAAATTTCTTTCTTTACGGTTTCAATGACGTATTCCACTTCCTCATCCTTCAGCAGAGGATATAGAGGTAGAGAAATCGTCCTGTTCCCGATATTCTCTGCAATAGGGAATGTGCCTTCCTTATATCCAAAGCGTTCCCCGTAATATTTCAGAAGATGAATAGCTCGATAGTTGACAGCCACACCAACTCCCTTATCCTGGAGAGAGGAGAGCATCTGATCCCTCCTGTTGTCAGGCACGAGGATAGTAAAAAGGTGGCATGCATGTCTATTGTCAGAAGGAGCGCAATGGATATCAATTCCCTCAACATCTGAAAAAGCGTCCACATAGCGCTTATAGATCGCATTTCTGCGTTCCCAGAGGGCCTCAATCCTGTTAAGCTGACCGACCAAAAGTGCAGCCTGGATGTTGTCCATATTGTATTTCCATCCGAGAACCGCCATATCCCAATGCTGAAATTTCTTCGTATACCTGTCTATTGCTGACTTGTCTATGCCATGCAATCTCAGCATGCGCAGCAGATCTGCCTTATCCTCATGCTTCGTTGTAACAGCACCACCCTCTCCGGAGGTGATGTTCTTTGTGGCATAGAAACTGAAACATGCAGCATCACCAAGATGACCGGGACGGACATCACCACGTATGCCCTCTATACAGTGAGCAGCATCCTCGATCACAACCAGACCATGTTCGTCGGCAATCTGCCTGATCTTTTTCATATCGCACATCTGGCCATAGAGATGCACCGGCATGATGGCCTTTGTCCTCTTCGTTATCGCCCTTTCTATAAGATCAGCATTGATATTGCCGGTGCCGGGCTCAACATCAACAAATACCGGTAATGCTCCGGCATGCATCACAGCATTTGACGTGGCGCAGAAGCTCATAGGAGTAGTGATGACCTCATCGCCCTCGCCGATGCCCCACGCAAGCAGACAGAGGTGAAGTGCTGCAGTGCAGCTCGTAACGCCGATGGTCTGCTGCCCCCCAAGATAAGCCGATAATCCTTGCTCAAAATCTGCAACAACAGTTCCCGTTGTTAGAAAAACTGAGCGGAGCACACCCGCTGCCCGCTCAATGTCCTCATCCGTGATGTTATGCCTGAAAAATTCTATTTTCATATTTTCGTTGAATTGTACTATTAATTGCTCGCCACTATCAACGATAAAAAACTGCGGGCTATCGCAATGAATAAGGTGAAAGACTATACGTGAAGAATGAGAAAAGTTCTAATTGAAGTCTACCACTGTGGCGTCGCTTTATAGTGACAGTCGAGATTAGAGCACGTTCTCGCGACTGCATTCCAGAGTGGAAGACTTACTCCAAACTGATTAGAAGAACCCCAAGCGCCATCCCGAAAGTTGACCTGACGAGTTGTGTTCATATGATTGGAAATAGCACCTGTGTGGCAGACACCACAAACAGCATTAAAAGCACCTCCACCAAATAAGTCACTCACTGGATTCAATATCGATCCCCACCGTGCTTTAAGGTGATTGATATGCTTTGCATGAGCCCCCCACGCAGTCTGGTTTGCAACTAAGCCGTTCTGAGCTATGAACCCAGTTCCCCAAGCTAAATTACCACGTGTATCGTAATCATGACATCCATCGCATCCTGGACCCTTGAATCCAGAAGAATGAGAGTGACAGTTTCTACAAGGCTGCGTTCCGGCAGCCGCAGTATAGTGTGAATCGGCGTTCCCACTGTATCTCCATCGCACGACACTGCCTGGCCCCTGTGTCCTCGTGTGGCAGACCTGACAGAGTCCTCTCGTATTTGCTCCGGCCGCGGAATTGACATAACTATTATTGGCATCGCCCGTTGTATTGAAGTAATTAACAGTCCTCCATACACCATCAGGGGCAACGACTGACTGACGTATGAGGAAAATATTGTTTGTGCTGTGAGGCGTATGGCATTCAAGGCAACCAGTTTGCCAGTTGCCGTAGCTTGTATCAGTCGATTGACTGGAATGGCTCGAAACATTGTGACAGTCCATGCAGAGCTGGTTTGATGAGTCCCTTACCAAGAGAGTTCCTGTCCCTGTCTTGGCTGATTTGACCGCTACAGAGATATATTGCGCATCATTTCCAGTCCGCTGATCAGCCGAATACCCCATGCCGTCCGCTGTTGACTGGGCCCGCGCTGCAAGATAATAATTCCCGGCAGCTAGGCTAAGCCTGGCCTCGTAAACGGCACAGTTCGTGCCGCAACTGTAATTTGCATTTACCGAGGCAGCGACCCAGGTAAAATTCGTCAAATGATCAGGGCTCGCTCCGGAATAGTAGCCGACTGAAACAGCGGTAATATCAGCAACATCATTCCATACCTGAACCTGAACCCTAAAATCATTGGTGCCCGGTGCCAGACTGATCGCCGTCGGCGAGGCTGCAGTTCCGGGCTTGGGATTCAAGATGCTGACCGTAGGGGCCGGGGCTGCAGCAAAAGATGAGGGAACAAGATAGAGGATGCCCAATCCCATGACGGCTATCACATACAGCCAGGCGCTTTTTGTTTTTGTTTTCATACCGTCACACTTCATGGCACATCCACCGACAGGCCATTCGAATCGCTATAATGTATTCTGTGGCAGGTCAAACACCTTACGGTATTCGCTCCGCCGCCAAAGATCATATTATTCGAGTCATTGCCGTCGCCCGTACCTCCTGTAGCAAAGCGTGTCCCGCTCTGGGCAACACCGTTTGCATCAAGGGGGGCAGCCCTGTCATAGCCCTTTGCATTCGCATTCAGCGTCTGTGTGACCGGATGACTGAAAAGCGTATTTCCTGCAGTCGGCCCTTCAACAGAAGAATGCGTCTGCACCCGGTAAAAGTGACAATCCTCGCACATCTGGTTCAGGTCATTTGCAATCCGCTGGAAATGCCTTCCTGCGCCGGAACCAGGAGAGTTCGGGTCCCAGGGTGCTCTTGCCTGGCTGTGCTGGTCATGACAGACCGAGCAGGTGATGACATTATTATTATTCTGCAGGCGAGTCACCATATCAACATTAGTCAACTCCCCGACTGTTCGGAGGCCATAAATATTATTGGCATTGCCGGCCGCAAGATTCAACGGTGCAACACCTGCCGCGATGCTCCTGTCCCAACGGTGCGACGTACCGGAAACACCAGGTGTCGCCTGCATCGTGTCGGCCAGCGGTTTATTAGCTGCAGCACCAGGATTCACATGGCAGCTCTGGCAGAGATTCGCATTTGATGCGTTGTTTGTAAGGCCCGGACCGGGTGACCTATGGAATGTATGGCAGTCAGCACATCCAACAGCTGTTGCATGCGGCGCGTCAGTCGCAGATGCAGAAGCATACAACAGAATGCCTGCAGTCAAGACTGCAAAAAATACGCTTTTCATGCCATTTCCCCTTTAGCGGCTGCCAAAATTTCCCGTTCCTGCATTCGCGCCATAAAACGCTGAAAAAGCACTGATTGCTGTTCCCGAAAATATGCCGTCAGAACCGAACAGTTTGATCACAGCCTCGTTCGTCGCAGCAGGGCCAGCCCCAATTACGATGTCATCTGCGCCGTCTCCGTCAAGGTCCCCAAGTGCTATTGTCGCTCCGAACGTATAGCCGTCAAAGGCATTGATCTCCAGTCCATAGTCCGAGCCGTTGCCCTTTAAGAATCTGACCGAAGCTCCATTTGATACATCAGGGCCGAGCGCCAGGGCAATCTCGGCAATACCGTCATCGTCAATATCTCCAGTAGAGATATTTGGCCGAACACTTTCATTCAAGGCAATGTTCCAGATCATAGAAAGCGGACTGAGACTGTAAGCCCTGACAGAAGATGACGACGCGAGGATCAGGTCCTTCCTTCCGTCCCCGTTGACATCACCCAGTGCAAGTGTCTGTATCGCTCGCCCGGCCTGCTTCATAACGAGGCCCTTCTTCTTTTTCAGAGAAGCCCCAATCACGCCGTAGGCCTCCACGACAGACGAATTGGACTTGACATACGCCGCAACGATGTCAGCAAGACCGTCACCATCCACGTCGCCTACCGCTATTTCCAGGTCTGTGACCGAACTGCCGAGCATCCTCGACATGATCAATCCTCCATTCCTGTCAAATATCTTAAGGGTATTTATGCCATTTGAAACGACCAGCTCATCAATGCCGTCACCGTTAAGATCACCGGCAGCAACCTTCACACCCTGAGATGTGGCAAAAGGAGACAGCGTCACAACCTCCCCTCCTGCAAGCGGAATGATGCTGGCCATGCCGCCGTCAATCCCACCTGAACCTGCAAGGATATGCGTTGTCCTTACCTTTTTCAAATAGCTGCCGCTTATTGAAGAAGCAACGCCTGATACAACGGTAAATGTTCTGGATGGGGGCCTGTCATAACCGGAAATATGATCAAAGGACAGGGTATAGGTGCCGGGTGTAATATTTTCCTTTGTCCATACCATGCCAGTTCCTGAGAAAGACTCAGGCCCTGTAACGGAGAAGGCCGCGTTGTCGAGATTTGTCTGGACCGTCACTGTTCCTGCAACCATCACTTCGAGACGGACTTTGATATTGGCAGAACTGCCGTCAGCATTTCCGTCAGTGATCTTAATATTTGCACTGTACGAACCTGGGGATAATTTTTTGACTGATTTTGTCAGCACAGCCTTCAAAGAAGAAGGGGTTACTCCAGAAACCCTGTCTATCTGGAGCCACGCACTGTCAGACGAAGCGTTCCATGCAAGGACAGCCCCGACAGAATCAAGTCCTATTGTTGCTGATGGCAGGACCGCAGCTCCCTTCTGATATATCATAGTAAGTTGAGACTGGGGGGTAACCAGATATGGCTTCTTCACCTCAAGGGCAACAGGAATAGTTGACTCAACCCCTGAACTAGTCCGAAAAATAATAGTTGAATCATAATGACCAACCGAAAGACCGGCCGGATCAAAGACAGCAGCTGCGTTCGTTGGCGCTGTGCCGGAATTCACCGGGAACGAGATCCAGGAACTGGCCCCTGCAGCGGTCCAGGAGGTCGGACTGCCCGGTGCATTGATTTGAAGATCAGCAGCAACAGTCTTGCCGCCTCTGTATAACGTAACATTAAGTGCAGATGGAAGAATGGTCAAACCGGAGAAAATATCAATGCCAAGGACCTCTACCCTCTGATTATTGCTGTTCGTAACAAACAGCTTCTGATCCTTGTCCATCGCAAGATCTACAGGCGTTCTGTATTCGTTGATGGCATCGCCATACTGCCCGATATATCCAAGGAAACCCCTGGCATCTTTGTCATAGACGGCTATTACACTATGATAGGCATCGGCCACGTACACATGGCTGCTGTCAGCGGTCACGCCAAGTGGCCTAAGCAGATTCTTGCAGACAACCCCCATCATACCTCCAGTGCAGGCTTCGTTAATTGCACCAAGAGGGGCTCCGTTCATGTCGTAATACCGAATATAAAGATTATTATGGTCTATGACATAGACCTGGCCGCTGCTGTCAACAAAAATACCGGTAGGAAAGTTCAGCACCCCTGATCCGAAACTACCCGCAGAGCTGCCATCAGAGGAGAAGATCTTCACTATGTTATCCCTGCTGTCCGTTACATAGATATTCCCGGACGGCCCAACGGCAACGCCATTCGGCAGGCCGAACTCGTTGTCACCAGTCCCGACCTTGAAAAGAAGCGACCCTCGATTCTGATCATCAACGCCCCGGTAAATACCGACGTTCTTCTTTGCGCTGTCAGAAATAACCATCCTGCCGGCACCATCAACAGCGATACCCAGCGGAGACTCCGTAGGGGTTAGGGTGTAAAGAAGCCTGCCATTGTTGGAAAAGATCTCAACGACTCCCCTTGTAGGATCCGTCACATACAGTTTTCCGTCACCACTTATGGCAATTCGCGCAGGACTGCCCGAAGGAGATGCGTATTTATCCACAGGAGTGACAGTCGGGAGGGTGGCAGCACTCGATAACCCGCAGAAAACAAAGCAGAATACTAAAAAAAGCCTAAGTGACTGCCATTTTTCTCTTGCCATAACAATAGTATTATAGCAATATTCATGCCCTTATGGTTCTAATCGGGATAGCAGGAGGAATAAAAACCAGCAACTAACAGACTACAGTCGAAACAACCTGATAGTGTTCAGGATTTCGTTACAGATCAGACCTTGATCTTTTCGAGCATCTCCTTCATTGCTTCGGGCATGACACCCTTCATGGTCTTGGCCAGATAGGAACTTGTGGCTATGATATGTACCACCTTGATCATAAACTCCTTTTTTCTCGGGCTCATGGTGTCAAGGGTATTCATCTTGTGCATGTAGAAATTCCGTGCTGCACTGCCCAGTTCAGCCGTCACCTCTTCGAGTGTCATGTTCTTCGGCTTAAGAACCGGTTCAACAAGATTATACCTGCTGTAATCAAAGACCGTTACATACTCCTTGAGGCTGGGGTAAATCTCGGAATACGGCCAGGGCGCGATAGCGAGGAAGAACGCAAGGTCAGGATTATAGAACTTTGCAAGCTCAACAGTCTGGCGCATACTCTCCACCGTTTCATCCGGCATGCCGAGCACAAACGATGTTTCGGAAACTATATCATATTTATTGATCAGGTCGATTGCACGCTTGGAGTCTTCCACCTTGATATTCTTATTGAACGAATCAAGAGTGGCCTGATTCGTGGCCTCAACGCCTACGTAGATATGATCGATATGGGCCTTTTGATACTTCTCCATGATGTCCTCATCACGAAGGATATCATCCACGCGGGTTTCCATCAGGATCTTGGTTCCAACATTCCGCTCGATCAGCAGGTCTAAGATCTTTTCCCACCGCTTACGGCTGAGCGTCGGCGTCTCATCAGCAAACATGACCACGTTCACGCCATATTTGTCCCGCAGGTGTTCGAGCTCGCTCACAACGCTCTCAGCACTCCGGCCGCGCCACTTTCTCTTCCAGAACAACTGCTGGGAGCAGAAGCTGCATTTCTGGCTGCATCCGCGCGAAGTACTCACAATGGCAAGCACAGAGTCCTTCATCGGTTTATAGGTGTAGATTGGCCAGTCCACAAGATCCCATGCAGTGGGCAGGCTGTCAAGATCTTCGATAAACGGCCGGGGCGGAGTAACCGTCACCGCTCCATCCCGTTTAAAGGCAATGGACCGAACAGACGTGAGATCACCGTTATTGGAAATACAGTTCATGAGATCAACAAGCGTCTCCTCACCTTCGCCCAGGACAATATAGTCAACAGGGTTGTCCGCTGCGGTCAGGATCTCGTCATAGCAATACGTTGGGTGCACATTCCCGATAATGGTCGTGACCTTGGGATCGATCTCCTTGGCAAGCTTAAGAAGCTTGAGTGCATCCACGATCCCTGCGGTAAACGCTGTCGTACCCACTACATCCGGCTTCTCCTCTTCGATCCGCTTCCGGATGTCCTCGTACGTGTGCCAGTGGCTCATGGCATCGTATATGACAGGCTCGTATCCAGCGGCCCTCAGACTGCCGGCAAGATAGACAAAGGCAACATTCATCCATACACCGGCAGATTCAACGACGCCGGAGTGATAGGGAGGCGTTATAAGCATGACTTTATTGATCTTTTTCATATTTTTTTATAATAAGCAATTTCTATACTGGGTATCAAGCAAATTCATAACCTAATAAGAATATGTCGCTAACACAGCATGCTTCATATACATCACTTACAACGACACCAAGGGAGAAAACGTTCAGAAGGTGAGGGAGTACTGCCACCATGTGCCGAGGCCAAAGACGGAAAGAAGAATGATATGCTTGATGATCAGCAGCTTTCTGCGACGTTTTTCTGCATCAGGACCGTAAAAATTCTCTACATAGGTAAATGTCCTGCCTGCGCCGGTGGCAAAGACCATAATTACGCAGACAACCCCAGCCCAGAAGAACTGCTTTTTCAGACCGAAAATAACAGAACCGACTTCCGTTGTATAGACCTGTCTGCTCAGCCAATAAATAGCCAGCACCGTCGCTGCCCAGCATCCGGCAGCAAAGTCGTGAACAAATCCAATTATTATGGTCAAGGCTTTTTTCACGACTCACCTCCATAAGCTAATCTAAACGAAAAAAGTTTACACCAAAGCTGGATAAAAATACCAAAACAGAGGTCTAACGCACAGAGTTCCTCCGTTTTGATTTACGTATTTAAAATTTAATAAGGAAGCTATATGCCTTTCGTTATCAACAAGTTGCATCTTCTCATAACATATCGCTATATTACTTTACTGTGCGACATGCTGAATCCATATATTAATTGGTAGAGGGCATTCCGTCTACATCGTAAGGTGATGCCCGATTCCTGGCCGACAGTTTTTGAAAATCAGAATGCTCATTGGTTAACAGAGGAGATCACGGTGAACATTGCGATCATATCGTTTCAAGATAATGCAGATATTATTGGAGCAAAATACATTCATGCTTTTCTTATGTCACATAACCACAAAAGTCACCTAATACTTCAAAGCGACCCTGATTCCAGTTCTGATGCCGCTATCTTCAAGTTCATTGCCGATAACAATATTGAGATTGTTGGCATTAGCCTTATGTCCTGTGAATTTTATCGTGCTTGTCAGTTTGCAAAAGAATTCAGGCTTCACTACGAGACCATACCGTTAATCTTTGGCGGTATTCATGCCACTATCGCCCCCGATGAATGTCTGTCGGTTGGTGACATTGCGGTTAGGGGTGAAGGTGAACATACCTTCTTAGAACTTTTGCATTGCATTGAAGAACATAAAGACTATGGCGGCCTTGCCGGAATTTGTCTGCTGGAGAATAATCAGTTGAAATCAAACCCTCCCCGATTACTTGAGGTTGACATAGATAAGTTTCCGTTTCCAAAACATTTACCCAAAGATATGTATGTTGTTCTTAATAAAAAAGTTCTTAGCGTAGACAAGGAATTATTCAGGTCTATTTCAAGATACAATGGGACATTTCCCAATATAATAACAACGCGTGGCTGTCCTTTTTCATGCACGTATTGCTGCAATTCCGCATTAAAAGAATTGTATGGCCACTATCCTGTCAGAAAGCGTTCCATTGAATCGGTTATTGCAGAGATTTCAGAGATCATCACAGAACATAAGGACTGTCTTTCCCTGAATATACAGGATGATTGTTTTCTCACTTACGATAATGCGTGGATTAATGAATTTACTCGGCAGTATCAAAGCAGGATTCGTGTTCCCTTTATCGTGAGAACAACCCCCCGACACATCAATAGGGAAAAACTGACACTCCTGAAAGGAGCTGGGTTAATGATGTTAAGTATGGGTCTCCAATCAGGAAGTGATAGAGTTAACAAGGAGGTCTTCAAGCGTCCTGTGAAAAGTGATACCTTTCTCAATGCAACTAAACTTATTCATAGCCTGGATATTTTCGCTCAATATGATGTAATTCTGGACAATCCATATGAGACTGAAGAGGATATACTGCAAACATTAAAAGTAATATTGCAGATTCCCAAGCCATTTCAGTTGCTCATTTTTTCATTATCTTTTTTCCAGGGCACCGAATTGTACAAAAGAGCAAAAACAGATGGGTTGTCGTTCAAAGACCCCAAAATTGATAGACACGAACTGACCTCGACCACCCTCAACAAGCTGGTAATCATGACACCTACCGTTCCTGCATCAGTAATCGAATACTTCATTACTCATCGAAACAGCAAGTATATGGTATGGGTAATAGATATAGTTCTCCTCGTCAATACTGTGATATTAAAGCCGGTTTCATTTCTCACGTTGATGCATCGAGCATATGGCTCAGATCTGTCAAAAACACTTCGACTTATTAAATATTTTGGCAAGACTGCGTTATCCACCAAGCTGCGACCAAGATGGAAGTAATTGAAGAAGACAATGCTATAGGGACTCTGCTTTATTCTTCCAGTCTGTTGGTTTTATTGAACTCGCCAATCTTTTGATCGACGAAGTATAGGGGCCTGCGCTTGGTCTGGACGAAGATGTTAGCGATGTATTCGCCGATCACACCCATGCCGAGCAGTTGAACGCCTCCAAGAAAGGTTATTAAGAATATCGTCGTTGACCACCCCAAAACTTCTATGTTACTGAAAAACATCCTCTGAACAAGCACCACGCACATATATATGAAGCTCAACATAGCTACACAGAAGCCCATGACCGCTATCATCCTGACCGGCTTGGTCGAAAACGAAATCAGTGAACTTATGGCGAAATTCATCAGCCTGAAGAAATTGTATTTGGTCTTGCCCTCTTTCCTAACCCCTGAAGTAACTTTAACCGTTTCCGAAGAATAACCTATGAGCCCCATGATAAACGTCAGGCTCGGCTGTGTCTCGCTGAATAGCAGGATTGCATCAACGGTTCTTCTACTTATGATCCTGAACATGCTGGTAGTATGCTGCAGACTGACGTCCGAGAGTTTCTCCATCAGGCCGACAAACAGCCGCGAAAATATATTCCTCAAGAATGAATCGTTCTTCTTGTCCTTGACGCCATAGACGACGTCATAGCCTTCTTCGAGTTTTGAGTAGAGTTGGGGTATATCCTCGGGATAGTCCTGCAGGTCCCCGTCCATGATAACTACAGCGCTACCGCTGCACAATTCGAGTCCGGCGATGATCGCCACGTGCTGGCCGAGGGCGTTGGTCAGTTTCACGGCCTTGACCGAAGCATACTCTTTGTTAAGCTGATTGAGAATGCCTAAGGTATTGTCCCTGTTAATATCCGTCACAAAGATAATCTCACAGCTCTTGCCCATCTGATCCAGTACCCGTAAAAGTCTGTTGACAAGTTCGCGCAGAACATGCTCCTCGTCGCGGACCGGGATAACAACTGATATATCAGGTATCTTCATTTCCTGGCCTTTCTTTCCCTTGCAGGGTTGCCTATAACAGTGGCCTTCGCTGGAACATTGCGCGTTACCACCGCCCCGGCCCCCACCACGGCCCCCCTGCCCACAGACTTGTCGTGCAGGACCGTGGCGTTTGCCCCTATGTAAGCGTCCCTAGAAATCTTCACTCTTCCCAGTATAACAGCATTGGGTGCGATAGTACTACAGTCACCGATTACCGAATCGTGCATGATGTTGGCGCAGCTGTTGACCCTCACGAAGTCCCCTATGGTGACATTTGCGGAAACGTTGACTCCGCTCTGAATAACGACCCCTCTGCCGATCAGTGCGGAGGGTGATACAAGGGCACGGGGAGAAACCAGGTTCGCAAAGGAGAAGCCTTGCTTCGCATAGTAGGCGGCCAGTCTCTTTCTGGCAGCAGGCATATCAGGCGAGATCACAATCGGCAGATTACCGTGCTGACGGAAAAGTTCAGATGCCGTCTCATCACCTCTGAAGACCTTGTGCCCCGGAAATGCTGCCTCAGGGTCCGTGTCGATGATAGCTACAACATGCACTCCGCAGAGGTCGCACAGTTCGATAATCTCATGGGAACCCCCGACCAGCATCACCCTTCTATGCATGATAGTCCACGCTCCCATCTATATCGGTGCGGACAACAGGATCAAGGCGCGCCGTTACTGTCATTATATCGCCAGGATTTATCCTGAACATCAGGCCCGGCAGGACTCTTTTGGGTATCTTGAAGAGGTACTGCGCTATGCTCCCAAGGTTCTGATATTTTCCGTCATGCGTAATGGAACACACTGAAAAGCCGTGTTTCTCAAGCAGAGACGTCATGCTTCGCGGCGAAAAAAAATACAGGTGAAATGGAGGCTGTATCATCCTCCACCGCTTCCCCATGATTCTGGCCAGGGGAGAGGCGATGTCTCCGGTAGTGACAACCATATATCCGCCCGGTTTCAGCACAGACGCCACCTTTCCGACCATTGCGTTGGGGTCTGCAACGTGTTCGATCGTATCGAAGATGCATGCGCAGTCATACTGCACCTTGGTGCTTGCATCAAGGAAATCCTCATGCATGACGTTTACGCCGTATTTGTTCCTCGCCAGACTACTGGCATAAGCAGAAGATTCATACCCGATTGTCTCCCAGCCGCGCCTTCCCGCACAGTCGAGAAAGAACCCGAAGGCGCTTCCAATCTCGAGCATCGTACCTGTATTCACCATACGTTCGATCCCGTCAAGGAGAGCCTCATGGTTTCTGTTATGGGCCTCACGATCTGTTTCATAATCTGGATAAACCTTCTTGTAATAATCTTCCTCATACACAGAACTAAGGTCAACCCCCGAACAATCTGCATACGCGAGATCACATTTCGGACAACGGTATACACTGTATCCTTTGACGTTCCAGAGCAGGACGCTGTCCTCTGTCTCGCAGCAATTACACTTCACGCTGCCGCGCTCCGCAGAACCGCGTCGCTGAGGCACTCGCAGACGTAATCGACATCAGCATCGCTCAACGCTGCGTACATCGGAAGGGTAATCTCGCTGTCGGCAAAAGACTCGGTCTGCGGCAAGTCCGCCTTCGTCCACCTGTAGATCTCGAACCTATGGACCGCAGGATAGTGCACGCTGGTCTGGATCCCCATGCGCTGAAGCTCCGACCTGACGCAGTCACGCTTTTCAGCTGAAGAATTCTCAATTACCACCGGGAAAATATAGTTGGATACAAACCCTTCATGTCCACAAAATGGGATTGCAAGCCCCTCGATGCCGGCCAAGCCATCAATATACCGTTTTCTGATATGCGACCGCCTCTCCAGATCGGGCCTCAGTTTGTTCAATTGGACGATACCCAGGGAGGCGCGCAGATCATCCATCCTGTAATTAAAACCCAGGGCCACAACGTCGTAGGAATTACAGTGGCCCATAGCCCGATCGTAGGAGAGCGATGTCATGCCATGGGACCGCAGTAACCGCGCCTTTTCATCATAATGCCGGTTATTGGTAACCAGCATCCCGCCTTCTCCCGTACTTATGTTCTTGTTCGAGAAAAAACTGAAACAACCAAAGTCTCCAATCGTGCCCAGTCTCTTCCCTGCATAATCAGAAAGGGGAGCGTGGCAGGCGTCCTCGATAACTGCAAGGCCGTGTCTCCCGGCAATTGCCATTATTTCGTTCATATTACACGGAAAGCCGGCATAATGCATCACCATGATCGCCCGGGTCCTGGATGTAACCAGGCTGCTGACCTCATCAGGATCAAGGGTCGGGTCCTCATTGCTCCTGATATCGCAGAACACCGGAATCGCGTTGACATAACGAATTGCGTTGACCGTAGCGACAAAGGTCATGGAAGGCACGATGACTTCATCGCCATCCCCGATGCCGAGAATCTGGAGAGCAAGGTGCAGTGCAACGGTACAGTTCGCCAGCGCAACTGCATACCGAGCGCCGAGCATGGCACCGAATTTCTCCTCAAATTCTGCGTTCCGGGGGCCGGTCGAAATCCATCGCGAGCGGATAGTCCGGAGGACCTCAGCCTCTTCTTCCTCCGAATAATTCAGGCTGAACAGGGGTATCTTGTATTCCATAAATTACCGGTTACTAAAATGTGTCATGTATACGTCCTGCGCCTTTTCGTAATCGTCTATGCGGCCTATGTCGAGCCAGTACTCCTCCATATCGTGCTTCGCCACAGCCAACTTCTTCGCAAGCATCGACTTGATCAGCGCATCCATGCCGAAATACTCGTTATCCGGGATGAGATCCAGAATTTGCGGTCTCATCACATAAATGCCGGCGAGCGCATACGTGACCATATCAGGTTTCTCCTGGATCTCCGTTACAAAGTCCCCGTTAAAAAAAATGTTACCAAAGGCATAGGGGGTTATGATCTTCTTGATGGCGACAGTCAGAAGCGCATCCTTTGCCAGGGCAAAGGAATAAAACCTGGAAAAGTCGAGAAGACTCAGTATGTCGCCGTTCATCACGACAAAAGGTTCAGTGAGCTGTTTCTGCAGCAGTTTCAGAGGGCCGGCCGTGCCCAGCGGTATGTCCTCGCGGCTTATCGCTAAGGTAACGCCGTAACGTGAACCGTCTCCAAAGAATTTTTCGATGTAGTCTGACTTGTAATTCGTTGCCAAAATTATGTCGGTAAACCCGTGCCGTTTGAAATGTTCTATCTGTATCTCCAGGACGGCCTTTTCACCTATCGGAAGCAGCGGCTTTGGTATCACTTCAGTAAACGGTTTCAGCCTCGTCCCCAACCCCCCTGCCAGAATTACCGCCGTTTTAGACATTGTAAATATCCGTTTTGTATCTCTTAAGATTTTCTGGGTCCCTGAACCATTCGATCGTATGTTGCAGCCCCTCTCTGATGGAATATCGGGGCTCGAAGCCCGTCAGGCTGCGTATCTTTGCATTGTCACACCACAGCCGTTGGACCTCGCTGCCCGGGGGTCTCATCCGCTGTTTATCGACGACAAAGGCCGCATCACTGTCCATCAATTGCCTGATCGTGTCAGCAAGATCCCGGATGCTGATCTCATAATTGGAGCCGATATTCACCACTTCCCCTGCAGTATCTTTACTCTCGGCAATTGCGATCAGTCCCCGGCATGTATCTGCCACATAATTCATGTCTCGTGTAGGCGCGACGTCTCCCAGCTTTATCTCTTTTCGACCTGCAGCGATCTGCGAAATGATAGTAGGGATCACAGCCCTTGCGGATTGCCTGGGCCCATACGTATTAAAAGGCCTCGCAACCGCGACCGGCAGATTGAAGGAATGGAAAAAACTCATGGCAATCGCGTCCGCCCCTATTTTGCTGGCGCTGTAGGGTGATTGAGGCTGCAGCGGATGATTTTCATCAATAGGAACGTACAGCGCCGAGCCGTAGACTTCGCTGGTCGAGACATGGACTACCCTGCTGACGCCATATTCGTCTGCAGCCTGGCACATATGCAGTGTCCCCTTGACATTCGTATCAATATAGCTCTCGGGGGCCACATAAGAATAAGGGATAGCGATGAGAGCAGCAAGGTGAAAGACAATATCCGAGCCTTTCGTGATATGCCTGCAGCATTGCTGATCCCTTACGTCACCTGCAACAACTTCCACGTCCTCTTTGCAGTCGATATCTTCCAGCCAGCCCCAGTTATTAAACGAATTATAATAGGAAAGCGCCCTCACCCTGCACCCTTCCCGCACAAGCTGCTCCACGAGATGGCTCCCGATGAAGCCGTCTGCACCCGTTACCAGTACCCGTTTATCCCTGAGTCCCATGTTTGTAGCCCTTTGAATCAAATATATTATAGGTAATTATCATCGAAATATTATATGCGCCAAGAATATCATCATAACGGCATGCGTAATAGTCAAAGTCGGTTTTCCGTACAATCTGCCGGAGACCGCCTCGACCGGACAAACGCAGCGACGAACAGGCTGGCAAGGGTGACCAGACTTATGAATAAGGATACCATAAAAAACTTGTCGCGAAAGCGAAACTCGACATGGTGATTTCCCGGAGCCAGATTCAGCCCCATGAAATAGGTGTCTGCCTGGCGCACAGGCTGTTCAAAGCCGTCGACATATGCACTCCAGCGCGAATCGAACATTTGGTGGAGCAGGAAAAATCCATCCGACGCGGTAGCCACGCCGAAGTTGAAACTTGAACAGGATATCCCATCAAAACTGACTGCATTTTCTATGGGCTGCCCAGTGGCACGGTCCAAAAAGATGAACAGCGGCTGCCCTTCCATGGCAGCCAATTGGGGACTATCCTTGAGCTGGATGAAATCAAATCGCTCAGTGCCGTTATGCCACCACCCCGCAAACATCTTCTGGTTCATGGAATCAATAAAATATCCGTACTGCTCCGGAAACATGTTGTATGTCGGCGCCCCGCTCAGACCTGAGGTCAGATAAGGCCACTTCTTGCTGTCACTTATGGTCGGTCTATTTTCATCAGGTGTCATAAACGCATAGAATTTGGGCCTCATAACATAATTGTTTTGGTACGACTGACTAAAAACAGCCTGGTCTCCAACAGCGATCCTCAGCTTATCCCCTACCCTGACCGGCGGCTCATCAACGGT
The DNA here is from genome assembly GCA_964506525.1 of uncultured Nitrospiraceae bacterium. Lineage (GTDB taxonomy): Bacteria > Nitrospirota > Thermodesulfovibrionia > Thermodesulfovibrionales > UBA6898 > UBA6898. The sequence continues at coordinate 38,382 of CAZDLA010000013.1, forward strand.
GACCCTGGCGAAAACCACCAGAAACTCCGCTGCTATAAGAGCCACCGCAAATGTCGACTGCAGGCTCTTTCCCCTGTAAGAAACGATCACAAGCCAGCAAAAGGCAAGCAGCACATGCACGATGAAGGCAGTCCAGTAAAGAGACCTGTCGTATGCAGCGAAGAAAAACACCGTCAGCAGAACCAAATAAAGGCCGGCGGCAACGATCTTCGGCCCACGGCGAAGATCTGACATCAGGCCATCGATAAACCCAGACGCATAAAGTATCGCAAAAAGGGAGGGGTAATACCAATTTATCCATTCATTTCTTATGACCTTCAGCAAAGGCAGAAAGTAGGAAGCCATGCGAAGAAGCGACACATTCCCCGCAGCATCAACCATCAGAAACCAGGCCGTCAGCAGCATCATTACAAGCGGTGCATTGACCGTGAGCTTTCTCTTCAATGCACCATAGAAGACAGCCAGTATGATGATCTCTCCGAGATACAGGGAAAAAAAGAACTTCACGGGAAGAAAAAGGCTGAGAAAGTTGTAAGAATTTATTATGTTGAGGAGGTCCTTTGAGGGTTCATAGGAGGCGGTCCTTGGTCCCATCATCATCCCATTGAAGAACGGAATGAGTTTCGGCAACAGCAGAAAAAACGAACTGATACTGGTGATCACCAGATATTTCAGACCGAAGAGGAAACGCCTCTCAAGCACGCAGTCTACAGCGACATAACCAACGAAGAAATACATACCGAGAACCGAAGTAGCAACGTAGCCCCCAAGTATAGGCAGTGTCATAAACGCTATAGAGATAAGGCTGAAGACATCGCCTGCCTTCCTGGCGCGATGATAGCCATATATCAGGAAGGGGAAACAGCTTCCATTGTAGACGATGTGGAGCCATTGAGGCAGGATCATTGACTGTCCGCAGTACATATAGCATATGCCGGCTATCGATGCAGCGGTCGGAGAATGGCCAAACTCTCTGACACACAGGTATACACCAAAGCCGCCAATGATGATCCAGCCAAGAATATCCCATTGCAAAATCCTCAGGGAAGATCCGCTCAGAAGCCCGATGACCAGGTGCGAAGGAAAAAAAGCGGTGCTGGAAATATGTTCCACGATAGGAAAGCCGAAATTCATAAACGGGTTCCACAAAGGCCAGCTCCCCTCTTGAAGACAATCTGACTGGAAATTAAACAGAGGATAAAGCCCTGTCAAAAAGTCCTTGCTGGTAATCACCCTGACACCCATCCAGTAGTCCCGGTAGACAAGAAGGCTGGTGACAGCCAGGATCACGAGATATGGGAGATGTCTTGCCGAAGCCCTGACTGCTGGCCGTATCATGCGTGAAAGATTAGATGCAGTTATCTGCATGGCAATAATAATTATCGATTATTATATTGATCATCAGTTATACATAATATTATACGATAGGCTCTTCTGAAATAAAACGGCCTATTCGGTGTGACTACCGTTCAACACATGCACATCCTCTCTGTCTTTCCGCCCTCCCGGAACCCTGCCCAAAGCTCATCTTCCGCTTGCGGAACGGTATAATCAATAACAAGGGCATTCAGCGCCGAAAAACTGATAAACAGAGACAGAATAAAAAGATTATTGCGGAATGAAAAAAACAGTATGGTGCCATCCCAAAACATTAATCCCCATAAAATGTAAGTTCGTTTTCTCGATGGCAGTCTCAGTGCCATCAATATAGGCCCTCCAGCGAGGGTCCCTCATTGGGTTAAGAAGCAAGACGATGTCGGTATCAGACTCGGTCGAAAAAGTAAATTCGGAACATGAAACACTGTCAAGAGAGACTTTTTTGTTCAGTAAAGCTATCTCTCTGTAGAACAGTGCATATAACGGACTCCTGTCCAGTGCGTCAAGTTCAGCGCCGTACATTTGACCAAATTCATAAGTAACCGGTATCCTATTTCCTGATTTCCTCCATAACACTGGTTGATTCTTGTCTTTTTGATCTGATAGTTTCCATAGCCCAGCTGTCTGCATGCTTCCATCGCAACATTTGATGTGCTGTCTGAAGAACAGTCATCGCTTATCATTACTATTATGTTTTTCAGTGTTACAGCAAACAATATATATGAGAACTTTCATATGCTCCGCTTAAGAAGATATTGACAATGTAGCCTGTAAAATAATCATTGTTTTCTCTATCGCTGCCACCTTATATACGGACTCAAATCAAGAATGAACTTATCTCTGACTGAGGAAGGACTGGGAGGAAACTGATCAAAAAAACCTCGAGAGCTCAAAGCCTCAACTATAGCCCTCAGCGTATTAACATCATCGGTGACGATCACCGGAGAAAAACGTCCATCGCACTTTGTGAGCATTAGCAAAAGATCATTGGCAACCCCTTCTGCCGTATCAAAACAGAGCACAGGTCTGCTTCCCGTATAATATTCGGTAAGCGGCATAATCTGGGGGTAACCCGGGACATACTTCGGGTCCCAGAATATCTGGAATCCATTAAGGCTGAAAAAGACCGGCTCATAAAGCGTATTGATCTTTTTCAGTTCTTCGGCAAGAAGCACATCAGCCCGAAGGTTTCTGAAACGCATGAGGTCATACCGTCTCATTGTCTCAACCTCTTGGGCATACCGGGCATCTGTTGCGGCATCAGGGATATAGTAAGTGGGTGTGCGATCAATCTGCGCAAAACGGTAACAGAACACCATGATAATCATCGTAACTACCAGTAAATATATGGGGCTAACAATTTTTTTCCATGCCGCTCTCTTTGATAAAGCTTGAAGATCTATCTGTATGCCCTTTCTGAACTCAAGACCAAACGAATAGGTAAAGCCTCCCACCAGCAGTGCAGCAAACGGGATCATCTGGCGCGCTTCATAAGGCATGCGTGCCGCATGGGGCAATATCACAACAAATGAAAGACCACAGAGAAAGAGAAAAGAAAGGAGCAGAAGCGAGGGCATCTGGCGATCTTCACGGTCTCTCAAAAGCACGTGATACAGAGCATAAATACCAAAGACAGCAAGGATGAAATATGCGGGATTGTATAGATTATCAAAAACTATCATCACAGAACCGACAATAACATCAAATCTGCCTTGACCCGAATTATAGCTCGGATCAGCAGCATTTTTGAGTAAAAAGGCATCTTTGATATCAATTGCTGCGTCATGCAGTCCCAAATACCAGACATTCTGCAGAAACTGCAGCCCATGCGCTGCAATTGGGGCAAGACTAAAGATCAGATAACGCTTAAATCTGAATCCCTTCTTCTCAATAATGTCCCAGCCGATAAGCCATACATAGAGAAAAAATACGGAATCGAACGAAGAGAGCGACAGAACAAACTCAACAATCCAGGCAGTGATTAGCCACCGATGACGGTGCAGTTCAGATTCAGCACGTGTCGACATCACAACCGCAAGCATAAAGCAAAAACGCAATAGATCATCCAGAGGCTGGTTCGCAAGGGTATCGGCATAGCCAAGAAATGTCGGCGTCAGACCGTAAAACAAAACCGATAGAAATGCGATAGCATGGTTTGTTAGTCTCGCGAATACTGCATACATGAGGATAAGCGCAGTTATAGAAAAGACAATCGAAAGCATACGTACGGCAAATAGGCTATCAAGCCCGATCCTGAACATAGCGGCATAGGGCAATAAATAACCAGCAGGATAATGGGTGTACCAAAGCCTGGGGCCAATCCTTGGGGAACTCCCTGGGCAGGTGCCGTGAGCATGCTGCCTCAGCTGGGGATCATCAAAAAGTTTGACAACCTTTGCATATCCCTGCGGAATGAAGAGAAAGTAATTGGAAAACCATCCCCCTTCTTCCCACTGTTTTAGGGAAAGCATGCTCTGGGCATCACCAAAGCCCCAATCTGACCAGCGATATTCGTCAGACGCGCGGACAGCAAGAAATACCAAAAGACAGGCGAGAAAAATGCCAAGAGCGATATGCCAAGCGCTAACGCGTTTCATACGATCAAACAGCGCTGAAGGATGACGGAAAAGGTCAGCGATCATCAGATGAAGTTGCAGTGCATAGGCGGCACAGTTTCGGATTTGTCAACAGATACATTACCATGCTTTAATTCCCAAAGAAATTCGTTCACTTTATGCTGCAGACAGAGCGAACCGCACATGTTCTGGGCATTGAATTTCTCCGAGGCAATCAGATTGATCACTTCCCAATACCGCTCCCCTTTCCAGAGTTCTTTAAATGAGGTTTCTGCAATATTGCCGATATGATATTTACTGTATTTCGAATTAAACAGCATGCCGCATGGCGCAACAAGCCCTGATCCCGAAAACTGCATTATAAACGGCGGACCAAAACATTGGGTGTAGCACCGCGTTCCGCCACTCAGTATCTTTGACCATTTAGCGCGCACAAGATAGTCCGCATCAGACCATGTCTCTGCCTCTTTCAGCAGGTCAACCAGATCGTTATACTTTGTATAATCTACGCCAAGGCTGGCGTTTTCATCATCGCTGCAGTGCTTGATCACCAGATAGTCAACACCCAGTTCCTTACCCAGCTTCGCAAGGGGAATGATCTGATCTGCAAACTCCGGAAGCAGAACCATCTGGAGGCCAAGCGTAACATCCAGATTTCGGGCCTTCTTGATAGCAACAGCGTTCCTGATCGTGGTCATAACTTTATGGTATGACGATTCCGGGCATCCATGAATCTCAGAATACCGCTTCGGATCTGCAGCAGAAATATTGAACCGCAGATAGGTCAGCGCAGGGAGAACATCATCAAGGCGGTCATCTTTCAGAAGAAAGCCATTTGTTCCGAGGGCCATGTCAAGACCGTTCTGTTTACCGCGAAGGATAGAATCGTAGAGATGCGGAGAGCAGGTGCTCTCACCATCGCTCACAAAGCTGATCGCCTTTACACCGATCTCTGCTGCATCATCGAGGAAACGGAAGATCACGTCCTTTGTCATCCGTTTTTCGTCATTCGCCTGAAGCTGCCCATAGCAATAGGTGCACTTGTAACCACATGCCCGCGTTAAGGCACAGTCGATCGTTATCGGTGCTATGCGCTCACCGCGCAGCCACGCCTCGACTCGCTCTTTATGCCACTGAAGCTTATGGCCATCAAGAATTAGTTTATCTTCCCTGCCGGATATTATAGGACTCTCAATTTTCATTAGATTTAATTATAACATTCGGGATGATAGGCAGTCACATTGAAAAGACAACGTCACTGGAAAACCTCTCTATGTCTCTATCTCTCTTTGTCTCCGGTAAGTAGCAGAATCTTCCGAAAGTCCATCCGATTTTCCTCGTCTCGCAAATACTTCTCGCAAAAGACCAAGGTACGCAAGCGAGACCCTTATCAAGGACCTCAACGTAGTTGCCTTAGACTCTCCTGAACTTCTTTGTTTCAGCGCACAGGGGACCTCGGCATAGAGGTATCCTCTCAGAATCGTCTTAACAAGGAGCTCAGTCTGATAAAAAAATCCTCCTGCCTTGAGAGTGATACCCTGAAAGATGCTCTGACGGTACATGACCGTGCCATTCATATAATTAAGTGACAGGCCAAAAGAAAGCTTGATGATCTCACGATAAATGATCGACAGCACTCTCCGTCTAAATGAACGGACCCCGCGGTTATAGATAAATGGAACTACCATATCCACCTGTTCCATGAGCGGAAGATAGCGCAATATTTCAGCGGCATCATTTTCACCGTCTCCCGGTATCATCGTCACGATCTCACCTTTAGCATTTCCAACGCCGTCCCAAAAAGAACCGCCAATGCCCTGTGGCTGCTCATGATGGAGCACGCGAACGAATGGATAGGAAGAACTCAGTTCGTCAGCAATCTTCCCCGTTTTGTCTGAACTACCGTCGTTAACTATGATGATCTCACCTTTGATGCCAAGCCGTTCAAATCCTTTTATGACATTTGCAACCGCCTCAGAAAGATTTTTTTCTTCGTTAAGAGAAGGCATGATGACACTGATCGCAAAGGAAGTCACAAAAGTTCCTTCACCGTGCGCACAATGTCATGAACAGAAGGATAATAGACCTTCTCAAGCGAATGGCAGGCAGGAGTGGGTACAAAAGGCAGACAGATACGACGAACCGGCGCCTTGAGTGATGCATACGCCTTCTCAGCCACAATTGCAGCAACTTCTGCAGAAATTCCGCAAGGGCCCCATCCGGTATCAGCCGCAATCAGCCGTCCGGTCTTTGTCACAGACTCAACGATCAGATCTTCATCAATAGGAAGGACCGAGCGCAGATCAACAACCTCTATGCTTATTCCCTCTTTCTCAAGCTCTTCTGCAGCCCGGAGAGCCTCATATACCATATAGGACGTTGCCACAATCGTCAGGTCCCTTCCTTCACGCCTAACCTTACCTCTCCCGGGATGAATGACATAAGGCTCTTCGGGAACACCGCCTTTCATGTCATACAACCAGCGATGTTCAATAAAGACCGTGGGTGAATTCCCCGCGATGCTGCCGAGAAGGAGTCCCTTTACATCATAGGGTGTGGCCGGCATTAACACGCGCAGCCCTGGTATATGGGCGAAAAGCGCCTGGAGACTCTGCGAATGCTGGGCAGCAGATCCCCAACCCCGTCCGATAATTGCCCTTATCGTCAAAGGCACCTTCACCTTTCCGCCGGTCATGTAACTCCATTTTGCAGCGTGGTTGATGATCTGATCCATGCACATCGGCAGAAAGTCAATTCGCATATGTATGAAAACCGGTCTCATTCCTGTCATCGCAGCACCTATCGCTACACCGGTCATGCCATTTTCTGCAATCGGGCTGTCCATAACCCGATCCATTCCATATTTTTCTTTTAATCCGACCGTTGTGCCGAACACACCACCCGGATCGTCAATCCCCTCACCGATCAAAAAAACTGCAGGATCAGTTTCAAGAGCCTGACCAAGTGCTTCACGAATAGCTTCACGGTAAGAGATCTCCCTCTCCGCAGACCCTGAGCGATCAAAAACAACCTGTTTGCGGGAATCATCTGCCTGTATCTTGGTCCAGGGCATAGCTATCCTTTAACCTCAGTAAACATAATCATATAATTCCGATGCCGGGGGCTCAGAGCCAGCCTTTCCAAAGGCTATAGCTTCATCGATTTCCTTTTCTACTTGCGCAATCATGATTTCTATACCCTCGTCTGACATAAGACCCTGTTCTTGCAGATATCGGCCAAACAGATCAACAGGACACCTCTTGAGCCACTCCTCATACTCATCTGCAGGACGACAGCCGATCTCAATATCAGGTAACGGCCCTACATGGCCTTTCCAGCGATACGTGCGAAATTCAAGCAGTGTCGGCCCCCCGCCTGCGCGAGCCCTCTGAATTGCCTCATCTGCAGCCTTATAAACAGCAACCACATCATTTCCATCGGCAAGCAGACCCGGAATGCCATATCCGGAAGCCCGCTCCACAATGTTGACCTTTGGTTGGCGTGCCTTTTGGGGAGAATTTGTAGCATAAAAATTGTTCTCGCAAACAAAGACAACTGGCAAGTTCATCAGTGCTGCATAACTAAGACTCTCTTGAAAAGCACCCTCATCAGCAGCACCATCTCCGAAAAATGCAACAGAGATCCGATCGGTTTTCATCTTAACCGAAGCAAGCGCAGCACCCACTGCAAGCGGAATACATCCTCCAACAATAGCAGTCGTGCCGGGTATGCCGTGCTCCAGATCAACCAGATGCATCGACCCACCGCGCCCTTTTGCGCAGCCACTGGATTTGCCATACAGCTCAGCGGATATCGACTTCAGGTCCATCCCCTTCGCAATACAGTGGCCATGCGACCGGTGTGTGCTGAAAATGTAGTCCTCAATATTAAGATGAGCACAGACACCTGCAGATATGGCCTCCTGACCGATACAGAGATGAATAGGACATTTTACGAGCTGCTCAGGATAGAGCACCGCAGTCCTGTCCTCAAACAGCCTAATCCGAAGCATCGTCTCATAGAGCTTCTTGAGGTCTTTTGCCGAAATATCAGAATAAGGCGTCATTCGAAATTCTCCCACAGCATAAAACTAAGTCGGTTTTGTAAAAAGCTCCGGAGACAAGGCGCGCAATGGCCGAGGAATGAGGCGTGCCTGTCGGCACGTCGCAGCGACGCGGCCTGAAGCGTAACGCAGTATACGGATTTTTTACAAAACCGTCTCATATGAAATTCACATGGCCTGACGGATGAGCCAATTCCCACAAATAGAGATTGATCTCATCCATCCTGCAGTTCATTCTGCAGCCTTCCGGCTCAAGATCAGTGGCCACCATCTTCAGATTTTTTCTGCGCCGGTCACCAGTCCAGATCTGCTCAAAGGTCTGTTCCTGAATATTTCCGTATCGGAACCTCTCGTCGCTCAGATAGGCACTGCATCCCCAGACATTGCCTCCGGAATCAATATATGACCAGAATGGCAGAGCAAGGCAGCGATCATAACCACGCTTTGTCCGTTTGATCTTCTGCATCGTCTTTTCTCTGAATATCACACTAAAATTCTGATCGTTATAAACAGAAAGCTTATCTTTCAGGTGATAGAAGGCAGAATAGTCAACATCACTGTACGCCTGGGTAATGCTCTTATGATGCTGGGAATAAGGCTTAATCACAACATATCGCAGCCCGATCTCCTTAGCAGTCTTTGCAAGCGACTCCGCAGTATCAGCATTTTCAGGGATCAGAACCATCTGCGCCCCAATCGTACAGTTTGTTCCCAGTTCCCGCTGAAGTCGAACAGCCTCAGTGAGATTATTGACAAGGCGATCAAAATCACTGGCCTGCGTACGATGCACCTTTGCATAAGCCTCAGCAGTACCTGCGTTCATACTTACCTTGATCCATGAAGTGCTCCCGAGGATCTTCTCTGAAAGCGAGGATGACAAGAGGACGCCGTTGGTCGTAATACCGACATCAATTCCCGAGCGTTTCGTGTGTACAATGATATCTCCGATATCTTTATGCAGAAATGGTTCGCCCTCACCTCCGTACATAATACTCTTTACGCCGAGCTGCCCCATCTCTGAAAGACGTTCCTTGAGAATGTTGGTATCAAGAAACCGCGGCTTATATTCCATAAAATCCAGTGCGCAGAACGTACACCGATGATTGCAAGCTCCGGACGGTGAAATCTCAATATAGATCGGATAGACTTCCTCGCCGGCAAGCCATCGCGAAACCTCTTTGGGATGAAAGATCAGCTTATGGCTGTCTATACGAAACTCATCCATGCGGTGTTGCCATAAGAGTATCAAGAAGGCAGTGGCAGATCGAATGGTGCAGAATCTCGACCGGTCCGTAAGACTTCGAAGGCACGTAGAAATTGAAGTCTCCCATGACTGACAGAGGATTATCGCTCTCAAAACCTGAGAGTGTCACAACACTGCAGCCTTTAGCCCGCGCAGCCTGGACACCCCTCAGGATATTCTCCGACCGGCCTGAACTGCTGATTGCAAGCAGAATATCTCCCCGGTCAGCAAACATCTCAACCGGCTTTTCAAACACATAGGGATATCCATAGTCATTGCCGATGCAAGTCAGAAGAGAGCTGTCATTAAAGGCAACTGCCCTGATATTGCCGTTCTTCCAGAAATCAGTTGACATATGGCTCGATATCGCGGCGCTGGCGCCATTGCCAATGAACATAATTTTCCCTTTAGACGCTATTGACCGAATCAGCCTGATGGTTCTTTCAACACCTTCATCAAAAGAGTAGACCGTGCCTGCATGGTCCATAATCCTGATATTCCCCGAAATATCAAAAAGCCTGCTGTAATATCCTGTTGCTCCCTGTCCCACGTAATCAATACTCCTTATTTCAAAATCGCATTAATGAACTCAAAGAGCTCATATTTTTCGACCGGTTTCTTGTTACCAACAATCTGAACTGCCAATGCACCGACAGCATTGCCGATAAATGATATCAGATCAAGCGGAAGCCCCTGAGCAAAACAGGGAGCAGTGAAGGAGAAAAAAGCATCACCAGCTCCAATCGTATCCACCACCTTGGAGGAAAAGATCGGGGTTCTGTTCACTTCATCACTGCTATTAATACCTATCGAGCCTTTTTTGCCAAGTGTCACAATCAGATTCTTTGCATAGATGGCTTTCTTGATCGATTGCGCAATCTCTTCAATATTGCCATACCGCTCCTGTGCAGCGAGCCGTATCTCGGGCTCGTCAAGACAAACAAAAAAAGGATTATTATATTTCGTGATCATATTGTATCCTGCATTGGCCGCGTTCGTCTGCGTGTTCACTGCATACCGAGTTGCATGGTTCCCTATGGCGTCAATGATATTTTTTGTGATAAATCCATGACCAAAGTCAGAAACAAGAACCAGGTCATAGTCCCCTGCGACTGAGGCTACATAATCGACAATCTCTTGTTCAATTTCACCCCTGATGTAGTCATCATTTAGGTAATTAACTTCAAAGATCTTCTGGCCAAGATACTGATCAACATAGCGTTTCTTCACAATGGTAGGACCGTTATCTCGATAGAAAAACCTGGGTGTAACATTGGATTTAAGATTTAAGGCAATTGCATGGTCTCGGGAATCAGCTCGGCCAAGGAGCGTGGCAAGATGAACAGTACCGCATATGCCGGCCATATGATTTGCTATCGCAAACGCCCCGCCATAAAAGACTTCGTGAGTAAGATACTTGCTTACCACCAGGTGGGTTTTTGCTGACTTGCCCATGGCAGAACAGTAATGATATTCATCAATAATACCGTCACCGATCAGAAGCACCCTCAGCTTTTTCAAGCCGTTCAATGCCTCGCATATATCGTTGAAACTGTATTTCCTTCCAAAACTCTTCAGGAATTCTCTGGTCTCTTCGGGATAAATGTCGAGAAAATTATTAATAATCTGGGAGGAACTGAACGAAAAACCTCCGGTCTCGTGCACTCTGCTTTTTCCAAGATAAAAATCCTTCTCCTCCTCAAATATCTTATCGTGCACCTTCCGGTTACGTTCCTTGAACGCCTGCCCCTTGGCAAGGATATCAGGATTAATAAGCTTGACTGATTCAAACGGAACTTCATCGTCAACAACAGATACATAGTCAACCTGCTCAAGCGAAGCAACATCTTTAACACGCAGTTTGTCGGGGAAGATCGGTCTGCCGGGTCCCCTTCGCACATCCTGATCCCTGATTACCGTAACAACGAGAACATCGCCCTGCTTTTTCGCATGTTCAAGGTGAGTTATGATGCCGGGATGGATCAGATCAAATACACCGTGGCTCTGAACAACCACCTTACCCTGTTTTTTCAGATCATGAACAACCTTAACCAGGTCCTGAAGTGGAAGGATTTTATTCTTTATAGTATTCATAGGTCACGATCTCTCTGCCGCAGGTCTGAAATATGCACCCAGAAGCTGCGTTGAAGAAAATACGATCTCATGCGTAAAACGAATCTCGGCACCAATCTCCTTCACCACATCATACTCCTTCTGTATTTTGCCGGTCTTGTCTTCGAGCTTCTCAAATTCCTGTCCTTTGACATAGATATCAGGCCGCAGAAGTCGCAGTGTCTCCTCAGCAGTCAGCCACTTGTTGATCGCAACAAAATCAACACACTCAAGAGCTGCAATCGACTCTGCACGCAGGTCCTGATTAAAAACAGGTCTGCCGGGGCCCTTATCAACATATATATCAGGCGTCAGAGTCACAACAAGAATGTCACCCATCTTCTTTGAAGCCTGAAAATACTTGATATGACCAGGGTGCATCAAGTCAAAACATCCATGGCAATGAACGATCTTCTTACCGGACGCTTTCAGAGCTGATACCCGCTCAGCAAGCTCATCAAGTGCTAAAATCTTCATTTTTTATAATACCTTTGAAAGATTTGAACTTGCAAGAAAGTTAAGACTTTTTCAGGGCAGTCCAGAGGCCGGGAATAGTATCAGCATGTCTTCCCCGCAGATAAAAACTCTCACCACCATCAGCAACGGTTCTGAGGAGCATCGTCTTCCACGGGCGGAAATAGTAGGCAGGGTCATCCTTTGAAGCTTCTTGAGCAAGATCATCAGGAAGCGGATAGAGATCACAGACAAGCGTTGAAAACCGACGAATCTCACGATTCTCCTGAAAAGCTACATTACGCGCCATGCTGAGAGCCTTCAGATAAACCTCCGGGGCCATTACCGCACTGCCGAAATTCATCACAACACCACCTTCAAGCCTTTCCAGTTCTGTAGCGAATGTGAGAAAATCCTGGTAAGATGTTGCGCCAGCTGCGGCTCCGTCAAAGTTCGGATGCTCATGAATGATGTCATAGCCGATGCCGACATGAACCGTAGCAGGAATCTTGAGCCGAGCAGCAGCGGCAAGAAGACTGATATCCTTATAGGGAAACTCACCCTCATAAATAGCACTTCCAACGGCCTTACCCATACCCCGGCCACCCTGCCTGTAAGCGTCGTTGACAATATCATTAATACTGCTGGTCTCCTTCCAGAGCCCAAACTGTCCCTCCCTGATATAGCGGGCTACGCTCTCTGTCGTAGCCCCAATCAGAGCGAACTCGAAGTCGTGAATCATAACCGCGCCATTCATGGCAAGACAGGTTATATATCCTCTTTCCATAAGGTCAATGATATATCGCTGCACACCCGATCTAACAACATGACCACCAATGATCATGACCACAGACCTATTGTTCCGCCGGGAAGATTCGATTCGCTGCGCAACAGAATGAAGAACCGGAGGAACGATCTTCAGGGGCTCCAAAGGCTTTATTACCGAAAGTTCGAGATCATGAACGCGGTCCTTTAGGGGCTTGATAATCATTTTGTTTCTATCGAAAAGCATAACCTTCCTCTCTATTGGCTGAACATGACTCGCCGGGCCATCTCAAATTCTGCCTGGGCCCGGATTGGGTCTCCAAGCATCACGAATATATTCCCTCGGGTCAAATATGTCTTAGACATATTTGATGGGGTAAAATCAGAGTTTTCCCATGCCATCCTGTCGCTGGCATTCGGGAAAAAAGTAATTGTCTTGTCGAGATCTCTCAGCGCAAGCTCCAACTGCCCCTTGTTCATGTATGCATTGCCCCTGTTATTATAACCGATGGCTTTCCCCGTCTTCTTTACAACATCATCCCACAAGGCCACTTCGTCAACCCAAATAAAGTTCCGAGTATAGGTAAGACTCGATAGAAGAAGTAATAAGGCAAGCATTGACGCCACCATCCCTAAAACACGATATTTTTCCCGAAAAAACCGCTTAATCGATCTCACAAAAAGAACTGCGAAGAGAGTAAAAAAACCTACGCTCGGCAGGTATGCCCGGTGCTCGAAGATAATATCCTTGATCGGAATGACAGAAGACTCAATGGAGACTGTTACAAAAAACCAGGCGATGCCTATAGACGCAATATAATAAACTGGAGCGTCTGCAGGAACTGCAGTTCTTGCCCGCCGCCAGCAAAGAACACCCGCACCGGCTATGGAGAACAAAAAAAGAAATGGAGCTATCACCACAACCTCAAAGACAGAATGCACAGTCTGTAGATCATAGACAACAAGCTGATTGATCGGCAGAAACAGAAGACGCAGGTAGATTACAATCACCCTGAACTGATTGATCAAATAGTCGAAGGTGGAACGCTCGTACAAATCAAAGAGCTTTTCGGTCCGTGTAACCTCGGCTATACCAGTGCTACTACTAAGAAGGCCCCATTCGGGTCCAAGGAGTGAAATCGGGATAATTATCAGCGTTGCAAAAAAAGGTGTCAGATAGATAATTCTCCTAAAGGATAGACCGGATCGTATAAAAAGGAGATACTCGAGAATAGCGATCATAAACGGTATAGTAAACGCAATCTCCTTTGTTTTCATGGCCAAGATACAACTCATCATTCCCAAAGCGTAAATGCCATATTCTCGGACTGTTTGCATGCCCATTTCGAACCGTACACGTGAAGCAAGATAAGCAAGGATACTTCCCAAATAAAAAAAAGCGCTTAAGGAGGTAAATCGCTGCGTCACATACGAAACCGCCTGGGTCTCGATCGGATGAACAAGAAACAGCATGCCGGCAAAAACCGAAGCAGCCTGTTTTAAGAAAGGTTGCTCATCCTCAAAATGCAGAATGCGAAGGATAAGACCGACAAGAAGAAAAACCTGAAATGCATTTGCAATATGAATGATCACATTAAGCAAATGATAGCCATAAGGATTTTCACCGTCCAGAACATAATTCAGAGCAAAACTGGCATAACCTATATATCTCGGATCACTGAAAAGCGAAGAGAGGGAAAAGTCTTGAATGTTCTTATTGCCAACGATGTATTCAAAATCATCGAACAGGAAAACCCCATTTGTTATTACATCAGCATACAGTAGAAATCCCGCAGCAGCAAACAGCAGGGCACAAAAAAACCACGGGGCAGCTTTGAATAACCTTGCCATGTAACTGATAAGCGACTGCATCTTAGTTGATATACCCTTGATTTTTACCGATGATCTTCATTTTGCAGGAGTAAATATCCCGCGGTTGTTTTCAAGATCATTCGACATGCCGCAAGACGATTTCAAGCCAAGTGCACATGCCTTATTGAAGTCATGACTGGCAAGCGATTTGTCACCCAACCAGGCATAAGCAATTCCCCGGTTGTAATATGCTACGGAGAAATCCGCCTTCAACTCAATTGCACGATTGAAATCCAAAATCGCCCTCGCATAATCCTTGAGAGCGCAGAGGGCATTGCCGCGGTTGACTAACGCAAAAGCATTATTGCCATCCTGCCTGAGAAGTTCAGTAAATATGTCAACAGCCTTGGCCGGGTGACCCTGATAGAGCATCGACTTTCCCATTGCATACAGTTCCCTGACCGGTCTCTTTGAACCTTCATTGGCTGATACAAGCTCCGAGACAGGCATGCTCTCAGGAATTGCAGAAATAAAAAATACTGATTTGGCTCTCTTTCTGTCCTCCTCAGCCAGGTCTTCATGCCCCATTAATGTGAGCAGACTGGCCCTGTTCTCGTATGCCTTCGACATGTTATACGGACTCAAATCGCCCCGTTCGAATGCATTACCAAAAAAGATATCCCCGGTAAAATAGGAAATAGACTTGTCAAAATCCCTGAGAGCCTGTTCATATAAACCATGCTTGGTGTACGTGTACGCACGGTTATGATAGGCTATCGGCTTATCCGGTGCGCTCCTGACAGCATCGTTCCAGAACGCTATTTCGTCCACCCAAATCTTGTTGCGCATGTATGTCATGGTCCCAAGGGAAATAGCAATTGCAAGCAGCAGAACGATAAACTTCAAAAAGAATGGCTTTTGTGGCAGTATGAATCTCTTTATCAATGCAACAAGAAAGACAGACAAAACCGCATATGCACCTGCAGAAGGAAGATAGGTGCGATGTTCAAAAATAAGATCTTTAATCGGAACAAACGAGGATTCAATTGAAAGAGTTAAGAAAAACCAGACAATACCGATTCCTACGATTTGATAACCGCGTGCCTTTTCTCCGTCAGACAATATCCCCTTTATCCAGGCATATAATCCAGCAGAAAGAACGCCAAGAATAAGAAAGAGCGACCCGATCACCTTCGGCTCAAATAAGGATTTTGATGCCCTCAGGTCGTAGACGACCGCCTGGTTTATCGGCAAGACAAGGAGCCGCAGGTAAATAACAATCACCCTGAATTGAGTAAGGAGGTAGTCGATCGAGGATCGCGTCTTGACATCGAACAATTTTTCCTTTCTCGTGAGTTCAGCCACCCCCTCCCCCTGTGCCAGAAAGCCTAACTCTGGACCCAGTATGGAGAGGGGAATTACCGCAAGTGTCACGATAAACGGAATAAGGAAGATAAATCTTCTTTTCCCAAACGCCGAAACACGGAATATCGTCAGTTCAAGAAAGAGAATCATAAAGGGAATGGTAAAGCTTATCTCCTTGGTTTTCATGGCCAAAACCGTAGCTATGAAAGCAGATGCATACGATAGCCAGGCACGGACGTCACGCCTGTTTTCGAACATTATCCGCGAGAAGATATAGATACAGATCGCAAACAGATAAAAAAATGTTGAGAGAGACGTAAACCGCTGCGTAATATAGGAAACTGACTGCGTTGCCAAAGGATGTAAAATAAAGATAAACCCAGCGAGGGTACTCACCGCACGATTATATTCACCGTCCTTTTCATCACGAGGAGAAAGCCAGGCAAGCATCTGACGGAACAGGAAATAGACAAGAATCCCATTCAATACATGTATGCTGACATTAAACAGATGATAGCCAAATGCCTCCCTTTTACCGCCAATCAGTTCGTTCAACTTGAAAGAAAGGTAACCGATATAACGTGGATCGGAAAAATTAGCCCACAGGGAATCGTTCATCGAGTCGTTCGTAAGGATATAATCATGATCATCAAACATGAAGATGCCATGTGACAACACGTCGGAATAGACCAGAAAGCCGGCAAGAGCATACACGACCAGGACTATTACAGAAAACAATAGTCCTGGACATTTCTCCAGACTGTAACTGCTAATACGTTTCAAAATAAGGCTCATCATTTTTTTAATTTATATATTAACAAATCGGATCAGGTGAGAACAAAAAAAGGAGGCTGAAAGCCTCCTTTTTTGAAATCAAGTCTATTTCTTCAGGCGAATGCGACCGATATGCCCTTTTCTCCAAAAGCTACTTTAAGCGTATCCCTATATCGTCATTAGCTGTTTGGTTCGCTGTTGCAGCAGTCTGGACAATTCCATCAGGACCGGCGGATATAATCCAAACAGGATTTGTTGTAAGGAATGCATCAGCATTCACAACATACATTCCTCCCCATGGGTCACGGCCGACATAGGACAGATAGGGCCCTTTCCACATAGCACCCCAGCATCCATTTGAATCGCTATTCAGATAATTTTCAAATCGTACTGAATTTCCTGAATTCCAAGCTGGATCTATAAATGTAGGCATTGTACCCTGACTGTTTATCATTGTAACGTCTGGGATACAAGAAGTCGACACAGGCCATTGACCAGTATCCTTCCTCATCACGAAAAGAGCAGATGAAATGGACCTTACATCAGCGGCAGCTCTTGAAATCTTTGATTCGTCAATTTCCTTGAAGATCAACGGAACCAGAATACCTGCTAGAACCGCAATAATACCGGCAACGACAATAACTTCGATTAGCGTAAAACCTTTCTGCTCCCTCAGTTTCATAATACCCTCCTGGTAAAATATTTATCAGCAAAACGACATATTATTTACTCACGGGATTATCATATTACTTATTAATCGACATTTCAAGGAAAAACTTTAATGCATTAGCAGCTACTTTATAAACAGCAGTTCTGGGGAGAGGGGGGGGGAATATACCCATCTCTGCTCAGGACTCAATCTTCTTTTCTAAAAAGATTTATAACAGTTCTCTGTAGTCGTCGTTCAGCATTGGAGTCTCCCGTAAATGACCAAACCTCCTTGGTAATCTCCCAAACAGCCGAGATGCACTCTTCAGCTGGTGCGTTCACACACCCGTGATCTTCTTCCTTTATTCTTCTTAAAGCTGTCTGGCTTCGATCAAGTTTCACAATTTTCTCTTCATATACTATATCACGATTTAAGCTTCATTATTGGTTATCAGAAAGTATTATATCGGGGGTGGAAAAAGCATCTGGGGCGCAGCTGTTACAAGAGTATCGGGGCTTCTCTCATAACCCGTCCATCTATCATCCCTTTTTTCCTTTCTTCTGGGCCGGCTTTTCGGACTTAAGCCCTGCAGGATGGTCTTTCAATACCTGTTTTTCCGCTTCACTCTTGTACCAGTCAATAGGTCTCTCTGTCTGGTCCTTGAAAGTCCCCAGGGATTCATCCCTCAGCTCTGCGGCCTCGGCATCTGCCTGGCCGACAAGAATCTCATCAACAACCTGCGGACATGAAGCCACTGAGCCCGGCCTTGCCTCGATCTCTTCGCGCACGCTCGGCATGACCTTCGGGTCCTTTGCCATAGCCATCTTCAGTTCAATCGAGAAGTTCACATATCTTTCAAGCATCCGAAATACCGCAGAGTCGCCCATAGGACTTCCTGCATTCTCATCAGGCAGGGGTGAAACCTTGCCATTTTCGATCTTGGCACGGCCCACCATCTCGCAGCCTGTGCCATTGTCAGTCATATAACCGAGGTTGTCCGTAATTACCGCAAGAACAGTCGGTATATTTGCCAGATCCCAGTGCGCGAAAAGGCCCACCTCTCCATCAGGCAGAGGCTTAAGCTCGTCAATGCTCATGCACAGAACACGAGACCACGGTGGCACCGGCCTCGTGCGCGCACGCTTTGGAAGGCCTTTCACATGTCTGCGAAGTGCATCGTCAAACAAGTTAGTCGCGGTCTCTGCCTCACCTAACACGTTCACGCAGTGGTGCTCCGGGATCCCTAAAATCTCCTGCACCATCGCATAATAATCATCCCGTGTCACAACGCCGAACCGATTGCGGTACCCGCCCCCATCGCATATGCGGCTGCCCGGAGGCAGACAGAATTTCATCTTTTTGCGGCGGCAGGCCTGGAAAAAATAGACGTATGCAGAGGTAGCGCCTATAAGCGCAATCGGTACACCAGTCGCTTCAGACTCGCGCAGAGCCTTAAGCAGCTTATTGATGTGAATGCCGGACTTGCCAAGAAGGAACTCGCTGTCTGGCGTACCAAAAGCACGTCGCGTCTGATCCATACCGATCGCCATGCCCATAGAAGGCGCCATTTCAGGGCTCGGCGCCAGAATAAGGATGCGGCAGCGCTTACCCTCCTCGAAGTCAGGGAACAGATACGAAGCGGTCATCATCTTGTTGGCAGCAAAGACAAGCCTCTTGCCGTCCTCATCCCTGAAGATTCTGCCCCTCTGGGTAAGGCTGGTTGTCCCACCGGTTAGGCAGGCCATGACAGACTGCTCAAGCGGAAAGGAGGCAACAAGGTGCGTCTTGAATACGTCGTTATAAACCATCGGAACATCCTGCCAGCGATCAATGTCACCCGGCCGAACCTTCTTCGCCTCACAGAACTCGTGGAAAATAGGATTGGCAGCATACTGCAGATGAAACATCCTGAGCGAATAATCGTTAAACACTGCATCGGAGATCTCAGCATCCACGCCTGCCTCAATGAACTTGAGGACATCCTCGGTGAGACGTTGGCGCTCTGCTGTGATCTGTGCAGCATTCATGGAACATGTAGGAAATTTAGGCATGGGACTCGGCCTCCTTGATCAGCTATCAATTAACACTTAAGCTTTCTCCGGCCAATCCCAGCTCAAGCCGGAGAATCTCAAACTATCTATGCATGAAATGTGCCTACAACCATTACAGAGCAATTACCGAAAAGTCTATTTAAAATCAATATGATACATAAACATCACGGTCAAAAACCATTCTCAAAAGTCAGTGTCATGCACAATAAAAAGGCAGAAAAGCCTAAAATCAGGGCAGTTGCTTATTATGTCGATTATACTTTTTGAAAGCATAAGTAATCTCTCAGAGTTATGTTTTTTGCCTTTTCCCCGCCACTATTTCCCGCTCAGCCTTCCATTTTTCATAAGCGATCTTATATCCCTGCCTGACCGGGATCTGGTTCATAAGAGACAGGATATGAGCTTCCGGAAACCCTGCCAGGGGGATATTGAACATATGCTTCAGCACCCGGCCTAAGCGCAGCACTTCAAGTGAAGTCTCGTAGAACAGCTCTTCCCGCACCTCAGGCGTCATGGCCGGGTCAGGATGTTCGAAGAGCGCATATGCCCCAGAGTAGTATTCCCAGCCCATGTCCTTGTAAAGGTAAGGTTCATACTGCTCGCGAAGCCTCGTGCCCGGGTATGGCACAACCAGGGAGGGGTGCATGCTCACGCCGAGCCGGTCCGCCAGTTCAACGGAACGTCTGAAATCCTCCAGAGAGTCGTCGCGGCTGCCTAACATATAGAAGAGCGACACATCAATACCATGGTCCCTGATCGTACGTACTGCCCGTTCCCTATCCACGCCGATCTTTCCGTCAGCGCCATATGCCTTCAGGCTTTCATCAGACATGGCGTCCCAACCGACCCATACAGTCCGCATGCCGCTCTCACGCGCTGCATTCAGCATGCGCGACCCCTCAGGCGAAAGGACCGGCCGCAGACTGCCGAAGCCCATCCATTTTTTGCCGCTTCCTTTCAGTGCCGTAAAAAGGTCAATTGCCCTCTGTGCCTGACCGACCCACCAGATATTCTCGTCGCCGTTGATATACATCTTCTCCGGAATTGCAGCCACGTCACGCACCACATGATCTATCGGACGGAAGCGGACCTTTGCGCCCCAGAACGGCTTTACCGAGCAGAACGCACAGTTGTATGGACATCCCCTCGAAGTGTTCACGATCCTGAACTGATGTTTGCGTTTGCCCTGCAGGAGGCCATAGAGAGGTGTAGGAAGATCATCAAGGCTTATCTGCGCGCCGCGGTAGAAGGGTTGCAGCTGACCGGCACGGAAATCCCGCAGGACCTCTGGCCAGACCGATTCCGCCTCGCCGATAACCACAGCATCGCCATGCTGCTTGGCTTCCTCAGGCATAGCAGAGGCATGCATGTTGCCAAATACGATCTTGATTCCCCGGGAACGCAGCTTCGCTGCGATCTGATATCCGCCGACTGCTGTAGGGGTAAGGATGCTGATCGCAGCAAGATCGCACTCCAATCTCTCAATTGCCTCAGGGTCAGCACTGGCACTGATCAACTCAATCTCGATATCAGGATCAGCGCGGCGGGTAAGTGCGGCAAGGTACTCAAGGCTCGGCGGAGCAACTGGCGTCCAACCGAAGGGAAGCGGAGGGAATATTATGGCAAGTTTCATGACAGTTGTTAGTTATCAGTCATCAGTTGTTAGTAATCAGTTCAGAAACAGCATGAATAAACATCCAACTCTCAGACATTTGTTTTCAGTTTCCTCATTAATGATGTGAGCATTTTCTTCACTTCTATCACATCGGAAGAAAACTGCTCATAATCAGAACCACTCAAGTATTGAATCTCAGCGGATAGCAATAACAGATATTCCAATTCGCTTGCTGACCCAAAGGCCATCTGAATGAACCGAGCGAAATCTACTTTACTGCCTCTGCCACATCCTTCGGCAATATTAGCTGCAACAGACACTGCAGCTCGTCTCATTTGGCTGGTTAGCCCGTAAATCTCATCCTTTGGAAATACAGCTGTAACCTTATAAATATTAATAGCTAATGTATGGCTTTTCTGCCATACCTGTAATTCTCTAAAATTCTGCATTTTTCACGATAACCCCTCAGCAGTATTTAGTTTTCAAAAACTGATACCTGACTATACTGTTGACTGCCTATTGTTGGACTGACGACTGATTACTGACAACTTTTTACTTCCCATCAATGCTCTATTCTGAATCCGGAATGGAATGTCTCCATCGAAAACGGCACTCCCCAATAGCTGACGATCATCACAACAAGTGCGATCAAAGAGTACCACGCCAACTTTCTGCCGCGCCAGCCAAAGGTTATACGCAGATGCAGATATATTCCGTAAATAAGCCAGGATATTAGGGACCAGACCTCTACCGGATCCCAGTTCCAATAGTTGCCTTTCACCGTGTTCGACCAGTATGCACCGGATATGATCATAAGACCGTACATGATAAAGCCTCCGGCAACAAACCGGTAGCTCAGATTATCAAGATCCTGCAGTGCAGGCAATTTATCATATATTCCGCCGGTTTTATTCTCTTTCAGCAGATACATCAGACCCAAACCAGCCGCGATCAGCACCGAAGCAAAACCTGTTGTCGCCCCGATGATATGAATCCAGAGCCACCAACTCTGCAGCGCAGGCGCAATCTGCGTAGCTACATCCTTCATAAGTGTTCCGGCCCAGCCCATCAGGACAAAAGAAACCGGCATGACCAATACGCCAAGAGGTCTCACTTTCTTTATGGAAAACTGGAAGACCAGGAACATCAGGACTGTATTGAATATGCCAAATGTGATCGACTCGGAAATGGTAATAAAAGGCTCAATCCCTCCCGCCATCCAGCGAACAGCTATCGAAGCAGTGTGCGGGATAAACCCTGCAAGGGCGCCGTATAAGCCGACAATGAAGAGCTTCTCATATTTTGCGATGAGACCAAATATATAACTAAATGTGCTTACGCCATACAATGCCACTGCAAGCCAAAAAAATAGGTATTCTGTTTTCATATAATCACCTCAGGAAAATATCATAATAAATAAACTACAAAACGCACACTCTTAGGGCTGTATTACTTGGGGCTGAAGATTCAGTTTCTTTGCCCTGCGTCGAAGAGTTTCATCAAACGTAGCAAAGGTCTCTGCCCTGCTGCTTGATGCCATATGAAGCGCATCGGCAAAATCCATACCCTGCGCATGAGCTTCCAGCGCCGCAAACATTGCGGCCTCGTCCTCAACAACCATTCTTTCAAAAGACAACAAAGCTCGAATAGCAGCATTCACACGTTTTCGGTCAAGCTCATAGACTCCCCTCAAAATCCACTCTGTCGCGAGAACGACAGTTTTGGCAATAAAAACCTGCTCCCTTTTAAACAGCGCAGCAGCGCTTTTTGTCTGGACGGGATCATCATTCACAAGCAACCGAACTGCGATATTAGTATCTATCGCGACCATGCACCTGCCTGCTTCTGCGCCTCTTTAAGTATGCCGGCCTCCATATCAGACAAGCTTTTCTTTGGTCCCTCATAGCAGGCAGAACCAATCACATCTTCAAGAGTTGTGGTCTTCTTGCTTGTGAGAGGCTTCAGTATCAGAACGCCATCATCATCAACAATCAAAAAAGAAACTCCTGCCCTCCAACCGTGGCTTTTCCTGATCTGCTGGGGAATGACAATCTGCCCTTTACTGGAAAGAGTCGTTTCCATGCTGCTCTCCTTATAGTAAGACGCTGTAAGTTTATTCTACCATACTCTGCGCATTTCTGCTTAAAGGAGGCATGTCGCATTTGTATGGAACTTATACATTCAAGCCTCAGGAGATTCAGCAGAGATGAAGTTGCCCAGCAGCGATTGCGGATCATGGAGTTTTACGCCAGACATGGGGAGCAGGCCACCAAGGAGGCCTTCGGAGCAGACCGGAAGGTGATCAGCCGGTGGAGACAGAAGCTCAACCGCAAAGAAGGAGCCCTTGAGGGGCTGGTGCCAGAGTCGACAAGACCAAAAAGGGCCAGGACAATGATCGTCGCAGCGGAAATAGTTCAGTTCATCCGGCAGATAAGGCAGGAGTATCCGAGACTGGGAAAAGAGAAGATTAAGCCTCTTCTGGATGAATACTGTAAGGGAAAAGGATTGCAACAGATAGCAGAGTCCACCATCGGCAAAGTCATCAAACGGCACAAGCTTTTCTATCAGAAGACAGGCAGGGTATATCATGATCCAAGCGTAAAGCGACCGGACAAGCAGAAGCGTCTCAGGGTAAAGCATTCTCCCCGGCACGAGGACTTTGGGCATATCATAGCAGACACCGTAGAGCGGGTGACCGACGGCATAAAGGACTACTTCTACAATGCCATTGATGCGAAGCTGAAGTTTGCCTTAACGCTCAACTACAAGCGGTGCAACAGCAAGAACATGAAGGACTTCTATGAACGGTTCAACGCTGTCTACCCTCTTGAGATCAAAGACTGGCAGACGGACAACGGCTCAGAAAACCTGGGAGCATTCGATAAAACACTGCAAAAAGCTGCCATTCCCCATCTGTTTATCTATCCCCGGTGCCCTAAGATCAACAGCATCATTGAGCGATATAACAGAACGCTCCAGGAGGAGTTCATCGACAACCATCTGGATATCATCCATGACAAACCACTCTTTCATGAGCATCTCGCCGAATATATGGTCTTCTATCTCACCAAGAGAATTCATAAGTCTCTCGACAAAATGACCCCGGTTGACTATCTCATTAAAAAAGGAGGTATGTTGCATTTGTATGGAACTTATACATGCTGTTTACTGGCTATGTGAAAAATGATAAGATTGAAATCAGCCTATTTGGAGGCCGTGAATGAAAGAGACAATATACATTGAAACTTCGGTTATAAGTTATTACACTGCAAAGCCGAGTCGAGACATAATAGTTCTTGCCCATCAGGAAATCACAAGGGAATGGTGGGACAGGGCGCTGAGAAAATACGATGCGGTTATTTCAGAAATCGTTATTGAGGAAGCAAGAGCCGGGGACATTGAAGCTGCGAAGAAGCGATTAGCCATATTGAAACAATTTGAACATCTTGAGCTTAACCCCATGGTAGATAAAATGTCCCAGGTCTATGTGGACAAGCTTAAACTGCCGATTAAAGCTTTCCGTGATGCTGTTCATATTGCAGTTGCCTCGGTTCATAGTGTTGATTATCTTGTAACCTGGAATTGCGCCCATATAGCAAACGGAGAAATTATAAAGAAACTTATGAAGATCAATACTTCTTATGGAATCAGGACCCCCGTGATATGTACCCCTGAAGAACTGATGCCCACAATGAAAGGAGAATAAAACTATGTG
This sequence comes from uncultured Nitrospiraceae bacterium, assembly GCA_964506525.1. Lineage (GTDB taxonomy): Bacteria > Nitrospirota > Thermodesulfovibrionia > Thermodesulfovibrionales > UBA6898 > UBA6898. The sequence goes on from CAZDLA010000013.1 coordinate 62,952, forward strand.
GAAGGATCCGATTGTTGAGGAAGTCCGCAAAGCCGGTGAAGAGCTGGCAAAGAAATCAAACTATAGTCTACAGAGCATGCTTCAAAATCTGCGGAAGAGTGAAAAGAAGAGCAAGGCTATAGTGAGACCCATGGTCAAGGAAAAACTCAAGCGAGCAGGATAATACCAATATAGGGAGATTAGCCCGCGGGTTTGGTCCGCCATGGCTTATACCGACAGCCGGAAATGGCAACATGGACAACCCGCAATGGAGATGCTAATTAAAGTCTGTTTATAAATGTCTCTTATTTGTCATCCCCATGAAACCAGGAGTAGCATAATGTATTAAACCTGTCCAATCTTAAGCGATTTGATTTTTCTCGAGGGTTTCTCGAATCGCGACAAGCGGCACCACTTCGATATTTTCACTTACCGCAGAGGAATAAAGAGCTTAAGAGGAGCATCATGAAGCGGAATAAAACCAAAGCGAAGATAGAACCGCACAGCATTGTCATCCTTTGCGTCAACAAAGAGTCCGGTAATCCCCCCTGCATCATTCGCCGTGTTCATTATCCGCTTGATCGCATCGGCAACCAATATGCCCCCAGATCCCTTACCCTGACAGATCTTGTCAACGGCAAGGCGTGCCAATTTCGCGGCAGGCAACCTTGATTGCTTCGGCAGTTGTCTTGAATATTCTTTGGGTATAGCCGTTATCTCAACTTCAAGAAAGGAAAGGGTGAAAAAGCCAAGGATACTTTTTGGTTTAACCTCGTCGGCAAGCACAAAAGTGCTTGAAAGTCCCTTATTGCGATGCTGAAGTGCTGTTTTCTGGAGGAACTCATTTAACGCAGCTACCCCACAATCAAAAGCCTTTCGGTCATGGCTTTCGCCAAGCAACGCAATAGTCAGCATCGAACAAGTTTGTCATGCCTTTTCAATGCATCCACCAATATACGCGTAGGCGCGGGCGGAGTTTCCAACGCAGCCAGAAACGTTCGGGAATCTTTTTCGCTAAGACGCAGCAATTCCTCACGCTTGAGAATTTCGCTGGCACGATCAAGAGCCGTCTGGATTATAAACTGGTTAAGCGTTGCGCCGTACACAGCGGCAGCCCGTTCGATGATAGCGCGCTTGGCATGCGGCACCCGTGCTGTTATGCGATCATTCACCGCAGTCATGGGTGATATTCTCCTGGATTGAGATGTTTTCATATATTTAACCTCCCGAATAACAATAACGTAACATCAGTGGTGCCAAATTGGCAACACTCTTTTCCCCCAATAAAAAGAGTGATTCCTCTTCCGTGGAGTTCTGACTGAAAGCTTGTTAGCCTATCTGCTTGACAGCTTTTTCGCTGACTGCTGACCGCTAATCGCTGAAAACTACTTCCTGTTTTTCCTCTTGTACAAAGCCACAAACTCTCCAGGAGAAAGAACCCTTACTGCCTGGCAGAGAGCAGAAGGGAAGTGTACCTGGTTACCTGTGATCAAGTATTCCACCTCTGCAGTAATCGCCACTTCGAGAAATGGCTCATCATCAACATCCGGCAGTGACTGGGAGAGGGGAGAAGATGCAACCATCGTTCCGCAATGTTCAATCTGATCAAGGAAGTCAGCAATCTTCTCTTTTTCGAACATGAACTTAGGCCTCTTAAGAACCTCATCATATTCATTGAGGATGCGGGCATCAAATAAAAGAGTAAGTTCACCCGCTGAAACCATGCGAATGATCTCCCCGCAAGGACCAAACGGTGACAACAATCCGGCAACAAGGACATTCGTGTCGAGGACTATCCTCATCCTGCTGCCGAACGCTTATTGCGGACTGCTTTAATTTCAGCATCAATTTCATCCATGGTAATCTTCTCTGTTCCCTGGTCAAGAGATCGTCGCTGGAGACTTGCCACTGCTTCGATGGAGCGCACTCGACGGAATGCTGTCAGAGACTCTTCGAGATTCGACTCGTTTATTGCCGCAAGAATAGCAATAGGCCTTCCATTGCTGGTTATGATCATTTCCCTTGCCTCCGGGAGTTCTTTCCAAATCTGTGCTGATCGGCCTCTTAAATCGCGCACGCTGAGAAATTTCATAATTTAACCTCCAATTGTGACTATTATTGTATACTCAATTGTCACTCAAATCAACAAATAGCTTGATAGCTACCGGCTGATTGAAGTAGCCCCCTTTTAAACCGGACACAAGTACGAACCGAAATAAGTTGTAGGA
>CAZDLA010000014.1:0-64943 GCA_964506525.1 uncultured Nitrospiraceae bacterium
AGCGCTATGTCATCACCAAGGATGGGAAGCGCTATGCTGATACGCCAAAGGGTGCTCGTGACGGCTTTATCACGACAAAGATCGCAATGGGAAAAGATAAGTTTCAGGAAGTTAAGGATGAAGACATTCAAAAGGCCTTCTTTGTCCCAAAGCTCTGCAACCAGTGCGAAAACCCTCCCTGTGTGCAGGTTTGTCCAGTAGGTGCCACGTATCAGGCTCCGGACGGTGTTGTGCTTGTTGACAGGACCTGGTGCATCGGCTGCGGATACTGCATCATGGGATGTCCTTACGGCGTCCGCTTCTTCCATCCCAAATACCACACAGCAGAGAAATGCAATTTCTGCTATCACCGGATAAGCAAGGGACTCAAGACAGCCTGTGTTCAGGCCTGCCCATTCGGCGCACGCCAGATCGGCAATATCAAGGATCCCAATGACCCCATCACCAAGATCATTCTGACTGAAAGGGTCGGCATCCTGAAGGAAGAATTCGGCACAAAACCCCAGGTCTTCTACATAGGCCTTGACAGGGAGGTAAAATAAGATGGTACATGGTGAACTCTGGACAATAAAAGAGCTTTTTGTTTATCCCAACGAATATATCTACTGGAGCGTACAAATCGTCATGTATCCTTTCATGACCGGTCTTGTTGCCGGAGCATTTGTTCTCTCCTCTCTGTATCATGTCTTTGGGATCAAGGAACTTAAGGATATTGCACGTTTCGCGCTGGTTTTTTCCTTTGCCCTGCTATTTATAGCGCCTGTACCGATCATTCTGCATTTGCAGCATCCTTTCAGGGGTATCAACAACCTTATGACGCCGCATTTCACATCGGCCATCGCCGCCTTCGGCATCGTATTTTCGACCTATGGGGCAATTGTCGCTTCAGAGCTCTGGTTTTTGTACCGCAGGCATTTCGTAAGTATTGCTCAGCCCCTGAAAGATAAACAGGACAAGACCCTGGGTGAATGGATTAAATTCTTCATCTTCTGTTCTCTCACCCTTGGCGTATACGATGTCAGTGAAGAATCGCTCAAAAAAGATGAGAAAGCGATCACTGTACTGGCAGGTCTCGGCATTCCGGTCGCCTGCTTCCTTCACGGATATGCGGGATTCATCTTTGGTTCGGTCAAGGCGAATGCACTCTGGATGACACCGCTCATGCCGGTCATTTTTATTATGTCTGCCATTGTTTCCGGAATCGCGCTCTGCATGCTCACGTATATTGTGACCATGGAGATACGGAAATTCCTGGCGAAACGCAAAAAAGCTTCTCAGTTCGGACAGCATACAACAGAAGAACTTCAGAGTGCAGAGATCAATGTCATTCGCATGACAGCAAAATATCTCCTGCTGTTCCTCGTGTTTGCGATCAGCCTTGAACTCCTGGACCTTGTCTTCCGTGGATATACGGCCACCAAGTCCTGGGATGTTCTCAGAAGCGTTATCTATGGCAAGGACTTCACGAGCATCTTTATACTTCAGTACACGATCGGTAACCTCATCCCGTTTATTCTTTTCCTTCTTCCTAATCTGACGATTCGCAGGGCACTGGTTGCTGTTTGTCTCGTGATGTTCGGCGTCTTCATGATGCGCTGGAACGTCGTTATCGGGGGTCAGGCATTTTCGCTCTCTTTCGCCGGGTACATGCATTATCACCTGCCTATCATTCCGCATGATTGGGAAACACTCAAAGAAGGTTTTTTTGGCGCATTGGCGGTGTTCTTAGCTCCTTTCGGGCTCTTCTGGGTAATCACAAAAATCTTTCCTGTCTTCGATGTTAAGGAATCTCACTAACGCTTAACGCCTGCAGCCCTCCCACGGGGCTGCAGGCACCATCTCCCCGATTATTCTTTTTCTGCCCAAGATTGTTATTGCATCGTTGTTGTTCTGTAATATAATAAAACCAAGGTCCATCACGGAGAGATAACGGGTTTTTATGCATGCTCCTCAAAGAATAGAGAGACTTATTCAAGTGTTCATGCTGCTGGCGGCAATTATACTGCCGCTGGAGCATGCTGTTGCAGCAGATCATTCCGCACCGGCGAAAAAGTTCCTTGTGCCACCTCCTCCGTTCAGTCCGGGCATTTTTCCCTGCTCTCAATGCCATCAGGGCATGCCGGCAAACCGCACGCCCCGAAAACTTGAGATGATGCACCAGGATATTACCCTGAAGCATATGCAGGGCGGGTGGTGCTTTGACTGCCACAATCCTGACAACCGCGATAAGTTGAAGCTGTCCAACGGAAGGCTGGTTCCCTTTGAGGAATCATACAATCTCTGCGGCCAGTGTCACGGCACCATTCTGCGGGAATGGAAAGCAGGACTTCATGGGAAAAGGACAGGCATGTGGAACGGAGAAAAGCAGTATCTGCTCTGCGTACATTGCCATTGGCCACACGAGCCGGCATTTAAACCCCTCACCCCTATGCCCCCTCCTGTGCGGCCGGCTGATATAAAATGAGAGGTAATCGATGAGCAATTCCAGTCGCAGAAAAGGCATAAACAGAAGGGCCTTTCTCCAGGGGGCTGCAGCCGGCATTGCCGGCATGGCGCTTCCCCTTGATGATGCTCAGGCGTCTTTCTGGGATGCTTTTCTCCAAAAACATTTCCGTGAGATGAACGACACTGAGATAAAAAAGGTTATTAGCCGTCTTGAAAAGGAATGCGAAGAGAAATACAAAAAAGCAATCAGCATAGGCACTGAAAAACCGCTTCCAGGAGTCCAGTTCGGTTACGGTCTTGACCTGTCGCGCTGTATTGGCTGCAGACGCTGTGTCTATGCCTGTGTGGAGGAGAACAATCAGTCCCTTGACCCCCAGATTCACTGGATCAGCGTACTCAGATTCAAAAAGGGCGACAAATGGGTAGACCTTGAAAACTCAGAGAAATACTATAATCCGGAAAAAGTCCCTCAGAAGGAATATTTCTACATGCCTGTCCAGTGTCAGCAGTGCGAAAATCCTCCCTGTGTCAGGGCCTGCCCAACACGGGCAACATGGAAGGAACCGGACGGCATCGTTGTCATCGACTATAACTGGTGCATCGGCTGCAGATACTGCATGGCTGCCTGTCCTTACGGCGCACGCAGGTTCAATTGGACTGCTCCAAACAGACCGGCAGAAAAGCTTAATCCCAAGACCCATTACTTGGGCAACCGCCCGCGGTACAAAGGCGTTGTAGAAAAGTGCACGTTCTGCATTCAGAGAACTCGCAATGGCCGTTACCCTGCCTGCGTGGAGATCTGCCCTGTTGGTGCAAGAAAGTTTGGCAATCTCCTTGACCCGAACAGCGAGATCAGGTATGCCATAGAGCACAAACGGGTATTCAGGCTCAAGGAAGACCTGAATACCTATCCCAAATTCTATTACTTCTTTGCTTACGGGAGATAGGAGGATCTGATGATGATCATAAGGAATTTCCTCATCGCCTGGAAGCTGTCCCTCAAGGGAGACAGGAAGTTTTATGCATGGCTGATCTTTCTTCTGATACTTATGGCCATTGGCGCCAACGCCTATATGAACCAGGTGAATAGGGGACTCATTCTAACAGCAATGCGCGATCAGGTCTCCTGGGGGTTTTACATATCAAACTTCACGTTCCTTGTCGGTGTTGCTGCAGCTGCCGTATTACTTGTCGTGCCCGCATACCTCTATAACTTCAAGCCTATCAAGGAGATTGTCCTCTTCGGAGAACTGCTGGCGATCACTGCGATCACGATGTGCATCATTTTTATCATGGTGGATCTGGGCCAGCCGCTGCGGGTATGGCATCTCATGCCCTTTATCGGCACCATGAACTTCCCATCATCCCTCCTTGCATGGGACGTGCTGGTTTTGAACGGATATCTTGCCATCAATACTGCCATAGCCTTTTATGTGCTATACCAGCTCTCAATTGGAAAAGAGTATAAGATGTCTGTTATCGGGCCGCTGATAATCCTTTCTATCCCCTGGGCAGTGAGCATTCATACGGTCACGGCATTCTTATACAACGGTCTTTCTGCGCGGCCATACTGGAACGCGTCCATCCTTGCGCCCCGCTTTCTTGCTTCAGCCTTCTGCTCAGGCCCTGCGCTTATGATTATTATCTTTCAGCTGATCAGGAAACTGTCCGAGGTTGAGATAGAAGACCGCGCACTCTTCAAGATCGCAGAACTGATCGCCTATGCCATGGCTATCAATCTTTTTCTGCTCGGCGCTGAAATATTCAAGGAGTTCTATTCCGGCAGCATCCATTCAGAGCCGATCAAATACCTCTATTTCGGCATTCATGGCCAGACAAAGCTGGTGCCCTGGATATGGACGGCAACGATCCTGAACATTACCGCCTTCTTCATCTTCCTGTTTCCCAGGTCACGACAGAACTTTGCCACGCTCAACGTAGCATGTGTTTTTATGATCATCGGCATCTACATTGAAAAAGGTATGGGCCTCGTGATTCCCGGCTTTATCCCTGATACACTCGGCGAGATCTATGAGTATTCGCCCTCATCGACTGAGGTGCTTGTGACCATCGGCATATGGGCAACAGGAGCATTGATCTATACCATGCTTCTCAAATTCTCTCTTCCAATCTATACCGGCAGACTGAGATTTCAGAAAAAGTAAGATCAGGACTGTGGCGCCACTCTTTGATAAAACTATCGTAAAACACTTCGCACGGGCAGGAACGATCGGCTTCCATATGGTGATCTCCACCTTTGTGGGGTATCTGATCGGTTCACAGTTAGACAAGTGGTTAGGCAGTTCGCCCTGGCTCACAATCACTTTCCTGATCCTTGGCATTGCAGCAGGTTTCAGGGAGCTTGCCCGCATCGCAAAGAGATTATCTGATGACAATGATTAAGAAGATCGCGAGAAATACGGCTATTATCCTGATACCCGCAGCAATAGTTTCAGCGTTTCTGCCCTGGGAGAACCTGCCCTTCAGCATTCTGATCGGGGGGCTGCTCGGCATCCTGAACATCAGGGCGCTTGCATGGAGCACTGAAGGAATCATCGGGACATCCGCGGTAAGCATGAAAATGCTCTTCTTCAGCCAGCTCCGCTTTGTAATGCTTGCCCTGATCGTTGTCATGCTGGCCTACCTGAGGCTTGTAACCATACCCGGCATCATGGCCGGATTCACGGTAGTATTTGCCCAGGTGCTGTTTGTCGGAATGAGTCAGGCAAAGAAGCCTTCAGATTCCTAACTCGACCGAGGCACTGATGTCTGAGCCTCAAAGTATCGGTCAATAAGTTCTTTTAGCATGCTTTTTAGAAAATCTTCGTCGGCCTTACTGATCTCTGCATACAGCTTTTCTGCAATGCTGTTGAACATATCAACAATCCGTGGATCAAAATGCGTGCCCCTGAGCTGACTGATCAGCTCGAGAGACCGCTCATAAGAAAAAGGCTCCTTGTAAGGTCTCCGTGATGTCAGGGCATCGAAAACATCGCAGACGGCAAAGATACGGGCAGGCAGCGGGATATCTTCGCCCTGCATGCCTTTAAGAAAACCTCTGCCGTCAAATTTCTCATGATGGCAGGAGACTATATCCAGAGCATCCCCAAGCCAGCGATAGTCACTGATGATATCAACGCCGTGCTGTACATGGGTTCTCATGACCTCTATCTCTTCGGGCGTGAGCTCTGCCGGTTTTAGCAGGATATTGTCGCTTATCGCAATCTTACCCAGATCGTGGAGAAAGGCTCCCTTGATCAATCCCTTCATCTCCTCGCTGCTCAGGCCAAGAGCCTCTGCAAGACGTATGGAATAGATGGTCACGCGGTAATTGTGCGTATTTGTATCACTGTCCCTCTTTGCTATGGCATTGCCCAGGATCTCAAGCATGCCGAGATTTGCCAGATAGAGTTCATCCGAGCGCTTGATGAGCTCGCGGTTCAGGGAAATGATGATCGGGTACAGAACGAGTGCCGTAATAAATATGACCGAAACTACCTGCAATATTGACCAAAGGATCCTTCCCCTGATATCTTTCATCACCATCGGATCGACTTCATAGACACCCTCAAAATATCCGCCTGTGATGGAACCATCTATTTTGAGCGGCACGACCACCATAATATAGAGCTGCCGGCCGACATAGAGCTTTTTGTAGTTTACATTATCCTTCATGAGTGCCTCGTGCCGGTATTTATTCATCTCGATTTCGATCTGTTCGCTGCCCTGTCTGATCGCCTCTGCAACCAGCTTCCTGTTCTTGTCATAGAGCTCGATAACAATAAAGTTTCCTTTTCCCCCATGACTTTCGTTCTTTCTGATGTACAACCCGAGGTCAATATGTTGAGGATCCTCCCAGTGCCTCCCATAATCCGCAAGCACTGCCCGGGATTCTCCAACAGCCAGGTCCTGAACCAATTCATCTATATTTTCGAGTTCTATAAAGTAGACAACAGCACCGGCAAGTATGGTCAGAATAAGCAATGCAGGAAACAGTCGTTTGAGAAGTTTCCTGTGGAGATCTTTATTGGTCATTGACTTGATTCCCCTTTTGATCCTTTCAAGAGCATTCTATCACATATTTCCCCGCGTAACTTCTTCTATAAATAAAAGTTGCGGGCTGGTACAGTGCAGTGTAAGATGAAATTACAAGGAGATACCAGGACGTCTCGATGCTGGAACAACTGAAGCAGACAACAAAAGTATTCAAGACCGAACTGAAAGCTTATCGCTTTGCCATACAGCATGCCGGCACGCCCAAAGCTGCCAAGGTGCTTCTTGGCGCTGCGATCGGCTATACCCTGCTCCCCTTTGACATTATCCCTGACTTCATACCTATCATCGGGCATCTCGATGATGCGATCATCGTGCCCCTCCTGGTCATCGCAGCGCTCGGCATGATCCCTCCCGAAGTAATGCAGGAATGCAGGGCAAAAGCTAAAGAAGAAACATAAGAGACAACAGATGCATATACGGCAAAGACAATGAGTCTACTTACGGCACATCAGGATAGGTTATCTTCAGTTCTTCGCCGCTCAATGCATCAACAAGAAATGTCTTAAGCGCCTGTTTCTCATCATCGGTCAGGCCAAGAGGCTTCAGATACTTATTCCCCTTTCCGCCGCCTGCATTAAAGAACTCGATCACTTCGTCCAGTGAGTTGAAAACTCCGTTATGCATGTACGGACCTGTACGCGCAACCTCGCGAACCGTTGGTGTCCTGAATGCCTTCCAGTCCTTCTTGTCTTTTGATATCAGATATCTGCCCGGGTCCTCTTTCAGATTTCTATAGTCAGGATAATGGTATACCTTTGCCACGAACCGCATGGTTGCAGTAACTCGGGGATCGTTTAACAGCGCTGGATTCTCAGGCACATTAAGCGCATAGAACTTGTCATCAGAAAGGTTCGCACCATAATGACATTCCGTGCACTTGCCTTTGCCCTTGAAGATCTCATACCCCTTTTTGGCAACATCAGAAAGAGCATTCTGTTCACCCTTCAAAAATCGGTCGTAAGGTGCATTCAGAGAAACTATAGTCCGCTCGAACGAGGCAATGGCCATGGCAATACGCTCTCTGTTCGGTTCTCCGCCAAAGACCATTTTAAAGGCCTCGACATATTCAGGCACCACCCGTATCTCCTCTTCAACGAAATCAAGGTTCTGGTTCATCTCAAAGGCTGACATCATGGGGAAAAGCGCCTGATCCTCAAGCGTCTTTACGCGGCCATCATGAAAGAAGCTCTTGTAAAAAGCCACATTGATGAGGGTCTGTGCATTGCGCCAATTCTTGGTCGTAGGATAGCTCTGGGAGATATCCTGACCGTCAGCATAACCCTGCTCCGGCACATGGCATGTGGCGCAGCTTGTGGTGCCGTCACCGGAAAGCCTGCGGTCGAAGAAAAGCTTCTTACCGAGTTCGATCTTCTCGGCAGTCTGGGGATTGTTCTTCGGCACAGGCACTGACTTAAATGGCTCGAGATGACCGGCGGATGAGATGGAGACAAATATGAATGCAGAATATAGGAGACAGAAGACAGAATAGAAAACTCTCTTGAGGCAATTGATCTTTACATTCTGAATTCTAAATTCTGGCTCCTGGATTCTTGTTCCTGAATTCTGTATTCTATTTTTTAACATTCTTCAGTTCCTCCTCGATAATCTGCTTCAGATACTCATACGGCCTGTTGCCAACAACCTTCCTGCCGTTGATAAAATAGGTGGGCGTGCTGTACAGATCCATGTCAAAAGCAGTCTGCTTGTCTTTCTCGATCTCTGCGGCATGTTTCTTGCCATCGATGGAGGCAGCAAACAGCTTTAGGTCAAGGCTGAGTTCTTTCGCATATTTCATGAGACTTTCCCGATCAAGCTTCGGCGAGTTCTTCAGCAGCAGGTCATGCATCTCCCAATATTTTCCCTGATCAGCCGCGGCAAGAGACGCCTCTGCAGCGATATGGGAGTAATCACGATATTTATAGGGATAGTTCTTGATTACCAGTCTGACCTTGTTCTTGTACGTATCCATTATCTTCTTGACGACCGGCCCGGCCGCCACACAGTGCGGTCATTGAAAATCGATAAATTCTATGATCGTGACAGGAGCATCTTTCAGGCCCTTCTGAGGGGAATCCCCGACAGGAATTGCAAACCGCTTTTCTTCAGCAGAAACAACAGAAACGAGTAAGAGCAGAAATAATGATGCGGCCCGCAGCAGTTTCATGTATCACCTCGGCAATTGACGACCTGAAAGGTGTAACCCCTCCAGGCCGTCCTAATCAGTTATTGCTTAACTTCTTCGTATGAAAGCACGTTGAAATACTTGCAGGCGAATTTAAACAGAAATAATCCCAATGCCACGAGAAACAGAGTGACCATAAACTCGTTGGTTGTGGGGAAATAGCTTGCGCCTCTTTCCTTGGCGTGCCTGAGGAGGCCGAAAATACCAACATTCATGCGATTGATCACGACACCGGCAATGACAAGCACATTGACGAAAAGAATGCTGTATATGCTGCTTCGTATTGCGGGCAGGATCAGCAGGATCAGGGGAACGATAACACCAACACCCATCTCAAGCAGATAGAGTCTGGCCTCCATGGTTCCGGCAAATGCTGCTCCAAGACCAGGGCCTTTCAGAAGAATGAACATCTTCAGGATAAAGTAAAAACCGATCGCAATGATCGATCCTCTGGCCAAACCGGAAAGAATGCCCATGTTGGCCTGATGTTTGAAGAATTTCGAACTCAGAATAGATTCAAAGCTGACCATAGAAAGCCCCATCATGATGGCAGAAACAAGAAAGCTGAACGGCAGAAGGCTGCTGTACCATAGCGGATGAAGCTTATCCGGTACGATCAGATAGACTGCGCCTAATGATGACTGGTGCAACGTAGAAAGGAGCGTGCCGAAGAGCGCAATAGGCATCATGATCTTCTCGACAAATCTCTGTACGCCTTTAAGCCCGATCCGCTCAAAGAACATGGGGCTCGACTCCATGGCAAGAACCGTCGTGTAGATGACTACATGTATCGCCACAATGAACATGATCGAATTGATCTGCCACATTACCATGGGATGCCATATTCTGAAAGGATGGCCAATATCAAGAAAAATACCCGTAGCAGCCAAGAGGTAGCCGAGGAAGGCAGTGAGGATCGCCGGACGTGCAATCGGCTTGTATTTCTTCATGTTGAAGAGGTACACGGCGCTGGCAATAACAAAGCCGCCTGCTGCCATCGCAACACCACCCAGGACATCAAACCCTATCCAGAACCCCCAGGGGAAATCATCCTGCAGATTTGTTGTTGCGCCGAGTCCCATAGTCATCCGCTTATACACAGACAACGCACCGGCAATAATTATTATCAGCAGCCCCAGGGTCATGGGGGTGAACATTTTTATTTCATGGCGTTCAGTGCTCATTCTTCTCCCTCCTTATCCATGTTCTTATTTCTTCTGGTTATGACCCAGCTGCCAATGCCCGCGGCAAGGACAACACCGATGATCGCAGGAATGCCGCTGATATACTTCCAGGTAAGATCAGGCAGCACCTGGTCTCCGACCTTAAGATGTCCCAGCTGGTCAAGCGGAAGAGCGGAAAGCAGCATCACCGAGGTGCCACCAGCCTCCTTCTCGCCGTAGATATGGTTGACGTATCTGCCGGGATGTTCAGCGATCCGTTTCTTCGCCTCAGCAAGGTTCTTTTCGATGCTGTCACTGAAATGGATCGTTCCGGTAGGACAGCTCTTGGCGCAGGCCGGTATCATTCCTGCAAGCAGCCGGTCATAGCAGAAGTTGCATTTCTGTATCTTCGGCGCAAGTTTTTCCCACTCGTATTTCGGAACATTGAACGGGCAGGCGAGCATACAATACCTGCAGCCCATGCAACGTCCCTCACGGTAGATGACCGGGCCTTCAGGAGTCTTGACCAATGCCTCGACAGGGCATACTGATACGCATGCCGGCTTCTTGCAGTGGAAACAGCCATTGCGGGCAAAGTCCCATGACACAGCCCCATTATGCTCGCTCTCGTAAAAAGCGATATTCGTGTACGTCTTGGAATTGAGCTTAAGCGGGTTGGTGAAGGTCGGGCTTGCCTTGGTCTTATCCGTCAAATTGCCATTCCACTGTTTGCATGCCACCTGGCATCCCCTGCAGCCGATGCATTTTGTCGTATCAATGAGGAAGCTCGCCTCCATCTTCTTTGCGCTCTGGTCTATCACTGTTTTTTCCATTGCTGTATTAGTTCCCATGGCAGCCCCCTAAACCTTTTCCACGTTGACCATAAAAGCCTTGGTCTCCGGGATCATAGTATTTGCATCGCCAATAGTAGATGTCAGCAGGTTCGCACTCTCCCCTCCGTCTGCTGGCGTAAACCAGCCAAAGCACCAGGGCATGCCTACCTGGTGTACGGTGGAGCCTCCTACCCTGAACGGTTTAAACCGTCCTGTCACAAAGGCTACCGCCGTGATTTCACCGCGCGCTGAAGAGACTTTCAGCCGGTCCCCGTTTACGATCTTTTTCTCTGCAGCAAGCTCTTTGCTCATCTCAATGTACTGCTGGGGCACCATCTCCATAATCCACGGAATATTGCGTGTCATGACACCGGACTGCCAATGCTCTGTCATCCGATAGGTGGTCGCAACATAGGGAAACCGTGTGTCGCAGGAATAGAATATATCTTCTGCTGCGCCGGTTTTTCCATCATGGAAAAGCTTGACCGCAGGGTTAATCTTTGTCTTGGACAACAGATTCTCCTGGAGCGGGCACTCAAGCGCCTCATAATGCTCAGGGAATGGTCCGTCTGCAAGACCAGGGCCAAAGATTGCGCCCATGCCATCAGCACGCATGATGAACGGATATTTTCCCGCTTTTTCATCTGCCATTGGCGGCGCAGGCCCGTCCGGCACATCGCCGTCCCACCCGGGAGCCGTCTTTTTTGTCTTCGGGTCCAGCTTATCGGGATTCCATTTTATAACCGCTCTCTTTGGGTCCCACGGCATTCCTTTTTGATCAACAGCAGCACGGTTGTAGATAATCCTTCTGTTGACCGGCCACGAAAAGGACCACTCCGAAAAAAGTCCTAACCCCGTAGGGTCGGCCTTGCCTCTGCGTGCCATCATGTTGATCATCTTTCCATCTTTATGCGTATAGCTGCCGCTATATAACCAGTTGCCGCAGGAAGTTCTGCCGTCAGCCTGAAGCGTTACGAAGTTGGTGCAAAGCTCACTCTTCTTTCCTAATTGCTTTGTCGCGTCCTTCGCATCAAAAATATCGTCCAGATAATACCCATTGATCTCCCTCGCAATAAGATGCGTATCGATCTCTTTGGTCTTGGACTTATAGTTCCAGGTGAGATTTGTGATCGGAGCAGGGAACTTGCCGCCCTTTGTCTGGTAAAGCTTCTTCACTCTTTTATACAGTTCATGCATGATCTCCGCATCAGGCTTTGACTGCCCCATCGGCGGTACTGCAGCATATCTCCACTGAGCCCAGCGGCCAGAGTTCGAAATGCTTCCTTCCTTCTCGACTGACGACGCGCAGGGCAGCATGAATACCTCAGTCTGAATATCCTTGGGGTTCATGCCCGGGCCTCTCCAGAAAGAGCCGGTCTCGTTGTCAAAAAGATTCACGTTCACCATCCACTTAAGCTTGGTCAGCGCTTTGCGGGTCTTGTTCGCATTAGCGCCTGAGCATGCAGGATTCTGGCCCCAGGCAAAAAAGCCTTCGAACTTGCCCTTGAACATCTGGTCAAAAAGATTGAGCCAGGACGCGTTCATGCCTTCGTCGAGCTTAGGCAGCCATTCATACCCGAAGTCATTGTCCTTGGTTGCCTTGTCGCCATAGATCGCCTTGAGGTAACTCGTGATGTACTTCGGTCTGTTTCCCCACCAGTTGACGCTCCTGGGATCCTTGGTCTTTGGCGTGAGCTTATCTGCATAGGTTTTGAGATCAACGAGAGTTGCTCTTGGCACAGGCAGATATCCCGGCAGGACATCAAACAGCAGGCCCTGGTCTGTTGAGCCCTGAACATTGGACTCGCCCCGCAGTGCGTTTATGCCGCCGCCTGCCATGCCGATGTTGCCGAGCAGAAGCTGGATGATCGACATAGCCCTGATATTCTGCGTGCCGACCGTATGCTGGGTCCATCCCATGGCATAGCATTCTGTCCCGACCCTGTTCGGTTTTCCGGTGGAGCCATACAGTTTATACACTTCGAGGAGTTTTTCCTTTGGCGTGCCGGTGATGTCCGACACCTTCTCAAGCGTGTACCGGGAATAGTGCTTTCTCAGAAGCTGGAACACGCAGTTGGGGTCCTTTAAGGTCATGTCTTTCTTCGGAAGTCCCTTGTCGTCCATCTGGAAAGACCAGGTCTTTTTGTCATACTTTCTGGTCTTTTCGTCGTATCCTGAAAAGAGACCGTTCAAATTTCCTGGCATCTTGAAATCAGGGTTCACAAGAAAGGCGGAGTTTGTGTAATTGACAACATAATCCTTGAAATACAGGTTCTTGTCGAGAATGTATTTGATCATGCCGCCGAGAAAGGCAATGTCAGTGCCGGAACGAAGAGGAGCATACAGATCGGCCTTTGCGGCTGTGCGGGTGAAGCGGGGATCAACGACAATGAGCTTGCCGCCCTTTTCTCTTGCCTTCATGATCCATTTCATCGAGATGGGATGGTTCTCAGCAGGATTGCCACCCATGACCAGAACTACATCAGCATTTTTGAGATCTATCCAGTGATTCGTCATTGCACCGCGTCCATACGACTCTCCCAGAGCCGCAACAGTTGCGGAGTGTCATATTCGGGCCTGATGTTCTATATAGACAAGCCCAAGGGAACGGAGCCATTTCTGGAGGATATAACATTCTTCATTATCAAGGGCAGCACTGCCTACGTGGGCAATGGCATCAGTCCTGTTAACCGTGAACTCTTTTTCGACGTCCTGTTCTGTGCCGTCAGGCTGTTTTTCCTTGATCTTTGATTTCGAAAGAAACTTGAAGGTCTTGTCGCGCGTCTCCTTGATCTTCTTTGCTATCTCATCAAGCGCCCAATCCCACTCGACCTCTTTCCAGTCAGCTGCGCCTGCAGCCCGGTATTTCGGCTTCAAAAGCCTGTTGGTATTGTTCACGACCTGATACAGAGATGCACCTTTTGCGCAGAGCGTGCCCTCATTGATGGGATGATCAGGATCGCCCTCAGCATTGATCACCTTGCCGTCCTTGGTGTGAACGACAATACCGCAGCCAACCGAGCAGTATGGGCAGATCGTCTTGGTTTCTGCTGCGCCCTTGATATGGTTTTCCGGCGTCTGCGCTGCCGCATCCTGAGGCGTGATACCGACACCCACGGCTCCTGCCACAGCCGTGCCCCCTGAAAGCTTGAGAAAGTCCCTTCTCGATAAACTCATACGCTACCTCCTCCAAATGATTTAAGAGCCGTATTCTTATAGAAACCTATACTGATCGCATTGCATTAAAGGAAGAAGATACTGTCTAAGCCCCGAACGTTTATTTAGAAAGTCTTATCGGTTCATAAAGCTTTTTTATCAATATTGTTAGATTAAAGAATGTCTCTCATACTGTCAAGGTTTCTTGGGGGTATTTCCCGTATGGAATCAGTCCGGCTATTGTGCTAATATTGAGCTCGCCCGGCAGTGCTGAATATCGCTGACAGACAGGGTTACCAACATATCAAATAAAATGTCTACGAAAGCCCATACAACCCCAAACCAGGTTCTGAGGAGACTCAGGGCTATCAAGCTCTGGCACCTTGCCTTAATCACAGTCGCTGCCGAGATCGTCACTGCTGTTATGAACACCATCATGGGGATCATATGGTGGGGCAGTGTCTCCTATGACCTCATCATGATCGGAACAGTTGATGCCTTCGTGGCATCACTCGTGGTCGCCCCAGTAGTGCTGTATATTATTGAGCAGGTTCGTGAGACCGACAAGAAATACCAAGAGCTCGTAGAGCATGCCAACAGCATCATCCTCAGGATGGATGCAGACGGCAACATCATCTTTTTCAATGAGTTTGCAGAGAGATTCTTCGGCTTTTCCAAAGAACAGATATTAGGCCGCAGTGTTATTGGCACGATCGTGCCGGAAACAGAGAGCACTGGCCGAGACCTCGCTTTCATGATCCAGGACATCTGTACAAATACAGAAAAATATATTGCTAACGTGAACGAAAACATGCTCAGCAACGGAGACCGCGTCTGGATATCATGGACAAACAAGCCCATATTCGACCAAACAGGCAACATCTGCGAAATCCTCTGCATCGGCAGCGATATTACTGAGATCAGAGAAAAAGATATAAAGCTTCAGGAATACAGCCGAACGCTTGAGAAGCTGGTTTTAGAAAGGACATCAGAACTGACAGCTGCAATTAGGAACATGCGTAACGAGATCGCAGAGCGGGAAACAACAGAGCTTGCCCTCCGTGAGAGTGAGGAGCGCTTCCGGGAGATCTTTGAGCAGAACGAAGATGCCCTTCTGATCCTTGAACCCGCAGCCGGCGCGATCATTGATGCAAATCCGACTGCAATAAATATGTTCGGATACTCTCAGCAGGAGCTCATCTCCGGAGGTCTTCCCCTGATTCTGATTACAGGGGAACTGAACCAGTTCATGCATGCAATGCACAGCAGAGACACGTCAGGCAAATTTTGCATTGATAAGACTTCGTGCAGAACAAAAGACGGACCTGAGATAATTGCTTCAGTCTGGGGAAAGGCAGTCAAGCTGAAAAAGAGCGAAGTTCTCTTCTGCTCCTTCCGCAATATTACCGAAAAACTGCACCTGGAAGAAGAAGCCAGGCTGCTTCAGAGCAAGCTCATCCAGACAAATAAGATGACCTCTCTCGGCATGCTCGTCTCCAGCATTGCTCATGAGATCAACAACCCGAACCATTTTATTATGGCGAACGCAGAGATGGTTTCTGATGCATGGAAAGATTCAGCTGACGTGCTGGCAGACCACTATTGCAAGAACGGGGACTTTCTGCTGGGTGGTGTGCCCTACTCTGAAATGCGCTTTATCATACCTCAGCTCCTTACGGCAATGACTGAGGGGGCAGGCCGTATCAAGAACATCGTTGATAATCTGAAAGATTTTTCGAAACAGGGCAGAGCAGACCGGTACAAAGCTGTTGACATAAACCAGGCGGTAACTACCGCAGTGGCGTTAGTGAGCAGCCAGATCGGAAAGTTCACGGACCGTTTTGAGATAACAGAAGGCGTTGATCTTCCGCTGGCAAAGGGCAACAAACAGCAGATTGAGCAGGTAGTCATTAATCTTGTCATGAACGCACTTCAGTCCCTTCGGGACAAACATGAAGCTGTTATCGTGGCGACCTCCTATGACAAAGAAGCAGACTGCATCCAGATCCTTGTGCAAGATGAAGGAATCGGTATGGCACAGAAAGAGCTCAGCCGTATTACAGAACCATTCTATACGTCAAGGATCGATGAGGGCGGCACCGGCCTCGGACTCTCAATCTCCTATTCTCTTATCAAGAACCACCAGGGAACTCTGACCTTTTCGTCAGAACCTGGCAAAGGCACAACCGTAATTGTCTCTCTCCCTGCATATCAAGCCTCCACGGAAAGGAACAGCAATGCAACAGACCAGATATCCTGAACATCCCATCTTGCTTGTAGACGATGAGCCGATGATACTCCTGAGCTTCGGCACGATCCTCCGCAAGTCAGGCATCAATAATTTCCAGACCATAGAGGACAGCAGGGAAGTGATGCAGGCGCTTGAAGATCAGACAGTGTCAGTAGTCGTTCTTGACCTCAGCATGCCCCATGTCTCAGGCGTTGAACTGCTTGAGAAGATCAATCAAAACTATCCTGAGATCCTGGTCATTGTGGTCACTGCAACAGACGATATTGAAACAGCCGTTGCATGCATGCGGTCAGGTGCTTTTGACTATCTGGTCAAACCGGTTGAGATGAACCGTTTTACCTCAAGCATTCGCAAGGCCCTTGAGATCTCATCGCTCATGAACGAGGTGTCATCTCTCAAGCAGCATCTCCTGACCGACAGCCTTAAGCACGAGACAGTTTTTTCTCCTATCGTTACAGAGAACAAGATGATGCGCAGCCTCTTTCATTACGCAGAGGCAATCTCCGCATCACCGCAGCCTGTGCTCATAACCGGAGAGACAGGCACCGGCAAGGAACTTTTTGCGCACGCTATACATGACGCCAGCTGCAGAAAAGGAGCTTTTGTCGCGCTTAATATTTCCGGCCTTGATGACACCATGTTCTCTGATACGCTGTTCGGGCATAAGAAAGGGGCTTATACCGGAGGCGACACAGCTCGCGAAGGGCAGATTGCACAGGCCGCAGGGGGCACCCTGTTCCTTGATGAAATCGGCGATCTTAGCGAAACATCGCAGGTAAAGCTGCTGAGGCTGCTTCAGGAAAAACAGTATTTTCCCCTTGGGTCAGATATCCCCAAGCAGAGTGATGCAAGGGTCATTGTTGCGACTAACCGGGACTTGCAGCAGCTGATCGCTAACAACAGTTTCAGAAAAGACCTGTACTTCAGGCTCCGTACCCACCATATCCATATCCCGCCGCTGAGGGAGAGGCTGGAGGATATCCGGGATCTGCTGGATCACTTTATTGAGGCTGCGTCAACATCACTCATAAAGAATCCGCCTTCTTACCCCAGAGAACTGGTCACGCTCCTGTCCACCTATCATTTTCCAGGAAATGTGCGTGAACTTCAATCAATGGTATTTGATGCTGTCGCTCGCCACCGGACAGGAAAACTGTCCCTCGACAGTTTCAGGGAAACGATTCAGCATGACCAGGAACTGCATCCTATCGTGTTGCCTGCAGATGATGCCGGAGCAATTCTGCTCACCAAGCTTTTTGGCAGATTCCCCTCCCTGCGGGAGGCTGAGGATCACCTCGTAGCAGAAGCGGTGAGGCTTTCTGATAACAATCAGGGGATTGCAGCTTCACTTCTCGGCATTAGCCGACAGGCACTGAACAAAAGACTGGGCAAAAGAAAAAAACAGTAGGGCGTCTCCTCTGAGTCATTTTCCCTCGCATGAGGGTGCAACTTTGATTGCATGTATTCTATTAGACTTTTTCATATAACCTATTATTTTAATTGTCTTTTTTAGCACGCTTTAGCACAACCAATCAACTAAGGTTTCACCCAGCATAAGAGCCTTTTTCGACCAGCTACTAATCATCTCATTGATTTTAAAGACAATTCTATTTTTTCAAACATTGGCAGGGTTACTGCAATAGTAATGGTATGCGTGAGGAGTATGGCAGAAAATGCAGAAAGCAGCCTCTGGGGACAAAAGAGCGTGCCGAATGCATGAAGAAGCTCTCAGAATCCATTATCCTGCAATGCATCGAGGACCTATGGGACAAGGCCTCAATGAAACAGAGCGCAAAATTCTTTAGTCAAAGGGATTTTAGCATCTGTGCCAACATTGCAGGGATGGATATCTGTGACCAGGTAAGACTTCTCGATCTTGTAAACTGCGCCATCTCAAGAAATCGGACTCTGCAGCGTGGGAGGTCAAAACATACAAGAGGTTGCATACCTGCCCTCAATACCATGGCAGGACTGAGAGCAGATAGCGAGCCCCGGGGACATCATGGCCTTCAGTTTTGAAAAAAATGGCTCAATCGGGATTCTGAAGTGCGAAGGCAGTCTTGACGCAGATCGGGCACAGACACTGCAGGACGCTTTGATGGTCAGCATCGATAATGCAGATCACGTGGTAATTAACTGCGGCGAAGTAAAAACAATAGACAGCCATTGCATACAGATCTTCTGCACAGCACACAGAATTGCAGTGAGGGCCGATAAAAAGCTGATGATTACCGGTATAGCTCCTGATCTTTCGCCTTCACCGCAGGAAATCGGCGATCTCTGTTTGTCGCGCTCAGCGATCGGCTGCAATGAGTCTTGCATCTGGTTGCCGGATGAACAGGCAACTAATTCCAACTAACCATAGAACGGGCAAAAAAGAGAGATGAACATGAATCAGAAAAAACAGAAAATAAGCGTAATCGTCATAGATGCTTCAGCCGTAACACGGTATCTCCTGACCGAGATACTGGAACAGACAGGTGACATTGAAGTTGTAGCTTCTGTTCATGACACTGCCGAAGCGTTGAGTAAGATACAGAATCTCAAACCCCACGTTGTAACCCTTGACGTCACTATGCCGGGACTGAACGGTTTAACCTTCCTCGAGAAGCTGATGCAACAGCATCCTACTCCTGTTGTTATTGTCAGTGCTGTGTCGGAACATCAGGGCGATTCTGCGCTCAGGGCAATGCAGCTTGGCGCAGTCGCATATGTAGGCAAGCAGAGATCCCAAACCTGGAGCGGCATACTGAGCCTTGCCGATGAGATCGTCGAAAAAGTCAGGCATGCTTCAACAGTGCAGTTTGAGGAAACTATCCCGTCAGCAGGACAGGCCGCAGTAGGCAGTTGTTAATACAACAGTAGCCCTTTCTGCTCTCGGCACGCCTAATCTATAATTCATCACTTCCCTAAAAAAACAACAGGCAGTCTTCTTTACCCGAAATTATTTTCTCTTTTCTGGTAAAATAACTGCCTTGCCGGGATAGCTCAGTTGGTAGAGCAACTGATTCGTAATCAGTAGGTCGCCAGTTCGACTCTGGTTCTCGGCTCCAGTTAATACAAGGGGTTACGGTTTTCCGTGGCCCCTTTTTTTGTGCCGTTCTCTTATACCTTTATTCTATTGCTAATATCTGTCCGGTTTATACTCAGAAAGCTCGATTCCCGGCTCTATATTCTTTCATGAGTAAAGCATCACTCTGCCACTGAAAAGGTTCAGTTCAAAGTGATATAGCTACTGAATAACCGACGCCTGTTTATACCTTGTTCCTTTAATATGGCAATCCCTTCAATACTGTTATTCAACTTATCTTGAATAATGGCCTCTTCGATGTTATACTATTCCCGTAAACTTGAATAGCGGGGGCATATATGAACAGAAGCGGCAGTTATGTTAATCAACCCAGTGGCTATAAGGCATTCATACCAAAGTCATTGCCACCAAAGCCTCCCGTAGCTATAGAAGGCGATCTCCAAAACCTTCTTTCACGTGCTGACATGTCTCTGGCGCGACTGGATGGCATCGGACACATCCTGCCTAACGTCAACCTGCTTATTGCCATGTATGTCAGAAAAGAGGCCCTGCTGAGTTCTCAGATCGAGGGGACACAGGCCTCCCTTGAAGACCTTTTCGAACTCGAAAGCGGACAGCAGCCAAAAAATATCAACGACGTGTCAGAGGTCGTCAATTATATCAAAGCGCTGAATTACGGGATTAAACGTCTCGACAGTTTCCCGATGAGTCTGAGGTTGATAAAAGAAATCCATGGTATCCTGATGAAGGGAGTCCGAGGGGGGGGGAAGTTGCCGGGTGAGTTCAAAAAGTCGCAGAACTGGATCGGCCCTGCAGGTGTAACACTGACCGACGCAACTTTCGTCCCGCCGCCGCCTCATGAGACAGAAAGGGCTATGGGCGAGCTTGAGAAGTATATGCATAAAAGAGAGAAACTTCCGCTCCTTGTAGACTGCGCCCTGATTCACTATCAGTTCGAGACGATCCATCCCTTTCTCGATGGAAATGGCAGACTTGGCAGACTTCTCATAACATACTATCTTTACTGGAAGGGAGCGCTGACCAAGCCTCTTTTATATCTCAGCTACTATTTCAAGAAGCGCAGGCAGGAATATTATGACCGCCTGAGCCTTGTGAGAGAAAACGGAGACTTTGAGCAATGGGTTTCTTTTTTCCTGAAAGGCGTAATTGAGATTTCTGATTCTGCTATCGATACCTCTAAAAGGATCCTCGAACTTCAGGCCAACCACAGAAATCTGCTCTGGAAGAAGAAGATCTCTTCTCCATTGGCGGTTGGTATCCTCGAAAAGCTCTTTTATGTCCCGTATGTATCGGTGAACGATATTGCCAGGGATTTCAGTATTTCGTTTCAGGCGGCATCAACGCTGGTGGCGCAATTTGAAAAGGCTGGCATTCTTAAGGAAATAACCGGCAGGAAGAGAGATAAACGCTACATCTATGCCGATTATCTCAATATCCTGTCTGAAGGCACGAAATAGTCATGAACATTATTCACCGCAGCTGATTTTCTTTCTTCTTGCGTGCGTTCTGCTGGGCCGGGGTTTCGAAAGGGATGATCTCCAGCAGATTCGCAATGCCAAGGGAATCAAAAAACAGCTGAATCTCGGTTCCGACAGAGTTGGAAACAGCACCGTATTTGTCATCCACAACCGAGGTCAGCACCAGCTTGCCGTGATTTCTGAAACTGTCTCGCACCAGCAGTTTGACCATACGGACAATGGTAGTGATAGAGAACTCATGCGCATCTTCAAAGAAGATCAGGGATTTCTTGTCGAAGAGGTCTTTCAGAAAATCCGGCAGATTAAACTTTTCGACCATGCGCATACCGAATTTCCCGTGATGGATATTGATAAACTCGTCGGTCATGATATCTGCAACTGCCTTATCCTTTGCGTGGTTCTGCCGGTATATGAAAAGGGGTATCTTGCCGAATTCGCTCACCAGGGCACAGAGCTGCACCTTTGAGGCTGTATTGCTGTCAAAGCCGAGAACATTATGCATGATTGCTATGGAGAGTCCGGCCGTGGCCAGTGCCTTGTTCTTAAGTTCAAGGACATCCGGGTTTGATCCGGCAGCACCAAAAAGGGCGCTGCTAAATATATAGGCCTTGATATTTTCGAGGCCAAGGACTGCAGAGACCTCCCAAAAATCGGTCAGCTTTTCCATTCCTGCATTGCGGTATAGAGGAGAATTGGCAATACGAAAAAGCTCGTTCATAACATCAGCAGGCAGTTTTTCTTCAAGCGCGAGTATTCTGTATTTGCTCGCAAGATGTGGTTGATCGAGGATTGCCTGATCTTCAGCACTGAGCCTGAAACCGAGATGCATGGAATCAAGCTCTGCTTCGATTTCCTTCAGGATAACATCACTTGTTACAGCCATAGTATCTCCCTCCCTTTACCGCTGAAAGGCAGGCATTCCACAGAACCTATCTCTCCGGCCTGACAAGGAAGCGGTTTTTTCCATAACTGAGAATAACACCTTCAGGTGTTATCTCCTCAAGATAGAGTCCGTCATCCATATTATATCCTTCAGACATGATCCTGCCGTTGATACTGACCAGTCGCGAATCCTTTTTGTACAGATGGGAAGTGACCCTGATCTCAGGAAGACTTTTCCTCACTGACTGAGGCAGTTGCTTGAACTCCATAACATTGCCAGCCATCACGGAAACAGAAGGTTCATCCCTGACCGGCGCTTCTATCTTTGCGGTCGGCACACCCTTCTTCTCTTCTGACGTTCTCTGTCCCCCTGCCCTGTCAAAGGCATTGCGAGGCCTATTCTCGACCGTTACAGGCTTAACTGACTTCACCGCCTCAGCCTGTTTCTGTTCCTTTGCAGGGGTTTTTATATCCGACGCTCTCGTATCCGGAACATGTGGTTGAGGCGTCTGGACCGAGGGAACAGACAACGGCTTTGCAGGCAGCTGAGCGGTATCTTGAACAGGGCCCCTTGCCGCGGGAACAATTGGCTGCCGCATCGGTGAAGAGCTCCGGTAAAAGGCAACAGCGCCATACAGGACCACAGCTCCAAGCAGGACTGAAACCAAAGCAATCTGCCATGTCTTCGTAATGACAGGAGGAGCGTCCGCTGACCTCACCAACAGGGGCTCATCTGTTTTTGCTCCCGGCTTCTCTGCCTGCTTGCGCATAGCTATTTCCAGTTCGCGCTGCTTTCCGGATTTTTTCAGTTGGTCAAGAATATATGACATTGCGATCAGCCCTTCCTTCGATTAGTCCCTAAGGAGGAGGCCTTGCGCTGAACCGCATCCTGAGAACCGATTTTTTCCAGTGTTGTGTACTGTCCTGTCCACCGGGACCTGACATCAGAGATATCGACCTCTTTTTCTGCCTCACCTATCCTGAGCAGCGCCTTTCCGCTCCTGACCGCCTTCAGCGTCACAAGCAGATTGCCGTTGATAGTATCAGTAAGTTTCAGCACAGCAGGAAGCGGCAGGGTTCGAAGGTCACGTCCAATTTCATTGCGATTCAAACAATGCAGGTTGAACAGCTCCATATCAGAGCAGAAGATGTTCTCTGTAAATAGACCCGAGGAAGCGTAGGAGAGCCCTTTTTTTTCCAGAAGACCTTTGAACGCAGCATCTCTGGACCGCTCCAAATCAAGTCCTGCAGGCCACCAGGCCGCATGAGATGAACCGGTTGGCGCTGCCGGAACTGCTGCTTCAAGGGGTGCAGTCAACTGCGTCATGGGTACAGTTTTCGACGTCGGAACATCGGAGTTGGCAAAGAAGGCAAAAGCGCCGAGTAGCCCCGCTGCCGCACCTGCTGCAGCCCATCGAAGACGGCTAAGGTTCCCGGGTAATGTTTTGCCATGAGTCTCACGCAGCACTTCATGTCCTGCTTCGATCAGAGTGGCACGGGTGACTATCTTTTCCTTTTTCATACAGGCGCCCAACAGTGCCCTGTCGCAGATCACGTTAATAAGGCGAGGCACACCGCGGCTCATGCGAAAGAGCGCCCTCATTGCAGATGGGGCAAATACATTTTCCTTTGCCCCTGATAGTGTCATCCGGTGGCTGACATAGGCAGCAACGTCCTTTCTTGAAAGCGGGCCCAGATGATATCGCGCGGTGATGCGCTGGGACATCTGTTCAAGTTCAGGCTGGGCAAGCTTATCCCGCAGTTCAGGCTGACCGAGCAGTATGATCCTGAGGAGCTTGCAGTCTGCTGTCTCGAGGTTGGTCAGAAGCCTCAGCTGATCCATCACATCAGCTGACAGATACTGCGCTTCATCAATAATGAGAAGAGCCTTGTGTGCACGGGAATGAATAGCAAGCAGGTGAGCGCTGATAAGATCAAAAAGCTCCTTGGTGCCGGCTGCCGCCGATGCACCCTCAATACGAAACTCCTCACAGATGGAGACGAGCAGTTCCTGCACCGTGAGTTTGGGGTTCAGGAGAAAGGCAAACTCCACTTCCGAAGGCATCTGATCGAGAAGCAGGCGGCAGAGCGTAGTTTTGCCTGTGCCGATCTCCCCGGTAATCAGGACAAAACCCCAATCATCGGAAACACCATACATGAGATGTGCCATTGCTTCCCAGTGCTGCTGGCTCATATAAAGATACCGTGGATCAGCAGCAAGTGAAAAAGGCTTTTCCCTGAGATTAAAGGCCTCGCAGTACATGGTCAGCCCTTTATAGACAGACCGGGAGAAGAATGATTAGTATGCGCTCAATGCCCATGAGGTGATTATACCAATTTCCAGGAGGATTTCAGAATATGCCGGAACAGACAACGTGAAGGGTGCAAAAAGAGAAGAAGGCAGGTGGGATTTCTCCCTGCTGCCTTCTTCTCAGAAAAACTCCTGTATCGACTAAAGTATAACTGCGTTTGTCTTGAACTTCACTATTACGCCTCTTGAATCAGTCACGATTAAGGTAATCTTCTTTTTTCCTTTCTTGGCGTACGTATGACTTGCAGACCCTCCTGATGAAATGGAAGTTTTTGTCTTATCTCCCCAATCGATCACGACTGAAGCGATGTTGCCATCCGCATCTGTTGAGGTATCGTTCACCGTGGCAGTCATGCCGCTCACGTCTACGGTCATAGAGGCCACAGGTGCAACATTCCTATGCATTCCTGCAGCCAGGATCTTCTGCAGCTTACCTGCGGTCAGGAACGGTGCAAGACCGCCCACAGCCCCAGGGCCGTCACTGCCGCCGTGGCAGACATTGCATACCACTGCCGTCGGTCTGAATCCCCCTGCAGAATGACAGCCTGAACAGTCAGGCGTGCCTAATGAAGGCCTGTTCGGATGATTGATCAATGCCTGCTGCTTCGCTGGATGACAGACATTGCAGTTAAAGATAACCGGAATCACACCGGGTCCGGTGACGCCGCCTGCACCCACAGTATCTCCGGGCTGGTGGCAGTCAATACAGTTGCCAATATGATGATTCACACCGGGATCGATGGGAGAATGCGAATTCGAGGGATTATGGCAGCTTGTGCAGAAGGCATTGTCCGGCGTAGGAGCAACTCCTCCCCTCGGATGGCAATCTGTGCAGCCTACAAACGCCCCATGATGATTCTTGCCCGGTCCCATGCTTCCCTTAATAGCAATCGCAGAACCCTGCGCTGTCGCATGACACGTAGCACAATCCGTCGTTGGAACGCTGCCGCTGGGATCATGCATAACCGTTGCATAGAATGACAGGCTTGGGTTACCCATAAAATGGGCAGAACCTGAGGGTCCGTGGCACTGGCCGCAGGACCGGCTGAGGTCAACCCATGCTGCATTGCCGTAAGCACCATCAGCCGCGGTATTTGCCTGTGTCGCTCCCATAGTTTGGTAATTACTGTCTGTGTTAATCCTCCAGAGATGCATCCGTGATCCTGTCGCTGACGAAAAAGGCATGTGGCAGATTTCGCAAGCGCTGTAAGGCTCCGTAATAATATTTTCAAGTGGCGTACCAGTGCCTGAGGGATGCATGATCGACGTTGTTACCTGGGGTGCCGATGTTGCGGACCCACTTGGGTTCACGTGACACGTGGTGCACTCCCGGCGAATAGGTTCAGCACCTGGAAGTGTGCTGTCAAAATCATAATGCACATCATGGCATGTCATACAGCTGCCCTGATCAGTCGTAGCCGGAGCTGGCGGTGGTGCGAGTGTGGTCTCGCCGTCCCGCACCCAAAAACCGGCTGCACCGCTGTTTGCAGTGCCATCACCTGCATTAGAGCAGATGGCATTGGTTGTTGAGTCAAGGAAGGGGATCTTGACGACCTCGCCATTTCTGTACACTGTGGTCAGTATACTTCCGCCTCCAATGCTGTTGCTGCTCCTGCAGATATACCCGGCAAAGGTAGTCGCATAGTTGGTCTTATTGCCGATGTCCACTTTGGCGCTTGTCGTGCCTGTATACTTCGCATGAGGACTGTTCAGAAACTGATTCGCTATTGGTGCCAGCCCCTTCCCGGTTGGAGCAAAATCGCCGCCAGATACGGGGATCACCGATGCAGCATTAGACGAGGGGAAATGGCCATGGCAGGTGAAACAGACATCGGTCACAAATGAACCGTATTCGGTCTTATTATGACCTGTGGCACTTACCGGGTCGCCCGCCGCAGGCGTCCCAACAGTTCCGGCAGGAGCTACCTGGATTAAATCGTCCTGGGCTGGCCGTGCCGTGCTGTGACACATCGTGCACTGAACACCTTTAAGCTTCCAGTCGGAGCCATCGTATGTAAAATGTGACTGCCAAAGGCCTGGTGTATCACCGGCCTTTTGGTGAGGCGTCTCTACAAATCCTGGCTTGTTTCTCTCCATGTAAGCCCGGGACTGATCCGAGTGACATTTAAGACAGACTGCTCCTGTGCCGGAGCGAAAATTGCCGCCGCCCAACTTAATGGATGTTGTGGCGTCGAGCTTGACAATGGTCGAGTTCGCAGGCAGACCTGTATAGCCGGCATCAGCATTGGTCTTGGTCGTCCTGCCGGCATCCTTGATAAGCCAGTTGTCCCAGGTGCCACCAACAGAGAGACAAGCCCCCTGATTCGTAATGCCAGTTAGATCAACACAATTTCCTGCTGAGCCGAGAAGAGTACCAACACCTGTACAGTTAGTCAACGTAGGTCTGCCATTATTCGTATTCGTGAGATCAGCATTAAGAATGCCCTTTACGCCATAGTCATAGGTGCATCTACTGTTTGTACCATCCCATGCCCAGCCCAAGCCGGCGTCAAAGGATGCCTGTGTCTGACAGCCGGTCGCGCTGCTCAGGCAGGCGGGCCATTCAGCAGCATTACCCGTCGCGCTGTTGTGGTAGGATGGGCAAGTTGCGCTGGAAGTATATGTCGCACTGGTCATCCTCATGGTGGCGTAGCAAAAGCCGAGGTTGTCGCTAAACTGCGCCCCTGTTGTGGTGATGAGCGTTGTTCCGGGAATTGCGGTTCCAGAGATTGGGAGTGTGCCATCAGTCTTCCTGTTCATGTATACCCATCCATTGGCTACGCACGTTCCGGCAGGTGATAATGTTGTGCCGCCCTTGGATTGGCACATGGCAAGAGTGCGATCTAGCCCTTCAAGGGATATTGCTACCGTAGGACTGGCGGCATTAACGCATGTATTGGTCGTTACCCAGGCATGCTTATAATGGGCCCCATCGATTGTCGCATTGCCGGCATCGCCTGTCCTCGTACAAGCAGCGGACGTTGTCATAGTGCGCAGGTTTGCAACATGCCCAACGTCAGCAGACTGTGTGTACGCAACGCAATTGCGAGCATTCGTGATCGAGGTGTCTATCAACATAGTGCCGTTTGCTGCAACGCCGACCACGCAGACGCCGTCATCAGGATTGACGTAAACGCCCGGCGAAGTCTCTCTTGAACCGTCATTCAGATACATTGCACCTGCAGTGCTAACCATACATACAAGCGGTATGACGAACACCATCACAGCGCCTAAATATAATAGCTTTCTCAAGGTTTTCATTTTCTCTTCTCCTTTACCTAAAACTTATACGAAAGACTGACAAACAGAACGTTAGCCTTGTAAGACTGATCCTTGTAAGCACCGGTGAGATAGGCTGTTGTCGCCGGGCGATAGTCATATCCTGAAAGCTGGGCATCATTAAGAGTAAACTGCTGATACAGGTATCCGGCGGTCAATCCGATCGATTTTGTTATGTCGTATATGGCTTTGATCGAGAGTGCTTTCTTCCGGTAGTCACCCCAGTTGCTAATGTCTGAACCAGAAGGTGTGGCCATATCCAGGTAAGAGAAGTCTGCTGAACCGTCTGAGCGAACATAGTCATACTGAGCCTTGACAGTCAGTTTTTTCGGAATGATAAAGAAATCTGCGCCGACGCCGTAATCAAAGTTCTTCTCCTTCTGCGTCAGACTCCACTCAGTGGGATCAGAGCTGGAAAACCCGTATTGCAGGCTCCGGATCTTCTCATAGTCAAAGTATCCATATACCCTTGCAACTTTGCCAATGGCATAGCTCGCATCGACAAAAAACTCGTCGCTTCTGTGATCACGCAGGCCAAGCCCTCTGCTTGCAAATGCAAGGGCTCTATCCTCGTAATCCGTCTTCTTATACTTGTATCCAAGCGTCACCGAGAGATTATCTATCAATGAAAGATCAACCGACGCCTTGAATATGTCCCGGTCTGAAGGAGCAACATCAAATCTCCATAGAGTATCGAAATCAGCAACCGCGTCAGTGCCGCTTCTGTCCATCCCTCTATGAAGCTTTTCATACCCGATCTTGAAGGTGGCAAAATCGAGACCTGACCATGCAAGTTCAGCAGTATAGATATCATCTTTCCGGCTCTTCGCATCATACCGGTCTTCAAATTTCGTCCGGCTGTTCGTGTAACCCAGGGTCAGCCTAAAGTGAGCAGGCAGCCTGAGTCCGATCTGTCCGCCGAACTTGTTCGTAGTAAAGCCGAGATGGTCATCATCTCCTTCTGACTTGTTGTCCCTGTCATAATATTTGTAGAAGATCTTGCCATCGACAGCAGAGATCGGATTGGACGTCAGCACGATATCAAGATTCTTCGTATCGACCCTGCCGTTCCAGTCATCAAGTACGAGCAGATTGTTGCCTTCTGCATGGGAATTTGCACGTGAGGTACCCGCGTTCAGACTAAGCTTGCTGTTGTACGGCAAAAATACAGCTCCCTTGAATGCAAGTTTGTAATACCTGTTGTCAGGCGGCAACGCAACAGAATTCGGTCCACTGAGAGTAACATCGTAAAAATCCAGGGACTGATTATCGTTATTGAATCTGCTGTAATCATAGCTCAGGGAAGCAAAGAACGGTTTCTTGCTGTATCCTGCCTCAACACGGAATGTGTCGGTCCTGTAATCGATCGGCTCCGGCAGTTCGATAACTACGCCGCTGCCACTGAGGTCGCCATAGGATGAAGGCCTGATCCCTTCCTTCTTTTCGGTCTGGGCTGAGATATTAAGAAAGAATGGCTTCAGAAAATCCAGGCTGATCCCTGCTCCGAAACGCTTTCTCTCAGTTTTGTAATCAAAAGACGACCAGGTCGATACATCGTCAGGGTTGCCCTTGAGATCGAGAGAAGAGCCTCCAATGCCGGAGTAAAAGGTCTTCGCCCCAAAAGTGATATTGTGAGGTATTTCGTTATAGAACAAGTTGTATTTGAACTTGCCCCACATCCCGCCTTCGAGACTGTATCGCTGTGTCTTATAAAACATATCCTCTGCACTAAAGCGCATAAAATAGTCTTTCATGTCGTATTTGAGACTGACACCGCCATAGATCCCATCTTTTGTATCAGCATACTCGTCAAACTTCGCCTCATCGCCATTGACATGCACCAACTGTCCCTGCAGAGTCACCTCGCCCTCGAAAGCGGATCCATGAGCGGCCTCATCTGCGAAAACA
This sequence comes from uncultured Nitrospiraceae bacterium, assembly GCA_964506525.1. GTDB lineage: Bacteria > Nitrospirota > Thermodesulfovibrionia > Thermodesulfovibrionales > UBA6898 > UBA6898. The sequence goes on from CAZDLA010000014.1 coordinate 28,997, forward strand.
GAAGAACAAGGGATGAGCATTACTGCCAAAGCAATTATCAATGAATATATTTTTAGTTTCATTTTCATCCCCCTATTTCAACCAGCTGGCAGAGCTGCCATGGACATTGGTGTGGCAGTTCATACATGCCCGGCCATACATCTGAATCTCGGGGCCAGATCCCTTAAATGTCGTCTGTTTTGTATAGACTCTTCCCCTGTGTCCGCCTGAACCATGGCATTCCTGACAGAGTTGCGGAGGCTTGCTGGTGAGCATAGCCCTGTGGTTACTGCCATGCGAATTGTGACAGTTCAGACAATTTTCAGCGACAGGTTGGTGCTCAATCCTGAACGGGCCGCGCTTCTCTGCATGACATTTGAAACAGAGCTCATTGACGCTGTCTGCCTTGACCATCTTTTCGCCAAACGTGCCATGAGGATCGTGACAATCGCTGCAGGTAACCTTGCCTTCCATAATAGGATGATGCGACTGCCTGTTCACCTGAGACCTTATATCTTTATGACAGCCGAAACAGAGCTCAGGCTGTTTCTCTTTCAAATTCATTTTTTCTGAAGAGTGCACTTTGTGGCAGTCATTGCATCCAACCCCTGCTGTCTTATGTCTGCTCAGACTCCAAAATGCCAGGTGTTTCATCTCCTCGTGACAGGAAAGACACTTTGCAGATCTGGCATTCGTATCAACCTTCTTGCCAAAGTCAAAAATGCTTACCCCTCTGCCGCCGCCCTTTTCTACATGCTGGGAGCCCGCACCGTGGCAGGTCTCACAGGCTTCCTTATATTCAGGCCCCTGGACCTGCTTATGGGAATGGATCGACTTCACATAGCTTGCATGCTGGGTTTCATGACAACCCTGGCACGTTGCAGCCCCGATGTATCCCTTTGAAATGTCCGGTTCCTTGGCACTGCTCGTCGAAAGAGAAACTGCGGTAACAAAAGCTATAAGGGTGATAATAAATAACAGCACCTGTCTCTTCTGCATTTTGACCTCCTGATCAATAATGTCCATGGTTCAATTATCTGAATAGTGAAAATGTTATTTATTCCTCACAAGACGAAACCCAAGTCCATGATGGCCAAATGTCGGCGTCAGTCCAACACGGTGCGAGCTTGTGACACCAAGAGGTCCGTTGCTCCATCCGCCGCCCCTCATCACGCGATATTCACCCGCACCCTCAAATACCGGATTATTGCGCGGCAGTTTCGCATATGCGCCGCTGTTGTAAACATCCTCAGCCCACTCCCAGACATTGCCAAGCATATCATACAGTCCAAATGCGTTCGGCTGGAAACTGCCGACAGGAGCCGAGACCACGAATTTATCGTCGCAATAATGGGCTTTCCAGCTCTTCCAGCGATTCTTAGCGCTAATATCAGCAACATTGGCATAGGTACAGGCGTAGTCGGGATTATTGCCCCAGAACCGGCCTGACTTAGTGCCTGCGCGGGCTGCATACTCCCACTCCGCCTCAGTAGGCAAACGATAAGCCTGCCCGGTCTTCCCCGAAAGCCACTTGGCAAAAGCAACCGCGTCTTCCCATGAGACATTGACTACCGGCTGCTTATCATCGTTCAGCGGAAGCCCCTCATAAGTTCCGCTGGTATGTACCGGTCTGAATTTCCGGAACTGCTCATTCGTCACTTCATGCTTGCCCATCAGAAAGTCGCCAACGCAGACCTCGTGCACCGGCCTCTCGCTGCTGTCCCCATCGCCTACAGAGTCACCCATTTCAAAGCAGCCACCCTTTACCGGGACAAACTCTATGCCTGTGACAGCATCCTTAAGGGGAAGCTCTGCATTCACAATTACCGGTGATGCAATGAGTAAAAGCCCTAAAACCGTCAATGCCATCTTTTCAAACATCTTATGCCCTCCTGCAACGAAAGATTTATTGTTCTGCAAATCTGCCAAACAATTTCATTAAGAGTTATGCTACACATTGCATTATCTATGCCATATGTAAATTTTATATCCTGCTTTGCACGCTTGCTAAAATACGTATCTCGCAAATAGCCTATTTAGAGTACAAGGGCAATTAGTAATCTTTTGCAGATTACGTGCCAAGACGAAACTAATCAGAAGGAGAGTCTAACTTATTGAAAATATTGAAATATCTAAGATGACTGCGCTTTCTTATTGATATTGATCAAAATGAGGTCTTCTTATATATCAGGAACATCCTGATATATAAGGATATCGTTAAGAACCTTGAGCCATCAGAAAGATCGCTTTTCTGCCAGACACTTAAGAACTTCGAAAATACCTTCATGCAGACAATGTTGCGTGAAATAACTCAGCTCAGATAAATAAGTAGAAAAAGAGACAGCAGTCAAATAGGTAAGCGGCACACAATTTTAATCTTACATAAATGCATGACTCTGGAGTGATCAATTTCTCTGTATATACCGATTGACTGCAGCATGCTTGACATCATCAGCTCCGGTCTGATAAATGTACAAAGGGCAAAATAGCCCCCGGAAGAATATTAACAGAAAACATTATGCCATAAAAACCAATGAACACTCTTGAAGAATATATTCTTGTTGTCGATGATGAAGCGTCCATACGCGTGTACCTTTCTGCCCTGCTCAAGAAACATGGCCTCCCAGTTATAGTCTGCGAAAGCGCTGAGGAGGCACTTTCCTTTATTCGGGATGAGCCGATTACGGTTGTGCTGACCGACATCAAGATGCCTAATATGTCAGGTCTTGAGCTTCTTCATGAAATCCGCCAACTGAACGCCGAAATACCGGTAATCCTCATGACCGGAAATGCTGACCTCGATATCGCTATTGAAGCAGTCAACAGGGGCGCCTTAAGTTTCCTGACCAAACCCCTTAATCGTGAGCATCTCCTCAATGCCATAAACAGAGGTCTGGAACGTCGCAGGCTGATCGATTCCGAAAAGAATTACATGGTCAACCTCGAAAATACCGTGCTTCGCAAGACACGGGAACTTGAGGACACTGCAATAATGGCTACAAACCTGAGCATCGAGTTGATACAGCGCCTCTCCGCAGTTGCGGAATCCAGGGACAGTTATACGGGTGCTCATATCGCGAGGATCGGCAAATACTCGAGACGCATTGCCGAACATATGAATATGTACAAGGACTTTATAGAAACCATTGCAGTGGCCAGTTCATTGCACGACATCGGAAAGATCGGCATTCCTGACAAGGTGCTCTTAAAAAAAGATGTGCTCACAAAAGAAGAACATGAGATCATAAAGGAACATACGGTCATGGGTCATGAGATACTCGCCGGCTCATCGCATCCCACGATCCAGATGGCAAGTTCCATCGCGTTTAGTCATCATGAGCAGTGGAATGGCAAGGGATATCCGAGCGGCCTGAAGGGCCAGGAAATTCCGATTGAGGCGAGAATAGTGATGCTGGCAGATCAATATGATGCGCTTAGAAATGTGAGGCCGTATAAAGCTGCTTTCAGTCACGAGGAAACATGCCGCATAATCATACAAGGCGATGGGAGGACCATCCCTGAGCACTTCGATCCTGAAGTGTTAGCCGTATTCGTCGAAATAGCACCCCAATTTGAGGAGATATTCCTTACCTATCAGACGTGATAGTTTATGGGTGACACCAAGGGCTTACAAGGGCTTTAGGGCACCATAAAGTCCGGTTACTCTGTTGAATCTCATAAAAGGACCCTACTTACTGATCCACCCTCTCCAATGATGGCAAGTTCCCGAACAGATTTCTTTTTCGGTCATACTCCAGATTTCTGCTGTAATCAGGATTTAAGTAGTAGGTGAATCCAATATTTGCTGTTTTTGAAACCCTTGGACTGAATGTTACATCACCCTGAATTTTCCCATATAAAGCTCGAAGCAGTTTGCCTTCTCTCATTTCAGAGCGCACTCTGAAAATGTAATTATTATTATCCTCGAAATCATCAATATATGGTCCTGCCGGAGTTCTTTTTGATCTCTTTATCAACTTTTGCTGATAACCATCTTCCGGCGCGAATCGTGGCAACTTGAACATGCTGCCATTTCGACGATCTTCCTTCACAAGCTGTATCCCATCGAACTTACTAGGGAAAGTAATTGTAAGAGTACTATCGAAATCATCATCGCTGACATATCGCTTTTCCAGCTTAAGATAAAAATCTGCATGTTTTCCGTGTCCATGAGGTGGCATCCATGAATATTCGATAAGATCGAAGCCGATTGCCTTGCCAGCAGCGGGGAACTCCAGTCCAGATTTATTCGTGTCACGAGCATACATCGGCACCGGCTTTCCTATCTTGCGGAGCACCAGTTTTACTTCAGGATTCCATGGCAGCCATCTATAGGTCTTAGGCAGAAACCTGTGGGCTTCCATTTTGGCAAACTCATATATTGTTGATGTTACATAGTAGCCATCCTTGACAACATTCAGCGCCACTTTTCCAGTTGTGCCATAAGTAGCCGTTACCCGACCCTGCACATCAGTTTTCAACTGAATTTTACCGCCTTTGCCCCCACCCTCAAAACCTATAGTGACATCTTGGTTTTGTATTACCACACCATTCTCATCCACTATCTGAGCGGTAATACTCGCCTCAGGAGGGGTATATGCGATGACGTTAGATTTCATTCCGATAAAAAGAAAGACAGCTGCCATCACCATAGTCAATATTATTTTGCCATCTATCACTGCTTTCCTCCTTGATTGTTAACTTTATTCGCAAAATCATCAAACAAAGTATATATAAATTGATATGCAACTTCTCTGATGTCCGAATGCAACCAACTCGCTGTATTTCTTCCAGATGGCCACAGGGCTCCAGGTCCATTTTTCAGCTGAAAGCGCACCTGCATATTAATGTTTTGCTTTAGAGGATCAAACGCCTTTGTTTCATTCCCCCCTGCCGGCAGTGTCATCGCCGGGAGGGGGTCTATGGGGTCAGACTTGCTTATTGACATTCGCCCTCTTTATTAACTGTTTCACTACTGCTTCTGCCTCTTCTGCAAGACTGCTTCTCTCCTTCAGATACCTTGTAATCACAGCAGGGTCCTTTCGCATATACGCGGCTATCTCCCTGCCCTTATACCCATAATCACTGGCAACAAGACTGAATACCTTCCTTCCCCTCAATATGCCCCGGTCTTTGCTCTTTTCCCTGAGCTGGCCTATGGTTATTCCATAGCCCTTCTCTATACTCCCTGCTATCTCAGGCAGGCTGTGTTGTCTATACCTTTTTCTGTTGTCGATTTCAACTTCACTGCTCTGCATGATCCTGCTCAGGAAGATCTCATCCCCTAATACCCGCTGATCTATGGTTGTATAGATATCATCTTTATCTACAGCAAGGCCATCATCCATGTAGGCCCGGTAGAGTTTCCTCGCTTTTGTCTTGTCCTCTGAAAAGAGTCTCAATGCCTGATCCTCATCGATTAGTTCATTTCCCTTTGTCTTGTGTGCATAGCAGGGATGGCTGCTCCAGGGATACACCTCTGGTGTTTTGGCTATTTTTGCCCTGACCGGGTTGAGATGTATGTATTTTAGGAGTGACAGGAGATACTGGTCTCTGTCGCAGAGTATTGCCTTGTATCTGCCCTGAAATAGATGGCCTACGGTTTTGTATGTTTTGTTGAAGTATGCTGTGTAGCTCTGGTTGATTCCCTGCAGGATCTTGGATAGAGGCACTGGTCCGGTCTCTATCAAAAGATGGACGTGGTTGCTCATCAGGACGTAGGCATGGAGGCGAAACGGGTGTGTCTTTTTGTATCGGACGAGCAGGTCAAGGTATTTGGTGTAGTCGTATGGATCTTTGAATATCTTCTGCCGCTGATTGCCGCGGGTTATGATGTGATAGAATGCTCCTTCAAATTCTATTCTCGGTTTCCGTGCCATAGTGCAACCCTATCAAGTCATATGCCGAATGTCAATACGCAAGTCTGACCCCATGGGCCACTGCAGCGCAGTTTCCCGTTCTGCTTATGGAGAATATGCTAATATCACTCGGTGCCTTTACTGCCTCTTTAAAACTCATCAGAGCTGGAAAGTATGTCCCTACCACGTGCCCAAGTCTGACCCCATGGGCCATAATGATTCTCAGTTGTCAGGCCTCACCTGCTCCGTGCTTTTCAAGTTCTTAAACAAATTGTCGCCGTATTCAAGGTTTCTTGTGTAATCAGGATTTAGGAAGTATTTGAAGACAATATATGCTGTTTTGGAATTCATCGGATCAAATCGTATTTCTCCGTTTATCTTTCCATACATTGCCCGCATAAGTTTACCATCTCTTTCCTCTGAGCGAACACGGAAAATATAGTTTGCGTCTGCTTCGTAATCATCTTTCATTATCCCAACACCGGTACGTATTATCCTATGTGCTAATTTTGATTGGTACATGTCCTCGGGAGCAAATCGTGGCAGTTTAAACATACTGCCGCCTTTCAAATTTTCTTTGACTTCTTGAATTCCATCAAATTTGTTCGGAAAAGTGACAATCAACGTACTGTCGAAATCATCACGTGACTTGAACGTCTTTATGAGTTTGAAAATAAAGTCTGGATGTTTTCCTCTTCCATATGGTGAAACCCAGTCACACTCCATTAGATCAAAACCGATTTCCTTGTTGATTACCGGTATTTCAATATCGGGCTTTACCCTGCCTGTCTCTCTTGCATACATCGGCACCGGCTTCTCAATTTTTCTCATAACAACCTTAATCTCATGGTTCCACGGCTGCCATTTGCCTGATTCGTGTTTGGTAAAGCGATATTCGCTACGACTCAGGTAATAGCCATCTACTTCGGCTCCATATCCAATATAACCCATGGTGTCATGTGCGGCTGTAAATATCCCGTTCTTATCAGTTAATCCTGTAATGCCAACGTCATTAATCCCGCCCTTGAACATATACACGCTCTCAAAACCAACACCCGCTTTTGCACCCTTAATTGGTGTGCCGTTTTCATCAACCACCTTTAGCGTAACCTTTGCTTTTGGCAGATCAAGTCCGCATGCCGAACTGCTCAGTAGAAGAGTACTAAGTGACACGCAGACGATGATTCGCATCATCTTTATAATCATTTCATGCCTCCAAGTGAAACGAATTTATCAAACAATGAATAAACGTAAGAATATGCAACTTCCCTCGCATCGCCATGCCGCCAGTTATCCCTCTGAAATAGCCCACCCCTCGGCCAAAATACCACATACTGTCCATTCACTTTCTTTGTTGTCTTGTATGTGGCCTGCATGTCAAAGTTGAACTTATTGATTTGTCCCAATTCCGTGACCATTTGCTTCCCTGCCGCCAAGGTCCTTGCCGGAATAGCATCAGCAAGTAGGCGAATCTTATTTTGGGCCGCATAATTGCTGCCACTTGCTTCGTCAAATAATATGCTCTCATTGCCTAACGAAAAGAAAGGCCTAATGCGCAATTGCTGTGGCTTCAAGGTAGCTGCATTCTCAGGAAATATCGGCAGTTTAGCAGCAACAGGCGGATCACCCGCAATACCCCAGAAATAATATTCCTGATCATCCAGATTGAATCCCCAGCCCCCATAATCACTCCCAAGTATGCCATCAACAGGTGCTTTCCCTTTAAGCTTCTCCTGCAACGCCCATGTGTAGATACCTGCCTGTTTCCATTGCTTTATCAGATCCGATACCTTAAGTTCGTCTTTATGTTCATCCAGCACCTCTTCTCCCTGAGAAAAGAAGTTGTAATATTTTACATTCGCAGGTCTCTTTGCGAAGATATTTCGCCATGTAAGCAATTCCCTGTTATCAATTGGGCTTGCCCCCTTAAACAGCAAATGCCATTCAGAAGCCCAAAGTTCTTTCTTGTAAGCGGTCCAGTCAGGATGAATCATATTAGGATTTGTAACGGTATCCTTGTTCATTTCTGCTTCGTTATTGTCATCTCGTGAACCATAGGCTTCAGCCGCAACCGCTGCATCGAGCATGAAGTAATTCTTGATTTGCTGGCTATTGTCCCATCCGACAGAATATTCAGTCAACATCGAAGACACCACCATATTCCCGAGACTGTGGGCTGCAAGTGTAACCTCCCCTGGAACGTCAACTCTCAGAAAGTTCCTGAGTGCCGGAACAGTATCAAAGGCATGTTCAACATTAATATGATAGTTTCTGGTAAATGGCACGCTGCCCACTAAAGGAATCTCCTGAGTATCCCAACCATACCACGTCACACCCCAGAAGCGGGCCTTAGACCCAGACCAGAAAAGTCTCTTGAACATCTCTGAATGCCAGCCTCTTGCTTGTTGACCATTAACGTTATAGCCGTGGAGAAATACGAAGTTTTTGATATTCTGCGGGTCTGCTCCGAGACATTCAATGTCAGGACAGTTCGGGGCGACGAGCCTGTCAAGTTCCCCTGCCTTAGATCCCGGCCCCGGAGCAACCTCTGTATAAATAACCGGTGTCAGGTTCTTGTGCCTGAACATCTTCTCAACACCTGACATGTTCAGATTAAGCTTCATCGAAAACACTATCTTCTGATTGACATCCAAGACTTCCAGCTCAAGGGGCGCTATTGACTCCTTCTTTCCCTCAAGCAGTATTATCCCCTTGCCCCTGTTCACGAGTATCTTCTCAAGAAATGTCGGACTGTTTAATGTATCAACAAGTTGCGTTCCAATAGCAATAACTGGAAATGTTGCAGCATTGCCAAGGGTTATCGGTATATCAAGGTTTACATCATTACCTGTTAGATAATATGAAGAGTGCAGCACACCCAGATCTGTAAAGGCAAAATTCAGGCTCGCATCCGCAGACTTGATAGTATATACATATTTTTTGGGATCATAGGTCCTGAGCAAATCTCTGATATCTAAATGAACAGGGAAGAAGTCTATCAGATCACGGACGCCATCAACTTTTCCGTCCTCATGATCAAGACTGAACGATGTCAGCATCTTGTCCCCAGGTATATCACTGCCCTCAGTCTCACCCTCATCATCGTCATCGTTAATCCAGAAGTAGAACTTATCTCCCTGTGCTGCGCGCTCGCGGTCTGCGTCATCTATTGTGCCATTGCGATCATAATCCGGAATCAACGCAGCATTAATAAGAGGCACCTTCTCACTCCTTATCTCAGTCTTTGACCCTCTGTTCAAGACAACCTGAGCATAATAGGTATTGTTGGTGTCGAACTTTGCCATACCCTTGCTGAGAATGATCTTGCCATTGCTGTCCGCAGGAACAAAGCCCATCTGCGATGCGCTGCCTGTTGGGCTTTGTTCAAAGATCTCAACGCCGAGCATGGCAGGTGTAACCTGATAGGCGGGTGGATCAATCGTGTATTGAAATGCAACGTCTGCCAGAGGATACCCTGCGCTGTTAAGGACCATCTGCTGATAAGAAGGAACATTGAGTTTTACACCCCAGATCTCAATGGGGTAATAAGCAGACAGTGCCCTGTCGGTCCGGGTAACATTGCCCTGCGCGTCATATGATGGTATTGACGCTGTAACCGTGCCGATTGCATTGATCCTGTTTATTTCAGGTGTAGTGCCGAGTTTAAGGGTCGTTGAAAAATAGCCGTCCTTCTCCTGCATCTGTTTAGCAGGATCTACACTGCCTCCCCCTAATTCCACCTGAAACTCCACCTTAGCATCATTCTTAAGAGGAGACCCGGCTGGCGGATCTTTTACTACTGGGATAATCTTGAACGTTCTGTCAGCGCTTCTTTCTGTATAGAACATGGCAGCAGTAACAGGCTGTCCATATTCCTTGCCTGCAGCGCCTGCATCGATCCTATGACCTTCTCCGTCAATGGCATATAACGCATACACGGAAAGATAGTTGTTCTCAAGTGTGCCGCCTGCTATGGAGTTTGCGTAGAAGGTAAATGCAGCGTTGTTCAATGCTGTCTTGTTATCAATCCTCCTGCCCTGACTGTCAAAGGCATCTTTAAAAGCTGTTGCCGTGATCGTATACTTTGTGTTCTCAGTATTTCCCATGATCAAGTATGGATGGACCCCGAAGTATTCAGTTCGCTTTTCAAAGGGTTTCGTATCGGCGTCTTTAGCCTTTGGGCAGTCAATGGTAGCAATGCCTGGACAGTCAGCTATGTCGCCAAAGATCTTTGCGTTTATCGTTCCTGAAGATGGAGACGTCCCTATGAAATCTCTCTTGAGGCTGAACTTAACATTCTTATCGGAAATCGGGTTTCCGTATTGGTCAACAATCTTGACCCAGAGAAGGGATGCAAAGACGCTGGGTGGGCCGTAGATGTCAGATGTCGGATTGAGCTTGATCAGCTCTGCTGCAGCTCCCGGCCTTCCATAAGCCTCAAACGGTTTATCTGTGGTCATGCGCCCCTTGGTTGTATTCGCTGATACTGAAACGAGATTCAGGCCTGCCAGTTCCCAGTATTTTTCTCCGCTCATATTTGTCCTCTGCATATAGAAGGGAGATGTCTCTGTCTGCAGGCCAAGCGTCAATCTTGCACGGGCAATACCGTCAGCCCCAGTTGTCAGTGTCACTTCAGCAGCCGGAGCTGCATTGCCGGCAATTGGCTTACCTGCTTTCGTTACACCCTGGAGCTTTCCAGCGCCTGCAGATATTTTGAAAGCGATCTTCAGGCCCTGAACAGGAATGTCCTTTGCGTCAAGCGCAATCACCTCAAAAGACGTCTTCAGTGCTGTGCCAACGATTCCGTCTTTGTAATCAGATCCATCCTTGTTGAGCTTGACGATTCTGACTGCTTCATCCGGCTTCTTATTTGGCTTTGCCTTGGAATTTGGATTACTAAAACTATTGGCGAGATCCTGCTTTTTCCAGCTTTCCTTGTTAATCGCCGTCATTCCGCCAGCTAACTCCAAGAATGGAACAAGCATTCCTGAAAGCATATATCCTGCTTCGCCCGTAGAAGGATTCTCTTTGATATACCCAATGCCAGACCAGTCGAGGTAGCTCACAGCGTTCAGCAATAAGCCATCAGCAAAAGGCAATCGAACAGTGAGGCCTTGGTTGACTGCGTTTCCGATATCATCTTTAATGTAATCAGGAAGATCAAGGGATGGAAGAATGGCATTGATGTTTGTCCTGTCTATTGTCAGAAGCTGTGAGCTTATCGCTGATTGCTGAGCGCTTAATATCTGAAACAACTTTGCTGTTGATATACTTTCAACCCCGAAATCATCCTCAAATATCCTGTTCTCAAGAATCGACCCCTGAAGCGCAGATAGCTGCATAAAGATCTTTTGTCTTTCATTGGCGGAGGGCGAACCGCCATTCGCCCCTATGCTGAACGCTGACGGCTGAATGCTGACAGCTCTGCATCCCGCATCCATGAACACGCCTTTCCATTCAAACCCATGCGGCATGTCCAGAAGATAGGTAACGTCTATCACTCCCCCGACTGTTACAACTGTCGGTATGGGCCTTGTTATCACCAGATGCAGGAGTGATGCAAGCTCATCCTCTGCCTGGTTCCATCGATCAATGTATCTGTTTGCCGCTTTGTATAGCAATGCCTCTGCATCATCCTCGTCGCTTATTGCTGCAGAAGCTCCCCCTTGAGGTAAGGGGGAGATGGAGGGGGTTACTTTCCCGGCCACAATCCCTATTGCTGCCATGTTACCCGTTATGTGGGTATTAGAGATCCGTTCAATACCATTGGGCGATATGAGCTCTATCGTCAGGTCATAATCCGTTCCCATAGGCAACCCGTCTTTGCCGACGACCATTCTCTCTTCATTCACATTCAGCACAGGCCGCAGCCTCACGAGATATGCAGGCGTGTTGTCCAGCCCGCCGAAGGAATCGATAATCTGCTGGTCTTCTACGGTCTCCGGCTCGTACGTCATGATTATATGTTGGTTGCCCAGTTTGTATATCGGCATTGTAATTTCAAAAAACTTATTGTTGTTCGCTGAAGGCTGATCGCTGACTGCTGATAGCTTGACCTTGTGTTTCAGATCTTCAGGGATCTCTGTATATTCATGAGTTATCTTCTTTTGTTCAAACTGCATGCTTGCAGGGAGGATCTTCATACTCTCGGGTATCAGAGAGCGTGTCAGTTTATAGCTGTCCGCTGAAAGCTGAGGGCTGAGCGCTAAAAGCTTTGCCTTGAAAAATTCCAGGGGTGTCTCTGTCCGGATAGCGCTGAGATATTCATCTCTAATAGCTGAAAGCTGAGCGCTGCTTGCTGACAGCTCCAGAGGGGTGTTATACGCATTGCCTCTCGGCTTGATGCTGGTATCCAGGCCGAGCCAGGTTGGATCACTGTTATCTATCATGGTTCCGCGATAGTTGCCATAGGGTATCCGGCTTTCGACCCAGATGTGCTCTATCTGGAAGTTTGCGATCTTTCCTCCCTGTATTAGAGGCTTGTACGGTATGCCCGCCTTCTGAAAAAACTCTGCTATTCTTAAGGGGTCATCAATGCCAATCAGGTTCTTGATCTTGTCAATGACTATCTCCTGGCCTCCTGCAAAGAACTCTATGCTGCCTCTTACATATCGTGTGGGAAAGCCCGAAGCCCGAAGCAGTGCAGCAAGCAGCGTTGCCTGGTCGCAGTCATTTCCTGACTTTTGTCGCAGTGTCTCTTCCGCTCCCTTCATACAGCCCCAATACCATTCGGTCTCAATATTGTTCTTTACGTATTCGTATATAGCAACCGGTTTCCAGTTAAGTGATTGGGCAAATTCGGCGATCTCTTTTGATATAGGGGCTTCTTCAGTATCTCTGGTGTCATCCGCGAACACAGTCTGATTGCCGCCTTGGTACGCAGGAATTATTGCAGGAGATGCATCAGGCTCTCTTGCAGGGTAGTTCAGGTTTCTATAAGGAAGACTGCCGAATATCGGTCTTTTGGTTTTGGGCAGGATGGTATCGAGAAGAGTTTTAAGGGTTTTGAGCTGATTGCTGATGGCCGATGGTTGAATGCTGTTTATTATTGCCAGATACTCACCCACGGCCTTCAGATACCTTTCTTCCATGGCCTGCTGCCTTTCGAGTGCCTTGCCCCCAAGCTGATTGACCGTATCCTGTCGTGATCTGAAACGCTCCTGAAGCAACGCATGCGTTATCGAAATGCTCTCTGAGACTTCTTTGAGTTTGGTTATTTCATTGTCAATGGACGCAGAATCCTTAAGTTTGTTCTCTGCGCGATTGATAATTGCCCTGCTCTGGATCAGGGACTGCTGGAGTTGGTTCTCAAGATCAGACTCGAGGGCTTCTGCCAGGACAGGAACGAATAGAAGAACGAGATAAAGTGCTGACAAACAATATCTATTGTTCAGTAAGCACCCGCGATACCCCCTCTTCACTTACCCCTCCCAAGTCGAGTCAGACTTTGTTGTTTTTTAAACAAAAAAGACATTACCGGATAAGAATGCTTCTGTCAAGATTATTTGATTATTTCATCGAATGATCTTTATATTTCATAATTCGTCAGGATCATACGGCAGACAGAGCCTGTCTCAATGCATCAGCAGCCTGATAGATCTCCGCAAGTATGGTATCCACATCCCGCTTTTTCATATCGATCTCAAAACCGCCAGGAAGATATTTCATGCGGCCTTTCCATGCCTCGTGCAGGTTAAAGATCATCTCCGGCTGAACCGGTGTGTCAGGAGAGAAGACCACTCTCACCCTTTCCTGGACCATATGTATCTTCAGGGTCATAAGTTCCCGCGCTACAAGTTTCAGCCTCATGACCGCAAGCAGATGAGATACTTCCTGTGGCGCCTGGCCGAACCTGTCCCTCAGCTCTGCGGCAAGCTCATCGACATTCTTTTCAGTTTTCAGGGATGAGATACGGCGGTACAGGCTCATCCTGATCATCACATCCTCAATATAGGTCTCAGGGATGAATGCCGATATGCTGAGGTCGATGAGCGGTTCCACCTCTTCCCTGATATCCTCGCCCCTGAGTTCAGCCACAGCCTTCTCAAGCATCTCGATATACAGATCAAAGCCGATCTCATGGATATGGCCTGACTGCTCGGGTCCGAAGATGTTCCCTGCTCCCCTGATCTCGAGGTCCTTCATGGCAAGCCTGAAGCCTGCGCCGAGATAACTCATCTCCTGCAAAGCCTGAAGCCGCTTCTTGGCCTCGTCGCTCATCAGCGACTCTCCGGGAATGATGCAGAACGCATATCCTCTGAGGTTGCCTCTGCCGACCCTTCCCCTGAGCTGATACAGGTCAGCAAGCCCCATCTTGTCAGCCCTGTTAATGATGATCGTGTTCGCCCTCGGGATATCCAGGCCAGAGCCGATAATCGATGTTGAAAGCAGAATATTGACATCCATCTCAAAGAACCGGTGCATAATATCCTCAAGGTCCCTGTCCGGCATCTGGCCATGGGCAATGGCAAGCCGTGCCTCAGGCACAAGCATCTGAATGCGCTGGCCGATCTTGAAGATATCGCTGATCCTGTTATGCACGAAAAAGACCTGTCCGTTGCGTTCGAGTTCCCTGCTTATGGCGTCCTTGATCATGGTCTCATTGTAAACAGTCACCGTTGTCCTGACAGCAAGCCTCTCCTCAGGCGGCGTTTCTATAACACTGATCTCGCGGATGCCGGAGAGCGCCATATGGAGTGTGCGGGGGATCGGTGTTGCAGTCATATTCAGAACATCAACGCTGCGCGCAAGCTCCTTGATCCTCTCTTTCTGGCTGACGCCGAACTTGTGCTCCTCGTCAACGACCAGGAGGCCGAGAGCGCTGAATTCGAGCTTTTTTGAAAGGAGTGCATGCGTGCCGATCACAATATCCACTTCTCCGGCTGAGAGCGCCTTCATGGTGTCATTTATCTCTTTGCGCGACCTGAACCTGCTTACATGATCGATCCTGATAGGAAATCCTGAGAACCGCTCCCTGAAATTGCGATAGTGCTGCTCTGCAAGAATGGTAGTAGGCACCAGCACTGCCACCTGCCGATTGTCATACACAGCCTTGAATGCAGCGCGCATGGCTACCTCTGTCTTGCCGTATCCCACGTCGCCGCAAAGGAGCCTGTCCATCGGCTTCTCAGACTCCATATCGCGCTTGATATCTGCAATGGCTGTCAGCTGGTCAGGCGTCTCATCATACGGAAAGAAGCCGTCAAACTCCCTGTGGAGCTCAGTGTCAGGGGTAAAGGTAAAGCCACGGGCAACCTTCCTGCCTGCATAAAGGGCAACGAGTTTTTCGGCCAGCTCATGAACCTTTTTGCGCGCCCGCTCTTTTTTCTTTTCCCAGGTCTTTCCGCCTAACTTGTCCATGTTCGGGACAACACCCTCTTCAGAGCGGTATTTGGAAAGTGCCTCGATGTTCTGAATTGGGATATAGAGTCTGCCGTCCTGATACTCAAGCTGCATCAGTTCAAGTTCTGTTGACCCGCTCTGCCTTCTGACAATGCCTGAGAATTTGCCTACGCCGTGGTCACGATGAACAACAAAATCACCCGGCACAATGTCATCGAGTGATGCAAGAAGATTTGCGACCTTGGACCTCTTCTGCTGGCGGTATATGCGGCGCTCGCCAAAAATCTCCCGTTCTGTCAAAATGAGGAGCCCTTCAATATGAAAGCCTGACGACAGTTTCCCCTCTGTTACCGTAAGCCTGCCCTCAAAACCAGACAGGTCCTGCATTGCAACCCGCGGCAGTTCGATATCCTGCTCTCTGAAAAGATCGCGCAGCCTTTCTGCCTGACCCTCAGACGGCAGAACGATCATCACCCTCTGCTGCTTCGCAATCCCGGCTATGGTTGCAGGCAATGACTCAAGGTTTTTCCGCTCCTCAGGCAGGATGCCAAGACCACTTACAGAAATAAGTCCTGCATCGATCTGACGAATCGCCTCCAGCTCTTCAGCAGGCTCTTCGTCCGGCAGACTTCCTGATTCAAAGGAATACCGCGAAATAAATGTTGTCTGCTGGGGAAGCAGCTCTTTATCATCAGGAGAGAAGAGGCAGTACCAGCGCCTGTCACCGGCTATATCCTTGAACCCCCAGCTCAGTTCAGGTTCCTGCGCAGGAAAGATCGTGATGTCATCAACATCTTTCACGGACTTCTGGCTCTCAATATCGAACATCCTCAGTTGCTCTATCTCATCGCCAAAGAACTCTATGCGCACAGGATATTCTGAGGTTGAAGGAAACACGTCAATGATCCATCCCCTCTGGCTGTATTGTCCTTTCTCTGTTACCATCGAGACGCTGCGGTATCCAATGTCTATGAGGGATTGTTCAAAAGCTGCTCTGTCCTGCTGTGCCTTGAGCTTTACCCGGAGCAGCTGTTCATCCAGCAGCTCCCTGTCCCAGAACCCTGCATGCAAGTTCTGAAATGAGGTGACCAGTGAATCTACTGACTCCATGTTGAGGATGATCCCTGCGCGTTCACCGGCAAGCTCAGGCCCTTCAGCCTCGGGCATAAAAAGGACCTTCCTGTGCGGGAAAAGCTGCGTATAGAAATCAATGTCCTTCTTCAGTATCTCTGCGCTTTCATTGTCCTTGTCAATGGCAACAAAGGGATTGGGGGAGAGGGCAAGCAGAAGCGCAGCAGATGATCCGGTGAGATTGTACACGCGGTCATTATTCTCAAGGAGAGGCAGGAATCTGTTGCTCAGAAATGAATGAAGGTTCAAGGATGCTACGCTGACTGTAAGATCTTCTGTATGATCCGGGTTGTTGAAAGCCCTTTGACAAAACGAAGACTGAAAGTCTCTTTTGCAATGTCTGAGCCGATGATCTCCTCCGGCTTCCAGTCACCGCCTTTCACAAGCACGTCCGGCCGCACTGCCCTGATCAGATTGTATGGGGTCTTCTCATTAAAGATCACCACATGATCAACGGAAGCAAGGCCCGAAAGGACTTCTGCCCTGTTCTTCTCAGCATTGATCGGCCTGCCCGGCTTGATGCCAGAAACAGACGCATCAGAATTAAGTCCTATGATAAGAACATCGCCCAGTCTCTTTGCCTGCTTCAGATAGCGCACATGTCCGGCATGGAGGATATCAAAACAGCCGTTCGTAAAGACGATCTTTCTGCCGTCTTTCCTGAGTCTGTCGCATATCTTCTTTATGACCTGTCTGTCCTGTATTTTTCTCACGATATTCTTTCCCGTTGTAAAAAACGGTTATCTGCTGTCATGGCAGGTGATCCGAAAAGGCGGTCGCAGCGATTCCGATGGCATCGCAAGCCACAATCGCAAACCTTCTGCCAACGTTTATTTCGTTCATCTTCTGAAGATCCGATACAATGCTCAGGGAAATACTATCGCCTTGACCGGGTTTGAGGAGCATCTGCCATAGCAAGGAGATCAATACTATGCCTGCATCTGCGTCAGCTTTGTGTAAGCCTTCTGCAGGATCGACCTGTCGCCCCGGTAGCTGATCTTCTCAAAAGCCCTGTCAAGCGAGAGCCAATCAGCGCTGTCAACTTCAGCATCATGGTCTGAGGTCTCACCCTCCACATACTCCATAAGATAGAAGGAGACTGACTTCCTGCATTTGGCATTATCACCCTTGATGTAATACCAGTAGCTGATATCTCCCAGTTTTTCAACAATCCTGCCGGTCAGACCAGTCTCTTCCCTGACCTCCCTGACAGCAGTCATCTCAGGCGTCTCTCCTTTGTCAATAATGCCCTTCGGCAGACACCAGGTCTTGCCCCCTTTGACAGAGACAAGGGCAATCTCTATGCCGCTTGCAGCATGCCTGAAGATAACCCCTCCCGCAGATGTCTGCTTGATCAATGAGGCAGGTTTGATCATCTCTGCTCCTCTTCCTTTACCGCAGCCATGATCTCCTGTCGCAGCCGCAGCGGCTTCATATCCAGACCTACACAGCCGAGCTTCACCGCTGCCTGCACCAGACGTTCTCCTGTTGCGTCACGCCTGATCTCATGCTTAAAGTTTATGGACGCAGGACCGACGCGGTCAACAATTGTTTCGATGGCAAGGATATCGCCATATCTGCCGGGTGAAAGGTACTTCAGGGATGCCTCGGCAACGACAAAAAAGATCCCGTCGTCAATAAGCTGCTTCATGCTTATGCCCTTTGACTCCAGGAACTCAGTCCGGGCGCGCTCACAATATTTCAGGTAGTTCGCATAATAGACCACATTGCCGCAGTCAGTATCCTCGTAATAGATCCTGATCTTGAGAATATGGGGCATGATCAGAAGGTCTTCCCGGTAATGAGACGCACAATATCATTATAAAAGGCAAAGGCCATCAAACTGAGCAGCAAGACAAGGCCGACCTTCTGTGAGATGATAATCACTTTTTCGCTGAGCGGCTTTCTCCTGATCGCCTCAATGCCCATGAAAAGGATATGCCCGCCATCAAGCACCGGGATCGGCAGCAGGTTAAGCACACCGAGATTGATACTGATCACTGCCATAAAGGTAAAGAAACTCATCGCACCGTGGCTGGCCTGCTGGCCTGCCATCTGGAATATCATGATAGGGCCGCCAATGGTGTCAGCAGGAATGATCCGTTGAACGAGCTTCACCATCGAAACCAGGGTCAGCACAGAAATATCCCATGTGCGCGAGACGGCAAGAGAAAAGGCGCCGATAATTCCAGCCTGCTTCAGCTCAGTCTTGCCCGAGGGAGCTATTCCTATCAGACCGACCTCTTTATCTTCGCCAAAAAGGTTCTTGACCACCTTCTTCTCGGGCCGCACCATAAGAGTCTGTGCAGTTCCGTTTCTCTCTATCTTGACGGTCAGTTCTCTGCCCGGCTGGCTATGAATGATCTCGGTCATCTCATCCCATCTGATGATCTGTTTTCCATCGACCTCAATCACCCGGTCCCCTTTCAGCATACCCTGTTGCGCAGCAGGTGAATTGGGCGTTATAGCACCAACCTCGGCAAGCATATACGGCACACCGTTCATGAATACCACAAAGAAGATGAGCACAGCAAAGCAGAGATTGAAGAACGGCCCGGAAAAGACCACGGCGAACCGTTTCCAAATGGGCTGGAAGTTGTACGCCATGTGTTTTTCTTCCTCAGAGATCACTTCTTCCTCGTCAGGCGTATCTGACTGGCCTAACATCTTCACATATCCGCCCAGAGGAAATGCAGAGAGCAGATACTCTGTATCACCGTATTTCTTGCCGATCAGTTTCGGACCAAAACCCAAAGAGAATTTCAGGACCTTTATGCCAAGGGATTTTGCAAAGATAAAATGGCCTAACTCATGCACAAAGATGAGTATGCCTAAGAGCACGATCGCGTAAATGAACATCATTTCAGTATCTCCTTAATAAAGGACTCGGCAGTGAGCCTTGCCCATCGGTCTGCCGCGATCACATCATCAAGCGAGGGTTGCATTACAACTGTATGCTCTTTGACGGTTTTTCTGATGATCGCGGGAATATCATTAAACCCTATGTTCTTGTCGAGAAACGCATGGACAGCCACCTCGTTCGCTGCATTAAGCACCGCCGGAACTGTCCCTCCCTGCCTGATGGCTTCGTACGCATACGCAAGACAGGGGAAACTTTCGTAGTCAGGCTTCTTAAACGTAAGCTGACCAATCCTGTCGAGTTCAAGACCCTGAAGAGGCAGTTCAAGCCGGTCAGGATAGGAGAGCGCATACGCTATCGGAGCACGCATGTCAGGCATGGACAACTGGGCAAGAAAGGTCCTGTCCCTGAACTCCACCATCGAATGCACAATGCTCTGGGGATGGATCAGCACGTCAACATGATCAGGGGAAAGATCAAAGAGCCAGCATGCCTCGATAACCTCAAGCCCCTTGTTCATCAGCGTTGCGGAATCTATCGATATCTTCCTGCCCATGGACCAGTTCGGATGTTTGAGCGCATCCTCTGCAGTTATGTCGTCAAGCTCATCCTTTGCCTTGTTTACGAAAGGGCCGCCTGAAGCGGTCAGCACGATCTTTCTGACCTCATCTTTCATGCGTCCTTCAAGACACTGAAAAACTGCCGAGTGTTCACTGTCAACAGGAATGATCCTGACCCCATTTCTCTTTGCTTCAGCCATGACAAGGCTTCCTGCCATGACAAGGGCCTCCTTGTTGGCAAGGCCGATGTCCTTGCCTGCGCGTATGGCAGTAAGGGTTGGAAGCAGACCGGCAGCGCCGACAATGGCAGAGATCACAACGTCCGCACTTTCGTATGCAGCAGCCTGGCTGATGCCTTCAGCGCCGAAAAGAATCTTCGTGTTATTGACCCGCGCCGAAAGCTTCTCTGCCATCTTCTCTTCCGCAACAGCCACAATCTCAGGTTTGAAGGCGTTTATTTGGTCTTCGAGCAGATCGATATTCCGGCCTGCAACGAGCGCAACTGCCCTGTAGTCTGAACTGTTCCGGGAGATAACATCGAGAGTGCTCTGGCCGATCGAGCCGGTTGACCCGAGAATGGTGATGCGTTTCATATAGTGGATATTATACTAAATGGACAGGTCTTTTATCTCTGCAGGAAGCTGAATTTACCCGATCACATTCAGGAAAAGACAGGCCCAGTAGAAGGCAGGACCGGCAAACGTGACACTGTCGATCTTGTCCAGAAAACCGCCGTGTCCCGGCACAATGGAGCTTGAATCCTTTACGCCTGCATCACGCTTGAACATGGATTCCACAAGATCGCCGATGATGGTCGCAAAGCTGACGACGATTCCCAACATTATTGCGGTCGAAAGCGGCATGGAAGCAAGGATCGTAAATTTAATCAGCAGAACCCCGATGAGGCCGCCGATGAAAGAACCGACAGCGCCCTCGACCGTCTTGTTCGGGCTCATCTCGACATAGAGCTTTCTTTTGCCGATGCTCTTTCCGACATAAAGCGCCATGCTGTCAGAACCCCATACTGCAGAATAGAGCATGACCAGCAGCGGGGCTCCGGCCTTGATAATATCCAGCTGAAAAGACAGAAGTCCCGGAATATACAAGAGCCCGAATACCGCTGCAGTCGCTTCCCTGACAGAACCCGCGGAATCTCTTTTCAGAAAAAGCCTCAGGGTCAGCATCATAAGCACTGCAATAAAAAGAGCTTCTGAAAAAAACCCTTTTGCAAAGAAGTGTATTGTCAGCAGCGCAGCGCCGAAGAAAAGACCCGAATATTTCAGGAGGCTGTCAACGCCTGCAATAGCGTAGAACTCTGCAAGAGCAACCGAAGAGATTGCCGTTATCATGACCAGGTAATACTGCGGAGGCAGGTACATGGTATAGAGATACAGAGCAGGGACAAAAACAAGGGCCACGAGCAGACGCTTAAGATGCATTGACCCTCCCGGAGATCTTTCCGAAGCGGCGTTCTCTTCCCTGGAAGTCCTGGATAGCAAGCATGAACTCATCCCGGTCAAAGTCAGGCCAGAGCGTGTCGGTAAAATAGAGTTCTGCGTACGCCGCCTGCCAGAGCAGAAAATTCGAGAGCCTCCGCTCGCCGCTCGTTCTGATAATCAGATCAGGCTGCGGCAGTCCTGCAGTATCAAGATATGCATCAAAATCCTCTTCTTTCAGTTCAGTCGGGTTCGTGCAGGAGTTCATCACCTTTCTGACTGCTCTGATGATCTCACTTCTGCTGCTGTAGCTGAGAGCGGCAACAAGGTTCAGGCCTCTGTTGTTTTTTGTCTTATACTCAGTTTCCCTGATCAGATCCTGAATGTTATCAGGCAGCCGCCAGGTCTCACCAATGGCCCTGAAGACGACATCCTTTTTTATAAGGGCCTCAAATTCATTTTTCAGGTAGAACTCCAGGATCTTCATGAGCGTGGAGACCTCTTCCTTGGGCCTCTGCCAGTTCTCGGTCGAAAATGCATAAAGTGTCAGGCAATTTATGCCAAGCTCAATGGATAGATCAATGACCTCGCGCGACCGCTCAGCGCCTCTGCGGTGGCCCTCTATGCGCGGCAACCCTCTGAGTTCAGCCCATCGGCCGTTGCCGTCCATGATAATGCCCACATGGCGGGGCATCCTTCCGCGCGGATCCAAAGAGCTATTTTCCCCTTGCCGAATAAATATACAGGGCTGTGCCGAGCGGGTTCTCACCCTTTAGGATGTTTTGAAACTTTATGCCAAGGAACGGGCTTGCGAGCACCACGATCTTATCTCCGACAAGCGCATAATCGAGGATAGTTCCGGGAACATCATCGATCAACACGCTCTCTTCCATCGAAAAACCTGACCACCAGAGGGTCCTGATGACAGACTTCTTGGTCCCTATGCCCCTCGCCATCTCGGCAAAAGGCATCTTCTGGACTACCAGCGCATCCCTGCCGCGCAGAGCCAGCCTGTCCTTGATAGACCACTCTGTTTCCTGGACATAGGATGCTGGAGATCGCTTTTTAAATGTGTTATAGAAAGGTCCGAACGCATTCTTGCTTCTCCATATCCTGATGCCCTTTTCGTCAAAAACGTTCAGAAATCCTTTTTCGTCATAGCTGAGGATATACGGCTCCTTTGCAGCGCCTTCAATCCCGATGAAATCATAGATGCCGGTCCCTTTCGGAAGTTTGATCTTGTCTCCGGCCTTGTATGTGCTGCCGTCCCAGAGAACGGTAAAGACATCTCCCTCAAAACCCTCTGACGAGGAATAGTTCTGCCCGATCAGATCGGCTCCGGACTTCCGAACAAAGAACTTGCCTTCCCAGAGTTTCTTGAATTCGGCTCCAGCAAGCTCATAAATGGTCGTATAGATATCTCCGCTCCTCATGGACGTTATGATAAGTTCATCCTTTCCATTGCGGTTCAGATCCAGGCTATCGATCCAAAGGTGTTCATCAGAAGAAGATCCTTTCAGCTCCCACATTGGCTTCAGACTGACACCCGGCAGATAGGTCCGCACATCTTTTCCTGCGCTCACGGCAATCTCCTGCTTGCCGTCACCATCAAAGTCACCTGTAGCAACTATGTGAGCACTGAAGGGAAGGTTGTATTGGAAGAGAGCCTCGCCCGACATGCCGCCAAAGAATTCTCCGCCTAACTTGAGATCCTTGGTAAACGCTATATCCACCTTGACTTCAGCGTCATAGAACTTTGAACCATCTGCTGCCCAGAAGGCCTGCTCCCTCAGCAGTGTGCCCTTGTCTGCTTCCTTTGCCGTAATAACAACAGCAATCTCGGCATTGAGTTTTTTCGCCTCTTCCACAGCCTTCTTGGCGTCATCTGTTTCAAGTGCTGTATCAGCCATCTCCACGCGGCCTGTTGCCTTGAACTTGCGGTACAGGTCATCGCCGAGGTACCAATCCACTGACTTGTCCTGGATAAAGACCATCTTCACTTTTGTTTCCGAGAGTCTCAGTTTGTCACCAGCCAGAACGGTTCCATTAATTAACACTCCGGTTATCTGGTCACCCTGGATGGTTCTGATCTCTGCCTTGCCTGCCTGTGATTCGACCCTGCCGAGGATCTCGCGAGTCACCGGATGCCTGAAGGGCTCGCCTTCCCTGAGAATGTTGAACCGCATGCCGGCCTTGAGCCCTTCCTTCGTGTTCATCTCGGCAGTGAACTTATTGCCTTCAACGATCACGATCTTTCCGCTCGCCGGCTTGAAGAACTGCAGTGTTTCGTCGGTAAGTCTCATCAGCGGATCGTCAGCGCCAAAGACCAGTGATGACATCACCGCAAGATATGCAAAAACAAAAAGAACTCTTTTAATCACGTTGTTTCCTCCCCGTAGTGAACCGTAAATGCTATATTTTTTCTGTCAAGGCACTGCAGCGGCAGAACAAACAGAAACGCAGTGCCCTGGTAAAGCCGTTCCACTCCCTGTTCTGAAAGCGAGATCGTCTCAACAGGATAGTGCCAAAGCTGTATATCTTCAGAGAAACTGAACTGCAGCCGCAGGTTCAGGAACTTATCCTCAATCTCAAATTTTCTGACCTGCTCATGCGCAGCCTTTGACCGCACCTGAAGAGTTTTGTCTTTGACCTGGATCAGCGCAAAGGGTGAGCCTAAGAGGGAAAGGTTCATCTCCACTGCAAAAAGGCCGGCAAAGGTTCCCTTCAGCTGGTATTCGACATTGATACGTGATGCATGGGTAAGGTCGATCTTCTTTTTTACATCAACCCTGTTCTGCCGGACAACGCCATCACGGGAAAACGTAATACTGATATCTCCCTTTTTGTGTGACCGCGCCAAAGAATATATTCCGGTGGTAAAGTCACCAAGCTCTTCATAATTCGATCCTGCCATGGCATCAAGCGTGGTGTCAGCAGGTAGGAAATGGTCGAGCAGCGATACCCGCTGCTGACTGTCGTACACAAGAAATTCAGACAGGCCCTCTTCTTTTACGGTCAGCTGATCATGAATGGTCTTTGTGCCGCTGCCCGCTGCTTCAGATGCCTCGGCCACCTTTGCATGATATGCCTCAGGCCGCCTCGTGAGGGTATCAAGGATATTCACCGACTGTTTCCTGAGTGAAAGCTCGGTCAGGCTTCCGCCTTTTTCCGTTGCAGCAATTACCACCTGTTCAGTGCCGATAAGAATATCTTCAAATCCATCGCAGTCAAAATCTCCCAGTTCATTCTGCTTGTAGTCCTTGAGGATCTCGCAGGCAAGGGTCTCGGCCTTGATAAGATGCCGGTAAAGCGCAGACCTCAGGTGAGGCAGATACAACCCGCCGAAGATGCCATGCCAGTATGCATCGTTGCACTGGCCTTTCCAAAGCTCTGCAAGAGCCTTTGCACCCTTCTTCGGGTTTACGCTGTTTGCCTCATGGACTCTTTGACTGACCATGCGCATCCGCTTGTGGATATGATTTGATTCAGCATATTTCGTAAAGAATGCCCGCCAGATACCTCCCCGCAGAAGCTGTTTTGCCCTGTCGCCAGCAGTCTTCTCCAACTGTTCAAGGAGATGTTCGTATTCGATCGCCCCTTCCGGCGGCAGCGTCCACTCCCCCATTTCCCGGTATGAGGCAGCAGGCAGATAGACCCTTCCCACAGGCTGGAATCTGTCGTAGTATGTGCTGAAGGTCGTGGTCTCAAGCCAGTCGCTGTTCTCCTCAAGCGCTGTGAAGAACCGGTCAAGCCAGCGGTCCTCATAGCAATGCTTGTACGTGTTTGGCCAGACGCCGAACTTCTCGCCATCGTCAGCCATAGTGAGCAGCGGATTTCCGCCCTGCATCGATATCTCTCTGAAATAGGCCATCGTCTCTTCAACAGACCTGAACGGGATCAGATACCGGAGTTTTTCGCTGCCCGGGAAAACGCTCACCATCTTGCCGTCTTCCTCGGTAATGTAGTATCCGAGAAGGTCCTTATCCTCAAGCCCAGTCAGCTTGAAGTGGTAGTCGTCAATCGGAAGGTAATCAATACCCGCCTCTGCAATGAACTTCGGCATCTGCGGCTCCCATACGCGCTCGGCAAGCCACATGCCGCGGGCTGTGTACCCCAAGTTCTTTGTGATAAACCTGGTGAGCTCCTTTACCTGGAGCGGCCGGTCTTTTTCAGGCAGCACACTTAGGATCGGCTCATAGAAACCTCCGGAGAGCAGCTCCACCCTCTTCTCTTTGATGAGATTATTGAGGATCTCTATTGCTTCAGGATGGTGGTCACGCATCCAGGACAGCAGATGGCCTGAGTAGTGGAGCACTACCTTCAGTTTTGGATGGCCGAGCAGGGTTTCGAGAAACGGCAGATAGGACTTTGCATAGCAGTCCTCAAGCACGTGGTCGAAATTCCCTACCGGCTGATGATTATGAAATGCGAGAATAAGATGAAGTTTTGACATCTGCTCCTTATCCGGTCATACCCTGCCCAAGATAATGTATCTCTCATGCAGCAGGCAGGTCATGGATTTTTGCTTACAAATATACCATAAACGATCGTTACGGTGAAAGAACTCAGCCGCGAAGCAGACTATCGCCAATGGGTTCCTGTTAACAATTCCGCCACAGCCTTCTGCGGCTGCTCAGTGTCCCAGTATGCATAAAGACAAGGAGTTGTTTCGATCCCGCCGAGAACATAGGGGCTGCCAAACGAGATAAACAGATCAGCCCTGCGCCTGAAGTGCTTGATCATACTAAAAAGCCAGTTACTGGCTCCGCCCTTCCATGCCCTTGTCTCTGAAAATAAGACAACGATCATAGACTCATCTTCCTGTTTACGAATACCCTGAGCCCTGTCTCCAGGACCAAGCTCAATTACTCTGGTGCCCGGCATATGCTTCTTCATGATCCGTCCAAAGGCCCCTGCCTTGTCCCCTGCATCATCGTTAAGAATAACAAGCAGAGGGCCTCCCTTGATGCTTACCCCCCCTGATGTCGTAATCGCAGCTTCTGTAAGCTGTTCAGCGATACGGACATGAGATGCAAAAGCTGGGATACTATTGACCGAAAAAGGTCTTAACCTTTTTCGGAATTTGAGCAGTCTCGTCGGATCAGACCATGCCGTCCTCTTCTGAAGATACGCTGCAACCTTTTCCGCGTCCGCTGGATGAAGCAGAATATCGACCCCTGCCTCCAATGCCATTGCCGACGCCTCCTCCTCGGAAAAGTTGCCGATGCCACCCATGTTGAGCGCATCGGTAATCAGAAGGCCGTCATATCCCATCTCCCTGCGAAGGAACTGCACCGCTTTTTTTGAAAAGGAGACCGGTGTTCCTGTTGCATCAAGTGCAGGCACGCTCAGATGGCCTAACATGATCATCTTCACCTTTGTCTCTATTGCCTTTGCAAAAGGCCGCAGTTCATATCTCTTCAGCCTTTTCATCTCCTGATGCAGGACCGGAAGTTTGATGTGGGAATCGACCGAAGTGTCGCCATGACCAGGGAAATGCTTGCCGCAGGCTGCAATGCCGTTTCTCTGGAGAGTCTTGATCATTTCAATGCCAAGCAGAGAGACCGTCGCAGGATCCTCGCCGAATGCCCTTACCGCAATGATCGGATTCTTCGGGTTCGTGTTGATATCAAGCACCGGAGCAAAGATAGTATTGATTCCGGCATATGCTGCCTCTTTTGCCACCGCCCTAAACGATTGCTGTATCAGCCGTAATCTCGCCTCTTGCCCCTTGCCCCTTGCCCCTTTCTTATACGCTGCCCCTATCGCCATGGCAGGCGGGAAGAGAGTTCCGCCTTTCAGTTGCTGCCCAAGCCCACGCTCAAGATCAGAGGAGATGATCAGCGGAAGTTCTGCCTCCTCCTGAAGTTTTCTGACATAGGTCCTGACCGTCTCGAGTTCGCCGCCAAAGATAATAAAGCCTGCAATGCCTTTTCTGACAAGTGAACGATAACGGGAGAAGTTCTTCTTAATATCCTCTCCGTTCAACCGGGGGATCATGAACTGATAATAATTCTGCATGCCGATATTATACCTGTAATGAAACGATCTGTTTGTAATGAGACCGGTCATGTTGCTATTCTATTTACTATTTCATTATTGGGAGATACAGAGGTGCATATGGGAATATTTGATCGTCTTAAACAGGGACTGACCAAGACCAAGCAGGGCTTTGTCGAAAAAGTGGAGTCAATCTTCAAGGGAAAGCCAATAGACAGCGAAACCCTTGAGGAACTGGAAGAAGCCCTCATCCTTGCCGACATCGGCGCAGGCAGCGCTTCAGAGATCGTTGAGCATCTCAGAGAAAGGGCGAGAAAAGGAGAGTTGAACGATTCGGGCCCTGTCAGGGACTTCCTGAAAAAAGAGATGTCCGGCCTGTTAGGTTCAGGCCAGAAGCTGGTGCCTTTCGGAGAAAAGCCGTTTGTGATCCTGACCGTCGGCGTCAATGGAGCAGGCAAAACAACAACCATCGGCAAGCTTGCCAGCAGGTTCAGGGACCAGGGGCATTCTGTGCTGCTTGCTGCAGGCGACACATTCAGGGCAGCAGCGATCGAGCAGCTTGAGATCTGGGGAAAAAGAACTGACGCCCAGGTGGTCAAACACCAGAGCGGCTCAGACCCTTCAGCAGTAGCGTTTGATGCGATCGAGGCTGCCAAGGCACGGGGCATTGATATCGTGATCATCGACACAGCAGGCCGGCTGCACAACAAGAGCCCGCTCATGGAGGAACTGAAGAAAGTGAGGCGCGTCTGTGACAAGGCATTGCAGGGTGCTCCGCATGAGGTACTGCTCGTTGTTGACGCAACAAACGGCCAGAATGCGCTCAAGCAGGCCCAGTTCTTCAACGAGGCGGTCGGCGTGACTGCAATTGCGCTGACCAAGCTTGACGGCACTGCAAAAGGCGGTATTGTCTTTGCAATCAAGAAGGAGCTGAATATTCCTGTCAAACTGATCGGAGTGGGTGAAAAAGTGGATGATCTGCAGGATTTTGAGCCGGCTGAGTTCGTCAAGGCTCTCTTTGATTAAGGCCAACGCCTGTCGGGCAGCGACTCCTCAGTCGGCTTCTGAAAAATTGTATCCGGGGTAAAGTTTCTTTACACAGTCAGGACAGATGCTATGAGTAAACTCTGCGTCAGAGTGATCGCGGATATATGCCTCGATCTGCTGCCAGTAGCCCTTGTCGTCCCTGATCATCTTGCATGAAGCGCAGATCGGCAAAAAACCGCTCAGCAGCTTCACTTTTGACAGTGCAGCCTGCAGTTCCTCCATCGATCTCTGCTGTTCTTCATGGTGTTTCAGGGATGCCTTCCGGTAATCAATGACCTCGGCACATTTCTGAACAGCAGCAAGGAGCTTATCCGCCTCCACCGGCTTCATCACATAGGCGTCAATGCCTGTTTCTATAGCGGTCAGCAGATATGAGGTATCGCTGTGAGCACTCGTAACAATGATCTTGACATCCCTGTCGATCGCCCTGATCTCCTTTGACATTTCAAGCCCGTCCATAACAGGCATCCGGATGTCCGTTATGATGATGTCGGGCCGTTTTTCCAGAAAGAGGTCAAGCCCCTCTTTGCCGTTTACAGCGGCAAAGACCTCACGCGCCCTGCGCTGCAGGAACAACAGAACTTCCTCACGCGCTAAAAGCTCGTCCTCAACATACAGTATCGAGATATCGTAATGTCCCTGATCGTTCATGATATCACCGCCTTTTCTGCCTGCCGCAAAACAATGGTAAGGGCCGCTCCCTCCTGCCCATTTTTTGCGGTCAAACTTCCCTTCATATGATCCTCTATGATTATCTTGGACATGTACAGTCCGATGCCCGTGCCTTTTGACTGTTCCTTCATCGTAAAATAGGGCTCGAAAATCCGGGATATCACCGATTCCGGGATGCCGGTGCCGTTATCACCCACTTCGATGATAACATTACCGTCCCTGTTGAAAAAGTCGAACGTGATCAAACCTTTTATGAATGAACTGTCCGCGGCCGACTCTCTCCTGGCAGCGATCGCGTCCCTGGCATTGCTTATCAGGTTGAGGATCACATGCTCGAATTCGTTCCTGTACCCGTCAACCGTCTTCTCCGGACAGGCCGCGATATCACCGACCTGATCGAACACTTTTCCATGGGTGTGGCAGGTGAGGCGGAATCCGATATCACTTGCCATCAGCTGGGCAGAGAAAAGAGAAAGCACGTCGCCGACAGCGGTCATAGTGTCAAACGACGAGATCTCCTTGTCAGGCTTGAAAAAATTCCGGAAGTCGTCAATGGTCTTGGACATGTGATGGATCTGATCCATAGATTTTTGGACGGTCCTGTCAAGATATGTCCGGTTGAGATCACCATGCACAAAGGCATCATTGATATTCTGCACGCACAGGCCGAGCGTATTCAGCGGCTGCCGCCACTGGTGTGCGATAGCGCCGAGCATCTCACCCATTGCCGCAAGCTTTGACTGCTGGACCAGGAGCTGTTCATTCTTCAGCCGCAGGGCAACTTCATCTTTAACCCGCTGTTCAAGTGTCTTCGTCAGGGTCTCAAGCTGGGAGGTCTTCTCCTTCAAGGCCAGATCGGACTGCTTACGCTCGGTGATATCCTGGAGCATCCAGATCGAGCCTTCAGCAAGTTTGTCAGGATTAATCGAGCGCCCGGTCAGACTGCACCAGAAGCTGGTACCGTCTCTGCGTTTCATTTCCACTTCCGTAGTGTAGGTTTGACCTTTTAAGAGCTGCGCATACCCTTCGTCACCAACTTGCCGATAACTTTCTTTATCCTTATAGAACACCGACGTTTCAAGGCCGCTGCTCCCTTCAAGACCATATCCAAAGATTCTGTCATGAGCTGCATTGGCCCACTGGACCCTGCGATCCCTGATAAAAGACACGCCGACCGTAAGCGTATCGAGTATCGTCTGCATTTCCTGGGCGAGCCTGCTTATCCGTTCCTCGGCCATCTTTCGGTCAGTTATATCAATGATGACCAGCAGCAGGTGTGTCTCTCCCTGAAACTGAAAGGGTATCGTATGGCAACTGAGAAAAGCTGTTTTCCCGAAGCTGGTTGTTATATCAAGGTCAACCACCTGTTTCAGTCCCGTGGCAAGAGCCCTGTCTGCGACGTCAAGGAGACCGGACAGCTTCCAGGATTCCAGGTTCCTGAAGTTTTGTTCCTTCAGCTTCTCAACGGTCGTTCCGACAATTGCCGCAGCCCCTTCATTGGCTGATACTGCGGCACCTGTGGCCCTATAGGTAATAATCCCGACCGATGATGAATTAAAGAGAGCCTGAATATAATTCATTGCATCGCTGATCTGCTGTTCAGCGAGTTTGCGGTCGGTAATGTCATGCACAATTGAATAAAGCACTGTCTTACCACCGATTTGGACCGGACCGGAATAGACCTCCACGTCGCTCGTTGAGCCGTCTGCCCTGCGGTGCTGAAACACGAAGTATGAACGCGTTTCGCTTTTCGCAGCTTCCAGCTCTTTCTGCAGGGCCCCGCCGGAAAGGGTGTTTATCTCAGAGATCTTCTTGCGGAGCAGCTGATCCTGCGACCACCCATAGAAGTCCGTTGCTGCGGTATTGGCATTAAGGATCGAGCCGTCAGCAGGATCGATGACCAGAGAGACAACCGGGACGTTTTCGAAAAGATTCCGGAAAAGCTCTTCATTCTCACGTGCTGTTTCCCGTGCTGTGGCCAAGCGCCGGTTGATAATGACAAGCCATAGCGTGAGGAGGCAAATGATCAGCCCTGCTGCAATAAGGGCGATCAAGGCGATACGATAGCGCTGCCATACGTCCTGCATAGTAAATTGAGGGGTCTTGTCAAAGGGAGGGAGCCGCAGTTCGAGAAGCAGGTTCTCTACAGGAGTGTAATCAGCCGGGATGGTGAAACCGTGAATTTTGCTCCTGCGTGCGACATTGCCATCATGTTCAAGTCCAAGCAGCGCAGCAGCAACCTGCCTTGTAATGTCGTCGTGCAGCCCCTGCAATGCAACAAAGGGCCATTCAGGGTACAGCTGGGTCGACACAGCATTGGGATATGCCGGCTGATCGAGGCGGTTCAGCACCTTCAATAACGACATGTCGAGCTTGCCCTCTCTGACCATTGCCTCGAGAACGCCGGAACGCACAAAGCCGGCATCGGCCTTGCCTTTCAGCACTGCATGCACAGCAAGGTCGTGCGGCGTTCCGGTCTCAATGACACGCGTATCACGGGAGACACTGACGCCGGCATGAAGAAGTTCCAGAGCCTGGGCCTGATACCCGCCTAAAGACCCTTTGGTCACAACAGCTATGATTTTGCCTTTGAGGTCTTTCAATTCTCGGATGTCTTCGCGGTCCTGCCTGGCGATGATAACACCGCCGAATAATTCGACACCTGATTCGCCTTCAGACTCAACAAGAGTAGCAATCGCACCTGAGAGGTTATTCTTATGACGCAGCTGAACGTAGTGGCCGGGATTGGTCAGAACAAAATCAAGTCTGTTCCCATTCAATGCTGCTTCCAGCTCAGTGTAATTGAGGATCTCCAGACGCACCTTTCTTCCGCGCAGCGCATGCGAAAGGTAATCTGCCAGCGGCTGCCATTTGGCCTGCGTCTCGGGCTGCGGACGAAACGCCAGCACACCAAGCGTCAGCTCTCTTTCCGGCGCTGCATAAACAGCGGTCGACAGGAGCAGCAGCACTGCGCAGAGCTGCAGAACTTTCAGGCCAGGCCATACCTTATGCATCAAGGACATCCCTGATCTTGGTCAGGAGTTCACGCACCGAGATCGGCTTATAAACAAAGTGTGCTCCCTCTTCCAAAAGACCTCTGCTGCGAATAACCTCTGCCGGATAGCCGCTGATAAACAGAGCAGGAATCTCAGGGGAAATCTTCCGGATCTCATCAAAGGCTGCCTTACCATTCTTTTTGGGCATCATGACATCCAGGAGAAGCATGTCGATCTGTCCGGCGTTCTCCCGGAATTTATTTACGGCTTCCTCACCGTCTTCAGCCGTGATAACCCGATAACCGTGAGTCGTAAGAATTTCGATCGTAAGTTTAGTAATCATGCTATCGTCTTCGGCCAAAAGAATGAGCTCCGAGCCCCGCGGCGCAGTCAGATTTTCCGAGGTCAGCTCGAATACGTTCCCCTTTTTGATGATCGGCAGATATATATGAAAGACCGTGCCCTTCCCTACCTCGCTGCTCATATCAATGAAACCATCGTGCTGACGGATAATGCCGTAAACCATAGCAAGACCAAGCCCTGTTCCCTTACCAACCTCTTTTGTAGTGAAAAAGGGATCGAATATGCGTTCCCTAATCTTCTCGTCAATACCCTCTCCGCTATCTGCGATCGAGATATGCGCGTACAGGCCCGGGATTCCATACCCGTGCATGATGATAAAATCCTCCTGAAGCTCTTCCAGTGATGTCCTGACAATCAGCGTGCCGCCCTCCGGCATGGCATCCCTGGCATTCGTTGCAAGGTTCATAAGCACCTGGTCGATCTGGCCTGGGTCAGCCTCGACCATCAATTCCCGCTCCGCCAATACTATCTTCAGCTCAATCTCCTCATTCAGGAGACGCAGCAAAAGTGTTTTGATGTTCTTGATGATGCTGTTAAGATCAACAGGCCGCGGAGACAGAAGCTGACGCCGGCTGTATGCCAGAAGGCTCGCGGTCAGTCTGGCTGCCCTTTGGGCCGCTGCATCTATTTCATCTACCTTGCTTCTGAAAGGATCATCTTCCGTCATCTTCATCTGAAGCAGATTTGCATATCCCATGATCGCAGTAAGGATATTATTGAAGTCATGCGCTATGCCGCCGGCAAGCTGTCCTACCGCTTCCATCTTCTGGGCATTTCTGAGCTGTGCCTCAAGGTTTCGCTTTTCTGTAATATCATCGATGACCTCAATAACCGACATAACCTTGCCGGAATCGTCTTTCATCGGATACGATCGGACCTCAACAAACCGTTCTTCTCCGCTGGAAGACCGATGACAATGGACAGCAGTCGCCGGCTCTCCTGTCATGAATGTCCTTCTGGTGGGGCAGTCCTCGCCCGCCTCAAAACAGGGGATGATCACGTTGTGAGAAACTTCATAACAGAAGCGTCCAACCGCCTGATCGATCTGAATGTCCAATGACTCGGCAAATGATCTGTTGGCCATCAAAATGCGGTATTCCGGGTCCACAACAACAAAGCCTTCATTGACACTCTGAAGGATGCTGCTGATAAAAGCCTCGCTCTTTTTCAGGCTTTCTGTCGCCTTCTTTCGCTCTGATATGTCCCTTTCCACAGAAAAAACATACGTCTTCCCCGAAAGTTCAACTTTCTTGGCTGATACCTCTACGGGGAACATTGTGCCATCCTTACGCAGATGAACAACCTCAAAGATAAGATGCTCGCCTGCCATGACCCTCTTCATTCGCTCAGGCGCTTTTTCTGCACTCTCCCGATTGTCCAACGCCCTCAGGGGAAGTCCGATAAACTCGTCTCTGGTGTAACCATGCAGATTACAGGCAGCCTCATTAACGTCGAAGATGACCGGTCCGTTGTCACCATTCGGGTCGATAACCATGAAATAGTCGGTTGCCTGGTCAAAAAGTGCCCGATAGCGCTTCTCCGCATCAGTAGCTTTTTGCAGTGCTGAAACTCTGTCGGTAACATCAATACAGCTGCCGATATATCCCGCAAACTTACCTGAGGCTAATGTGTAAGGCGTGCCGTTGTCATATATCCACCGATATACTCCATCATGCCGCCTCAGACGGTATTCCATCTCAAAGGGCCTTTGCTCACGAAACGCTGTCAGAAAAATATCCATCACACGCTTCAGATCGTCAGGATGAACACCGGCTGTCCAGCCGTCGCCTCTTTCCTCTTCACTGGTCCGGCCGGTGAACACCAGCCAACGATCATTGAAGTAATTGCACTGCGCAGCAGTATCACACCGCCATATCATCAGGGGTGACTGCTCTACGATTGAGCTATATTCACTAGCATCAAGGGGCATAAGAGTCCTTAGTTAAGAGTTATTTTCACCAACATATTGTTGAGGCAATACTATGATTATTATATAAGATATATTTATAAATTAATATTTCGGTTGGAAATGTTATTGCAAAAAAGTCGTTTGATTTTGATATTTAACAGAACCGGACAGCAGCCATATAAAAACTGCTTTGTATGTTGTAAAATGATTTCTATCACAGCGCTCGTGGGGGACAAAAAATTGCACAAAGGTATTTGTTGATGAATAAACTTCTTTCTCTGTCCATAAGAACCCAACTGTTTGCCATAGTCTTAATTATGGCCTCTTTCGCTGCAGTCCTTATTGTGTACTTCGGGATCAGTTCCAGAAATGATCAGATCAATGAAGCGCTAAAACACTCTACAACGCTCGCGGATAGTTTATTTCAGAGGCATGAAGAGCTCGTTGCGAGCGCCCGGCAGCTTATGGTCACCCTGGGACAACTGCCAGAAATAAGGAGTCTTTCCGGTATTGATGCGAAGCAGATCCTTAAGGAAGTTCTTGAGGCAAACCCCAACAAGTATTCCAATATATTTATTGCTGACCGGACAGGCAAGGTTTTGGCATCTGCCTTACCCGGCAAGGATGTGAACGTCTCGGACAGGAAATATTTCGTCTCAGCCCTTGCCACCGGCCGTTTTTCAGCCGGGGAATTTATTGTCAGCAGATACACCGGCAAACCGGTCCTTGCATTTGGCTATCCATTTAAGGACAGTCAGGGCAAGATCCTCGGGGTTATCATCATGGGCATTGATATGAGCCACTACCAATCAGTGCTGGATACCCTGAAGCTGTCATCCGGTTCAAGCTATCTGCTGCTTGACCATAAAGGGACTATTATCAGCAGAGGAATTCACCCTGCCGATTTTGTCGGACAACAGTACGACCCTGTCGGGTTTAAGCGAATGGTTGAAGGGCCTGATACGGACAGCTTTATCGGGATGGGCCATGACGGCAAAAAACGGTTGCTGAGCTATCGCAAAGTCCAGATAGAGGGTGAAAAGACGCCATATATGTATATCCGCGCCGGCATCCCCTTTGATTCTGCCCTGGCGGGTGCGAACAAGGCTCTGGCTCGCAACATGGCATTGCTCCTAACAGCTCTCTGTCTTGTTGTCATCGTCGTTTGGCTTATCGGAAAACATTCGATCTTAAACCGTATCGCTCTCTTGGAACTGGCTTCGAAACGTCTGGCAGACGGCAATTTTACTGAAAACATTTCAACTATCAACGCTGGCGGAGAGTTAGGCCGTCTTGCCATAACTTTTGACCATATGGCCCGGCAGATTGTGCAGAGGGAAAACGCGCTGAGAGAAGCCAACGAGCTGTTTAGCCTTTTCATGCAGCACTCCCCTGTTTACGTTTTTATTAAAGAGGTTACTCCCACTGAAAGTCGTGTGATTCAGGCAAGCGATAATTTTCAGCATATGATCGGCATTGCCGGCTCTGATATGGTAGGCAAGAGCATGGCTGAACTCTTTCCGCCCGAATTTGCGGCAAAGATAACCGCTGATGATTGGGCTGTAGTTACCGGCGGGAATATACTGAAGCTTGATGAGCAACTCAATGGGAGAACGTATACCACGATCAAGTTTCCGATTCTCCAGGGAGGGAAAACCCTGCTTGCCGGATATACCATTGACATCACCGACCGCAAGCAAGCAGAAGAAGCCCTTCGCCAGAATGAGCAGTTCATCAGAAACATCCTTGATACCGTAGACGAAGGCTTCATCGTCATTGATCGTGACTACCGTA
>CAZDLA010000015.1:0-59390 GCA_964506525.1 uncultured Nitrospiraceae bacterium
TCGAAGCGCTTAACCGGAAGACCGACTGTCAACACAATTACTGTTCAGGGCAAATAACGCTGTTGCCTCAGTTAGCCACGTTTCTATTCATAAAAATCAGTACATAGACCTGATCCTGCCGGTTTTGCGGTCGAACAATACCTTGTCCACCTGCTTGCTGTTCTGCAGCACCTCAGCCTCGATGAACCTGCCCTTGTGAGCTACATTGCCGAGACGATACCCCCGCTCTTCATAGTATTTCCTGAGTGATTGTATGGCCTCCCTGGGGGGGATTGACTCTTTGCATGCGCCGTACACTGCGCAGTCTTTGCAGTACGCGCCATAGGGTGTTACCGGCTTTTCGCCTGAAAAAGATAAAGAGACCGCAGTGAGCAGAATAGATGCTGTCAGCGCTGATCTGGTGATAATATGCAGAGTTTTCATAATACCCTATGCTCTATTCTATGCCGCAGTGATGAAGAAATTATGAAGGATGGATTTCATGAGATCTCATAAACTCCGCTGATCTCAACCACTTTTCTCTTTGATGACTGTCCCCTGATAATCTTGACCTGCGATCTTTTCACCTTCAGTTCCTCTGCAAGCACCTCGATCAACTGTTCATTGGCAGCTCCTTCCACCGGCGGCGAGGTGAGCTTTACCTTCAGGACATTGTTGTCCATAACGCCTCCAATGCCCTTTTGTGACGACCGGGGCTCGACCTTCACCTCGATCGTTATGCCGTCCTTTGTTTTTTTAAATGGTATTTCTTTCACCCCTCACCCCTCACGATTCACGATTCACGATTCACGATTCACGATTCGTCGACAGCCTGCATGCCATGGGTTGTTCTTAACCGCATCTCTCATAACTATTCGTCGGCCGCCAGACTGTCATATGTTGTTTTTCTACACCTCACGTTTTACGCTTTACTCTTTACGGCCTGTCGCCTCAGGCATCCATATTCTGAACGCAGAGCCCTTTCCTGTTTCGCTCTTCACCTCGACTGTTCCTGCCATGGCATCGACCAGTTCCTTCACAATGGCAAGACCGAGGCCAATGCCATTTGAATCTGCACCCCGATAAAATCTCTTGAAGATGTCCTGCTGCCTGTCCTGATCAATACCTTTTCCTGTGTCAGCGATTTCCATGAAAAAACCGCTGCTGTCTTTGCCAAAATCAATGCTTATTGAGCCCTTATCCGTATATTTAAGCGCATTGGACAGAATGTTCTGTGCGATCCTCTCCAGTTTTTCAGGATCAGAAGATACAAGAAGGCTGTCTCTGTCTGCAAGAGTTATCTCAAGCCCCTTTTCAATGGCAAGAGGCAGCATCCTTTCGCGGATACTCAAGAGTAGAACCTTAAGGTCAACCGTCACAACATTCTTTTTGGTAAAAAAGCTTGCCTCAGCCTTGGTAACATCCTCAATGCCCTGCACGAGCCTTATCAGATTTTCGGTCTCTGTCAGGATATTCTCAAGCCCGACTGCCTGATCAGTTATGATGCCGTCGTTCAGTGCCTCAATATTCGCCTTCATGACCGCAAGCGGCGTGCGAAGCTCATGGGCAATGTTGGATGTAAGATGTCTGCGCAGGGCCTCCTCACGCTGCAGCGCCTCTGCCATGAAGTTGAAACTGCGGCTTAACTGGCCGAGCTCATCCCCGGAATATACTGGAACGCGCACACTGAAGTCGCTTGAAGCAAGGGCTTCTACTGCCACTTTCATCTTTTTCAATGGCCGCGAAAAGAAGAGACTGAAGAAAAGGGAAAGAAGAACTGCCCCGCCGCCTGCAATGGCAAAGGCGACAACAAGAAAATAGATTCCCCTTTTCTTGAAGATCGCTTCCTTTTCTTCAATGCCAGGTCTGCTGAGCTGCCTCACCTTCATGGTGCCGATCTCTTTTCCTTCCTGATACAGGGGATAGGGTTCATATGCGCCCTTTGCAGAGCTGAGGTCAGTGATCGCGAGCATCCGCTTTTTCATGGAGGGTGTGAGCATGGTAATGGCAGCTGCTGAGCTCATCACCTCGTGGTTTTCCGAATCCTCTATGGTGACATCGAACCCTAACATTATTGCCCAGTGCAGAGCTTCATGCAGTGCAGCATGATCCCAGCGGCCGTCAGCATAACTGCCTTCAACCGCTGCCATGATCCAGTACAGCCGGTCTTCTCTTGTACCGTTCACATATTCTTCAAAATCCCTTGTGATAAGACGTTCGTAGATCAGCCCTGAGATAAGGGCAAGGAGGACAACAGCAAGAAACGAGAGGAAGAGCTTATTCCTCATCAGGTGTTCCGATGAATTTGTATCCCACGCCGTACACGGTCTGAATGAATTCAGGCGACTTCGAGTCTTTTTCCACTTTATGGCGCAGGTTTTTCACATGTGCGTCGATGGTTCTGTCATACCCTTCAAAATCAAATCCCTGGACAATGTTCACGATCTGATTGCGTGAGAGTATCCTTCCGTGGTTCTCGGCAAGGGAGGTGAGGATCTTGAATTCGGTGAGCGTAAGCTGCAAGGACTTGCCATCCAGCAGTACCTCGTGGCGGTCCAGGTCAATCGCAAGCCTGCCTTTGTTGTAACGGAGATGATGCTTTTTTGTCCTGCCTGACCGCCGCAAATGTGCTTTTACGCGCGCAACAAGCTCTTTGGGGCTGAAGGGTTTTACCACATAATCGTCTGCACCGAGACCAAGGCCCCTAACCCGGTCCTCCTCACTGCTTTTCGCAGTCAGCATGATGATCGGGACCTCTGAGGTCTGCCTGATCATGGAGCAGAGTTCTTCCCCTGCCATATCAGGAAGCATGAGATCCAGTATGATCAGGTCCGGATCTTCCTTCAGCAGCTTGAGCGCAGCAGACCCGTTTTCAGCGACTCGTGTCCTGAAGCCTTCTTTGTCAAGATAGGCCCTGACAATATCAGAGATCTTTTTTTCGTCCTCAACGATCAGGACGAATTCTTTTCTGCCAGTATCCATAATAGGCGCCTCCGAAAAACAGGGTCAGGGCAGTCAGGATAATCCCTGCCAATACATCTACCACATAATGATACCTGAGGTAAACCGTAGAAAAGATAAGCGCTGAAACAAAGGGGAGAAATATCCAGAAGAGCTTCTTCTCAAATTTGAAGGCAAGAGAAAGGACAGTAAGGGCGATACCGGTATGACCGCTCGGAAAGGCATCACGTTTGATGCCTTCAAGGTGGTTCAGCAGTTCCTGGATCGGTGCGGTCAGGACAAAGCCCTGGAGGTCAGTAGTCTGCAGATGCATCATTGTGAAGCGCGGCCCGATCGCAGGGAAGAGCAGATACCCGGCGTAGGAAAGATAGAAGCAGAACATGATCATGAAAAGGGCATAATCGAACTCCTGCTCACGTTTCTGCAGAAGGAGCACGATGCCGATAGTAAATGGCAGAAGATAGTAACTCGAATAGGCGAGCTGGAGCGTGTCAGTAAGTAAAGGATGCATGATCCTCTCCAGCATGACGGTCGGATGTCCGCCAAAAAGAAAATAATCCATCTTTATCAGGAGCGGATCTATGTCCTGGGGATTGATCGCATGCACGATATATTCCAGACTTTCGAAAATGGCGAGGATCGATATGGTTGGAAAAACCAGATGATAGACCCAGTGCATGAACCGACCTCTCTCCCTGAAAAGAAGCAGGAGCGCCTGCATAAGGAACATGCCGGAGTAAAGAAGGATAAGAAGCGATGCATGATCGATCTTGTGGCTGAATATGACGGTGATGATCGTAAGTGCGGTCAGTGAGATAAAATTCAGGGCATCCGCC
This sequence comes from uncultured Nitrospiraceae bacterium, assembly GCA_964506525.1. Lineage (GTDB taxonomy): Bacteria > Nitrospirota > Thermodesulfovibrionia > Thermodesulfovibrionales > UBA6898 > UBA6898. The sequence continues at coordinate 3,777 of CAZDLA010000015.1, forward strand.
GGCCTAAGCAGAGCAAGGAAGTTTCCGGTCATAGTTTTTTGAGCGCTCGCATGAGAGCTTTTTCTTTTTTTGACGGCTGCCTTGAGCTGCCCTTTATTCCCCTCCCTGGAGGGGTGTAGGGGTGGGTTCCCCTTGGCTTCCGCTCGTTATCATCTTCATCAAGCAGTTCAAAACCACCCGTGTATTCATCACCTGTCTGCTCCAACCTGCTCATGAACTTATCCGAGGGAACTGGCACTGAACTGTTCTTCCAGGCATGGTCCATGATCTCCCTGTCAGAGGTGATTACGATCCACTCCTTGCGGTGCTGCTCTATCATATTTTTGATCACCTTGTCTGCCTTGTCGCCCAGGCGTGAGTAAATAACGGTGACGCCTCCAATAACCGTCTGCTCCTGGTGGGAACTTCCTGCTTTCCAGCCGTCAAATACGATGGTTATGTCATGACCTTTCAGTTTTCTGTATGCAATAAGCTGACGGATAACCGCCTCCCGTTCTTTCTGCAGGTCCCGGTGCTGAGTGCCGATGAGATTGTACCCGTCTATGATGATCGAAGAAATTGCCCTGCCTCCGGTGATAATTTATACGCATATTATAGCATTGCTCTGGCCTGTCAGGCTTCTGCTGATGTATATATAATGTGCACTGCAATGCCTAAAGCACCTGCCTTTGGTGTTATAATTCATAAACATTTTTCATGAGGATAAGGGGTGGCAAGTCAGAATACTTATGGTAAAGAGATATTCAGGGCAGGTGCAGCAGAATGAATATTAATCCTATCGAACTTGCCGGTACTGCTGTCATACTGCTTCTGGGATCAGCAGTTCTTGCACTGTTCCTCTGCAGGTTCCAGCGCCTGCTTGTGGCTGTCAGTTTTTCCATTGCCTCTGCAGCATCTCTTCTTGCACTTGTTGCCGGGGTATGGACAGTCAACAGCAACATTACCAATCAGGCGATCATGGCCATGGGCCTGCCTGATCTGCCATATCATATCAGGCTCGATCCTCTCTCAGGGTTTTTTATCACGATCGTGGGTTTACTCTCCTTTTTTGTCTCGATCTATTCGCTTGGGTATGTTAGAGGCATTGCTGTCCAAAGGCCGGTCACACGGCTGGTCGTTTTTTATGCACTTTTCCTTGCCGGCATGTTCATGGTTATCCTTGCTGATGATGCCCTCTTTTTTCTTATCTCCTGGGAGGTGATGGCATCGGCTTCATACTTCCTTGTACTTTTTGAGGACGAACGCATAGAAAACCGGCGTGCTGCCTTCCTTTATATTGTCATTGCCCATGTCGGCGCTATCGCAATACTTCTTTCTTTTGGCGTTATGGCCGGCCTGGTGACTGGATTTGAAGGATTTCATGGATACACTTTTGACGCCATGCGGCAGGCACAATTTACGCCTGCATGGGCGACCACTGCATTCCTGCTGGCCTTTTTCGGCTTTTCTGCAAAAGCAGGGATAATCCCGCTGCATGTCTGGCTTCCTGAGGCTCACCCTGTTGCTCCGTCAAATGTCTCAGCGCTGATGAGCGGTGTTATGCTCAAGACCGCTATATACGGCATTGTCCGGGTGACCTTTGACCTTATACACATCTTTCCGTGGTGGTGGGGAGCCCTGGTACTGATGTTGGGGCTTGTATCTGCGGTCATTGGTGTGCTGTTTGCGCTGATGCAGAATGACCTTAAGAGACTGTTGGCTTATTCCTCGGTCGAAAATATCGGCATCGTGCTTATCGGCATTGGCCTTGCGATGATATTTACCTCCTTTCAGATGCCCCTGCTTGCTGCCCTTGCGCTTACCGCCGGGCTTTATCACGCACTGAACCATGCCATGTTCAAGGGGCTTCTTTTCATGGGCGCAGGCGCAGTGCTGCATGCTGCGCATGAAAGGAATATGGAAAAGATGGGCGGTCTCATTCATATGCTTCCCTGGACGTCTTCGCTTTTCCTCGTTGGCTGCATCTCCATATCAGGGCTGCCGCCTTTTAATGGTTTTGTATCTGAGTGGCTGACCTTTCAGGCGTTTCTGCTCTCTCCTTCTCTGCCGAGTCCTCTGATGAAACTGCTGATACCAATGGGCGCTGCGCTCCTTGCGCTTACTGCTGCATTATCAGCGGCCTGTTTTGTGAAGGCCTTTGGCGTCACGTTCCTGGGCCAGTGGCGCGGCCAGCATGCCCCTCATATCCAGGAGGTGAACTGGCCGATGAAGCTGGGTATGATCATGGCTGCGGTTTGCTGTCTTTTCCTCGGAATTCTGCCGACCCTTGTTATCGACTGGATGGATGCTGTGCCCGAGCTTCTTGTCGGTTCTAAGATCAGCACATCAGCAGGTGCCTTCGGCTGGATGTGGCTCACGCCGGTTGCACGCGAGCGGGCCTCATACTCCGGTCCGATGGTTTTCTTCGTGATACTCGCAGTTATCGTCATTGCGTACCTTCTTGTGCATGCGAGATCAGGCTCGATCAAGAGGGTTCCGCTCTGGGACTGCGGTTTTCAGAAGGTGACGCAACGTATGCAGTACACCTCTACGTCTTTTGCAATGCCTATACGCCGGATCTTCGGTTTTTTCTTCAGCATCAGGGAGAGGGTGAGGCTGAATCCCCATGCAGCGCACCGTGCATTTCCCGGGAAGATGCATTATACGCTTCGCATACGGGACCGCTTCTGGGGCTGGCTTTATAAGCCGCTTGTTGATGTCAGTTTCTGGATCTCGCGCAGGGTAGGCCTGCTGCAGCAGGGCCGCATACAGACCTATCTCATCTATTCTTTTGTGACTATTATTATCTTGCTGATGTTTACGCGATGAACCTCTATCCTTTTATAACAGAGATACTGCAGATCCTGATCATTCTGGCCATTGCGCCTGCCTATGTCGGATGGGTCAGGATGCTGAAGTGCTGGCTCCAGGGCCGGACAACAGCAGGTCTGCTTCAGCCGTACCGAGACCTCATGAAACTCTTTGCAAAGGATGTGATCCTGGCAGAGAATGCTTCCTGGATATTCAGGTTCACCCCGTATGTCGTTTTCGGCACCGCAACTCTTGCAGGAGGGATCATCCCGATGCTCTCCATTGAGCTGCCGCTCGCTGCGTCTGCTGATGCAATTGTGCTTGTGGCGCTTTTTGCAATTGCTCGGTTCTTTACTGCACTCGCAGGCATGGACATCGGCACTGCGTTTGGGGGCATGGGTTCAAGCAGAGAGATGACCATAGCTTCCCTTGCTGAGCCGGCCATGCTCATGGCCATATTCACGGTCTCCCTGGCAGCCAAATCAACATCGCTTTCCCAGATCGTGCAGGTCGTGTATACCGGTCAGTCTCTGCTGCGGCCATCACTCGCTTTTGCGTTCCTCGCCTTTGTGCTGGTAAGTCTTGCTGAGACCGGCAGGATACCGGTTGACAACCCATCCACGCATCTGGAGCTGACCATGATCCATGAGGCGATGATTCTCGAATATTCCGGCAGGCATCTGGCGCTTCTGGAATGGGCAGGCATGATGAAGCTTACGCTTTTTATGGCGCTTGGCGCGGTACTTTTCTTCCCCTGGGGCATTGATGCCGCAGGCAGTGCGGCTGCTTCCGGCATGGCATTTATCTTTCTGTTGCTGAAGCTCGCTGCGTCCGGGGTGGTGCTCGTTCTGATAGAGACCGGCCTGGCAAAGATGCGGCTGTTTCGCTTGACCGAATTTCTTGGATCAGCATTCTTAATGGCAACTCTTGGTATGTTGTCATTCTTTATTCTGGAGTGAGATGGGCAAGAAGGTGTTAGAGATTAGGGGTTCGGGATTAGTAAAGAACCAACCCCAAAACCCTAAACCCCAGTCCCCAAAAATGATATGAACCTGCATATTGCAGCACAGATAAACAGTTTTCTTGCAGCACTGGTTCTTCTTACGGCATTCGGCATGCTGGTGCAGAAGAGGGTGTACGGCCTGATTCATCTTTTTGCCTGGCAGGGCTTTTTTCTTTCGCTGAATACTGCTATTGTCGGTTTTGTTGCAGACAAACATCATCTCTACATATCGTCACTACTGACGCTCTCTCTGAAGGTTTTCTTGCTCCCCTACATACTTCACGTGCTTATCCATCGCCTCAAGATTCGCAAAGAGGTCGAAACCATCGTGAATATCCCGATGACCATGATGATCGGCATTGCGCTGGTGATATTTTCCTATCATCTGACTGCGCCGGTCAGGGAGCTTTCCAACCTTGTAACGCGTTCAACTATTGCGGTTGCTCTTGCGACCGTAATGTTAGGTCTCCTGATGATGATCACCCGAAAACATGCGGTCACCCAGATCATAGGGTTTCTTGCACTGGAGAATGGGCTTTTCTTCGCTGCAACAAGCGCGACGTACGGTATGCCCCTTGTGGTTGAGCTCGGCGTTGCGCTCGATGTCCTGATCGCGGCATTCATCTTCGGCATCTTCTTCTTTCATATTAACAAGACCTTTGACAGCCTGGATGTGGAGCAGATGGCGCGGCTGAAGGAAGGTGATTAGGTCGTGAAGGCTTCAGACCCGACAAGCGGCTTCAAAGCCTTTCAAGGCGATATAATTGCCCAATGCAAACAGGTCAGTTATTCCTCAAAGCCGCTCAAGGCGATACAATTTTCCTGGGCATTTGAGATTTGTGAAATTAGGCTATTTGGGGATATTTGCTTTCTTGCGGGGTCTGCAAGCGGTGCTTGCGATGCGCTAAGGAACCGCTGCGACCAGCTTTTCGGAACACCTGCCCTGTTTGGGAACTGTCATTCCACGATGCTTAGGGAGAACGCATGAACAGCAGCATGATGCTTCTGGTATTGCTTGGCGTTCCCCTTTGTGCGGCCGCAGTATTAGCTTTTGTGGGAGACCGGAAATTTGCGCCTGAGATCAACATCCTCGGTTCAGCTGCAACGCTTGCAGCCGGCGTTGGTCTTGCGCTTGAGGTATATCTGCAGGGCCCCATGCTTGCGGGCGGCAAATTCTTTTTTGTTGATGCTTTCAATATTTATCTCTCAGTGCTCACCTCTTTTGTCTCCATGACCACTGCCATGTTCAGCAGAGGATACATGCGGAGAGAACGGGAGCATGGCCGTGTCGGCCACGTTGGCATGCGGTTTTACCATGCCATGTTTCAGCTCTTCATATTTGCCATGCTTCTCTGCCTCCTGACCAATAATGTCGGTGTGCTCTGGATAGCCATGGAACTTGCAACCCTTTCAACGGTTCTGCTTGTCTCACTGTACCGCACGCCCACAGCCATTGAAGCTGCGTGGAAATACTTTATCCTCTGTGGTGTCGGTATAGCGCAGGCCCTGTTTGGAACCGTGCTGCTGTACTTTGCAGCAGAGAAGGTATTGGGAGAAGGAGGAGAGGCCCTTCTCTGGACGAACCTGAGCAGAGTGAGCGGGAGCCTTGAACCGACTGTGCTTTCCCTTGCCTTTGTCTTTTTGATGGTTGGGTATGGGACCAAGGTCGGCCTTGTGCCGCTTCATAACTGGCTGCCGGATGCACACAGCGAAGGACCTACTCCGATATCTGCAGTGCTCTCTGGCCTCCTGCTCAATATTGCCCTGTATGCGCTTGTGCGGTGCAAGGTGCTGGTTGACGGATCAACCCATACACACCAGGCAGGCAATATCATGATGGGCTTCGGTCTTCTTTCTATTCTGGTTGCGGCATTTTCGCTGCTGAGGCAGAAAGATATCAAGCGCATGTTTTCCTATTCGTCAATAGAACATATGGGTATTGCGACCTTTGCCTTTGGACTCGGCGGCCCAATCGCCACCTTTGGTGCACTTCTGCATATGCTCGTTCACAGCCTTGCGAAGTCAGCCATCTTTTTCACGGTCGGTCATGCCTCGCAGATGCACCGGACCCAGGAGATGGATCGAATCAGGGGTCTGTTTAAAGGCAATCCCCTTGTAGGCTGGGGCCTTATGATCGGTGTAATGGCAATTGTCGGTATGCCGCCCTTTGGAATCTTTGCGAGCGAATTTTTGATACTTACGGCAACCATGAAGGACGCTCCCTATTTGACACCCTTCCTTCTTCTCGGTCTCGCTGTTACCTTTGCAGCGCTTTTCAGAAAAGTTCAGCCCATGGTTGCAGGAGATGTTCCGTCCTATCAAAAGCCGGTCAAGGCAGCGCATCTGCCGGTGCTGCTCCATCTTGCGCTGGTATTGATCATCGGCATTTACATGCCTGACTTTTTGAATACATGGTTTCATACGGCAGTGGAGCTGTTGAAATAATCATGCTGAAAGAAGCGATAATTTCTGCATTCGGTTCAGAAGCAGGATTCGAAGAGGGTCAGCATCCTGCCTCTGTTGCTTCCTGTGTTGTTCAACGGGACAGATTTGCAGAGGCAGCAAAGGTCATGAAGAAGGCCTACGCGCTTCTGGCAGCAGAGTGGGCTGCTGATGAGACTGTCTTTGGCAGGGGTTTCGGCATATATGCCTGTTATCGATGGGGGGCTGAATACCTGATCGTCAAGACAGCACTGCCGGCAGATGATCCCTGGTTTCCGAGCCTCGTAAAAAGCTTTTTGCCTGCGTTCCGTTTTGAGCGGCAGATACAGAGCCTCATGGGCATAATGCCGAGAGGGAACCCTGATATACGGCCATGGATCAAGTTCGAGGATTGGCCTGCAGATGCCTGGCCGTTGAGGAAACCCTTTGATGCATCAAAACCCTTGGCCAGAGTGCCAGGAGAATACGCATGGGTCAGGGCAGAGGGAGAAGGTGTGTATGAAATACCGGTCGGGCCGGTTCATGCAGGCATCATAGAGCCGGGCCATTTCCGTTTCCAGGCACTTGGGGAAGATGTGATCAATCTTGAAGCACGCCTCGGTTATGTGCACAAAGGCATTGAGAAGAAGTTCGAGTCGCTTTCCTGGAAAGACGGCGTTGAGCTTGCAGGAAGGATTTCAGGCGACACAACGGTTGCACACAGTATTGCATATTGCATGGCGTTGGAATCCATGACCGGATGCAGGGTGCCGGACCGTGCATATTGGCTCAGGGCCTTATTTCTTGAACGGGAAAGGATTGCAAATCACCTTGGCGACATTGGCGCCATCTGCAATGATGCAGCTTTTGCGTTCATGCTTTTTCAGCTTGCACGGCTTCGGGAAATGATGGTAAGCACCAATAACAAACTTTTCGGCCATAGGTTCATCATGGACCGGGTAATTCCGGGCGGTGTGAGCGTGGATATCGATGCAGATGGCAAGAAAGCGATATTGGCTGAAATGGATATGCTCTCAAAAGATTTTGAACGGCTTGTTGTTATTTACGATGAGCATTCATCTCTCGAAGACAGGGTGCGGGATACGGGGGTGCTCACCCCGGAGAGAGCACGGGAGCTTTGTGTTGTCGGAATCGTTGCGAGGGCGAGCGGTATGAACCTTGATTGCCGAATCTTCAATCCATTCCCTCCCTTTGACAAACATCACTACCTTGAGCTTGATGTGCCAGTGCTGATCTCGGGCGATGTGCATGCACGGGCCTGGGTGAGGATACAGGAGGTCAGGGAGTCGATCAGGATCATCCGAAAGTTGCTTGAGGATATGCCTGAAGGAGAAATTGCAGCGCCGGTTGCATTGCCGAGGCCTGACATATCGGGCTTTGCTGCTGTCGAGGGCTGGCGCGGTGAGATCATCTACTGGCTTCAGTCAGGTCCTCACAGCGAACTGAACCGCTGCATGGTAAGAGACCCGTCCAGCGTCAACTGGCTCGCTCTTGAGCTATCTGTGCTAGGCAATATCGTGCCAGATTTTCCGCTCTGCAATAAGAGTTTCAATCAGTCCTATTCGGGGCACGACTTATGATAGACGGGTTTGTAAAAAGTCCGTATGCTGCGTTGCGCTTCAAAACTCGTCACTGCGACGTGCATACAAGCACGCCTCATTCCTCATTTCTTGCGCGCCTTGCCTCCGGAGCTTTTTACAAACCCGTTGCATGGTGCTTTCATTCTCGATTTGTTGCGAGGTTGTTATGATTCGAATTCTTCGTCAGATATTCCGGACCGGCATTGTGACCGAACCGCTGCAGCCTGACCTTGAGGCTGAGCTGTGGGAAGTAGGTACAAAGCTCGAAGAGGTCATCAGGAAGAAATTCAGGAGAAGCCTCACGATCAGGCAGGTGGATGCAGGCTCGTGTAATGGGTGCGAACTGGAGATCCATGCTATGAACAACCCGATTTACAATTGTGAGCGCTTTGGCATGCACTTCACTGCTTCTCCTCGTTTTGCAGACCTTCTCCTGGTTACCGGCCCCGTGACGCAGAACATGGAGATAGCCCTTCGCAGGACCTACGATGCAACGCCATCACCCAAGCTGGTCGTGGCAGTGGGAGACTGCGGCTGCAACGGGGGCATTTTCGGTCAGAGCTATGCTTCCTTAGGAGGCATCGACAAGGTCATACCTGTGGATGCTTATATCCCGGGCTGCCCGCCTACGCCGACAGCCTTATTAAACGGGATATTGAAGGCGATCGGCTGAAGATGACTGAAAAAAGGGCAGCGGCATGAAAAGATCATTCATTGTTACAGTCCTCTGTATGGGCAGTGTTTTATCCGGATGCAGTGCTGCGCGCCCGTCGAATCTCGGCGTTCGGGATGGGAGGTTGGCCCGCTGTCCGGACAGCCCAAACTGCGTATCGAGCCAGAGCACTGATGCAGCCCATGCTATTGCGCCGCTCACCTATACTACGACTGCAGTTGATGCAGTCGCAGCCCTTAAGCAAATCATCAAGGGGATGAAGAGGGCTGTGATAGTTGAAGAAACTGCTGCTTATCTCCATGTCGAGGTTACGAGCGCTCTGCTCAGGTTCGTGGATGACGTTGAATTTTTTGCTGACGATGCTGAAAAGAAGATCCACGTGAGATCCGCATCACGGATTGGCTATTCTGATCTAGGGGTTAATCGCAGAAGAGTGGAAAGCATTAGACAGGTCTGGGAGCAGAGGAAGGTACTGTAACATTGATATTCTGAAAGGTCACGGGGAAATACTTATACAGGGTGATGTCCGGGAAAACGGACCATGAACATTTTTGCCACTCCATAGAGCAGCGGCAGGGCGACAGCCCAGGCGATACCTATCCAGAGTAGTCCTCCGGGATCGGGCAACCGCGTCATCGCACCAAGCCTGGCGCCGCTGTAGTATGCCATAGGTCCTCCTACAGCCCCGAAGACAGCGGCGAGCGCATACCGCTGGCGAAGCCAGCCCATGGAGACATTCATTGTTGTTGCAAGATTGACCCAGAGCATGACCATCCACAACGAACTGAAAGGCGGAGGAACAAGATAGGGGATTGGTGAGAACGCCCCTGCTCTGATCAGGATTGAATCGAAGACAAATCCCACCACAGCGGCAGCAAGTGCAAGCAAAAGCTCAGGCCGCCAGTCAGACGAAAGAGCGAGGTGAAGGACGAGCCCGAGAGGGACCGCGACAACGCCGAGCCATGGCATGCCGTGTGACGCACCGAGAACCGCTGCAAACCATGCAGTCTGGAACGCTATGGCATTAATGATCTTTTGCAAAAAATACCTCTCTTCAGCATGATTTATCATTCTACCTGAAGCTTTGGTCTTGAACGACACGGTTTTTCAGTCCATCGGATACTTCTGAAAGAAGCGCCAAATGATCTGAGCTGCGTCAAAGTCTTTGAGCGGATCAGCATCAGGAAGGTCTCTCATAAAGGATCCCCCGGGCCACTGGTGTCCCCAGTTGAAAATCCGGTATACCCTTACCTCATTCCGATTGTCGGTATCTGTCCATGACTCTTCTGACACCTTCCCGCTGAACGAGGTCGTTCGAACCGGACCTTGGGCAGTCTTGTTCGCCGTGATCCAGAATTCTGCCGCATCAGCGACCGAATGATACTGCCGTTTGCCTGCCCGCACGCCTGCTTTTGCCCCTTCATAGGGAATAGCCTTATCCGCATCACCGTGCATTATCAGAAACGGGACCGCACGCTCGGGAGAAGGCATCTGCCAGGCCGGCTGATCGTGTGCGACCCTGCTGTTGATGGCACCGGAAACCGAGGCAGCGGCCGCCAGCAGGGATGACCGCTCACCTGCAAAACGGTAGGTTAACATGCCCCCGTTCGAGTACCCCATCATGTAGATCCGACGTTTATCGATTGCGTACTGGCGGCAGATGCCTTCGATTGCTGACTCGATGAAAGCGACATCGTTCCAATTTTTCTCCACAGCCTTGCCGCAGCAATGCCCGGCGTTCCAGTGCTGGAAAAATCCCAGAATGCCGTTGCCCTCCGGGTAGATGACGATGAATCCCTCACGGTCAGCAAGCTGACTCCACCCGGACCATTTCTCTATTTCCCTCGCTGTGCTGAATGCTCCGTGCAGGACTACTACGAGGGGGAGTGGACGGGAAGCAGTGTAGCCTTCCGGAATATGCAACAATAAGTGGCGGTCATTATTGCCGGTGCGCAGATTAAGATCATCACGGAATGTCCCGGATTCCAGCCTGGTTGTATTGGTTTTGAGACCTGAACAACTAACAAGCAAGCAGAGGGAGAATATCCACGCGACTGTTGTTATGAATACTCTTGTGATCCAGTGCATCATTTCTCCATCCTTTGGGGCAGAAAAAGTGATTCAAGGTATTGAGCATCTTCCGGGCGTATTTCAGAAAGACTTTCAGGTACACCCTCGTAGAGCAATATGCAGCAACTGCATATTCCATTACCTATCTGCGTTCTGTTTCAGGCCCTTGCACAGGAATCAGCACTTCATTGCGCCTGAGAAACCAGGGCATAAAGGGAGGATTGTATCTTGCAAAGACAGGTTCGCCAATGCTTTTTAATCCCTGTTTTCTTATAAATAGTTCCAAGAGGGCCTTTTTCTCTTCATAGCGTTTCCTGCTCCATGTCCCCGAGTAGGTTATGGCAGCCATGCGGCGTGCAGGGATCTCCTTCAGGAGCACCTTTGGATCAAGGGGCTGAGGGAGCTTTTCGAGGGTATATGCAGAGGGCATCAGAAAAGCGATCCTCCATTGATTACCCGTTCTTTCCTGATTGACCGGTGCTGTCATTGGTATCTTTTCGGAGATCGCATCCTGAGAAACCGGCGCAGTCATCGATATGGCCTGTTTTTTCTGGTTCTCCCCGGAGATATACTTAAAAAGGCGACGGAAGCCCTCATTCCCGACTCCATCAAAATCCCCTTCTACGATGGTCTCGGCAACAAAATGCGGCTCGTACTGCCTCAGTTCAAGGTCTCCATGCTTTGTGATCACAGCATACTTTGCCTCTTCGATTGCCATACTATCTCCTGTTATTGTGATAAGCAATATTGTGCAGAAAAAAATTAAACGGATGAAGAGAACGCTCCACTTTTCCATAAACTGTTCTTGCACTGGCCGATGTCTGATCATAAAATCTAATGAATAGTATTTGAAGATCATTCGCTCACGTGGAGTTCCTGCACGTTCTGAAACCGGTTCACCATGATGTATGTCTTTACTCTGACACTGAGAAGGGCTGTGGTAGGCGATTCGATGAACTCTTCCAGATTGGGATGCTTATTGAGATAGATCATGTTGCTCTCCTGACGTACAAACGCAGAGACCTCTTCGACCTCTCCGAGCACCGTAATAGCAGCGGCATCTGAAAAGTCAGCTGTCTGATTTGTTCTCGTGTCGATGACTAAAGCTACACCTGGATCTGTCAGGAGGTTTACGTATTTCCTTGATGCCCGCGTTGTGGCAAAGAGAATAGTTTTCAGATCTGCTGTCGCTGCAAAGGCCACAAGACTGCCGTATGGCTTTCCGTTACCTTGTGTGGCAAGGACCGCCAGCTTCTGAGAATCGAGGATATCTTTTATCGTTTCTTTGAGTTGCTGGGAATTAAGCATGATGGTTGTCCATAGATTTTGTTGATGCCCCAGTGGAATTCAATTCCATTCTGTCAAGGTGAAAGTACTATGAACTGCCGGTGATGAACTGCGTAAGGTCCTGGGTTTCCTTTTCTGACATCTGCCTGAACGTGACACCATAGAAGACCGAACTGCCGGTGGGCGTTGAAGTTTTTCTTACGACCTCTGACTTAAGCGAGAACCTGCTGCGGTTCTTCGGGTTTACAAAACTGACCTGGAGTTTTTCTCCCAGCGTGAAATCGGAAACGCACTCAAAGGCCATGCCGCTTTCACTGAAATCCATGGATATGCCTGAATAGCGGAGATTGCTCCCATCCTGCTGAACGTTTACCAGGATGCGGAAGACGCGGCGAGGTGACCTCAAAAGAAACTTGGAGATCGCAGTCTGGAACTTGAGCTTGTCCACAGGGATGAAAAAAGTCTCCTGCACATCGAGACTTCTGCACTCTCCCTGGGTTATGGCTGCATTGAAGGGCAGTATCAGGATCTTCGGGATCTTCACAAATAAGGGGCTATCTTTCAGGTCAGCAATGTCGGCCCGGATCTCCTGAAAGCTGTCATTGCCGAAAAGAATGATAAGTGCCGGCAGGTCTGGCGAGACAAACGCCTCGCGGACGTTCTGAAAGGATATATACGGGAGATTATCCTCTTTGAGGTAATGCTTCACCGTATTGAAGACGTCGGCAGACCGTTCGATGACAAATATTTTTTTCATATATACCGGGACATATTGTAGCATGTTATTGCGACGTTTTTGCTATCCTTTGTCCCATGTATCTGCCATTGGCGCTTAATGCCACTAATGTCCGTGTTGACCTGCCTGTCTGATTTAAGGTATTTTCCACAATGGATGTTTCATCGCGCACAGTGGCCATAGCCACGATCTGCATTATCACCTTTGTGCTGAATCTTTTCTTCGGGTATTTCAGAGCCCGGGAGAAAAAATATTCCTTGAAATGGTTTCTCTGTATCCATCTGCCGATACCCCTGATTGCCTTTGCGAGGCTCTATGCCAATCTGGGCTATGGGGTTATACCTATTTTCCTGATCTTTGCTGTTGCCGGTCAGATCATAGGCGGCAAGATCGAGCTCTGATCATTGTCCTCAGCCGTCTGCAGATGCATTGGATCTGCCTGTCATGAAGATACCTAAATTCATTTTCATTCTTCTTTTCTGTCTCATGACCTTTCACACTGCGCATGCAGAGGTCTTCCAGTATTTTGATGAAGAAGGCACTCTTATCGTTACGGATGATCCCTTTGGCACAAAGAAAAGGGATCGTCAACCGTACCACAGGAAACAGTCCAGGGACAACAATGTCAGACTTAATTTCAGAGAAGATGTTACCTATGAATTCTACGAGGTTGCGGGGAACAGCATCCACGAGGCCATGGCTGCAACGGACAGGGTCGGTCCTCTCGATGCCCGTGAAGGCAGACGTTATGCGGGCCAGACGCGGTGGAATTTCGGGCTGTCCTATAATATGGATTTCAGTTATAGCCTTGAAGACGACCTGATCAATGTTTCGGTGCGCATCTCTGATATTGATTTCAGGTCAGACATTACCGTGATCTTACCGGCGCTTTCCGAGAAAAGCAGCTTTGAATTATCTGATTTCAAGGTCTGGGAAGGGTTTTTGCAGCAGCTCGCTGAACATGAGCATGATCATGTAAGGATCATTCAGGAGCCTCGTTTCAGGCAGGCGGTCATTTCGGGGATCTCAGGGCTTAGGGAGCTGACGCTGCCCAACCAGACCAATGAAAATGCAGAGGCTATGGTTAAGGCTGCCATTGAATCGAAGGTCGGGGCTGCAGCCCATGACATTATGCGGAAGATAAAGCAGAAGAATGATGAATACGATAATCTTACTGATCACGGCAGAAAACCGGAACTGCGCAATGCCTTTTTCCAGAGGCTGTAGGGGTTACTCATCAGGTGGATAGCCCGCAGGTTTTTAGGTAGATAGGGGGAATAACCATGAAAGATCGAAACGTGGCTGGGTAATGGGTTTGTTCTTTGTCCAGTCCTAACAGCCTACAGTCTAAACAACCTAAACAACCCGAGATACTTTCCCGATTCATATTTTCTTCATAAATCAAGGATATCCTACTCGCCATTGCCGGATTGCCCTGCAATCCCGAAATTTGTGTATTTTTTCATGAAAAATACTAAAATATAAAACTATATTTACAGGAGAGTATATTGATGACAGAAAACAAGAACAGAAATATTTTCGATATAATATGGGAGATATTTGCCTCGGTCAAGACCGCGGTCGTCATCTTTGCGCTCATCTCGCTCACGTCTATCGTTGGTACGATAATTGAACAGCAGGCTGATCCTGAGAAGAACATCAAGGTTCTGTCAAAGATGTTCGGCCTCAGCCACGAAGCCGGCCACAGTGTTTTGGGAGTGCTTGACAAGCTCGGGTTTACGGATATGTACCATTCATGGTGGTTCCTTGCATTTCTCCTTCTTTTCGCCGCAAACCTGATTATCTGCTCGCTGGACCGGCTGCCCAGAGTATTGAAGCTGGTTCAGGAAAAGATACGGCCTGTGCCGGTTGACTACATCGAGAAGATGTCGGTAAAAAACTCAGTGACGCTTAAGGGCAAGCCTGCAGGAATAAAAGAAAAGATCGTGTCTGCCATGAGTGGCATCGGCTTCAAGCCGGTGGAGCATGCAGAGGGCCAGACTGTCCAGTTCTACGCAGAACACGGCAATTACTCGCGGCTCGGTGTTTATATCGTTCATCTCAGCATCCTGATAATACTTGCCGGAGCGATCCTCGGGATTTTCTTCGGATACAATGCGTTCCTGAATCTTCCGGAGGGAGAGATTTCTTCTGTGGCTTACAGGGACCGTGGTGTAGAGGTTCCTCTGGGCTTTGAGCTGCGCTGTGACAATTTTGATGTTGAATACTATCCGGACACGGAAATGCCGAAGTCATACAAGAGCTGGCTCACGGTCCTGAAGAACGGGCAGGAGGTCATGAAAAAATCTATTGTGGTGAATGACCCGCTCAAGTTCGAAGGGGTGACCTTCTATCAGTCGAGCTTTGGCCTGCATCCTGATGGTTTCGGCAAGGGCGTTGTGATCCTGAAGGCATCTTCAAAGGATGGAAAGGCTGAACAGGTGAACCTCAAGGTCGGCGACAAGTTCTTCATACCGGGGACTGCTGTTGAGGGGCATGTGCGGGATTTCAGCCCGGCACTCTCTTTTGACGAGAGCGGCAAGGCGTTCACCTTTGCTGAGCAGATGGTGAACCCTGCGATCTATGTGGATTTTATTGAAAACGGAGTTAAGAAAAATTCCGGCTGGCTGTTGAAACGATTTCCCAAAACATGGGATCTGCCTGACGGCAACCGGGTCGAGTTTGTTGACCTCTGGGGTGTTCAGTACACCGGTATGCAGGTACGGAAGGATCCTGGTGTGGGTATTGTGTATCTGGGTTGCATCATCATGGCAATCGGACTGTATATGACCTTCTTCATGAGCCACAGAAGAGTTTGGCTTTCCCTGACAGAAGAAAAGAACAGTGTGAAGGTCAGTATTGGTGCTTCTGCGAACAGGAACAAGGCAACCTTGGAAAGAAAAGTTGAAAAGCTGGTTACTATGCTCCAGACTGAGCACAAAGGGGGAAAGTAAGATGAAGAGTTCGTTCTTTTTTGGTTTTGCAGACATTACATACTTTGTTGCCATGATGCTCTATATCAGCTACCTTGCATTCAGAAAGAGCGGCGTTGGCATGTTGGCAACCACTGCTACGGTAATTGGTTTTGTTTCACAGACGATTGCGTTCCTCCTGCGCTGGGCAGAGTTTGCAGAGCTTGGCCAGATGGGGTGGCTCCGTGCCGTGCCTCTTACCAACCTCTATGAATCTCTCATATTTTTTGTCTGGTGCCTTATCCTTGTTTATCTCATCATCGAGTTCAAATACAAGAACAAAAGCTTCGGCGCATTCATAACACCTGTCGCGGCCCTGGCCCTTGCTTTCATTGATCTTTCCGGAATGTCAAAGAACATCCAGCCGCTTGTGCCTGCACTCCAGTCCAACTGGCTTTTGGCGCATGTCATGATGAGCTTTGTCTCCTATGCGCTCTTTGCGGTCTCGTTCAGCACCGGGCTCATGTATCTCATAGTCAGGTCTGAACAGAAGAATGAGACTTCATATATCTTCTGGACGGTTACGCTCGGCATCTTCATCGCAACCCTTGCGGCCATGGGACTTGATTTCCTTACGTTCAAGGTTGCCTTTATGGGCAAGCAGGAACTGATCAAGAGTTACCTGTTTAAGGCATCGTTCAGAAATGATTCATCAGCAATTGTCGCATTCAGCTATGCTGCTGCATTTGGTCTTATTTTTCTAATCTGGAATTTTGGCGGTTTTCTCAAGAAGATCATTACATCTTTTAATATTTCTGCTGAGATGCTTGATGAGCTGACATACAAGAGCATAGCAATCGGGTTTCCTATCTTCACGCTCGGTGGTCTTATCTTTGGCGCCATATGGGCTGATCAGGCCTGGGGTAAATACTGGACCTGGGATCCCAAGGAGACCTGGTCTCTGATCACCTGGTTTTTCTATGCCTTCTTTCTCCACAGTCGTCTTATGAGAGGGTGGAAGGGAAGAAAGGTGGCTGCTGTTGCAGTACTCGGATTCATTGCCGTTATATTCACCTATCTTGGCGTAAACCTGCTGCTGTCGGGCCTGCATGCATATGGCGGACAGTAGGCGGTAATTCCAGGCCGCATTCAAAATGATAACAAGGCGGCAAGGAAGAAGTGACGCAGGCATACTGAATGGTATGTTGAGGAGCTGACGACGAAGCCAACGCGGTTTGCGTTTGAAGGCGACTTGGAATAAAGGGGAGTGATCAGTCTGTGACCCTTTACAGAAGGCATATCCTGTCTATTGTCGCTGTATTCTTTGTTGTCAGTGGATTTTTTTCCTGGCTGAGCTATGGGATAACGCAGGGCCATCTTGATGACGCGAAAAGGGAGCGGGTTGCGCTGCTTGCAGAGGTGGTCACCAACGGCCTTAAGTCTATGATGCTTGAGGGCAGGCCAAAGGAAGAATTTCAGCGTTTTCTGGACGGGTTTGCTGCAGACGATATCAAGGCTGTACGTGTGTTTTCCGACAATGGCATCATCCTGAACTCGACGGTGCCGGGAGAGGTTGGACAGCAGGTCGATGCACAGCATGTGAAGGCCTTCAAGGCCCGCAAGGTTTCCTCCCTTTTTATCCACAGGTCTCAGGGGCGTGAAGTCTATTCCAGTATCAAGGTGATGGGTAATGACTGGCCGTGCCAGAGATGTCATGGTGCTGGTGACGAGATCAGGGCTATCGTTGACCTTGAGGTGATGCACGGGAAAGAAGAACGTATCGTTACCAGTGCTATTGCCTGGGCGATCGCTGCCTGGCTTTTCAGCGCAGGTCTGTTGTCTCTTGCGCTTGTCATCATTTCTCGTCGTCAGATAAAAAAGCCGCTCGAAAAGGTTAACAGAGAGATCAGGAGAATTGCAGAGGGCGACCTGACCGCACGGGTTTCTGCAGCAGGTGCTGACGAGCTCTCGGCAATGGCTGTTGGGATCAACAGAATAACCGCAGAGCTTGAAAAGGCTCGGGAAGCAGTGCAGCGATATGAGAGTGCCGAGACGAGTCAGCTCGAAAAAATGGCCTCGATCGGTGAAGTTGCTGCCACGGTTGCACATGAGATCAAGAATCCGCTGGCAGGTATCAGCGGAGCGCTGCAGGTTATGGCAGAGGACATCCCTGATGACAGCCCCCGCAAAGAGATCTGCAATGAGATCCTTTCAGAGATAGATCGTCTTGACCGGTGCGTAAAGGAACTTATCATTTTTGCACGGCCCCAGGAGATCAATCCTGTGCCTGCTGATCTTAACCGTATCGTGGCGAGAGCGGTGGCCGGGGTAAAGATGGCTGCCGCAGCAATGGGTATTGAAGTGGCAGAATTGCCGGGAACCCTGCCAGAGACCTCTGTTGATCCTGAGCAGATAGAAAAGGTGCTGACCGGTGTGCTGCTCCACCAGATGCAGTTCATGCCTGACGGCGGAACGATTACGGTCTCTACCATGCATGACAGTGAAAAGGCTGAGATCAGAATCCTGTGCGCAGATACTGCCCGTGCGCTGACTCCTGATAATATCCGGAACATCTTCAAACCCTCTTTTTCGACTAAATATACCGGCTCGGGATTGGGGCTCGCGGTGAGCAGGAACATCATCGAAAGTCATGGCGGAAGGATCAGGGTGGAGAGCGAACCTGGCATCGGGAACTTCTTTCATATTATAATCCCCCATAAGAGGTAATAATGGAAACGCCGAAGATCCTGGTTATAGATGACGAAAAGCTGCTCCGCTGGTCCATTGAACAGAACCTGACCAAGGAAGGGTATACGGTCATCACTGCTGAAAAAGGGCTTGAAGGCCTTGATCTCTTTTATGCAGAGCAGCCTGATATCGTGCTCCTCGACATACACCTGCCTGACATTTCTGGATTGAACGTGCTGGAGAGCATTAAAAAAGAGAGCAGCAACACGATCGTGATCATGGTTACGGCGTTTGGCGACATCCAGACAGCGGTCAAGACGATCAAGTTCGGAGCCTATGATTTTGTCGAGAAGCCCTTTAACATGGAAAAGCTCAAGATCCTGATCAGCAAGGCCCTTGAGACCGTGACCTTGCGGAAAGAGGTCTCTCAGTTCAGGACCCAGATATCAAAACAGTTCGGATTTACGAATATCATAGGCAGATCAGCTCAGATGATGAAGATCATGGACCTCGCCAGAAAGGTTGCGAAAAGCGATGCCACGACTATTCTGCTTCAGGGCGAGAGCGGTACCGGCAAGGACCTTGTGGCAAAGGTGATCCATTATGAAAGCAGCAGGGCTTCAAAGCCCTTTATGGATATAAACTGCACTGCCCTCCCTGACACGCTTATCGAAAGCGAGCTCTTTGGTTTCGAAAAGGGGGCCTTCACCGACGCAAAACAGATGAAGAAGGGGCTCTTCGAGCTTTCTGACGGAGGAACTATCTTCCTCGATGAAATAGGCGATCTGAAGCTCAGCACACAGGCAAAGCTTCTTAAGGTAATCGAGAACAAGACCTTCAAGAGGATAGGTGGGATTAAGGATATTACAGTGGACCTCAGGATCATCGCATCAACCAACAAGAAGCTGTCTGAAGAAGTGAAGAAGGAGACCTTCAGGGAAGACCTCTATTACCGTCTGAAGGTCATTCCGATTGTGCTTCCTTCTCTCAGGGAAAGGCCTGAGGACATTCCTCTCCTTGCACGGTTCTTTATCGATGAGTTTAACAGGGATTTTAAGAAGAATGTGAAGGGCCTGTCCAAAGAGACGGAGAAGGCATTTATTGCCTACTCCTGGCCGGGTAATGTACGAGAGCTGAAGAACGTGATCGAGAGGGCAATGATCCTTGAGAATGACGAATACATTCTGCACGAGCATCTGCCCTTCGAGTTTTCGGTAAAAAATGAACCTCCGCGGGAGATCACGTCAGGCCAGATCATGTTGCCCGTCGCAGGTCTCGACATCGAAGAAGTTGAGAAAGAACTTATCAGACAGGCCCTTGAACAGACAAAACATAACCAGACAAAGGCAGCCCGTCTATTGAATCTCACAAGGGATGCCCTCAGATACAGGATGCAGAAGTTCGGCTTTCTGCAGGATAAAACCTGAAATCCTGTCTTTATTTTATCCATGAGATGTATTAAGATATCGCCATGAATGTTCTTGTCGTTGATGATGAACAGCTTGTGCGGTGGTTTCTTGACCGGGCGCTTAAAAAGAGCGGTCATGAGGTTGTGACCGCTTCCAACATCGCAGAAGCTGCGGAAAAGCTCAAGACTGAGAAGATAGACCTGCTGTTTGTTGATCTGCGCATGCCTGAAGGAGGCGGTGTGGAGCTAATCAGGCAGCTCGAAAACGCCCAGCATAGGCCGAAGATCATTGTCTGTTCAGCCTTTATCACCAGCGAACTTGAGGATGAGTTCAGATCCAAAGGCATCTGCACCCTGAAGAAACCTTTTAAGCTTGATGAGCTGAATGATACGCTGAAGAAGTGCCTGGAGGCGTGAAATCGCCAGTAGCGGTTGTGTATATCCTGTCTTCTGTCTGCCTCAGCCCTAACCTCAACCTTTTTCCCGCTGTGCAATTATGAAAGTTCTTGTCACCGGTGCAACCGGGTTTATCGGCAGTTTTCTTGTTGAGGCTCTCATCAGGAAAGGCTATGACGTTACCTGCCTTGTCAGAAAAACATCAAAACTCAAATGGTTGAGCCATCTCAGACCTCAATATCTGCATGCTGATCTTGATGACACTGATTCCTATGCGAAGAGACTGGGTGAGTTTGAATATATTTTCCATCTTGCCGGTCTCACCAAGGCGGATTCAGCAAAAGACTTTTATCATGCCAATGCAGTATGTACCCAAAAACTTGTCACTGCAGCAGCAGAGATGAATCCGTTACTGAAGAGATTTCTGCACATCAGCAGCCTCGCCGCTGCAGGTCCGAGCATTGATGGAAGACCCTTGCCCGAGGATGAGCCTGCCAGTCCTGTTTCAGTGTACGGGAAAAGCAAACTGGAAGGCGAAAAGGCAGTGCTCTCATGCAAAGAGAAGCTCTTGGTCACCATTATTCGGCCTCCTGCGGTGTATGGCCCCAGGGATACTGACTTTTTTCTTGTTTTCAAGGCAGTGCAGAACAGGCTGTTTCCGTATTGGGGGAGGTCTTCCTATTCCCTCATCTATGTCGAGGACCTTGTGCAGGGAATGATCCTGGCAGCAGAAAAGGAAGCGGCTGCTGGCAAAATCTATTATCTTGCTGACAGTAGGATCTATACGAATGACGATATCCTGACTGCTATGTCCGCGACCCTGGGAAGAAAGGCATTTCGTTTGAGGCTGCCGCGGTCGATTCTGCCTGCTCTGGCGGTTCTGCTTCAAAAAATTCAGAAAAAAGGTATAATTAACCCTGACAAAATTCAGGAGATCCGTTATCCTCACTGGACGTGTGACCCGGCAAAGGCAATGAAGGAACTCGGGTTTCATACAGAGACACCCCTTGGGGAGGGGTTCAAAAAAACAGCAGACTGGTACAGGAAAGAAAAATGGCTATAGAAAAAAATACAGACATCTTTGAGAAATGCTTCAAATTCGACAGGGCCAAGGAGCTTATGGCGGTGGGCCTTTATCCCTATTTCAGGGTGATCGAAAGTGCACAGGATCCTGAGGTGATCATTAAAGGCAAGAAGATGATCATGGTGGGATCGAACAATTATCTTGGGTTGACGAACCATCCGAAAGTGAAAGAGGCCTGCATTGATGCGGTCAGGACATATGGCTCCGGCTGCGCTGGTTCACGTTTTCTCAACGGAACACTCGATATCCATGTCCAGCTTGAGGAGAAACTGGCCCGCTTTATCAGAAAAGAGGCTGCACTCGTCTTTTCAACAGGCTTCCAGGTGAACCTTGGCGTAATCTCTGCGCTGGTCAGCAAGAACGACCTTGTTATCATTGACAAGATGGATCATGCAAGCATTATCGACGGATGCAGGCTTACGTACGGCAGCGTGAAAAAGTATCGGCACAATGACATGGCAGACCTTGAGCGTGTGCTCCAGGAACACGCTGACAAGAGAAAGATCATTATTGTTGATGGTGTATTCAGCATGGAAGGCGACATTGTTAACCTGCCAAAGGTCGTTGAACTTGCAAAGGCATACGGAGCGCGGCTTATGGTGGACGATGCACATGGCGTTGGCGTGCTCGGCAAGACCGGAAGGGGCACCGCAGAGCATTTTGGTCTTGAAAAGGATGTTGATCTCATTATGGGCACGTACAGCAAGTCCCTTGCATCCATCGGCGGCTTTATCGCAGGATCAGAAGAGGTGATCCATTACATCAAGCACTTTGCACGTGCACTTATATTCAGCGCCAGCCCGCCGCCTGCGTCAGTTGCTGCAGTGAGTGCTGCTCTTGATATTATCGAAAGTGAGCCCGAAAGGATCGTTCAGCTCTGGAAGAACACCAACAAGATGCTGAAAGGATTCCGTGATCTTGGGTTTGAGATAGGCCCGAGCGAGACACCGATAATACCTGTGATCGTCGGCGAAAATGAGATAGCTTTCAAGGCTGCGATGATGCTGCAGGAAGAAGGGGTATTTGTAAATGTTGCCATAAGCCCGGCAGTTCCTGAAGGACACGCGCTCATCAGGACAAGCTATATGGCGACCCATACTGAAGAACAGCTTGACAGGGTGCTGGCTGCCTTTGAGAAGGTCGGAAAGGCCCTTGGCCTGATCGGCTGAACTCTTGGAAGTTAAAGAAGTCAGGACCGCAAGAGACCTTGACCGTTTCATAGAACTGTCGTTTTCGCTTTACAAAAACTATCCCCACTACGTTCCTCAGCTCAGGAAAGAACTGCGGGATCAGTTTTCCTCAAAGAATCCTTTTTTTATGCATGCTGCTGTCAAATACTTTGTGGCTGAAAAAGAGGGCAGGATCGTCGGCAGGATCTGTTCGATTATCAACAATCGTCACAGAGAATTTCAGCAGGAGGATGCTGGTTTTTTCGGTTTTTTTGAATCAGTGAATGACCGTGATGTTGCCAAAGCTCTTCTCGACGCTGTATCTGCTGATCTCAAAGCAGCGGGGATGAAACTCATGAGAGGACCGATGAACTTTTCGACGAATGAAGAGTGCGGCTTTCTTATTGAAGGATATCACGAGCACCCCATGATCATGACATCATATAACCCTTCCTATTATAACGATCTTATGGAAACCTGCGGCATGGGAAAAGCGAAAGATCTCTATGCATATATTCACGAAGTGCAAAAGAGTCTGCCCGAAAAGGTGCTGCGTGTTGCGGCGATTGCCGAGAAGCGTGGAATAACGGTCAGGCCGGTTAACAAAAAGAAGTTCGACAGTGAGATGCTCGTCTTCAGAGAGGTGTACAACGACGCCTGGGAGAAGAATTGGGGCTTTATCCCTCTTACCGACGAAGAGATCTTTTACCTTGGCGAGCGGCTGAAGCAGATCGTGGTGCCTGAACTGACTTTGATCGCAGAGGATAACGGCAGTCCTGTAGGTTTTCTTGGTATGGTTCCGGATTTCAATATCGTTCTCAAGAAAATGCATGGAAACATAAATCCTCTCACGATCATGAAGGCCCTGTACTATTCACCCAAGATTAAGGATCTCAGGCTTCTTCTCCTGGGCATTAAGAAGAATTACCGCAACAAGGGGGTGGATGCTCTGCTCTTCAGGGAGGCGTTCAAAGGGATCAGGAGCGGAGGGTACAAGACAGTGGAGTTCTCCTGGATACTTGAAGACAATATCCCTGTGCAGCGGATCGTGGAGATGGCTGATGGGAGATTGTACAAGAAATACCGGCTCTACGAGAAAACGCTATAACATCTCGCTGATCGCCAGTGCGATCAATCAGTTTTCTTCAACACCAAAACCGCATTCACTCCGCCAAAACCAAAGGAATTAACTATTGCACTCTTGATATCTGCGGCGGTTGTTTTCCTGACGATTACGAGCTGAATCTTCTCATCCTGCGCTGACAGGTTAATCGTTGGCAATAGGGTGCCCTGATTGATTGCCATGGCCGTACATGCTGTTTCAAAAGCGCCTGAGGCGGCTAACATGTGCCCGGACATGGATTTCATGGCGGTCACCGGAATGCGGGCCGCTCTTTTTCCAAAGACGAGATGTATGGCCTGGCATTCGGCAATATCGCCAACAGGAGTCGATGTCCCGTGGCTGCTTATCATATCCACATCCTCAGGCATGATCCCTGCGGAGGCCAAGGCACTGCTCATTGCCAGCGCCTCTCCTTCGGCAAGCGGCTGTGTCTGATGAAAGGCGTCAACCGAGTTGCCGTACCCAATGATCTCGGCATAGACTTTAGCCCCGCGTTTTTGCGCTGCATGATATTCCTCAAGAACAATAACGCATGAACCTTCGGAAAGCACAAAGCCATCCCTATCCCTGTCAAAGGGCCTGCTTGCATTCTGATCGGAGTTTTTCGATAATGCTCTGGCAATGCCATACCCTTCGAGGCATATCCTGCTAATCGGCGCATCCGTGCCGCCCGCAAATATCGGCCCTGCGAAACCTGACCTGAGCAGCCGATAAGCTTCGCCGATCGCATTTGTGCCTGATGTGCAGGCATTCGAGATGCCGAGGCAGTATCCTCTGAGGCCGAGTTTTTGAGCAGTGTACGAGGCTGCCATGCTTATGGTTGTTGATGGCATGAGATACGGGGATATACGTGTTCCCCGTTGATTGCTGATCGCTTTTTCGATTGTTCCGATGCCGCCTCTGCTCGATCCGATGATCACGCCGCCTTTTTCAAGTAATGCGTGATTCGTGATTCGTGATGCGTCCGATGAAATGAATCCGGCGTCTTCCGCAGCCATAAGAGCTGCTGCCACAGCATACTGTGCAAAAGGGTCAAGCCTTCGTGTCTCCTTTGCGCTGAGATATGGCGCAGGATCAAAACTCTTCAGTTCACCGCAGACCTTCCACGGTATGTCCGCAGTGCTGAAGCGCGTGACGGGTCCGATGCCTGACTGCTGGTTGCCGGCAGCCTCCCAGGAGGCCTGAAATGTGTTGCCCATCGGCGTTACGGCGCCTATGCCTGTTATTGCAATACGCTTCATTGTAAACTATGCTACCACAAAAGGTTTACCATTATCTTTATGTTGAATGACAGATCAAAATGAGTGGATTCGCAGCCCCGATTAAGACAGAACTTGCATAAAGATTTTTAATTAGAGGATAATAAAAAGCTTGTAAACTATTGCAAGGAGAGGGTGTGGCAGGGGAATTCTTGAAAAAAAGGCGGGAAGAGCTGGGGCTCGGCCTGAAGCAGACGGCAGATCTTCTGAAGATCAAGGAGGAGTTCCTTGTGTCCATTGAAGAGGATTGCTTTGAAAAGCTGCCTGTTGCCGTTTATACCATAGGCTATATACGTTGCTATGCAACGTATCTGCAGATCGATCCTGAGCCGATCATCGCCATGTACACAGGGCACCTTACCCAGCCCAAGCCGTCGACTATTTTTCCTGTAGCATCTTCGAAGAAAAAGATGCCCTTTTATTACTATGTTATTCCTGCACTGGTGCTTATTCTCCTTATCCTGGGCGTTGTCATCCTGAGACAGGGGAGATCAGGGCCTGAGAATAAAAATGCAGCGCTGCCCGCTCAACCGATCCAGCATATTCAGCCAGTTCAGCAGGGCCAGACTGATAACCCCCAAGTCTCCGCAGTTCATCAGGAGCCTGTGGTGCCGCAGCCTCAGGCCGCAGCGCCTGTGGTGAGCAGTCAGGCAACAGGCAATCAGAAGCCTCAAACGGCTGGTGCGCACAGTCTTCAGATTACTGCAATTGATCTGACCTGGATGCATATCAAGTTTTCAAACGGCAAATATGAAGAGATCCTGCTCAGGCCGGGTATGATCAGGACATGGCAGTTTACTGATAAAGCTGTGCTCAAACTCGGCAATGCAGGCGGCATCAGGCTGAATCTTGACGGCAGGGATATCGGCTCACCCGGGAGCCTTGGCCAGGTTATGACCCTGGTCTTTCCTGAGAATCAGCAGATCAACAGGCCGGGAGAGTAGCGAATTTCATGCAACATACAACAAACAGACGCTCTTTTCCGAGACGTAAACTCGACCTTGAATTTGACCTCATCATTAATGGGGAGGCTTCTCCTGCGGTTGTGACCGATTTTTCTCTCAACGGAATGGCAATTCTTATCAAGGGCATTTCAGATCTCAATGCGCAGGTTCTGGATCTGAAGATCAGGGATATCAGCCTTGATGCAATGGGTAAGATCATCTGGAAAAGACAGATGTTCTCCGGCCTTAAGGTAGGCGTTATCAGAATGGGGCCTCTCGAGGGAATGCTGGACTATTACCGCTTGTCTGACATCGTACTCGGCATTCAACGTACCAGGAAAACAGGAGTACTGTATATAGAAACAGAGCAGTGGCGCAGGAAGATTTATTTCAAGGACGGAGAGATGGTCTATTCTTCGACTGATCAGGATGACGAACAGTTGGGTTCTATGCTGCTGGCAGCTGGCAGGATAACACCTCATCAGTATCAGAATACCCTGAATCTTGTCCGGGAGAGCGGCAAGAGTCAGGGCACTGTGTTGGTCGAAATGCGTTACATCGATCCTCAGGAACTTGTGCAGGTCGTGCATCGCCGGGTTGAGGCGGTTATCATGAATCTCTGCAATATTGATAATGCGCGGTTCTCATTCAGGGAAGAGCCTCTGCCAAGAGGTGAGATCGTCATGCTAAAGCTGAATGCCAACGATCTCTTATACCGAGGCTCCAAGAAGACAGACTGCATTGACACGTTTAAAAGGCGATATCTCAATCAAGGGACCAGGGTCTCACTTTCGTCCGATACGATCGGTTTGCTGGACCGGCTGGTGCTGGAAGAGCAGGACAGGGACATGCTGTCCCTGATCAACGGTAAAACTTCGCTGAACGAGATCCTCTCAAGATCTCCGCTGAAGCAGGAAGATACCCTCAGGTCAGTCTATGCACTCTTCAATGCTCAGTTGCTTGAGGTGGAGTCAGAGATGGCAGAAGAGGAAGAGATTCAGGTGCAGGAGGCTGAACCTGAGGGAAAGGCCCTTGACCCGGAACTTTCTGACAGGATCGATAAGCTTTACCGGGAGCACAAAACGCTCGGGTATCAGGGTGTGCTCGGTCTGCAGCCGGGTGCCACGGCAGCAGAGATCAAGAGCGCTTATCATGCCATGGCAAAGGAATATCATCCTGACAGATATCTATTCTTTAAGTCCGAGGGGTTAAAAGAGAAGCTCAATGTTATTTTTGCCTATATCAATGAGGCATACCGGGATCTCACCAGATCCGGCAGCATCAATCAACAACAGCCGCAGGCTGCTGCCGCTCAACCGGAATCTCAGGGAACGAACAAGAAGGCTATGGCGCAGGGGAAATACCGGCAGGGACGCGAAAGTTTGGGTAATGGGGACAATGAGAATGCCATGACCTTTTTTGGCCAGGCAGCATACCTTGATGAATCAGTGCCTGATTATCATTATTTTTACGGCATTGCCCTGCTCAGGAATAAAAAGATCAAGGAAGCCGAGGCATCGATACGAAAAGCCCTGCATCTTTCTCCTTACAATGCTGATTATTTTGCAGAGCTCGGTCATATCTATCTGAAGCTGGGCTTTATGACCAGGGCCAAGAATACCTTTGATAAAGCGCTCAGGATCAATCCTTCCCAGGCGCATGCGGCCAAAGGGATGAAAGAGATTCTGGAACTGCAGGAAGATTAGCGGGATTTAAAGCCGGGGCAGCCTTCAAAGCCGAGACATCCCCCTCCCTTTTTTCTGAGTATACAGTCAGTATTGATGCATATGGTGACCGTATCCCCATATGCTGTGCGTGAAGATCCTGCCTGTTTTGCAGACGACGGCTTCGTGGCTTTGTTTCTTTCGGTGCTGCTCTTATGTTTTGTGGAGCGTGTTTTCATTTTCTTTGCTTATGGCTGACCGCAGGAGCCTTATGTTCACCTGCTTCAGGCTGGTTGTATGGAATATTTTGTATCATAATATAATCAACCCCTGTTATGAAAGAAACTGACAGAGACACTATGAAGACAGATGACCTCATTGAAAAAACTGAGAAGACTATTCGCAAAAACAGTCTTCTTGCACAGGGCGATTCTGTGCTTGTTGGTTTTTCCGGCGGCCCTGATTCTGCCTGTCTTCTGTACCTGCTGCATGCACTCAAAGAGATCTATCAACTGCAGATACATGCGCTTTACATAAACCATAACCTCAGGCCCGCTGAGGTGCCGAATGAGATCGAGTTCTGCAGGAAGTTCTGCGAAGGTCTTGGGATTCCCTTCATGGTCGAGTCGGTTGATGTTATCTCATACTGCAAACAGCACCGTATGAGCAGACAGGAAGCTGCGAGAGAGCTCAGATATCAGGTTTACGCGAAAGCAGCCGCCGAAACCGGAGCGAACAAGGTTGCACTTGCACACAATGGTGATGACCAGGCAGAAACCCTGTTCATGCGGCTCGTCAGGGGCTCCGGGCCTGCAGGACTTTCCGGCATACCAGTCAAACGAGACAGCATCATACGTCCGCTTCTGGAGATAGGAAGAGAGGAGATCGAGAGGTTCCTCACAAGCAGGAAGATCGTTCCGGTTACAGATTCCTCGAACCTCAAGGATGACTATTTCAGAAACATGATCAGGCTGAGGCTCATGCCAATGCTGAAGCAGGTGAATCCGGGCCTTCTGCAGCCGCTTGGCCATACCATGGAGATCCTGCGTGAGGAAGAGCGCTATTTCGAAATTCTCGTTACCAAGACCCTGATGAAATTGATCAGCAGAAAGGCTCAGAAGAGGATAGAGCTTTTCCTTTCGCCTATGGAGGCAATGGAAACGGTCATTCTGAGGAGGGTGCTCAGACGTGCTATCAGCGAAACAGAGGGGCTGAAGGGCATCGGTTTTCTGCATATTGAGGATATCATCGCGCTTATCAAAAACGGGCAGAGCGGAGACAGGCTCGTCCTGCCCAGGAACATCCGGGTTATCAAGGAATACGCTCTGCTGGTCATCACTTCCGAGGAACCCGTGCGTATTGCAGAATATACGCTTGATCTTCCGGGCAAGGCTGTTATTGTGAATGCCCATCACGTGGTGACTGCTGAGGTTGAAGAGAGACAGGAGTTGTTCGGCGATGGCAAATTGTCAGTTCTTCTTGATGCAGAGAAGATGCAGTTTCCGCTTACGATCAGGCCGCGCAGACCGGGAGACTATTTCTATCCCCTCGGATCGGGAAGGAAAAAGAAGCTTCAGGATTTCTTCGTGGACATGAAGATCCCGCGCGACGAGCGCGATAGTATTCCGATTATTATTTCTGGAGATGATATCGTGTGGGTTGCAGGATATCGGGCTGACGACAGATTCAAAGTGACTGAGGCAACGAAAAAGTTTGTGAGACTTGGTATAGTACAGGGCAAGTTTTAAAATAACGCAGGGTTCGAGGTTTCGAGGGTCCGTGGGTTCGGGTGAACAGTTAAATATTATTCTCACTTGAACCCCTTAACCCCTTGACCCATGAACCCTTTCATCTGGAGGGTATTTTGACTGAACAGATTAGAGTGAGATTTGCACCAAGTCCGACAGGACATCTTCATATAGGAGGCGCGCGTACTGCTCTCTTCAATTGGCTCTATGCTCGTCACCATGGCGGGACCTTTATTCTCAGGATCGAGGACACAGACAGGACCCGTTCCACTGACGAGTATATCGAGGCTATTATCGAGGGCATGAAATGGCTGAACCTTGACTGGCAGGAGGGCCCTTTCAGGCAGACCGACCGGTTTGACGTATACAGAGGCTACGTCGAAAAGCTGGTGCAGGAAGGCAAGGCGTATCACTGCTACTGCTCAGCGGAAGAACTTGAGCAGCGCAGGCATCTTGCCATAGCGCAGGGCAAGCCGCAGAAGTATGATGGCCGATGCAGAGACCTCAAAGAGCCTATGCCCGGCCGTACGTCTGTTGTCAGATTCAAAACCCCGCAGCATGGTGAGACCGTTGTTGACGATCTGATCAGGGGCAGCGTGGTCTTTGAGAACAGCCAGCTCGACGACCTGATCATACTGCGCTCGGACAACACGCCTACATACAATTTTACGGTTGTCGTGGATGATGTTGACATGCGTATTACCCATGTCATACGAGGCGACGATCATCTGAATAATACGCCAAAGCAGATCCATATCTATAATGCTCTGGGATATGAGACTCCCAGATTTGCGCATCTGCCGATGATCCTCGGCGCTGACAAGACCCGCCTTTCGAAGCGTCATGGAGCAACGTCGGTCATGGCTTATTATGAGATGGGGTATCTGCCTGACGCACTGGTGAACTATCTGGTGCGGCTTGGCTGGTCACACGGCGACCAGGAGGTCTTCAGCCGTGAAGAATTGGTCAACTATTTCTCCTTTGAAAATGTGGGCAATGCTGCTGCGGTCTTCAATCCGGAGAAACTGCTCTGGCTGAATCAGCAGTATATCATGGCGACTGCGCCTGAGAAGCTTGCCGAACTGGTCATCCCTTTCCTCGTCAAGGAAAGCATCATTGCCGATGGACAGGCGCCGGATATGGCTTGGCTTGCGAGGGCAGTGAAGACTTTGCAGGAGAGGGCAAAGACCCTGGTCGAGCTTGCAAAGTCGCTTCGGTACTATATTGTCGAGGATGTGATCTTTGACGATAAGGCAAGAGAAAAGTTCCTGAATGAGAAAAGCCTGCTGCTTCTAAAAGATCTGAAGGATACGCTTGCATCACATGCGGATTTTTCCCATGCAGGGCTTGAGCCGGTTTTCAAGGGTCTTGTTGAAAAGCACGGCGTCAAACTCGGCGCGCTTGCCCAGCCTGTGCGCGTTGCCATGACCGGCGGCACAGAAAGCCCGGGTATCTATGAGGTCCTTGAGGTGCTCGGAAAAGAGAAGTCCCTGAAGAGGCTTGAAAAGGCTATAACTTCGCTTGCCTGAAAGGATATAGATTTTTATGCCTTTGCAGCTTATGAGATCAGGTTCTTATCGGTTATTTTTGTCAGCTCTCCCTCTTGCCGTATTTATTCTTTCCGGCTGTGCATCCACCATGTCAGTCGGTGAAGCAAAGAAGGTCTCGGTCTCGATGAGCGACAGCGCGTATCTCGCTCCGCCCCGTAAGATCGACGACATACTCCTGATGCTCGAGAAGAAAAAGACCAATTCCTTAATTCTGCGCGAGATGATTATGCTGGCAGATCAGCAACCCCCTGATACCATGAAAGACCCAGGCAAATTCTACAGGGAGAGGGGGACCGCAGCGCTGCTTCTCGGACGTCTGGAACAGGCTTCCACTGATATGCGTGAGGCCCTTGATAAAGGGCCTAAATTATTAAACGATTTTGTGCGGGATCGCGCCTTCTCTTATTTTATGATTGCAAGAATAGAATATTCCCTCGGCAATTACGGGGCTTCTTTCAAGACGATAAGGGGACTGTTGGATGAGTCAACCTTTCTGAGTCCCATCGCAACACCGGGAATTGGTCCTCGGGTTGCTGCTGCTCAGCTCTCTGCGATGATGGGGGATTATGACGGCGCGCTCTACTCGATCAATGCTGCTGTGGCGTTCGATGAGAGATGGCATGATCGGCTGGCGTATCTGCCTGCATGGATCTTTTCGGATATGTATGCGACGGAGTTCATGCTCAAGAGGGAATGGACCCAGGCAGAGCTCTATTTCCGTCTGGCTATTGAGCAGGTCCTGAAGACTGATTATGAACCCAAACGCAAGGCGGTGATGCTCGTGCTCCGTCGGCTTTACCTTGCGAATACCCTTGCCCAGCAGGGAAAGCTGATCGAGGCAGAATCTGTTGCCCGTGAGGCACTGTTTGGTATGCTTGAGGCTTCAGGCACCGACAATTATCATACGGTCATGGCGCTTCAGTTCATCGCGGAGAACTATCTGATGCAGGGCCGATTCAACGATGCGATGGTAATTGCCGAAAGGGCGCTCGGTATTCTCCATACGCTGGGTGCTGAGGAAAATTCACCTGGAGTCCTCGCGGCATATCAGGTGAAGGGCAAGGCCCTGCTGCTGAGCGGGGACGGAACGTCTGCGGCGGAATACTTCTCGAAGATCATAGCACAGCTCAGGAGGCCGGGCGGCGTGGCACTTGCCGGCATCAAGGATGATCTCAATATCGGGATCGCCCTGATCAGGATCAATGAACCGGCCGAGGCAGAGGCGCTCTTCCGGCGGCGGTTTGAGGCACTCGTGAAGCGGTTCGATGTGACCCACTACGATGCGCTTGAGGCCCGGGCCTTGATCGGCGTTGCCGCGTCTGTGCAGGGGAGACAGTCCGAGGCGCTCCGCATCTTCCGCGAAGTGATGCCGTCGATAATGGAGAGTCCCGAAAGCGGGGACAGAACAAAGCTGACAGAGCGGACCTTCAGGCTCCGATTCATTATCAACGCTTACATCGACCTTCTCTTTGAAGGAGTGACGACCAGCGATCTGAGCGACGACCGGATGACCGAGATCTTCCGCATCACGGAAGCGGCACGGGCCGGAGCGGTACAGAAGGCGATCGTTGAGCAGACGCTCAGGAATATCGGCGGCAGCAGCAAAGAGCTTGGAGAGATCATCCGGCAGTATCAGGATATACAGGTGCAGACCCAGATCGCCGATGATCAGCTTTCGGCATATCTCTGGACCTCGCAGGATACGAATCTCGACGAGATGATCGGTAAGCTCCGCACTCGCATCCGCACGCTGGAAGAAGCCGGCGATACTCTGCTCCGTGAGATCAAGTCCAGGGTCCCCTCCTATGACCGGATGGTGAATCCGACGCTCATAACGGCAGATGAGGTGCGCAAGATGCTTCGGCCGGGTGAGGTGCTCGTCTCCTCATATCCGACCGACAGGGCAACATACATATGGGCAGTGCCGCGCGAAGGCAGCGTTAGGATAACACGGTCGGCGCTGACCGAAGGTGATCTCTCCGGGATGGTTACATCACTGCGCAGAGCCCTTGATTCCAATCCGCGGACGTTCGGCGATATACCTGAATTTGATCTCAAAGCCGCATATGCTCTGTATGAGCAGCTCCTGAAACCGCATGAACAGCTCCTTGCCGGAGCACGGGAAGTCATCTTCGTTTCGCATGGCTCGCTCGGACAGTTGCCGATCCATCTGCTTCTGACGTCGCCATACGATGACGGCGTCGATGCGGGGCTGCTCTTCTCGCGGTACCGGCTGGCTCCCTGGCTTATCAGGAAACATGCACTCTCGATATCGCCGTCCCTCGATGCGCTCAGAAAGATCAGATCCCTGCCGCTGGCCGGGGAAGGGCGCAGAACATACGCCGGATTCGGCGATCCCCTCTTCAAGGCGTATCAAGCAGGCCGTGGGACGGGCGCTGCGATAGCAACGCGGGGTTTGGTGATCAGAGGCGTGCGCGCGACCGGTGACGATGCTGAGCGCGATGCAAAGACATACTCGGCACAGCTCTCCCAGCTGAGCCGTCTTCCGGATACTGCACAGGAGATCGAGACGGTTGCGCGCGTACTCGGCGCAGATCCTGCACGGGATGTTTTTCTGCGGGAGCGGGCTTCCGAAGGTCTGGTCAAGTCGATGAATCTTGCTGACCTGAAAGTGCTCGCCTTTGCGACGCATGCGCTTATTCCTGGTGACCTCGACGGGCTGGATCAGCCGGCGCTCGCGCTCTCTGCTCCGGCAGTCACCGGCGAAGCTGAGGATGGCCTGCTCACAATGAAGGAGGTTCTCGGACTGAAGCTGAATGCGGACTGGGTCATCCTCTCGGCCTGTAATACCGGCGCGGGAGAAGATGCGGGAAAAGAGGCGATATCCGGCCTTGGGAGGGCCTTCTTCTTTGCCGGCACCCGGGCGCTGCTCGTGAGTTACTGGCCGGTCGAGAGCAATTCTGCCATGCGGCTTGTGAGCCGGATGTTCCGGTTCTACAGAGAGGAGCGGCTGTCGCGGTCCGAGGCCCTGCGCAGGTCCATGCTCGACCTTGTGGACAATGGCATTTTGAAGGACAGGGACAAGAACAGCGATACCGTAAGCTATGCACATCCGCTCTTCTGGGCTCCCTTTGCAGTGGTCGGCGACGGCAGCGGAACATTTGAGTGAGTTAGCTTTATTGCACAGCGAGCCTTTGAAACAGTTCAGAAGGAGAGTCAGTTCTTTAAGCAGCGCATGAGCATCATTCAGTCACCCATGAAAGAACGACCTTTAGTGTGTCGTGAGCGACAGGCAGGAAGGGTCAGCGGTAACCATATTTTTGATCACGGATATCGCTGCTTTTTCATAATTATCGTCAGATACGACTTTTATGAATTCTTCCTTCTTTTCTTCAGGGGTCTTTTGCTCTTTGTTCGGTTTGACCTTGGTGTGGGAAGTCTTTCCTTAAAGAGAAGACCCTGCAGAGACTCGAAAAGGCCATCAGCATCATTGGGTAAGTTTGCCGTGTCTCAGAATGCTATGTTTTCGAGCGGTTCAGATGCGGCATAACCTGGTCAGTAACAGGGATATCCAGAAACTCACACAAAGACCTCATTGACTCCGGGTTAGAGAGATTCAACACCAATAAGTCTTCAGGGCGATGCCGAAAATAGTCGAGCACCCTCTGGTTATGCGCTTCATAGTGCCTGATGTATAGTTCTTTGTTGTAGAGCGTGTGTTCGTCAATGCCATAAACAAGTTGATGCGCCCGCCATAGCCAACCAGTCCTTCTATAGGGAAACTGCTTCAGATCATCGGCCGTGGGGAGACGGTTCTTGCCGAGGATCATGGTGTGGAATCTTGTCAGTGATTCATACCATTCCTGCGGACTATTCCTTACGGTTAAGATGAATTTTGAATCCGGAAAAGAGTAGTCCATTATCTGGCAGGTATAATCAAGGTTAAACGGAACATCCTGAAAAGCGTCAGCAGTTCTGCAGTATTCCGCGATATTATTGAAAGAGCGCTTGGCCCAGTCTTCCATCAACAGCTCTGCTTCAGATTGATCACCCAGCCGGAAGCCCAGGGAAGAGAGCGCTTGGCCTACTGACGTGGTGCCGGTTTTGTTGCGTCCAACAACAAAAATCTTTCGGTTCTTCTGCGCGGACAGCATGGTTCTCCGTGGCTTCAGTTTGCTGTGAGCGACATACAGGAGGGGTCAGCGGCAATCATGTCTTTGATTACTGAGGTCGCTTCTTTTACGTAATTATCGTCAGAGACAGCCTTCAGAAACTCTGCGTTTTTTTCTTCAGGGGTTTTAGCTTCTTTGTTTGCCTTAGCCTGGTTATGCGATGTCTTGTTGTCCTTTTCCTTCTCCTTGCGTGATTCTTCGATATCCTTACGCACATCTTCAATATTCAGGGACCTGAGTGTATTCTTCTGTTTTTCTGCGAGCCGCGCAGCCCGTTTTGTCATGTCGATAAATTGCTGATCAGAGCTGACCCTGGTGCGGCTTTTCTCACGGAGGGTTGACAGATCAGGTCTGCATTTCGGCCATGGCGCATAAGCAACAGGCTTGATCGTGTCCCATGGCAAGGCAAAGTCGAGGTATTGCTCCCCGGTCTTGAGGCCGCTCAATACGTCCGGCAGGATAATATCCGGCACTACTCCGCGATACTGCGTGGAATCACCGTTTATGCGATAGAACTTCTGGATCGTAAGTTTGAGCGCGCCGAGAGGCTTGTATGCCTCTATGTTCTGGAACGGGACATTGTGGTTAAGGTCCAGGATCGTCTGGACCGTTCCCTTGCCGTGCGTATGCTCGCCGCCCATAATGACGGCGCGGCCATAGTTCTGAAGTGCGCCGGCCAATATTTCAGAAGCAGATGCGCTTATCGTGTTGACCAGTATGACCAGGGGTCCATCATATACTATCTCCGGCGCGTCATCTGATAAGGTCGATATGGTGTCATTACTGTTCTTAACCTGGACGACAGGACCTGTTTTGATGAACAACCCCGCTATCCTTACCGCATCGGTCAGTGCTCCTCCGCCATTGTTTCTGAGGTCGAGAATAAGACCTTTGATGTTCTGAGCCTTAACAGCGGTCAGTGCGGCCCTGACATCGTCTGTTACGTTTCTTCCCTTATTCCCATTGCTTGTTCCTTCAAAATCGCGATAAAAAGAAGGGATCTTGATGTACCCGAATGTATCGCCTGCTTCTTTGCCTTTAAGAACTGCACTTTTGGCAAAGGTCTCCTCCATCTGGATAACATCGCGGACTATCGGAATGGTCAGCATCTTATCATCCGGTTTCTTGATTGTGAGCCTGACTTCGGTTCCTTTTTTCCCCCTAATCAGCTTGACAGCGTCCTGCACTCTCATACCGCTGATGGTTACGGCCTCATTTGCCCCTTCACCCACCTTAAGGATAATGTCTTCGGCCTGAAGCTGACCCTGCCGTGCAGCAGGGCTGCCGGCTACTATGGAGACGACTTTTATCTGTCCCTCGTCTTCTTTGAGCGTTGCTCCTATCCCTTCAAGAGAACCGCGCATGCTGATGTCGAAATCTTCCTTGCTTATGGGCGGCATATAGTCCGTGTGCGGGTCGAATGTATGCGTCACTGCGCTAAAAAGGCGTTCATAGTGTTCGGCCTCTTTTTCCCGGCTTATTCTTGAAAAAAAGTATTCATAGTTCTTCAAGACCTTGTCACGGGCTGATTTTCTGAGTTCTTTATCCTCAGGCGTTTTCTTGTTCTCCTGCGGCTCCGTCCTGCCTACTGTTGGTTTATCTTTCGACTTTGGCGCCTCACCGGCCACAGCTGTCTGCTCATCAGCAGGATTCAGATACTGCTGTAAGACTTCGTATTTCAGTATCTTTTTCCAGCGTTCCCGTAAGGCCAGATCGTCTTTGCAGTATTCAGTCTTTTCGACATCGGTCTCAATAAACTCCTTTGTCGAAAAATCGAAATCCTCTGAAAGGATCTCCTTGACCATTTCATGAACAACCGTCGCCCGTGCAGAGAGTATTGCCGAGCCTCTTACCGGGAGCTCAAGGCTGCCTGAGTTCATTTCATCATCTATAAGCTTTGCATATTTCCTCAGGGCAGCAACATCATTCATCAGCAGGATTCTTTTCTGATAATCGAGCTGTTTCAGATAGAGACCGAAAGCAGCCTCTGAGGTCTTGTCATCAATCTTCTTATGGGCAAAGTGGTTTGTTTCAAGGCTGTTGCGAATGAGATAAGACAGCAGCTTAGCCCGATTGGCCTCAAAATTAGCCGGCTGGTTAGGGCCCTGGGCATCACCTAAACCATAGATTACGGAGAAGAGAAGCAGAACCGCCAGCAAGGGTTTCAGGAACGCTTTTCTTGTGCATAACAGGACTAAGCGCTGCGGATTAAGTCGCGGGAAGGGCCAGAGCCTGTATCTGAAAAAAGCCATACTTTTATAATACTCTTGTACCATTTCACGGTGCAACAATCTGAAAGAATAAGGTAGAATGTAAAAGTTCAGAGCGACTATTTGCATACAAAGGGACATATGATAGATGACTGACGAAACTCCAAGACCATCTGATTTTATCCGCGACATAATTACTGAGGACCAGAAGACCGGCAAATTTGAAAAGCAGGTCCATACGCGTTTCCCGCCTGAGCCTAACGGTTACCTGCATATGGGTCATGCTAAATCCATCTGCCTGAACTTCGGCATTGCGCAGGAGTTCAGCGGCAGATGCAACCTCCGCTTTGACGACACCAATCCCGAAAAGGAAGAGCAGGAGTATGTGAACTCCATCATCGATTCGGTCACATGGCTTGGCTTTGATTTTGGTCCTGAACCGTTCTACGCGAGCGACTACTTTGCGTTCATGTATAAGAGCGCTGAATATCTTATCTCAGCAGGTCATGCTTATGTGGACAGTCAGTCTGCTGATGAGATGCGCGAAAGCAGGGGAACGCTGACTGCGCCAGGAAAGAACTCTCTGTTTCGTGAACGCTCTGCTGAGGAGAATCTTCGTCTGCTCCGCGAAATGCGCGACGGTAAACACCCGGATGGCGCTATGGTGCTAAGGGCAAAGATCGATATGGCCTCGCCGAATATCAATATGCGTGACCCTGCAATCTACCGCATCAAGCGTGCCGAACACCATCGAACAGGCAGCCAATGGTGCATCTACCCCATGTATACGTACGCTCATCCGATTGAGGATGCCACTGAGAATATCACCCACTCAATCTGCACACTTGAATTTGAGGATCAGAGGCCCTTTTATGACTGGCTGCTTGAGCGGCTGGCCGAGGGCGGACTTCTGAAACGGCCCCTGCCTCAGCAGATAGAGTTTGCGCGCCTTAATCTCAGTTATACCGTATTGAGTAAAAGGAAACTTATTCAGCTTGTCAATGAGGGCCACGTGAAGGGCTGGGATGATCCGCGCATGCCGACCATCTCCGGCATCAGGAGGAGAGGCTATACGCCTGAGTCGATCAGAAACTTCTGTGAGCGCATAGGCGTTGCGAAGAGGGACAGCATGGTGGATCTCGGGCTTCTTGAGTTCTGCATACGTGAAGACCTGAACAGACGGGCTCCTCGTGTTATGGCAGTGCTGCGGCCGCTCAAGGTCGTTCTTACCAACTATCCTGAGGAACAGGAAGAGGAACTTAATGCCATTAACAACCCTGAGGATCCTGATGCAGGAACGCGGAAAGTGCCCTTTTCCCGTGTGCTGTATATCGAGCAGGAGGACTTTCGTGAGGACCCGCCAAAGCAGTTCTTCCGTCTTGCTCCGGGCAGGGAAGTCAGACTTCGATATGCCTATTTTATCACCTGTGAAAAGGTTATTAAGGACGAAAAGACCGGCGAGGTTATCGAACTGCATTGCACGTATGATCCGGCAACCCGCGGCGGCGATGCACCTGACAACAGGAAAGTGAAAGCAACTCTGCACTGGGTGTCAGCAAAGCAGGCAGCCAAGGCAGAGGTCAGGCTTTATGATACGCTCTTTACAAAAGCTGAGCCCGGGGCGGAGAGCGGCGATTTCAGGACTGATATTAACCCGCGATCTGTTGAGGTTCTCGATTCCTGTTTAATAGAACCTGGCATAGGGGGTGCTGCTCCTGGCAGCAGATACCAGTTTGAGAGAATGGGATATTTCTGCGTTGACAAGGATTCGACAGCAGCCAAGCTGGTATTTAACAGGACTGTTACGCTGAAAGATACCTGGGCAAAGATAGAAAAAGGAAAGAAGTGAAACAATGCCGGGAATCAGATTCATTGTTTGGCTCTTGTGTAATATCGTGTCTTCTTCGTGTATCATGGTTCCATAAGATTATGATTCCATGTTGTATTCAAAATGATAACAAGGCAGCAAGGAGGAAGCGACGCAGGCATACTGTTTGGTATGTTGAGGAGCTGACGACGAAGCCAACGCAGTTTGCGTTTGGATGCAACTTGGCATGAGCTATATTACTGTCATAGGAGCGGGAAGCTGGGGAACAACACTCGCAAGTCTGCTTGTAGAAAAGGATTATGATGTTTCTCTCTGGGCGCGGGAAAAAGACGTTGCCGATGAGATCAATGAAAAAAGCAGAAACAGCATCTATCTCCCAGATGTACCCCTGCCTGCTGGTCTCAAGGCAACGAGCAGCATTGAAGAGGCTGTCAAAAAAGCACGCTATGTCCTGAACGTGGTTCCAACGCAGTTCACCCGATCTGTTTTCCAGGAAGCGGCCAACTATTTGAGCGATGATGCTGTTGTTATCAGCGCGTCTAAAGGGATAGAGCAGGGTACGCTGCTTACCGTATCCGATATCCTGCATGAGGTCACGGGCAAAGAGGTTGCCGCGCTGTCAGGTCCGAGTTTTGCTAAAGAAGTGATCAGGAAACTACCCACTGCTGTTACCCTCGCAGCCACAGACGCCGCCACTGGACTGCTTCTGCAGGAGATCTTCAACTCCGGATATTTCCGCGTATACACACACACGGATGTGCTCGGCGTTGAGCTTGGCGGAGCACTGAAGAATGTTGTGGCGATCGCTTCAGGCATATGCGATGGTCTCGGTCTGGGCCATAGCGCACGGGCTGCCCTCATCACTCGAGGTCTTGTGGAGATAACGCGTCTCGGCAAGGCAATGGGCGCTGACCCAATGACCTTTTCAGGCCTGAGCGGCCTCGGAGACCTTGTGCTTACCTGCACTGGCCCCCTTTCGAGGAACTATACTGTTGGCGTCAGCCTTGGCAAGGGCATGAAGCTCAAAGAGATTTTGTCTTCCACCAAGAGCGTTGCGGAAGGTGTTGCAACGTCACAATCTGCATTCGAGCTTGCCCGGAAGAAAGGTGTTGAAATGCCGATCATTGAGCAGGTTTATGAAGTGCTTTACCAGGACAAGGATCCTGAAACGGCTGTGCTCAGCCTCATGAACCGCGCGCTCAAGTCTGAGTTCTGATCCTCGTTATATCCTTTTTACGCATTACCTATCTACCCCGCAAACTGTATTTATTTTTCGCCAGGTCTCTTCATTTTTGTGATACCATTGAGTCATAACGTATTTCTCGAAATTATATAATGAGGGGGTATCTGAGCGTGTTTAAAGAATTCAAGGAATTTGCAGTAAAAGGAAATGTTGTTGACATGGCAGTTGGTATTATCATCGGTGCCGCGTTTACGTCGATCGTCAATTCGCTGGTGAACGATATCATCATGCCGCCCATCGGGCTTATTCTCGGTAAGGTGGACTTTACAAACCTTTTCCTTGTCTTCAAGGAAGGTAAGGTTGCCGCTCCTTATAGTTCTCTTGTTGATGCCAAGGCTGCAGGTGCGGTAACGCTGAACTACGGCATCTTTATCAATGCCATTATCAGTTTCCTCATTGTGGCCTTTGCAGTCTTTCTCCTGGTCCGCACAATCAATCGCCTGAAGAGGCAGTCTGAGGAACCAGCTATTGTGCCTCCAACCAAAGAATGTCCCTTCTGCCTTTCGGTGGTCCCGATCAAGGCAATCCGGTGCGGCCACTGCACGTCTGAACTGAAGTAGGAGGAAATGAAGATGAAGAAGATTGCCCTGTTGCTGTTCTCGGTGATTCTCTGTTCTGCTGCTCTGTCAAATGCGGGCGTGCTCGACGGCCTGTTCAAAGGGAACGGCTCATCGCGCTCCAATGGACCTGACAATGCCACGGTTGTTTCGGGCCTGAAAGAGGCGCTCTCTATCGGAACCGAGAATGCAGTAAAAAGCGTTTCCCGTGTTGACGGCTATTTTGGCAACCAGGCGATCAAGATCCTGATGCCTGAGAAGATCCAAAAAGTTGCCCAGGTTATGAAGAAGGTTGGATATCAGAAGGAGGTTGATGACTTTATCCTCAGCATGAACCGCTCTGCTGAAAAGGCCGCACCCATGGCGGTCTCTTTTTTTGTTGATGCCATCAAACAGATGACCTTTGATGATGCACGGAAGATTTTGAACGGTGGAGACACGGCGGCGACAGAATTCTTCAAGTCAAAGACGTCTGAGAAGATCTACGGTGCATTCAAGCCCATAGTCTCTTCATCAATGAATGAAGTCGGCGTGACCCGCAGTTACAAGACCATGATGCACAAGTATGAATCCGTTCCTTTTGTGGATAAGCAATCACTCGATCTTGACCATTATGTGACGACCAAGGCCCTTGACGGCTTATTCGTCATGGTTGGCGAGGAAGAAAGAAAGATCAGAAAAGACCCTGCTGCTCGTGTTACCGATATCTTAAAAACCGTGTTCGGAAAATAAGGAGCGTTTATGCCAGACCTGCGGTCCAGGATAGACAAGGTGCGTCAGAATCCTCGCTTTAACAAATATCTTAAGGGTCTGGGTATTTTTCTGGTGGTCTTTTCGCTTGTCGGGTTTTTGATCCTGCCGCCGATCGTTAAATCAGTTCTCTTAAAACAGCTTTCGGAAAAACTCCATCGCGATGTTTCTATCCAGGCGGTGAGGGTAAACCCCTTTATGCTCTCTCTTACGGTGAGGGGCCTTGAGATCAGAGAACCGAAGGCCCAGACTCCCTTTGTCTCGTTTGATGAGCTCTATCTGAATCTCCAGACCATGTCCATACTCAGACGGGGCATTATCATTAAAGAGATAAAACTGGTGAAACCGTACATCAATATTGTCCGCAATGAAGACTTTTCGTACAATTTTACCGATCTGCTTCAGATGGCCGAACAGAAGCCTGCAGACAAGGGCAGTACAAAGGACAAGCCGGGATCTCTTCGATTTTCGTTGAACAACATACAGGTGATCAATGCCGGAATCGATTTCATGGACGGACCAAAGCATACAAAGCATGAGATTCGCGACGCCACACTGACCATTCCCTTTGTCTCGAATCTTCCCTATTATCTGGATTCCTATGTGCAGCCAGCCTTTTCGGCCAGGGTGAATGGCCATGCTGTAGGCTTCAAGGGAAGCACCAAGCCTTTTGTCGATTCGCTTGAGACAGATATTGATGTTGACCTCAAGGATCTCAATCTTCCCTATTATCTGGCATATTCGCCTTTCCCTCTGGACTTCAAACTTGTCTCCGGACTCCTGGACGTCCAGTCAAGCCTGTCCTATGTGCAGTTCAAGGATAAGAAGCCGACGCTTTCTGTGAAAGGAAGCACCTCTTTGAAAACATTCAAGATCGATGACAAAGCAGGCAGTCAGATGATCAATCTGCCCCGGCTTGATGTCTCGATCAGTTCTTCTGACCTTATAGCTATGAACGTGCATTTCGCAAAGATATCTATTCAGTCGCCTGAGATCAATGTCAGCCTCGACAAGGCGGGCAAGCTGAATCTCCTGGCGCTGCTGCCAACGACAGGGGATAAGGTTAAGGGAAAGGCGCAGACTGAGGTTAAGGTCAATGCTGAGGATAAGAAGGAAAAAACGTCAGAAGAAAAAAAGGTAATGCCAATCATCGAGGCTGATGAGATCATTCTTGCCGGCGGCAAAGTGACGACTGTTGACGCGTCAGAGGGCAGGAATTTCCGAGCTAGCCTTAACAACATCCAGCTAAAGATCAGCCACTTCAGTACGATAAAGGACAAGAAGACCGAGGCCGAGGCATCATTCCAGACAGACACTCAGGAGGAGTTCAGGCTTACGAGTAATTTTTCTGTTGAACCCCTTGCAGGGGAAGGCTCTGTCGAGCTCAAAAAGGTTGTTCTTAAGAAGTATGCGCCTTATTACGCAAAGCATGTTCTTTTTTCTGTAGAGGACGGAAGATTTGATTTCTCAACGAAATATTCCTTTCTCATGACTGACAAAGAGCCTGAGGTAAAAATAGCAGAACTTATGGCAGATATCTCTTCCCTCAGACTCAGAAAGAATGGAGAAAAGGAAGATTTTTTGAGCCTTCCTGCGCTGTCTGTCAAGGAAACTTCTGCTGACCTCGCCAAACGGGAGCTCATTGTTGGAGATCTCTCTGCGCAGAAGGGCATGATCGTTGTGAAGCGTAATCGTGAGAATATCCTGAACCTTGAGACACTGCTGCCTGCATCTGCGGTGCCCGTGGTGCAGCCGGGAGTTGTACCTCTGCAGCAAAAGCAGAAGGCTACGGCCGAAAAGGCTTGGACCGTGACAGCAAAGAAGATATCCATTGACCGCTATGCGATAAAGGCCGAGGACCAGATTCCTGCAGAGCCTGTCAGCATGCTGTTTGATCAGATCAATTTAAAGGGCGAGAATATCTCAACGCAGAAAAATACAAAGGGCAGGATTTCGCTTTCGCTCCAGATTGAAAAGAAAGGCTCAGTTAAGGCGAGCGGTTCTGTCGTCATTGAACCGGCGTCTGCACAGCTGAAGGTGGTCACGAAAAATATACCGATCATGCCGGCTGTCCCCTATTTCGCAGACAAGGTAAAGATCATTGTCTTTGATGGAAGCATTTCATCAGAGGGAACGCTTTCCGCGGGTTACAGCAAGGATATCGGACCGAAGGCGTCATATAAAGGCACAGCCTCACTAAATCATTTTGCCTCTGTGGATAAGGTCGATGCTGAAGATTTTCTGAAATGGAACTCCCTTTATATTGATTCTATGGATGTTTCCTATAATCCGCTTGCAGTGAAGATCAATGAGGTGGCGCTCTCTGATTTCTATGCCCGGACCATCATCAATGCCGACGGTTCTATCAATCTGCAGAATATTATGGTAAAGCCAGATCAAGAAAAGGCCGAGGCTAAGGCAGATGGACAGACTAAGGTTGAGGCTAAGGATAAGGTAGAGAAGAAGGCAGAAGGTCAGGCCGGTGCAAGTGCAGAGCCGTCAAAGCTGGTAACGATCGAGAAGGTGACGCTTCAGGGTGGAACCGTGAACTTTTCTGATCGATACATTAAACCGAATTTCAGCACAAACATGCTCGAGCTTGGCGGCCGAGTAACAGGGCTCAGTTCCGAAGAAACGAAGATGGCTGATGTTGAACTGCGGGGCAAACTGGATAACTATGCTCCTCTGGAGATTACCGGCAAGATTAATCCCCTGCGGGACGATCTCTTCGTTGATCTGAACATCAGTTTTAAGAACATGGAGCTGAGTCCGCTCACGCCCTACTCAGGCAGGTATCTCGGGTATGTCATCGAGAAAGGTAAACTTGGACTTAAC
Source organism: uncultured Nitrospiraceae bacterium (assembly GCA_964506525.1). Taxonomy (GTDB): domain Bacteria; phylum Nitrospirota; class Thermodesulfovibrionia; order Thermodesulfovibrionales; family UBA6898; genus UBA6898. Next base: position 47,859 of record CAZDLA010000015.1, read on the forward strand.
CTCCATTACCTGATAGAGAAGAAGAAGCTTGATTCCCAGAACAAGATCCTCCTGGACCAGTTCACGCTTGGCAATCAGGTGGACAGCCCTGATGCGACAAAACTGCCTGTCAGGCTTGCTATTGCGCTCCTCAAGAACCGGCGCGGGGAGATTGACCTTGATATCCCGGTGAGCGGGCAGATCGATGACCCCAAATTCAGCATCGGCAGGATTATCATAAAGATCCTCCTGAATCTCCTGGTAAAGGCGGCCACCTCTCCTTTTGCTCTCCTCGGATCGCTCTTTGGCGGCGGCGAGGAATTGAGTTATGTCGAGTTCGATCATGGGCTTTCGAACCTTAACGAAGCAGGTGTAAAGAAGATCGATACTCTGATCAAAGCGCTTCATGACCGGCCCTCGCTGAAGATCGACATTGAGGGTCATGCTGATATGGATAAAGACAGGGAAGGCATGAAGCAATTCCTGTTCAACAGGAAGGTGAAGGCTCAAAAGCTGAAAGATGCAGCCCAGCAGGGCAGCACAACCGTAAATGTTGACGACGTGAAGATCGAGCCGGCGGAATATGCAAAATATTTGAAGCTTGCGTATAAAGATGAGAAGTTTCCGAAGCCGAGGAATGTTGTTGGCATGGCAAAGGACCTGCCTGCGCCTGAGATGGAGAAGCTGATGCTTACCAATATCGAAGTGAAGGACGATGATCTCAGAATGCTTGCCTCCCAAAGGGCTCTTGCGATCAAAGACCTGCTCCTGAAGTCAAAACTCGTTGAGCCGGAGAGAATATTTCTGGTCGAGCCCAAGACCCTTCAGCCGGAGAAGAAGGAAAAAGTTAAAGACAGTCGGGTCGATTTTAGTCTGAAATAGCCCCTGATCTGTCACGGTATTACATGCCTGTTCACATTATTTTATGCATTGCTCCATACCATGATAGAATCCTTGTATGGATGCCTGCTGATGTAGAGGCAGCCGTGATGCTTGGTTTGTTCACTCTGCCGTTGGCAGAAAGGATTCCGGGAATACGAAGAGAGAGGAGGTGTGTCATGGAAAAGAAAGAGCTGCAGCAGATACTTGCAGGGCTTGGTCTCGCAACCCTGCTGGCCGGTGCAAGCCTCACCATGAGCGGGTGTGCGACCGGTTGAGCAGGCAAGAAAGACGGTGCAGGTAGCACCGGCACGCAGCAGACCGAACCAGCATCAAAGCCGCCGGCAAAGAGCGGTTGAAGCGGTTGAAGCGGAAGCAAGAAATAGTGCAGGTTGCACTATACAACTCATGCAGCAGCTTACTGCCATGGACCAGTGAATGTGTTAGACCGGGAAGAGATCAGGCAACGGCATAACAGGAGCCTCTCCCTGCTTTCCCTGCCTGCACAGGATCTGGTCCTGACAGTCCTCCTATCTGCGCCAGATCAAAAAAAGCCTTACGAGACAATTTCAGGACTTTCCCCGAACCTTGGGCTCCCCCCCTTTCTGTCTGATCTGATGCGCATAGAATCCGCTATTTCTGAAATTCCTGCAGGTGATGAACTGGTATATATTGATAGCCAGAGCCCGAGGCCGAATCCCACACTTCAGCTTTTGAATCCCTCCTATCGGGGATTGGCATCCTTCTTTTCAAGCAGTGCAGCAAAGATTGAGGAACCCCGGAAAGGGCAGGAATATCTGCTCGTATATCAACACCCGCTCAACCGTGATATTGTTGTTAGGCCGGCAAGACCGGAAGACCTGCTTATGCTCAAGATGGCTGTTGAGGAGATAAGGCCTGAGGAGATAGCACGGATCGGCTCTCTGCCCGTAGAGAATGTGTATGCTGCGCTGGACCGGGCAGCGGATGAAGGTTATCTCATAGCCGGAACTACGCTGATACAGCGTGACTCGCGGATATTCGGTGAATGTGGCAGCAGGTTTCTGCAGAGTTCGTTCATGACACTCCAGTGGCATGTCACCCAGTCCTGCGATCTGCACTGCAAACATTGCTATGACAGAAGCGACCGCTCGTCCATGAAACTGGAGGACGGCATAAGGATCCTTGATGACTTCAGGAGCTTCTGCAGGGAAAGGGGAGTGCGTGGGCAGATATCTTTTAGCGGAGGAAATCCTCTGCTCTATCCGCATTTCATGGACTTGTACCGCGCTGCTGCTGAGCGGGGTTTTGTTACAGCCATCCTTGGCAACCCTGCAACAAAAGAGCAGATGGAGGAGTTGATTAGCATACAGATGCCTTCATTCTTTCAGGTAAGCCTTGAGGGGCTTCAGGAGCACAATGACAACATAAGGGGCAGGGGTCATTTTGAGCGGATCATGGCATTTCTCTTGATCCTTCGCGATCTCGGCGTTTATTCCATGGTCATGCTCACGCTCACAGAAGATAATGTGGATCAGGTGATCCCGCTTGCCGCGGTCCTTCGGGACAAAACTGACACCTTTAATTTTAATCGGCTTGCGATGGTCGGCGAAGGTTCTAACCTGAGACTGCCGTCAAAGGAACGGTATGCTGCTTTTCTGAAAGATTACCTGAAGGCTGCTGACGAAAATCCGGTTATCGGGATAAAGGACAATCTATTCAATATCCTGCTTCAGGAGAAAGGGTCAGAGGTTTTCGGGGGTTGCACAGGGTTTGGGTGCGGAGCGGCCTTCAATTTCTTCTCTATCCTGCCGGATGGCGAGGCACATGCCTGCAGAAAGTTTCCGTCATTGATCGGAAATATTTTGAAGCAGGGCATTGCAGGTGTCTATGATTCTGATGCTGCTCAGCGTTACCGGGATGGATGTTCAGCCTGCTCCGGATGCTCTATCCGGCCTGTCTGCGGTGGCTGTCTTGCTGTGTCTTACGGCCACGGACTTGATGTCTTTGCAGAAAAGGACCCCTACTGTTTTATAAGCACAAAAAGTTGCTACTGACCTTTGTTCTTGATTCGTGCCAGGTGGATGTTACTAAAAAGCAGACAAAGATTTCGTTCAGACAAGAATATCGACACGTGATCCCCTGCTCTGGGGCATAGTGCCCTGCACTGTTATAGCCGTTTTGAACCAGGCAACAAGCTTATGATCCCAGTTTCTCATTTTCGGCTTGTCATAACGCAGATCGTCAGTTTGAGTATTCGAAAGGTCATTCCTTTTGCTGTCGTCTTTGGCTGAATTGCTGATATCAACCGTATCTGCCGTTTTTTTTCTGGTAAGTCCTGCCGCACGCTCATTGACCTTGACGACGAGTGCTCTGGCAGCAGGGTCCTGCCTTGCCCTCTCAGGATTTTCCGCGGGCATGGGAAGGGATTCCACAGGGAACTCCTGCCGCAGATAGGGATTAGATAGAGCGTTAATGTTCATAAAATTCGAGGTTTATCTCTATTTTACTCTTCGTTGAGATTCTTGCAAAGTAAATTCATGGCTACTCAGGTTGCTTAGACTGTAGACTGTCAGGGAAAAAGTTCACTGTTCTGGCTAATGTTTGTACGAAAAAACGATAGTAACTAAGGGAACAAAGCCTGCCTCATGCGGCATTATTCCCGTGCTAATAGACTAAACAGCTTCAGACTATCCATCTGATTCTTCGTCCGCTGTCTCTGCGTCGCCGCCTATCTCTGAAAGCACCTTTTTCACCTCATCTTCTGCTGTCCTGAGTTTTCCCTTGCAGAAGGTAAGGATCTGCGAGGCACGTTTTATCTTTTCAGCGAGGATATCAATGTCCACCTCTTCTGATTCTATTTCTTTGACAATCTTCTCAAGCTCCTTCAAAGCCTGGGAGTAAGTCAGTTCTTTGTTCTTTGGCACTCTTCTTAACCTCCTTCCCGGACTGTACTATGCTGGTGACAGTCCCGTTCTGTAACTGCGTATCTATGACCATGCCGCTTTTCAGCAATGATGCGTCCTTGAGTATCTTCCCCCTGAGCGTGGTTATGCTGTACCCACGTCTGAGAATATGGGCAGGATCGAGATGACGTATGGCCTGTTCTGCCCTGCCGAGCCTGTTCTGCTCATTCTGCATCCGCTGCTGAAGCTGGCTTCTCATGTCGCGCTGCAGAATAAGCAGCCTGTTCCTGTGGATCGTGGTAAGCCTGATCGGTATGAGAGAAAGTCTCTGCGCAAGCGAAGTCAGCGTCTGCCTCTCATCTCTGAGCAGCTGCTCAGCAGAGGTTACGATCCTGTTTTCGAGCCCGAGAATATTCTCTTCAAAGCTCCGTATGCCTGATATCAGAAATTCAGCGACTGCCGTTGGTGTCTTCATCTTCGTATGTGCTGTGATATCAACGACTGTATCATCTTTTTCATGGCCTATACCGGTAATCACAGGAAGAGGAAATCCTGCCACCGCGGCTGCAAGGGGATAACCGTCAAAGCAGTTCAGGTCTATGACCGATCCGCCCCCGCGGATTAGCACTACGAGATCAAAGGAGCTCTTTTGGTGACGGATTGCGTTCAATGCTTTAATGATCGAGCCTTCTGCTTCCTGTCCCTGCATCAGAGCCGGGAAGAGGGTATGGATAAAGCAGTATCCATAAGGGTTGTTATCGAGATGGTTGAAAAAGTCCTCGTATCCCGCAGCTGTCGGCGATGAAACAACCGCTATCCTCTGAGGCACGAGCGGCAGTTCAAGGGCTTTGTTTTTGTCAATGATGCCTTCTTTTTTGAGGAGAGCAATTACCTCTTTTTTCTTGCGTGCCATCTCCCCCATGGTGTAAGTGGGGTCAATGTCCTTGATGTTGAGGCTCAGGCCATAGACCTCATGGAACAATATTGAGGCGAGGAAAAGGACCTTCATGCCCTGCTTCAGCGGCTCATTGGTTGCCTTCTGGAATCTGTTGCTGATAGAACGATATTCGTATGCCCAGATATTTGCCTTGATCTGGGCTATGGCAGCATTACCCTCTTTTTCAACAAGTTCAAGGTAACAGTGGCCTTTCTGGTTAAGCTTGAGGTCACCGATCTCCGCGACCACCCAATACTGATCAGGCAGCGTATCAAGAATTGCGGATTTAATGAGGCCATTCAGCTGTGAGAGGCTGAGTGCCGGTCTTTCAGCAGTGATCTGTTGCATTGTCGTATCTGATTATACACCAATCAGGAAAGCCCCTTCCTTATTATCCGGGGCCATGATAGGATGAATCATAAGGAGACGTATTATGATAAACCGAAGGGAGTTCATGATCGGTGCTTCAGGTATGATGCTTTCTATGACAACGGATAAAAAGCAGCAGACAGCCTCTATGAAGGAGGCGGCTGCCAACATAAGTCATACGCATGCAAAGGTATCGATCGTAACGACCTCTGACAGGGCTGCGGGTGTGAAGCGGTCGATCGATCTTCTTGGCATCAATCCAATAAAAGGCAGAGCGGTCCTGCTCAAGCCGAATTTCAACAGCGCTGATGCGTTCCCTGGTTCCACACACAATGATACCCTTCTGAATCTGATCAGACATCTTAAGACCATGGGCGCTAAATCCATAACGCTTGGCGAGCGGTGCGGTCCTGGCTCGACAGCAAAGGTGCTGAAGGAAAAGGGCATCTATGAACTTTGTGAAAAGGAGAACGTCAGGATCATTAACTTCGAGGAACTGCCTGACAGTGAGTGGGTGAGGGTGAAACCGGCGAAGAGCCATTGGAACGACGGCTTTGACGTGGCAAAGCCTGTCGTCGATTCGGAATGTGTGGTGTCCACCTGCTGCCTCAAAACGCATGGGTACGGCGGCGTCTTTACCATGTCACTGAAACTCTCGGTCGGCGTAACGCACAAGAGGAACATGACTGAGCTCCATACTTCATTTAAATCCATGCGCAAGATGATCGCGGAGATAAATCAGGCATACAAGCCATCACTGATCGTGATGGATGCAATGGAGGCCTTTGTTGATGGCGGTCCGGCAGAGGGCAAGCGGAAGAGGGCTGATCTGATCATCGCAGGCACGGACAGGATCGCTATCGATGCGGTCGGCCTTGCGATATTGAAGGATCTCGGCAGTAATGACGCGATCATGCAGAAGAAGATCTTTGATCAGGAGCAGATCTCACGGGCGGTTGAACTCGGCCTCGGCATAAGCAGGTCTCAGGATATTATGCTTGTCGCTGATGACGATACGAGCTGGGCCTATGCAGAAAAATTGAAAGGCATACTGCTGAAGGGCTGAACGGTGTTATAGAAATGTCCAAATTCCCGGAAGTCCCCCATTACGTTGTCTTGAAATAATCGACCATCTCTCTAACTCCATCAGACAGGGAATAAGCAGGCTGCCAGTTGAGAAGTGTCCTGGCTTTTTCATTGCCAAAGAACAGGTCTTTTGAAACATAGTCCACGTAGTTAATAGGATCGAAGTTGACGCCAAAGAAGACGGAGAAGAGATCGAGCGGCATGGCCGGGAGTTTAAACAGCACGGCAGGGATCGGGATGATCCTGACCTTCTTATGAAGCACCTCAGCAATAGCAGTGAAGAAGTCGAGCCAGGTGTGTCTCAGTCCGTCAGTGAGATTGAATATCTGGCCTGCTGCCTCAGGCCGCGTGCCTGCGAGTACCATTGCCGGTGCCAGATCCTTTACCTGGATCAGGGGAGCAATGTTCTTCGCGTCTCCTATGAAGGGCAGGCCGAACGGTCCGAGCGTTTCGATAACACTTACCATCCTGCCGAGATACCGCGATCCCGATCCATATACCGGCGCAGGTCTGACAATGGCATATTCACACTCTTTGACTTTTTCCCTGATGATCTCTTCGCATCTTCTCTTGTATGTTGTGTAATGGTCATTGAGTATGACCTTTGCCGCTGTCTCTTCATCTGCAGGCTGTTCTGAGGGGATGCCCGCAACCGTTATGGAACTGACGAAGACAAGCCGTTTTATGCCCTTTGTGTTAAGATTGTCGACGATATTTTCCATAAGACTGATGTTCTTATCTGCCTGGGCCTTGGTGATATTCTTTATCTCACCTATGTGATAGAAGAGATCAATGTCCTCTATGGCATTGATCACAGAGCCAGGGTCCTCCAAATTGCCCTGGATGATCTCAACATTTTTCCCCTTCAGTTTTTCCGGCATCTCGGGTTTCCGCGACAGGAGCCTGACCGTATGACCTTCGTCAAGAAGAGATTGAACAACATGTCTGCCGATAAAGCCTGTGCCGCCGGTGACAAGAGTTCTCATGAATGACCTTCAGAACGCAAGGAAACAGTGTTTTTTCTTTTCCCTGAAAGCACTGGTATTCGAGGGCGGAGAGGATTATCATCTTTTCTGAACAGGTCTTTCACTCTGCTGCCCGGAATCGGCTTGCTGAAATAATATCCCTGTACTTCATCGCATCCGCGCTCTTTCAAAAAAACAAGCTGCTCGGCTGTCTCCACTCCTTCAGCAATGACCTTCAGGTTCAGGCTGTGCGCAAGCGCGATGATTGCCGAGACAACAGAGCTGTCATCAGGGTCGTTTGTAATATCCCTGACAAAAGATTGGTCTATTTTCAATACATCAATGGGGAACCGCTTCAGATAATTGAGCGAAGAATAGCCTGTGCCGAAATCATCTATTGACAGCCTTATGCCAAGATCCTTAAGTCTCCTCAGAGTCTGGATATTCTCTTCAACATCCTGCATGATGACGCTCTCTGTTATCTCAAGTTCAAGATGCTGCGGGTCAAACCCTGTCTCCCGGAGGATGCCGGAGATCGTCTCGACAATGGTCTGCTTGTGGAACTGGCGTGCAGAGAGGTTTATCGAGAGGTTCATTACCGGGACCCCCTGCTCCTGCCAGGCCCCGGCCTGTCTGCAGGCCTCCTGTATTACCCATTCTCCGATCGGGATGATCAGCCCTGTGTCTTCGGCAATAGGGATGAACTTTGAAGGAGGCATATCGCCGAGTTCCGGGTTGACCCAGCGCAGCAGCGCTTCCATGCCCACGATCTTTTCTGTTGCTGCTTCGACCTGGGGCTGGAAATAGAGATGGAACTCCTCACGGTCAAGTGCATGACGCAACTTAGATTCGATGAAGAGCTTTTCGATGATCCTCCTGTTCATCTCGTTCGTGTAGAACTGGAAGTTGTTCTTGCCCCTGCTTTTTGCATAATACATGGCTGTGTCGGCATTCTTCAGCAGGGTTTCTATGTTGTCAGAATCAGCAGGGTAGATGGTGAGCCCTATGCTTGTTGTGATATAGATCTCGTGGCCCTCTATTTCAAATGGCACTGAAACAGCCTGTATGAAGTGCTGCGCTACCTGCGCAGCTTTTTCAATAGCACTTATATCAGACAGGATGACAGCGAACTCATCGCCGCCGAGGCGGGATATGGTGTCAGCTTCCCTGATACTGTATTTTAGCCGCCGGGAGACTTCGACCAGCAGGTGGTCGCCTAACCTGTGGCCAAGCGTGTCGTTCACCTCCTTGAAACGGTCGAGGTCAAGGAGCATTACAGCGATCATCTTTTTATTGCGCCTTGCAAGCGCCGTTGCCTGCATGAGACGGTCAGTGAAGAGCATGCGGTTGGGGAGGCTGGTAAGGCTGTCGTGATGTGCGAGATGTTCTAAGCGTTCCTCTGTTCTCTTAATGGCAGAGATGTCCGAGGCAATCGCAACATAATGACTCACTGAATTCTCAATGTCTCTGACCGGTCCTATCGAAAGCCAGACAGGATATATCTCGCCGTTCTTCCTTCTGTCCCATACCTCTCCCTGCCAGCCACCATTGCGAATTACGGATTTCCAGATCTGTACATGGGCACGCCGTGAATTGCGGTATGACCGAAGGACCGTCGGCCGCCTGCCTATGACCTCCTCCTTTTCAAATCCCGTGATCCTGGTGAAGGCATCGTTCACTTCTATGATCCTTGCCTTGCTGTCAGTTATGATTACAGCCTCGTTCGTATTTTCAAAGAACTTGCCAAGGACACGAAGCCTGTTCTCCACAGCCTGCCGCTCCAGCAGTTCCTGTTCGAGCATTCTGTTGGAGTCTCGCAGTTCCATGGTGCGCTCCATGACCTTCTGTTCAAGCTCATTATGTGCATTGCGGAGAGCTTCTTCTGCCTGTTTGCGCAGCGTGATATCCTCGGAAATCGTTATGATGCAGGAAGGGTTCCCATCAGGGTCTCTGACAGGGATGGATTTCAGCTGAACAGGGAAGGTTGTCCTGTCCTTGCGGATTTCAATGACCTCACGTGTCCATTCCTTCCAGGCAGATACTTCTTTTGCATTTCGCTTTCTCTGCCTCTTGTCAGGGCAGAAGACGCTTACATTCATGCCGACAAGCTCTTCGACCGAGTATCCGTGTATCGCTGCCTCTGCAGGGTTTGTGTAGAGAATTTTCCCGTTGATGTCTGCGATGGTGATGCCGGTAGATATTGTCTCAATGGATGTTTTCAGCAGCCTTAGCTCTTCTTTGGCCTGAGAGAAGAGGCCGTGACGACTTTCGAGCGTTGCCATACGTTTGCGAAGCTGTTCCAATTCTCCGGTCATGGACTGAGGAGCTTTACTGATTTTTTGTTTCTGTTCAGGCTGGTTCTTCATCTTCTCACCTGATATGTATGATTTGGTAGATGCCTGAAGCTCTAACTTAAGGCTATCACATTTCATTGCCATTGTCAGTTGTTCTGATTTGGTGGCAGGGATTTTCCTGTAGAGGAAAGCAATCCCCACCACTTTATGCCACTCAAGATATGGCGTGTTGGATGATTAAGGGCACAAGATATAGGAATAGTAAAAATTGTTTAATTTTTACTTGACAAAGATTTCAGCCTCCTATAAATTTAGTGGTAAATAGTGGTAGAAAGTGGAGGAGTAATGCCAGGTTTCTCTGGAAAATACTATTACAGTGTGGACCCCAAGGGCCGTATCATGGTTCCTTCTCCTTTCCGCGAAATCATTTCCACTAATTATAATCCCAAACTCTACGTTGTCAATGCGCTTATTGACAAGTGCCTCCTCATCTATCCCCAGGAAGAATGGCTGAAGCTTGAAGAAAAGGTCAGGCTGCTGCCGAGCATGGACGAGTCAGTGCAGTATTTCAAGAGAAAGGTCATAGCCTCTGCCCAGGAAGTAGAACTGGACAAGCAGGGCAGGATCCTTATTCCTGCAGCGCACCGGGAAGATGCTGGCCTGAACAGCGACATCGTGATCGCAGGCACAACAGACAAGATAGAGGTTTGGGACAGAAAAGAGTGGGATGCTGTTCTTGATCTTACCAAAGAAGACAAGAAGGCAGTTGCAGCAAAACTTACGTCATACGGTATTTAAATGACGATCATCCATCTCCCTGTGATGTTAGGGGAGGTGATCGAAATTCTCGCTCCTCACCGGGGCGGGATATATGTAGATGCAACAGTAGGACTCGGGGGACATTCTGAAATGATTCTTTCACAGGTCGGTCAGGATGTAAAAGTTGTCGGGCTGGACAGGGATGAGCAGGCATTACAGAAAGCTGCTCAGCGTCTGAACGACAGCAGGGTTTTGCTGAAGAAGGGCACCTTCTCGCAGATGGAAGAGGTGCTGAACGCAGAAGGGATTCACGAGGCTGACGGTATCCTCCTTGATCTGGGTGTTTCGATGATGCAGATCAAGGACCCTGCAAGGGGATTCAGCTTTCTTTCGAACGAAAGGCTCGACATGAGAATGGACAACGCACAACTTCTTACAGCCTGGGACATGGTGAATAGGTATGACGAGCAGGAGCTGGTGAGGATCCTCAAGGAATACGGCGAGGAGTACAGGGCAGCCAGGGTGGTAAGGGCAATCTTGAGCGCGCGTTCAAGGAAGACGATCGATACCTGTGCTGAACTGGCAGATGTCGTATTCAAGGCATTAGGCAGGAGCGGCCGCACCCATCCTGCCACGCGGACATTTCAGGCCCTGAGGATAGCGTTGAACAGGGAGCTTGAAGAACTGAGGCTTGGACTTGGAGCATCGCTCAGAATGCTGAAAAAGGGCGGGAGGCTCTGTGTTATTTCGTATCACTCCCTGGAGGACAGGATCGTGAAGAACTTTATACGCGACAGCGCAAAGGCAGGGATTGTGCAGCAGCTTACCAAGAAGCCCCTTGTTCCTTCGAGAGAGGAGATGAGGCAGAACCCATCTTCGCGGAGCGCAAAGCTCAGAGGAGCTGAAAAACTATGAGAAGGCCGAAAAAAGGCAGCATGTTTTCCTGGGCGTATAAGCCGTTATGCTTTGCTATTGTCCTGTTCGGCCTGTTCAGCCTTGTCTGGCTGCGGTCGAGCGTCACAACAGCGACATACAGTATCCGTGACCTCGAAGACAAGCGCACCACTGCACTCAAGGAAATGAAGTCGCTTATGGCGGAGCGCTCAAAGCTTATGGCGCTCTCGAGCATCGACCTCCCGAATCAGGGTCAGACCCAGGGCGACAAGAAGCTTGTGAGCGGAGGGTATGTATTTCCTGACAGGGTGAAAGTTATTCATGTGACAAGAACAAAGGAGCCTGAGGCGTACAAAGCATCGCACAAGGCGGAGAAGAAGGATTGAAGCAGAACAGGCTGAATAACGGCGAAGCCAGCAGGAAAAGGACCGTGATACTGAATACGGTCATCGTCTTCAGCTTTGTCATGGTTTTTTTCAGACTTG
>CAZDLA010000016.1:0-56259 GCA_964506525.1 uncultured Nitrospiraceae bacterium
AAAAGCTCTGTATCCGTTTCCAGGGAGGGCAGTGCAATAAATGCCAGGAGGCCTGTCCGGTTGAGGGCACAATTACGTTTGATGACAGTGAAAAAGAATATGAGAGAAATATCGGCGCGATAATTGTGGCAATCGGTTCAGATCTCTATGACTGCAAGAAGCTGCCCAATCTCGGATATGGAAAGCTCGAAAACATTTACACCAGCAAAGAGTTTGAGCGGATCATGGCTTCTAACGGACCGACAGATGGAGCACTTGGAACAAAAGCAGGAACAGCCCCATCAAGCGTAGCAATTGTCCACTGTGTCGGAAGCCTTGATGCCAAGCATAAAGACTACTGCTCCGGAATATGCTGCCAGTATGCTTTTAAGTTCAACCACATGATAGAGAAAAAACTGCCGGGCACCAGGATTTATCATTTTTATAAAGAGCTTGTTATCCCGGGCAAGGACGAGTTCAGCCTGTACCACCATGCACGGTCGAATCCGCATTCAACGTTCGTCAGGTACAGCGATATACAGGACCTGTCAGTTACTGCAAATAAAAAAGGCAATATAATTGATTACAAGGATATCTCCGGGAAGTCCGGAAGCGTGAACGCGGATATGGTCATACTCTGTCCTGCAGTAATCCCGGCTGAAGAGTCAGGGAAGCTCGGAGAGGTTCTGGAAACAGCACAAGACCAGTTCGGTTTTTTTGAAGAACTGCACGGGCGACTGGATTCTGCCCAATCTAAAATCAAGGGAATCTTCTTGGCCGGGACCTGCCAGTCGCCGATGGACATTCAAAAGGCCATGAACCAGGGCATGGCTGCTGCCGGATACATTCTTTCTGGACTGGTTGTGGGAAGGAAGCTTGAGATTCAGCCTATCATTGCAGTGGTAGACAGCGAGCGCTGCTCCGGATGCAGGGTCTGTGTGAGCGTATGCCCCTACACCGCCATATCTTTCGATACAGAAAAAGAGGTTTCACAGATAAACGATCTGCTTTGCCAGGGGTGCGGTACGTGTGTTGCCGCATGTCCCTCAGCCGCGATCAGGGGCAATCACTTTACCAATGAAGAAATTCTTGCTGAGATAGCAGAGGTGCTGAGATGAGAAACGACGATATTTATGAGCCGAAGATCATAGGCTTTCTTTGCAACTGGTGTTCTTATGCCGGGGCAGACAAAGCAGGAACAGCACAGAGTCCTTATCCTCCCAATGTAAATATTATCAAGGTGATGTGCAGCGGCAGGGTAGATCCCCAGTTTGTGCTGAAGTCTTTCGAACAGGGCGCTGATGGAGTCATTATTCTTGCATGCCATCCCGGCGACTGTCATTATAAAGAGGGAAATTACCGGGCTGTCCAGCGCCACCGGCTGCTGCTGAAGATGCTCGAACCCTTCGGCATAGAAAAAGAACGGTGCAGATTCGATTTCGTCTCAGCCGGAGAAGGTGATAAGTTTGTAAGGCTTATCACCGAGATGGTAGATACTGTCAGGGTGTTAGGTCCATTGAAAATACCGGCGTAATTTCCATAACTTGTTGTATAATTGAGAAAAACATTGGGGGAATCATTATGGCAATACAGACTCTTGATGCACGTGGCCTGAAATGCCCGCAGCCAACACTGAAGATCACTGCTATGGCTGTCAGGATGAAGCCGGGTGATGTACTGGAAGCTATTGCTGACTGCCCGACCTTCGAAAAAGATGTCAGGGACTGGTGTACTCGTTCCAAGAAGATACTGCTCTGGATTCGCGATGAAAGCGGCTCCAAAAAATGTCAGATCCAGTTCTGAAATAGCAGATCCGATTTCTGCTCCGTAGTTGCCCTGAACTATCTTTAGAAACATTGCCTCTCCTGGCAATGCGATCCTTCAGACAGATTACGCAAGAGAGATTCCGGAAAGATAACCATGGATAACAATAGAAGAAATGACCTGCTCATCGAAGAGCTAAAAAAACGGAAGGTGAAGGAGACAACCGTCGATGTCGAGGCAGAACATGTCAAGGTTGTAATCTTCACGCTCCGTGACAGCCTCTACGCCTTCCCTGGCATTGACGTGAAAGAAATCCTGTCTTTGATGGACATTTCCCCGGTCCCGGGGGCACCGGACTTCATCCCCGGCCTTATCAACAACCGCGGAGACATTGAGTCTGTCATAAACCTCAACAAATTTCTGGGGCTTCCTGACAGCGAAAGTACCGCAGCCAGCCGGATCATAATGGCATCAAAAGCCGGTCTGCGCTCAGGTATCCTCGTGGATGCTGTAATTGATGTTGTAGATATACCTCTTGATTCGATAAAGCCACCGCTGTCCACGCTCGGCCATGCAATAAAGGAACTGGTAACCGGCGAACTGACCTATAACAGCAGAACCGTCGTGATGCTCGATATCGGTCGATTATTTGAAAGATTGGTTATCCATGATACATAACAGAAAAGAGGAAGATGCCGGCCTCCCCGCAGAGATCGATCTTCTTATCTTTAAGGCCGCGGAGATAAAAATCGCCCTTGACACGGTCCAGGTTGACTGCATTATAAGCGCAGAACAGGCCGAGCAGCAGGGAATCTTCTGCGTCACGCTGAACAAAGTCCCTCTACTGGACGAAGGGACATCTGCTTTATACGCAACCGTTATTTTGCTCAAGAATCAGACCTGCGGGATCAGGGTTGATGGGCTCGATGCGATTATTACCGTTCCGATTGAGGCCATACAGCCGATCCCAGAGCCCCTTTCTTATTTTTCAGGGCCTCGCATCTTCTGTGGGGTTGTGCAGCACGAAAAAGAGATAGTTCTGCTCATTGATCCATACCGGCTGAAAGGCCTGAATCCATGCGAAGCGGTTGCAACCGCTTGAAAGAGAGGAACCCAAGATATGCATAAAACAGTATTAGTGCAAAACAAAACAACATCCAAGAACCAGCTCATGCTGTTGCTTATAATTCCACTGGTCCTTGCAATCGTTGCCTTCACACTGATTTCCCTGTCTGCTATCAAAACCGGCGGAGAAAAGCATATGGAGGCCTATGAAAAGGCGCTGCGGGATGATGGCGATGCTGCGGTCAGGCTTTTTATGGACAGAAACGGTATGCTGGCCCGGGAGCGCGCCCTTGCATCGGAAACATCACGGCTCTTCATGAAGCGGGCCGGCTTGCTTTCCATCCTGCTCCTTCTCTGCACAGGATATATGATCAGCCGCGTTCAGAAAAGGTTATATGACAACATTGAAAAGGCATCTGATGTTGTAAAAAATATGGGGTCATGTGCAGGCATGCTGTCGATAACGGTAGAGCAATATGCTGCAATCTCCTCCGATGAGTCAGCTTCCATATCTGAGATCACATCAACGACTGAAGAACTCTCAGCCTCCTCAACACAGATTGCCGAACATGCAAAAGCAGTCGTGGATACTGCCCAGAAGACCTGGGAGGACACAAAAAAGGGCGCTACAGCAATTGAATCAATGATGATGAAGATGGCCGAGATACACGGAGACAGCCAGAAAAGTGCCCAGGAGATCCTTGATCTCGGCAAAAAGTCCCGGGAGATCACAAAGGTAATGGAGATCATCAACTCCATTGCTGATCATACAAAGCTGTTAGCCTTCAATGCTGCGCTTGAGGCGTCAAGTGCAGGCGAGGCAGGGAAACGGTTCGGCGTTGTCGCAGCGGAGATCCGAAGGCTTGCTGACAGCGTTACAGAATCCACAGGCGAGATCGAGGGGAAGATCAATGAGATCCAGGAGGCTGTTAATAACCTCGCCGTTGCCTCGGAAAAGAGTTCGCGGGGAATCGAACAGGGCATGGATTTTTCCTCCCAGACAGCATCACTTCTTTCTGATATTGTTGAAGCAGCACACACTACCATGGACTCTGCCAAACAGATATCACTCTCCACGCAGCAGCAGAAGACAGCTAACAGCCAGGTCGTGATCGCTCTGCGCGAGATCATGCAGGGCGCAAGCACAACGTCTTCCTCTGTTGAATCACTTGGCACCATAAGTTTTCAGCTTGCAGCTCTGTCCGAGAGCCTTGCCGAGATACTGAAAAAAGTTGGGTATAAGGGCGACGTTGTATTGCCAGGATCAGCAGAGGATAGCGTCAAAGCATAGACAGGATGAAGAAGATACGTGTTCTCATAGTTGACGACAGCCTTCTGGTGAGGAGCCTGATCAGATCAATCGTTGAGATGGACCATGAACTTGAGGTTGCGGGGGAAGCATCAAACGGCCTCGAAGCGGTCGAGAAAGCCCGGAGTCTCCACCCGGACATTATAACCATGGACATCGAGATGCCCATAATGGACGGGCTTCGGGCAATCGAGCAGATCATGGCTGACAACGCCGTTCCAATACTCGTAGTAACATCCAGGGGAGATGCAAAGACTGCTTATGCTGCCATATCACATGGCGCTCTTGACCTCATGCTGAAGCCTGATTTGAACATCGAGACTGCTCGGGAGTTCGTGGCAAAGCTCAAGCTTATGTCCAAGGTCAGTGTTATTTCTCATATTTCCGGCAGGCTGCCCCGGAGGCATCCCATTGGAACGGAGACACCAGCCTTCAGTGGAAATTTTTCGGATAAGATAGTCGCCATTGCCTCGTCAACCGGCGGGCCAGGCGCTCTTTCAATTATTTTATCGCACCTGCCCGAGAAGTTCCCTGTGCCGATCGTAATTGCCCAGCATATCTCTGACGGGTTTGTGAGCGGAATGGTCAGTTGGCTCAGAACGCTGTCGCGGGTCGAGCTCAAAATGGCCGTACATGGGGAACATCTCAAGCCCGGCACAGCCTATCTCTGCCCGTCCGAAAATCATATGAAGATCGACCGCACGAAGAAGATCATCCTTGTGGAGCGGCATGCAGATGACATATATCGGCCATCGTGCGACATATTGCTGTCGTCTGTGGCAGATGCTTTCGGGAGAAAGGCCATCGGCGTAATCCTCACAGGCATGGGAAATGACGGTGTTGCCGGAATAACAAAGATTCGGGAAGCCGGGGGCTGGACGATCGCCCAGGATGAGAATACGTCCATCGTCTTCGGGATGCCGAAGCTTGCTATCGAGAACGGCGGCATTGATACCGTGCTTCCTCTGGAAGCCATTAGCGGGGAAATCGTGAAAGCGGCAGCCTGTGCATTACCCTCTGCTGTAGGGACGAGTCAATGCTCTTAACACCATTCAAATCCCTGATCAAGGAGAAATGCGGGCTTTCGTTCGAAGATTCCCGAGAGGTTCTGCTCGCTGAAGGTATCAAGACAAGATTGTCCGAGCGGGCAGTCACCTCTCATGACGCATATCTTAACCTTCTTTCTTGCGAGCCGGATGAGTTTAACAGGCTCTTGAGCCTGATCACCGTGAAGGAGACCTACTTTTATCGGGAAGCAGTGCACTTCAAAATCCTCACGGAAACATTGATACCTGAACTATCATCGAAGATAAAAAAGCGAAAGATCAGGATTGTATGCGCTGGTTGTGCTACCGGCGAAGAACCATACTCGATCGCCATTGCCCTTGCATCAGCGTTCGGACCGGAATTCAGCAGCATGTTTTCTGTCGTCGGATTTGATATCGATGATGAAGCGCTCCGCAGGGCGAAAGCAGGCGTTTATGCTGATCATTCCTTCCGGGGAGTTCCGGACCATATACAAAAAAGTTTTTTTGACGCACAGGGTACCAGCTACAAGATCAAGGATGCTATCCGGCAGGGTGTTGACTTCCTGCGCCTGAACATCTTCAGCGATTCGTATCCGGACACAGTTAGTAATGCAGATATCATCTTTTATAGAAACGTATCCATCTATTTTGAGCCCGAGGCCCAGAAGCGCATTTTCAAAAGCCTGTCCGACATGCTGAACGAAAAGGGTTATCTTTTCCTGAGTTCTGCAGAGACGTTCGTTCATGATGGCGGAGTTCTCTCTCTTATTGAAAAGGAAGGGGTCTTTCTCTACCGTAAGGGTGTTGATATGCATATAGAGGAAAGAAGAAAACCCTCCTGCAGCAAAAACAGATCTGCTGCTCCAGCGATGACGGGACTTGCCGGAACAGCCACAACCAAAACAAAATACACGGCAATAAGAACAAAGGACACACCGCACCAGATCTTCGATCGGGCACTTGCACTCGCTGAAAAGAAGAAATATGAAGATGCGCTGCAGCTTACGGAACAGATCCTCGGCATGCAGGCCTCATTCATAAAGGCCCGTATGCTGAGGGCCGGTATCTTGATCAACCTGCAGAGGCTCGATGAGGCAGAAGTTGAGTGCCGCAGTGGCATGGAGCTTGACCAGTGGTCTCTCGAAGGACATCTCCTGCTCGGTCTAATCGCTAAAATTCGGGGGGATTTCGAGGCAGCAAAGAAAAGGTTCAATGAGGCGATATACATTAAATCGTCCTGCTGGCTCGCCCACTTCTATCTCGGCGAGATCTGCCGATATCAAGGCGACAAACTACTTGCCTGCCGCGAGTTTGAAATTGTGATAAAACTGCTGGAAGAAAAGGGGTTTTCTGATCATGGACTTACGTTCTTTTCCCTTTCATTCCCTATGGAACAGATCATACATCTTTGCAGACATAACCTCGCTGATATGAAGCGAGGCAGGGCTTAGCAGGGAGATAGAGATGGCATTCGATGTCAAAAAATTTATCGCCAGATTTGTAGAAGAAGCCCGCGATCATATCGAGGCTCTCAACCAGGGACTCGTTGAGCTTGAGAAGAATCCTGGCGACGAGGAGACCATCAACGCGATCTTCAGGGCTGCGCATACCATTAAGGGATCCTCGCGCATGTTGAAGCTGACCGCCATAACCGATGTTGCTCACAAGCTGGAAGATGCCCTTGGGGCTTTGCGTGAAAAACGGATTATTCATACCCAGGAGCTTGCAGGCCTTTTGTTCAGGGGTGTTGACGCTGTATCCGCCATGATACAGAACGTGTCTGCAGGAGAACAGATCACTCTGGACAATGTTTCCCTCTGCGAGTCACTTACTCAGGCGGCCGAGGGCGCAATCGCCCCTGGATCACCAGCAGCAGGCATTGAGGCTCAGGAGAGAAATACCCCGTCTGTTTGCGCTGTTGCACCCACTACCCCAGCAGAGAGCGTTAAGCCGACTGCCCCTCAAAAGGCAAAGCCAACCGCCTCTGAGAGCATTCGGGTGAAATCCGAAAAGCTCGACGACCTGATACGGCTGATGGGCGAAGTCGTATCACATCAGAATAAGCTCAAGCAGCGCATCATAGATATCAGCGCTTTGGAGCGTGAAGCGAAGCGAACTCTGGACATCTGCTCCCGGGTCTGCGATGGTCCGTCTCTTATCAATGCCCGGTCTCTGCATCTGGGACTGAAACAGCTCCTGTCGGTGATGAGGCAGGACAAAACTCTGCAGGACATCCTTACAACTGAATTTCAGGAAAAGGCTCTTATGCTGAGGATGGTACCCCTTTCTACGGCCTTCGACCCTCTGCACAGGCTGGTGCGGGACATTTCGAACTCTCTTGGCAAGGACGTGGACTTTGAGGTGGAAGGCGGCGGAATCGAGCTTGATAAAAAAATGGTCGAAAAATTGAGCGACCCTCTCGTGCATATGCTCAGAAATTCGATCGATCATGGGATTGAAGACCCGCAGGTTCGCCGGGCAGCCGGTAAAGCACCAAGGGGAACGGTGCGGTTGTCTGCTGCTTATGACGCAGGAAACATCCTTATTGAACTATGCGACGACGGCTCAGGAATTTCGACCACAAAAATAAAGGAAAAGGCTCTTTCAAAGAAGCTTTTTGATGAGGCCGCTCTCGACAGTATGCCGCAGGAGGCACTGCTCGACCTGATCTTCCTTCCCGGCTTCAGTACCAGCGGCATCATCACAGACATCTCGGGCAGGGGAGTTGGCATGGATGTGGTAAAAAGGAACATAGTCGAAGATCTGAAGGGAACGGTGCATATCAGCACCCAAGAGGGAGTTGGGAGCTCCTTCTTCATCAGACTTCCCATGTCTCTTGCAATCATGCGGATCCTGCTTATTTCCTGTCAGGGAATAGAGTTTGGCATCACCTCGCACTATGTGATTGAGATCATTAAAATAAAGGCAACCGAAATCATTGATGTAGTCGGCCGGAAGGCGCTGCGACTGCGTGAAGAGTTCATTCCGATTGCCGAAATGGACGGCGTTCTAAACATCGGGAACAACGGAATTAAAAAGCCGGAAACCCTGCTCATTCTGATTGTGCAGGTCGCTTCGGAGAAAATAGGCTTCATTGTCGATGCCATTTTAGACGAGGAGAACATGGTGATCAAGCCGCTGCCCGACCACCTGCAGAGAGTCCGGCTTGTTGCGGGAGTTACTATATCGGGGAAGAACGAAATCATCAACATCCTTAATGTGCCTGCGCTTATGGAGACTGCCAAGAATGCAGGCGTGGTTCGGCCGACAAGCCGTGAAGATGATGCTGCGGAGCAGGAGATCCATATCCTGGTCGTAGATGACTCCATCAATACACGGGAGATCGAGAAAAGCATCCTCGAGGCGTACGGTTACCGGGTGACCCTTGCAGGAGATGGTTTAGAGGCCCTTGAAAAAACAGAGCAGTCGAGATACGATCTGGTTATCACTGACGTGGAGATGCCGCGGCTTGATGGTTTTTCGCTCACCGAGCGACTGAGGGCAGATAATTCTTATAAGCACGTCCCTATCATTATTGTAACGTCGAGGGAAAAGGAAGAAGACAAGCGTCGCGGCATCAGCGTTGGCGCAAATGCGTATATCATTAAAGGGTCATTTGATCAAAGCAACCTCGTTGACACGGTGCAGAACCTTATCGGGAAAGGAAAAAATATATGAAACCGAATACTGAAAATGTAACCATACTGGTGGCTGATGATGATCCGCTTGTGCGGGAGATGATTGCGATGATCCTGCAGGACGAGGGGTATTCTGTCGACATGGCCGAAAATGGAGCTGAGGCTTTGAAAATATTCGGTTCCGGAGACGGTATCAGCCTCATTGTCTCGGACATGAACATGCCTGAGATGGATGGTCTGGGCCTGATCAAGGCCATCCGCAATACAGGACACGACGTGCCGATCATAATTCTGACCGGGAACAGTGAGGTTACAACCGCAATCCAGGCCATGAAAACAGGGGCCAGTGATTATATCCTGAAGGACGAAAATATCCAGGATACCATCGGCATATCAGTAGAAAAGGCGCTCGAAAAACACTTTCTCAAAAAGCAGAACCAGCAGCTCCTGGAGGAGCTCGCGCGCAGAAACGACAAACTCGAACATGAAAAGGCACTTGCACAGAAGGTTCAGAAGAATATCCTGCCGCGGAATCTCCAGTTTCCCGGGTTCGAAGTGGAGTCATTTTACCGGCCATCAGACAAGATCGGAGGCGATTTTTTTGATGCCTGGGAAAACAGCGGCGTGATTCACTTTCTGATCGGCGACGTGTCCGGTCACAGCACTTCATCTGCCTTGATCATGGCGGTGAGCAAGGGAATTCTCCAATCGCTTGGCTATACGCTGAGTGATCCCCGGGAAATCGTCAAGACTGCAAATCGGATGATCTGCGATATTGTAAGTGACAGCGGCATGTTTCTGACCTTGCTTTACGGTGTTTTTGATAACACTAAGAATGAACTGCAAATCGTTTCGGCGGGCCACAATCCAGTCTTTATCGTCAGGGGTGAAGATGTCACACGAATAGACTCAACAGGTTCAGCACTGGGGTGGGACCCGGAAGACCGCTGGGAGGCAGCTACACCGGCGTTCTCTCCAGGTACAAGCCTTGTGCTTTATACCGATGGCCTTACCGAGGTAAGAAATCGAGCCGGTCTGGAATTCGGCGAGGAGGGACTGGAAGCCCTCCTGCGAGATGACCTGCCCATAGGCGCCACCATCAATAAGATCATGCAGACTGTCGAGACCTTCTGCGGCAATGAGTTTCCGGACGATTTAACTCTTTTCATCATAAAGCGGATACCGGTTTGATGAATGAGAGAATTATTTCTCTTAAATTTAAGCCGCTCTTTGAGAATGTTGACTCTGCCCGCATTGCCATACATAATGCCTGCAGGGAACAATATCTGCGGCCGGGATCAGAGTCACTCATAGGCGAGCTTCTGTTAGCCGTCACTGAGGCGATGAATAACGCTGTAGAGCATTCAGGAACTGAAGAAGTAGAAATCGAAGTGATTGCCGGATCGCAGAGTGTTGTTTTCCGTATGATTACCGCAGGAGAGAGATTCGACCCTACGGCCGGCGTGGCTTTTCCAGATCTCGATGCCGCTGAAGATCTGCCTGAGGGCGGATTCGGCCGGGCACTTATTGCGGAGATGGTGGACTCAGTGAAATACGAATATAGTGGCGGTAGAAATATTCTGACACTCAAAAAAATATTATAGAGAAGGAGGCTCAACTAAATGGAGATTAGTATCAGCATGGAGGGGGATTTCGTAGTAGCCGACGTGGCCGGTGATCTCGTAGCGAGTACAGCAGAGGATCTCAAGACCCAGATGGCTAAGTTGATCGAGAAGAACTTTCTTTTTGTGATTTTTGAATTGAGCAAGGTAAGCTTCATGGACAGCTCCGGACTCGGCGCCTGCATGGCAGTTCACAAAGCGTTCAATGAGAAAAAGGGCTGCGTTGTCTGCACAAAGCCGAGCGAGACCGTGGCCAAGGTGTTTCGCGTTACCCGCGCAGATCAGAAGCTGAACTTGGCAACAGGACGGCTTGAAGCGATTAAAATCCTGCAGAGCGCAGCACTGGGCAGGAGGCAGTCATGAATATGGACGAATCGACTAAGCTCGGCGAGATTCTGATCGAAAAAAAGATCATCACGACGGCACAGTTCGAGGAGGCCCTGAAAAAGATGCATGAGTATTCCCTTCCTCTTGGGGAGATGCTTGTCAGACTCAAATTCGTGTCCGAGCACGTCATGCTCGACACACTCAGCAAACATCTTGGGGTCGATTTTCTGAATATTGCAGAAAATGATTATCAGATCGTGGACCGTTCTCTTTCGCGGGTGCTGCCGCTGGAGATCTGCCAGAAGCAGAAAGTCCTGCCCATCTATCAGATCATTGACGAGGATCTCCGGGAACTGACGCTCGCCATGGCTAATCCCTTTGACGAGGAAGTCATCAACGAAGTCACCGCCATCACCGAATGCCGGGTAAACCCTGTGCTGGCAACCATCGCATCGATCGAAGGAGGCATCGCCAAGCTTTATGCAATCAAGACCGATGTCAAGATCGAGAAGTTCTCGATGCAGAAGGGTGATCCTACCGCGCTGGTGAACGGCATGCTGCAGACTGCGGTGAGGCTTGGGGCAAGTGATATCCATGTTGACCCACATGCTAAAGAAGTCTTTGTGCGCATGAGAGTTGACGGTATCCTGGAGATGGTATCGGTCTATCCGACAGAAATGCATCCATCCGTTTCGACAAGAATCAAGGTCCTGGCGAGCGCCGCCAACTCGAATATGAAAATAGAGGAGCGAAGGCTTCCGCAGGACGGCGCTATCGTTGGCACGTTTGACGGTCACATTGTTGACTGCCGTGTTTCAACGCTGCCCTCGATATTTGGCGAGAAGATCGTTATGAGGATCTTTGACAAGGATAAGGCCGCCTATATCGGCCGCATTAGAGACCTCAAGATGTCTCCGCGCATGGAACTGAAATACCGGCGGTGCGTAAGGCACCCTAGCGGGATCAACATCGTCACCGGGCCGACCGGCAGCGGCAAGACGACTACATTGCACGCCGTAATTAATGAGATCAGCTCAGTCGGCATCAGCGTGGTCACGGTAGAGGATCCCGTCGAATACCAGGCAGGGGGATATATTAACCAGAGCTCGCTCATTCCGGCAGCCGGGTACACTTACACCCGCGCCTTGCGCTCGATCATGCGGCAGGATCCTGATGTCATTCTGATTGGCGAGGTAAGGGATCGTGAAACAGCTGAAATTGCAACTCAGGCAGCCCTGACCGGACACCGCGTCTTCACCACACTCCATACTGACAATGCTGCGAGCTCTTTCGCGCGGCTCATTGATATCGGCGTCGAACACTTTCTTGTCTCCTCAACAACCGTATCTTCCCTGAACCAGCGCCTTATACGCAAGGTCTGTACGAATTGCGCTGAAGAGCATATCCCGACAAAGGTTGAGCTGGCAGATATCGGGATTGACAGTAAAATTATCGGTGAGATCTTGAATAATCCCCAGAAATACAGCATGCGGCGCGGCAAGGGCTGTGATATGTGCCGCAAAACCGGTTATCGGGGCAGACAGGGAGTCTATGAACTAATCGCAGTTACCCCGGATATACGAGAACTTATTCACAAAAATCAGTCAACGGATGTGATTGCCACAACAGCAAGGGAAAAAGATAATGTAAATATGATCTTCGAAGAGGGTCTTCGCCTCGTCCTTACCGGAGTTACCACTCTGGGTGAAATGCAACACCTGCCTCGCGGTGATTACAAGATGAAATCGGTTGAAGAAATCCTGAAGGACTCTGAACTTTAAATGAGCGTGTGGTCATGACACATCCCAGCGACACGGTCCAGGAAAAACTGAAAAAGCTGCGGAAGCTTTTTTCCGGACAGCTGCCGGAAAAATTACGCCAGATTGAGGACGTTCTGAACAGTCTGACCCAAGATGGGTGGGATGCAGGAAAGGCTGAAAAAGCTGCTCAATTACTGCATACCCTTGCCGGCACAGCAGGCACCTTCGGCTTCTCGTCAATACGAACAGCCGCAAAAAATACGGAAGCACTGCTCAGGACAAGCATTCAGGCCATTGAGATGCCGGCTGGCAGCGTGCTGGCAAAGATCAACGAACAGGTAACAGCACTTAAAGACTCCTGCGGAAATGATACTGTTGATGGAGTGGCTTCGTTGGTGACAGAACAGGCGTCCCTCCCTGTTCTGTCTGTCAATGATACGGTCTTTATGGTCGACCGAGACTCCTTGTTCATCGATAGCCTTGCACTGCAACTCCGCTGTTATGGATATAAGGTTGACGCCTTCAGCACGCTTGCCGGCCTTGCCGATGCACTGAACATGTCAACGCCGCTTCTTATCATCATGGACCTGTCATTTCTTGAAGATTGGCGCGGGGCCACCGCTTCGATGACAGAGCTTCAGCAGAAACGTATACCGCCCATTCCAGTGATTTTTCTCTCTGATCGCAGTGATTTTATCAGCAGGCTTGAAGCTGTACGCTCCGGAGGATATGCCTATTTTGTAAAACCAATAGATGTTGGTCGTCTGGTGGACTGCCTGGATCTCCTGACAACACGTATACCCCGCGCGCCTTTTCGCATTCTGATCGTTGATGACGAACCGCTGTTAGCAGACTATCATGCGACTGTGCTGCAGCAGGCAGGTATGACTGCTGCTGTAGTTACTGACCCCCAGCGGATTCTGGAGTCTTTAATCGACTTCAGACCGGAGCTCATCCTGATGGATGTATATATGCCGGGATGCAGCGGTATGGAACTGGCCAACGTAATACGACAGGATGAAACATATGTGGATATCCCTATCGTGTATCTGTCCTCAGAAACTGATGTCAACCGACAGCTCGTTGCAATAGGACGTGGGGGTGATGATTTTCTGACCAAGCCAATAAGGGCTGATCACCTTATATCTTCCGTCACCTCGCGGGCTGAACGGTACAGAATTCTGCGCAAATTTATGATTCGTGACAGTCTGACAGGATTGCTTAATCACTCAAGGACAAAAGAGCAGCTTGACATTGAGGTTTCAAGAGCACAGAGAAGTGCCAGCGGCCTTGTGTTTGCAATTATTGATATCGATCATTTCAAGTCGGTTAATGATAACTACGGACACTACACCGGCGATCAGGTGATTAAAAGCATTTCACGTCTTCTGCAGCAGCGGCTTCGGAAAACTGATACGGTCGGACGTTACGGTGGTGAGGAATTTGCTGTTATACTTACCGATATGGACGCTTCTGGTGCAATGACGCTTCTGGATGGTATCAGGCAGGATTTCAGCTTAATCTGCCACCAGGCAAAGGATTCCGTATTCACGGTAACGTTCAGTTGTGGTATTGCAGCGTTCCCTGTTCATAACACTGCAGGAGCGTTGAATGAAGGTGCTGATGCTGCGCTCTACAAGGCAAAGAACAGTGGCCGCAACTGTATACAAATTTGGCAGCAGGATTAATGAATAACAAAGGATCTTGCCCGGGAAAAAACTATAATGCAGTGCGTGCGGTCGTAATCCGTTGAAAACTAATATTTTTCTGCTTATTCTGGCCGTATTTATTGTTTCGCTGATCATCACATTGAATATGTTCTTCCAGCAGAACTATCAGAGTGAAATGGCTGAACAATTCAATCGGCAGCAGCTTTTGATCGCAAAATCCGTTGCTAAAAATATCGAAGACCATATCGAGCATATCGAAGAAGAGACGATTGCTTTTGGCAGTCTTCTTGCCGATAAGGGGCTCAGTGGCAAAAATATGGAAGAGTTTGTAAATTCTGCCTTTGCAGAACTGAAGGAGGAGATTGTTGTCAATCTGAAGATCCTTGATAACCAGGGTCGGCTCAGATACAGCTCTTCCGGAGAATCCCTCACCGAGAAGGATATTGAGTTTTTCAAGTCAGCTCAGGATCTGAAGATTGGAAAAGTGAAGTTTCTTGATCTCATCTCGGACCAGAAAAAGCTGGTTCTGATCGCTCCTATAGCCCGTTCAGCAGAACGGCACGGCATTCTTATCGTGGATGTCATGCTTCATACCATCAGCCAGAAGTTTTTGGCTCCGATTAAAGAGGGCACCAAAGGCCATGCCTGGATGATGGATGAAAAAGGCACTCTGCTGTATCATCCTACACAGCCCAAAATGGTTGGCAAGAATATCTATTCTGCTGACTCGTCATGTTTCCAGTGCCATGAATCTTTTGATGTAGAAAAAAAGATTCTTAAAAGTGAAGACCTGGGTTTCAGCGCTTATGTGGCGCCGTATGGTGAGGATAGGATTATCGCGTTTTCTAAGGCTAAGGCAGCAAATATGACATGGATCGTCTGCGTTACAATACCCTATTCTGAAGTTACCTTCAGTATGCGAAAGAGCATGAAGCTGCACTCCCTCCTTGTCATATTTATATTTATTGCTACGGTAGTATCTGCTTTTGGCATTGTGGTTATGAACCGCCAGAGAATCAAGGCCCAGGAAAAAGCAAGGCATCTTGAAACACAGCGGCAGCTTGAGATGGAGATCCTCCAGACAAAAGACTATCTTGAGAATATCCTTGAAAGCACTGAATCGAAGATCATGGTGCTGGATCGTGACATGATGATCCGGACAGTTAACTCGGCTCAGGCCCGCCTCTGCAGATTGAAAAAGGAAGATCTGCTCGGCAAGAGCTTTTTTGATATATTCCCCTTTGCTGCGGAAAAAGACCGGATAATGTTCAGAGAGTTCATCAAAAAATGCCTTGATGGTAATAGCCAGAGGGTCAGTGACTATACGTATATAAGAGATAATGAAACACTATTTATCAACATTAATATCAATCCCCTGGTCCTTCATGGTGAGGTTTCCGGCATTATCCTGTCGAGCAGCGATGTTACCGAGGAAGTGAATCTGAAGGAAGTCCTGAGAGACTATGCTGCCCGTCTTGAAGAGCTTGTTAAAGAGAGGACAGATGAACTGATCAGCGAAAAGGAGAAGTTGAACGCTATTGTCGAGACCGTCGGGGCCGGTCTTTTCCTTGTTGATGAGCAAAACCGTATCACCTGGATAAACAAGACTCTAAAGCAATGGATAGGAAAAGAAGAAGATCAGATCACCCTAGAGGATATCTATGGCGATGATTCGCTGCAGAAGGCGATTATCGACAACAAGATCCTTCAGGAGGTCATTCATCGCAACTTCGGGAGAATAAAAGGAGATTTCCAGTTCACATCGAACACGCTTTCCGGCCCGGACGGCCATTTATTTACCCTTGTCTTGATACAGGACATTACCGACATGAAGAAGATGGAAGAGCAGATGATGCACTCAGAGAAGCTTTCTGCCCTTGCCCGTATTTCTGCCGGTGTAGCCCATGAGATCGGCAATCCCCTTACATCCATATCTTCTTATGTGCAGATCCTTAGAGAGATGGAACATGACGCATTTACCAGCGAGAGCCTTGATACCATAGCTAAGCATATCAACAGGATTACCGATATCGTTCGCCAGATGTCATCTTTTTCTAAAACAACAATGGGTGATCTCAAATACCATCATGTCAGCGATTTGATCGCCATGACATTGGATCTTGTCAAATATGACAAGCGGATGAAAAATATAAAGATTACCCTTGATATCCCAGACAGTCTCCCGAAGGTCAGGGTAAATGAGACCCAATGTATTCAGGTGTTCATGAACATTATACTGAATGCTGCTGATGCCATGCTGAATGAGGGGGCTCTGGAGATCACTGCAAAGAAGCTTGAGCAAGACGTGGAAATAGCATTTTCAGATACCGGATCAGGCATATCACCTGAGCATATCGAAACGATATTTGATCCTTTCTTTACAACCAAGGAAAAAGGCACAGGTCTCGGACTTGCTGTCAGTTATAATATTATTAAGGGATATCAGGGAGATATCATCGCAGAGAATAAATCCGATGGCGGAACAATATTCAGGGTGAAGGTACCGCATTATGAAAGCTGATCCATACAAGATACTGGTTGTTGACGACGAGCGGGATATCTGCCGTGCACTTGAATTTCTGCTTACCAGGGAGGGATACAAGGTCGCTACTGCTTTCGACGGAACTGAGGCTCTCCGAAAGATCGAGACAGAGGAATATGACCTTGTAATTTCTGATCTCAAGATGGAGGGAATGACCGGCCTTGAACTGCTCGAAAAAGCTTTGGCCGTCCATCCCAGTCTTATTGTTGTTATTATGACCGCTTTTGCATCTGTAGAATCGGCAGTAGAGGCCATGAAAAAAGGTGCAACCGACTATATCGTAAAACCGTTTCTGAATGAAGATGTCAAGATGACGGTCAAGAGACTGCTTGAACATAAATCTATTGTCATGGAAAATCTTGTGCTCAGACAGCAACTGAGTCAGCAGTTTGGGAGCAAGGAGTTTGTCGGCGTTTCGCCCCAGATATTCCTGATCTTTGAGATGCTTAAGAAGGTAATACCCACGCGGAGCAGCATCCTTATTTTAGGGGAAAGCGGCACAGGGAAGGGCATGATCGCAGAGGTTGTCCACAGCAACAGTCAGCGGAAGGATAAGCCATTTATTTCGATAAACTGCTCGGCAATTCCTGAGAATCTACTCGAAAGCGAGCTGTTCGGATACAAGAAAGGTGCATTTACCGGCGCTGCTACTGATAAAAAGGGTCTTATTACCATGGCTGACGAGGGCACGCTTTTTCTTGACGAAATTGGCGATATGCCTATGGCGCTTCAGGCCAAGGTGCTAAAAGTGCTTGAATCCGGGGAGGTGCTGCCGGTCGGAGATACAAAAGCAAAATATGTTGATGTCAGAATCGTTGCTGCAACTAACAAAAACCTTGAAGAGCAGATAAGTAAGGGCCTTTTCAGGGAAGACCTTTATTATCGGCTTAATGTTATAGAAGTAAAACTCCCCGCACTTCGTGAGAGAAAAGAAGACATCAACGTCCTCACCCGGCATTTTGTTGAAAAGTATGCACGGGAGAACAATAAAAAAGTGACCGGTCTTACGGACGAGGCGGTTGAGGTGCTGAACAATTATTCCTGGCCGGGGAATATCAGGGAGCTGAGAAATGTGATTGAGAGGGCAGTTGTGCTCACCTCAGGCGACAGGATCGGTCTTGCTGAACTTTCTGACAGGATAAAAATACAGCCGGGCACACGCGGCAGTCAATCCCTGAAAGATAAGATCGAAAACTATGAAAGCCAGGTCATACGAGAAACTCTGCTCGCGCATAATGGCAACAAGGAAAGCTCCTCAAGAGAGCTTGATGTTGACCTGGCAACCCTGTACCGGAAGATAAAGAAACTCGGCATAGCGGAGAGCTAAAAGGTTTTATTAACCCTGCTTCCCCGCCTTGATGATCATGCAGAGACTGGAAGCCCCGATAAAATCAGGGCTTCCAGTCATCACGTATTACTTATGGCAGCGCTGGCAGTCGTTAGAACTGAAAGCTGATTGACCATTGTGACAGGTCGCACAGTATTTCCCCTGATACAGGTCATCCATCTTCATGCCTGAACCGCCTTTTTTATACTTGAACGTCTTTGCGTGACAATCTTCGCACTTGAACATGGCAGTATGAATCTCATGGCCAAAAGTAACAGCTGCCATTGTCTTTGAAGGATAGGTGATATCCTTCTTGAACGTAGTCATGCCGCTGTGGCACTTCGCACAGGCTGTTGATGCAAAGGCTTTTTTGCCGTCATGGCAAGCACCACAGGAACTACCTTTATACATCTCCTCCATGGTGAGCTTTGTGGCACCTTTCTTCATGAGGAAGATCTTGGGGTGGCAATCACTGCAGGTAAATTTCTTCGTGTGATTCTGATGTGAAAAGTTCACCGGCATGCCCGAAGAAACATAGGAGAATGTTGTGAGCTTGTGGCACGTGTTGCAGGCATTCTTATCAACATTGGATTCTTTATGATCCTTGATAATGTGACACTGATTACAGTGTGCCCCGAGGCTCTTATGTTTGGCATGAGAAAACATGCCGGCTTTTTCTTGAGCGTATTTATCATAGGAATGGCATTTGAAGCATGGCAGTCCTGAGTCCTTTAATGAAGCAATGACCGTGGACTGAGGCTCTTCATATTTTGTCTCTACGTTCCCTTTGAACTTGCATGATGCAAGCACGAGAAGCATTGAAATGACTGCTATTATCCGTATCATATCTTCTCCTATCCTTTCTTTTCTTTCTTCGCTTCATCAGGGAAGAGGAGTTCATACTCAAGTGGATGATGGTGCTTCAGTTGGTCTGTAGAAATCTTGCCTGTGATCCAGATCCAGCTCATGGGAAACACCTCAGGCTTTAAGTGTTCATTGTAGAAGTGCCAGAAGAGGATGAAGACAATCGCAAGGAGCGCCTCATCGCTATGCATTAAGCCGAGAAGTTCCCATATCCAGCCGGTTGCGAATTCAGGAATAATATAGGTGGCCTGCATAGGAAAGGCGAGAGCATATCCTGAGGATCCTATAATAAACATACCCCAGAAGACTGCCCAGTAGTCGAACTTTTGAGCATAAGAGAATTTGCCGAATTTAGCCTTTTCCTTAGAGAGGCCAAAAAAGTACAAGAAGTTCTTAATAATATCAAACACGTCCTTCGGCAGCGGAATAAGCGTAGTCTTGGTGCTCATTTTTATCTGCTTTGTTGCAAACAGATAAATGAGGTAAATGACATGCCAGATAAAATCCAGGAGCATCGTTACGCCTGCAATCCTGTGTATCAGTCCTGCAGTGTCTGCGCCGCCCCAGATGCGAATCCAGATGCTCGAAAGTCCCTCGGGATCATGAGCGTATTTAAGCCCCCAGCCCGTAAAGCTCAGCAGCAGAAACGTGGTGAACATGATGACATGCTGTATTCTGAAGGTTATATTAAACCGTTCAATCTCTTTTGGAATAGCTTGTGATGCATTGTCTATTGCGCTCATTATTTCCCCTCCTTTTTTCTGAAGATCGCATCCCTGATGTCAGCTAAGGCCTCAAGCAGAACATGAAGGACAATAAAGGCAAATGTTCCTATGGTCAGAAGTATCAGAAGCTTTTCACCATAGTGAGGGATTGGCCCTGGTTTCTTGTGGGTAATCGCCTTTACGAATTTTTCATTTGCACCTTTATGACACTTGCCGCAGGTTTCGAGCTTATTCTTGCCGAAAACCGGCGAAGACGGGTCTGTCTTGGTCTTAATGTCATGTGCGCTATGGCAGCTTGCACATGAGGGGGCCCTGGTATGGCCAAGATGAAGCTTTCTGCCATGAAAGCTTTCTTTAAAGCTGTCCATAACATTTTCTTCAAGCTTGTATTTTTCTATAATGCCCTTGTCCGAATGACACTTGAGACATGTCTCTACCTGGTATTTTCTGCTCATCGGAGAGTTGCCGTCTTTTGCCTTTGTTATGTAATGTGGCGAGCCATGACAATCAATGCAGAGTGCTCCATCTGTCTGCTTCTTTTCAATGATATTCTTTCCATGAATACTCGACATCACCTTTTGATATGTTTCCTCATGACACTTAACGCATGCAGCTCCAGCAACCGCATCTGCCTTGAACTTGGAAGATAGTTGTGCCGAGAGCGAAAGCATATTCGCTGGCAGTGATGCGCCGGCTGATGCATGAGAAGTTCCGGTGAATTTGGCATGACACTCTGTACAGGTGAGAGTTCCATGCACTGAAGCCTTGAATTTTTCAGCATCTACATTCAGTTCGATCAGGTTACCACTATGCGATTTGATCTTACCTTTCATTGAACCGTGGCAGGAGATACAGTTTGCTGACTCCTCAGAGAAGCCGGCGGCAGGGAAAATAAGGATGAGGAACAGCAAGGGTGCAACGACAGCAAAAAATAATCTTTGAAACATAGGCACCTCTTACATATGTGATAGCTATTACTAACGAATAGCTGAACGAGCATACTGCAAAAGCACGCAAAAAACCCTTATAATCCTCCCCTGGATTTTAAACGATGTTGCCTTTTATATATTTATGGAAAGCTAAAGCTACAAATAGCAAGTTATTTAAGCAGAACAAAACATACGATGTCAACTCAAAAACTCACGGCATGTTGTTAGAAAAATATATGCAAGGGTTGAGGGTGTCGCTAATGTCGTGGCTGCCATGCAGGGCCTTTCGGCCTCATCAGGAAAAAGCCAGGCTGAAGTTCAGTAAATAAACGTTTCCGGATCTTTCAATTTGTGGCATTTCGTGCAGCGAGTTTTTGCCTGATCCTTGCCAACTGTCCAGGTGTGCGCCTTATGGCAATCAAGGCATTGTAATCCCGCTTTGGTCATATGCAGATTATGCTGCCCTACTTTCGTCTCATTCCCGTGGCAGTCCTTCAGACAGTCCTGACTCGACGGTTTGATCTTTCCATGAGGATGGTGACAATCAAAGCACTTCAGGCCTGACATGACATTTTTTTCAGTTAGGTTTTTGTGACAACGCAGGCACCGTTCGTTCGTAATCATCTTCGGTGTCTTTTCACTAAAATTATGACAATTAAGGCAGGTTAGCCCTTCCATGCCCATTCCATGAATCATTCTGTCAGTATGGCACTCAGGACATGCCTGTTGGTTTGGTGTGAACTTATGCAGATTTCCAAAATGGCATTTCCCGCAGCTGATGTTTTGCATAAATACATGTCGCGCATGGCCGTAAGAGCTGCTCAGGCTCTTTGAGCCCTTTGACACGTCTGCAGTATGACAGTTCTTGCAGGCATCCCATGGAGATATTCTTCCATGCTTCTGCTTTATCGTCTTTGTGCCTCTCATAACAAAAGAGACCATCATTTTGTTCTGTTCTATAAGGGTCATTGTATGGCAGATCTGACACTGAAAATCTCTGTGCTTGCCCGCCTGCCATGTTTTAAAGGCATCTTGCATGAGGTGGCACGACATGCAGAATTCAGGGTCTTCCTGCGTATGGCGGTAATACCTGAAGGCAAGAACGCTGCCTATAATCGAAATAAGGAAGAGCAACGTAACAATAGCCTTCCTGTTTTCTACTATGAAATGGGCAAAGGACGATTGTTTGTTAGACATATTCGCCGCTCATTTTTTCCCCAGAAGTTCAAAAAACTTATAAAGAAAGAAAGAGAAAATGAATCCCATTAATGCTCCGAAAGCGGCAAGGATGGCAAGAATAACAAGAAATGCCAAAGTAACAATAAAGCTCTTTGACGAAACACCCAGCGACATAAGGGTGTTCAGATCCTTTGCAATAGCGTCCCGCCATGTGCCCTGCATAGACTCACTATAGAGACTATCCATGAGCAGGGTTATGGACACACTCATCAATCCGCCGATGATCGCGCCGCCTAAAAGAAATTTTCTTGCCCTGCTGGTATTTTCCATTTTTCTTCTTGTTCATTATACATAATTTTCTTTCTCAAGAGGGCAGATCAAAACTGACCGGCTCTCTTGGAAATCTTCAGACCATTACAATCAAGCAGTTTGAACCATGCGGTAGGCTTCCTGGTCACGACAGTGCCTAACCTCTTGTATGGCCCATAAACCCCTTCACCCCTTTGGTGGGGCATCATCTTCTCTCCTGTTTTGATCATTAACAAGTGGCTGCTTATATACACCAAAATGCCGGGAAGTTTGCTCGGTAGGACTGCACACGGATGGCTTTTGTCTTGACTCTCTGCGGGAAGCGCAATAAAATCATGGTGGGCAGTCGCAGAATTGAACTGCGGACACCGGGTTTTTCAGACCCGTGCTCTACCAACTGAGCTAACTGCCCCCAAGATAATAACTATACCTATTACGTTTTTTGATTGTCAACAATATGGGAAAAACTTTTCTTAAAAAATATTATCCTTTTCTTCCGGCACTGATATCGGGTGTGCTGCTCGTGCTCTCCTTTCCGAGATTTGACCTCTCCTTTCTGGCATGGGCAGGTTTTGTACCGCTTCTCCTCTCTCTCTGGAAGAAGGAATGGAAGGAGTCTTTTGTCTCGGGCTTTGTGTTTGGTATGGTCTATTTCTTCGGAACGCTTTACTGGGTCTATCACTCGATAAACCATTTTGGTGGAATACCTTTTTTCGCAAGCATTATCATCGTTCTTTTATTCTCTGCATACTTAAGCCTTTTCCCTGCTGTTTTTTCGATGATCTTCTCTCAGGTGTACCGGAAGACCAGACTGCCAGCGCTTTTTATTGCACCTGTGTTATGGGTTTGCATTGAATATATCCGTTCTTATGCACTAACCGGTTTTCCCTGGGCAAGCATTGGATACAGCCAATATCGATTTCTTTCTCTCATTCAGATTTCAGACATCTCCGGAATCTACGGCATATCTTTTCTGGTGCTTGCGGTTAATGGCTTTATTGCCGATCTATTGCTGATCAGAAAAAGGTTGAAGGAGATGCCCCTGTTCCCGCTTTCATACTTTATTTCCGGTTCAGTTCTTCTCGTTCTATTAATGATTGCTACTCTTGGATACGGCTTCTGGCGGCTCAATCAGGAACGGGCTGGTAAAAACCTCACAGCGAGCGTTATTCAAGGGAATATAGAGCAGGATAGGAAATGGGAGCCGATATTTCAGAATGAAGTTATTGATATTTATGCCAGCCTTTCCGAAGAAGCCCTGAAGGACCATCCTTCTCTGATTATCTGGCCTGAGACAGCGGTGCCCTTCCTGTTTGCTTCGGACGTTGCCAATACCGAGCGGTTGGTTCAATTTCAGAAGAAGACGGGAACATCAATGCTCTTCGGAAGCGTTATGCTTAAGCAGCAGTCCGCAGGATCCTCGGACCTGACCAACAGCGCCGTACTTCTGGACAAAGAAGGGAAAAAATCCTATGTCTATGATAAGATACATCTCGTTCCTTTCGGGGAATATGTTCCTCTGAGAAAAGTTCTATTCTTTATAGATAAACTGGTTGTTGGTATTGGAGATTACATCCCGGGCAACCAGTATCTGCAGGCAGATACCGAGATGGGCAGATTCAGCACTCTTATCTGCTATGAGGTAATCTTCCCTGGTTTGGTCAGAAAATTCTATACGAAGGGCGGCGACTTTATGGTGACGATAACCAACGACGCCTGGTTCGGAAAAACTGCAGGCCCTTATCAGCACTTCAGTATGGCTGTTTTCCGTGCCGTCGAGAACAGAAAACCTGTTATTCGGGCGGCAAATACCGGGATATCTGGATTTATTGATAGTAACGGCAGAATCCTTGCCCAGACAGAGCTTTTCGGTCGTCAATTTTTGACCTATACAATGAAAACAGATTCCTCAATGACTTTTTATACAAAATTTGGAGATCTTTTCTCTTTTTTCTGTATCGTTATATCTATAATTTTATTAGGTAATATAGTCCCAAGGAGGTAATTGTGCTTATACAGGCTGAACTAAAAGATGCTCTCGCTCTGATCAGAACAAAGGTCGACACCTTAAGAGGTTATCTTTGATATTATCCGGAAAAAGGCAGACCTTGAGCGAATAACCGAGGATCTTTCATTAGAACATGTCTGGTCATCACCGGAGAAATCCAAGGAACTGCTCAAAGAAAAAGCAAAACTCGAAAACACCATAACGCCCTTTGAGCAGCTCACCCAGAGACTTCTTTATACAGAAGAATCAATCAGCATCCTCGATGAGGAAGGTGGTGAACTATTTCTAAAGGAACTCAAGCATCAAATCGATGCCCTTAGGGAAGATATAGAGAACCTTGAACTTCAGAACTTGCTTTCCGGCGAATTAGACAAAAATAACGCAATACTCACCTTTCATCCAGGCGCTGGGGGAGTAGAAAGCCAGGACTGGGCTCAGATGCTCATGAGGATGTATCTCCGGTGGGCTGAGCGCCGCGGCTATAACGCCCAGGTTGTAGATCTGCAGCCGGGAGATGAGGCTGGAATAAAAAATGCCACGGTAACTATCACCGGTGAATACGCATATGGATATCTTCGTTCAGAAGCTGGCGTCCACAGACTGGTAAGGATATCTCCTTTTGATGCTAATAAACGAAGACATACGTCTTTTGCATCCATTATCGTAAGCCCTGAGATTGAAGACGATGTAAAGGTTGACCTGAGAGACGAAGATATTAAAATGGATGTGTACAGGGCTTCAGGTGCTGGAGGGCAGCATGTTAATAAGACCTCTTCAGCTGTCCGCCTTACTCATATTCCTACAGGTATCATTGTGGCCTGTCAAAACGAACGTTCTCAGCATACCAACAAGGCTGTTGCCATGAAAATAATAAAGGCCAGGCTTTACGAACTACAATTAAAGGCAAAAGAAAAGAAAATGGAAGATATTATTGGGGATAAAAAGGACATTGCATGGGGAAGTCAGATACGTTCTTATGTTATGCAGCCGTATCAGATGGTAAAGGACCACAGAACAGGAATTGAAAGTGGAGATATTAATGCTGTTATAGACGGTTCGATTGATCGATTTCTTAAAGAATTCCTGAAGTTGTCTCTTTCTAAAGGATTATCTGAAAAATAAACGCTCTTTAGGTGTTTTTCTATTTATTATATTGTAAAGAAAAGTAGTAGTAGTAATAGTATCGTTGATTATGTTCATAACCTCTCAACATACTGAAAAATATAAACAAAAAGAATCTATAACTTGGTCGGAAACTTTGATGGTTTACTGACGAAACTGACATTGGTAAATATCTTACAAGATACTCACCGGTATGTAACAGAGATGTTGTTTGGTATTCGCTTTTCGGATATAATATGTGACCTTCCTCACGGTTAGTTATTAACAAATGTGAATAACTTGTTAACAAAGGCGCGGTATGACTATAGAAGAAATATGGAAGAAGAGTCTCTCTAAGATTGAACAGAAGGTTGATGGCAGTGCCTTTGACTTATGGTTCAAGCCGATCAAAACAGTCTCATTAAAAGACCAGGCTGTCACTCTTGAGATACCGAACAGGTTTTTTAAGGAATGGATAGAAGACGCGTATCCGAATCTTATAAAGGACTCTCTGGAGGTGATCGTCGGGCATCCTGTAACCCTGAAATACAAGATCGAGGAACCGCAGGATATTTCGCTGAAAAAAAGCAGTGACCGGATAGATAGCAAAAGGCAGAGACTTGCCAACAAGGGTATTTATCTTAATCCGCGATATACCTTTGAAAATTTCGTACCAGGAGGCAGCAACCAACTTGCGCATGCAGCGGCGGTAGCGGTTGCCGAATCACCGGGTAAGATATATAACCCACTCTATATATACGGAGGGGCAGGTCTTGGCAAGACCCATCTTATGAATGCTGTTGGAAATATGGTGCTTGAGAAGAAACATGACTTCTCTATTCTGTATGTTCCGACAGATCAGCTCATTACCGAGATTGTAACAGCGCTGAGGTATGACAAGATGGCTGAGCTAAAAGATAAATATCGCAATCTCGACCTGTTGCTAATCGACGATGTGCAGTTCATCAGGGGAGAAAAAACACAGGATGAGCTGTTCCACACGTTTAATTCATTATACGAGAAACAGAAGCAGATAATTATTTCGTGTGATCGTTCGCCAAGAGAGATAAACGATATTACGGACAGACTGAGGTCACGTTTTACTATGGGCCTTATTGTTGATATTCAACCCCCTGATATAGAGACAAAGATTGCGATCATCCACAAGAAAGCAGAAATGATGAACATTCGGAAGCTTCCTGAGGACGTGGTGCATCTCCTTGCCAGCAAGATTAAATCAAATATTCGCGAGCTTGAAGGCAGCCTCATGCGCATTGCAGCACAGGCCGCGCTCACCGGTGAGGAAATTACCGTTGATACAACAAAAAAGGTACTCAAGGACCTTATCCATGACGAACACCGGCCCGTTACCGTGGATGCGGTCATTAAGGCTGTCTGTGAGTTTTACAACCTTAAACCGTCTGAGATCAAAGTCAAGCGGCGAACCAAAGATCTCGTGCTTGCCCGGCACACGGTAATGTACGTGGCAAAACAGGTTACGGAATCTTCGCTCAGTGATATCGGCAAGGCGTGCGGGGGCAAGGATCATGCAACGGTCATTTATGCATGCAAACAGGTTGATGAACGCAGGTCCAAAGACGAGACATTTAACAGAATGATAGACAATCTTCTTCAGAAGATAAAACGCTAAGGAGGGGTCATGAAGCTAAAAGTTTCCAAAGATGAACTGCAGGAGAAGCTGTCGAACATACAAAACATTGTTGAAAAGAGAAACACAATGCCGATCCTTAGCCATTTCCTTTTGGAGGCCGGGAAGAACGGTTCTTTTATTACCGCAACCGATCTTGAGACAGCTCTGCGGGAACCCCTTGCGTTGAAGGTAGAGAAAGAAGGGAAGATCTGCATTCCAGCGAGGAAGATGTTTGAGATAGTGAGGGAAATAGACGGAGATCTTTCTCTTGAATCCATTGATGAACAGTGGCTGAGAATAAAGACCGGCGCGAGCAACTTTCGTCTTGCCTGTCTTTCATCAAAAGAATTTCCTGCCTGGCCTGGCCTGGAGGATATGGAGGAAATATCCCTTGAAGCAAAGATCATGGCAGATCTTATAGAGAAGACGGTTTTTGCAGCGGGTGACAGCGACACCCGATACACGCTCAACGGCCTTCTCTTTCATCTTACTATGGACAACCGACTTTCAATGGTCGGCACAGACGGACACAGGCTGGCAGCCATGTCAAAGCCGATTGCAGGGAAGCTCTCTGAAGAAAAGAAAATGATCGTGCCAAAGAAGGCAGCAGCCGAACTCAGAAAAATACTCGAAAAAAGGGAAGGCAGCGTCCGAATGGTGATCAGCAAGAATCATGTGCTCTTTGGTATCGGCGATATCCAGTTCCTTACTCGCCTGATCGAAGGCACTTACCCCAACTATGAACAGGTGATACCTGCCGGGAATGAAAAGAGGATAGTCATTGAGCGGGGGGCTTTTGCAAAAGCGCTTCGCAGGGTTTCCCTTATGGCAAAGGACAAGACAAATGCTGTGAAGATGGACCTTGGCGAGAATAAGCTGACCGTAACAACGTCAAATCCTGACATGGGAGAGGCAACTGACGAGATTGCTATCGACTATGCAGGCGAGAAGACAGCCCTGGGCCTCAATGCCCGGTATCTGCTCGATATTATAGAAGTGATGTCCTCTGACAGGGTGATCATGGAATTTCAGGGTGCGCTTAATCCTGTGCTTATCAAGGATGAGCAGGATGCCGAGTACCAGTGCGTTATCATGCCTATGAGGATATAAGGTAAAGACAGGAAGCAGGAAAATCAAACAGAGAGAGGGAACATGGAAGATAAACAGACAGGTAGTGATGCAACGTACACAGCAGATGACATAAAAATACTGAAAGGCCTCAGCGCGGTAAGAAAGAGGCCTGCCATGTATATTGGCTCAACAGGACCGGATGGCCTGCACCATCTGGTATATGAAGCTGTTGACAACAGTGTGGATGAATCTCTTGCAGGGCATTGCAGTAATATTGAAGTCATCCTCCATCATGACAGTAGCTGTACGGTTACGGATGACGGCAGAGGGATCCCTACCGGGGCACATCCCGGCGATACCGAAGGCCGCACTGCCGCAGAAGTGGTTTTAACAGAACTGCATGCAGGAGGTAAATTCGAATCATCAGCATATAAAATATCAGGCGGACTCCATGGTGTAGGTATATCTGTTGTGAATGCGCTTTCGGAATGGCTTGAGGTCGAAATTAAACAGAATAGCCAGGTCTTTCAGATGCGGTTCGAACAGGGAAAGCCGACCGGCCCATTGACGGTCGTTGGAAAGACGAAGTCGCGAGGCACAAAAGTAACCTTTAAGCCTGACCCCGAGATATTCAAGGAAACCGTTGATTTCAGTTACGATGTGTTGTCACAGAGACTTAGGGAGCTTGCGTTTTTGAACCGGGGACTCAGGATAACGATTTTTGATGAACGATCTGACAAGAACCAGGAATTCTTTTACGAGGGCGGCATCGTTTCTTTTGTTGAGCATCTGAACAAGAACAAGACCTCGCTTCATCCGAAGCCTGTCTATATATCAGGCGAAAAAGACGGCATATTCGCTGAGGTTGCGCTGCAATACAATGACAGCTATTCTGAAACGATCTTTACCTTTGCCAATAATATCAATACGAGAGAGGGTGGAACACACCTGATCGGGTTTAAATCAGCGCTGACCAGAACGGCGAACAACTATGCCAGCACCTCCGGTATTTTGAAAAATAACAAGGAAAGCGGCGTATCAGGGGATGATATTCGCGAAGGTCTCACCGCGGTTATAAGTGTGAAGCTGCCGAACCCGCAGTTTGAAGGTCAGACCAAAATGAAGCTTGGCAACAGCGAGGCAAAGGGTATTATTGAGTCGATTGTGAATGACGCCCTATCGACATATTTTGAAGAGAATCCTTCCATCGCGAAAAAGATCATCGAAAAAGCGGTCCAGGCAGCGCGCGCAAGAGAGGCGGCAAGAAAGGCCCGCGAGTTGACGCGACGCAAGGGTGCACTTGAAGATACCGGTCTTCCGGGCAAGCTTGCTGACTGTTCTGAAAAGGACCCTGCATTAAGCGAAATCTTCATTGTTGAGGGAGACTCCGCAGGGGGCTCTGCAAAGCAGGGCAGGGACAGAAGGGCGCAGGCGATCCTCCCGCTCAGGGGTAAGATCCTGAATGTTGAAAAGGCCCGTTTTGACAAAATGTTAGCCTCAGAAGAGATACGAATCCTTATCACTGCTCTTGGTACCAGTATCGGAGCTGGAGATTTTGACATAAACAAGATCCGTTACCACAAGGTTGTGCTCATGACCGATGCTGACGTCGATGGAGCACATATCAGGACACTTCTGCTTACCTTCTTTTATCGCCAGATGCCCGAGGTAATTGAAAAAGGGTATCTCTATATTGCGCAGCCGCCGCTCTTTAAGGTGAAGAAGGGACGGACAGAGAAATATATCCAGAATGAGCAGGAGATGCAGGGCATGCTTCTGGAGCTTGCGGCAGAAGATCTTGTTATTATCCTCAAAGACCAGGAAGTGAAAGGCAAGGCGCTGGTATCGTTTCTGAAAAAGCTGGCCAGCTACGAGCGTTTGATCGAGTGGTTTGAACGGAGAAGAAAGGAAACGCTGGTGCTCCGCTTTCTTCTTAAGGAAGGGACGAACAAGGCTGTGCTTAAGGACAAGGCTTTGTTTAAAGATCTGCTGAAAAAGATGAAAGGTGAAGTTCCGGACATTGCGATCGGTGAGCTTTATCCTGATGAAGAGCATGGAGGATTTGGTGTTTTGATAACACGGCAGAATTATAAGGTGGCCCTTGAGGAGAAGCTTCTCCTTTCTCCTGAATACCGGGAGCTTGAAGCCCTGCATAGCACTATCAGGGAATTGGGGAATGCTCCTTTTACCGTTACAACAAAAGATGGGCCGCGTGACATAGCGTCTACAACTGAACTATATCAGCATGCGTTTGAAGCTGCCCGGAAGGGGTTGAATATCCAGCGGTATAAGGGACTTGGTGAGATGAATCCTCAGCAGCTCTGGGAGACAACCATGGACCCGACAAAAAGAACCCTGCTTCAGGTCAGCATTGAAGACAGCGTTACTGCTGATGAGATTTTTACGATCCTCATGGGTGATCAGGTTGAGCCGAGAAAAGACTTCATCGTTAAGCATGCACTTGAGGCAAGAAATATTGATATTTAGTCGCCTCGTCTTTAGGGTAACAGCAGTTTTCGCTGCACTCACACTGCTGGCATGTGCGCCGGGGAAGGCACTCAGGGCAGATAGCGCATTCAGCGGTGATGTTCAGGGAACCTATACCCTCATTCTCTATGGCAGTAATTATGCCGATGACCTTGAGACTGCAGCGTTCCTGGATAAAGAGGGGGACAGTTACACCCTTGAACCCTATGCCCCTGATTTTGCCTTCAGAGCAAGAAAGGGCCTGACGGCAGACAGGGCTCTCAGGGAGGCACGCGAGTTTATTCGTTCGCATGCAGAATTTTACCGGGAACAAATCCGAAGCATCAGAGATGAAAAGGGAGAGATAATCGGGTATGAGCTCCGGCCGTTATATCTTCCCATTACTTTTGGAACAGACGATGTCCTGGATATTGATTACTGGCAGAAAGAGAACAGGGTTCTTGTGTTTGTAAAACTGAAGCCGTCTCTTGAGAAGAGAAAACAAGATATTGATCGTAACTGAAGATAGCATACTGCCGGAAGCAGGTGCCTGCAGGCAAAGGAGAAAGGATTAAGAATATATGTCAAAGCTACCAATAAATATCGAAGAAGAGATGAAGATCAGTTACCTTGATTACGCGATGAGTGTAATCATCGGCAGGGCATTGCCTGAGGTCAGGGATGGTCTGAAGCCTGTCCAGAGAAGGATCCTTTATGCAATGTTCAGGGAGGGGCTGCTCCCAAACAAGAAATATTCAAAAAGCGCCGGTGTCGTGGGTGAAGTGCTCAAAAAATACCATCCCCATGGTGACACTGCTGTTTATGATGCCATGGTGAGGCTTGCACAGGACTTTAACCTGCGGTACATGCTTGTTGAC
This sequence comes from uncultured Nitrospiraceae bacterium, assembly GCA_964506525.1. Lineage (GTDB taxonomy): Bacteria > Nitrospirota > Thermodesulfovibrionia > Thermodesulfovibrionales > UBA6898 > UBA6898. The sequence continues at coordinate 31,213 of CAZDLA010000016.1, forward strand.
GGTCAGGGCAATTTCGGATCCATAGACGGAGACCGTGCAGCAGCATACCGATACACAGAGGCAAGAATGGCAAAGATCGCAGAGGAGCTCCTTGCTGATATTGACAAGGAGACTGTCGATTTCACAGCGAACTTTGATGAGACAACCGTTGAGCCGAAAGTGCTTCCGTCAAAGATCCCGAATCTTATCATTAATGGTGCTACCGGTATTGCTGTTGGTATGGCAACGAACATTCCGCCGCACAATCTCGGCGAGGTGATCGACGGTTTGGTGATGCTGCTTGATAACCCCGACACTACAGTGGAACAGCTCATGACATCCATCAAAGGACCTGATTTCCCGACAGGCGGGTTTATTCATGGGACAGCGGGCATTAGGGATGCATACGCAACAGGCAGGGGATTGGTCAGGATCAGGGCAAAGGCAAAGATTGAGAAGGAGCACGGAGGTATAGAGAGCATCATCATTACCGAGATGCCCTACCAGGTGAACAAGGCTAGGCTCATTGAGAAGATGGCACAGCTTGTGAGAGAAAAACAGATTGAAGACATCTCGGACATCAGGGATGAGTCTGACCGGGACGGCATCAGGGTTGTTATTGTGCTGAAGAGGAATGCCATGGCAGAGGTTGTGCTGAATAACCTCTATAAGCATACTCAGATGCAGACGACCTTCGGTATCATCATGCTTGCCATAGTTAGTGGCCAGCCCCGCGTGCTCAGCCTTAAGGCCATACTCGGCCATTTCATCCAGCATAGGCGCGACGTGATTATGAGAAGGACCCGGTTCGAGCTCAGAAAGGCTCAGGAGCGGGCCCATATTTTGGAAGGTCTCAAGATAGCCCTTGATCATCTTGATCAGATTATTGCATTGATTAGAGCGTCAAAGAATCCGGAAGAGGCAAAGAATGGCCTGATAACAGGATATCAACTTTCCGAACTCCAGGCCCAGGCCATCCTTGACATGAAACTGCAGAGACTTACCGGTCTTGAGCGCGATAAGATCGTTAATGAGTACAAGGAGATATTAAAGGAGATCGGGAAACTCAAGGCAATTCTTGAAAGCGAGAAGCTGGTATCAAAGATCATCAGGGATGAGTTCCTTGAGATCAGGGAGAGATATACTGACGAAAGAAGGACCGAAATAACCGAGGATACAGGTGAGATATCCATAGAGGATCTCATTTCTGAGGAGGAAATGGTCATTACGCTCTCTCATACCGGGTACATTAAGCGGAATCCGCTCAGTGCATACCGGAGCCAGCGCCGCGGCGGCACAGGTGGGATGAGCATGGAGACAAAGGAAGAGGATTTTGTAGAACAGCTTTTCATCGGCTCTACGCATGACTATATGCTCTTCTTTACAAACTTTGGAAGACTGTATTGGCTCAAGACCTATCAACTGCCTGAGGCCGGCAGGACAGCAAAGGGGAAGGCGATGATAAATCTTTTGCAGCTGTCCGAAGGAGAGCGGGTCTCGACAGCGCTGCCTGTCCGTGATTTCAAAGATGGGTATCTTGTCATGTTTACCAAACATGGGACGGTCAAGAAGACCGTGCTTACGGCATATAGCAATCCTCGGGGAAAGGGAATTATCGCAATTTCCCTTGATGAGGGGGACGAACTGATCGATGTCAGAAAGACCAGTGGAAACAATGATCTGATAATCGGGACGCGCAACGGCCTGGCCATCAAATTCAATGAGGAAGACGTCAGGGAGACAGGACGCACAGCCAGAGGAGTGCGCGGTATACGTCTAATGAAAGGTGATGAGGTGGTAGCCGCAGAGGTTGCTGAAGAGAAAACTGCCATTCTGACTGTTGCAGAAAACGGGTTTGGAAAGAGAACAAAGATAGAGGACTATCCGCTTCAGGCAAGGGGTGGAAAAGGGGTTATATCCATCAAACTCACGGAGAAGGGCGGCAAAGTGGTAGGCCTTCTTCAGGTGAGGGAAGAGGATGAGGTGGTTATGATTACCGGAGCCGGCAAGCTCATCAGAACAACTGCCGATAATATTTCGATCCACGGCAGAAATACTCAGGGTGTTACGCTTATGAAGACTGCGGATGAAAAGATATCCAGCATAGCAAAAGTTGTTGAGAAGGTATAGCAAAGGCACGTGGCAGGGCTAGTGTCTGTGTCAGCCTAAGGATTTGCTGATACGCATTACGATTGCTGACACTGAACATGCAGGAAGCATCTGAACTCTTAACAAAAGGCCTTGAGCTCCTTCGGATTCCTTATTCCGAAGCGCAGATCAAGGCCTTTTCTCTTTATCTCGCTGAACTCAAGAAATGGAACAGGGCCTATAACCTCACAGCCCTGAAAACAGATGCTGATATTGTCATAAAACATTTTCTTGATTCACTTCTTTTTCTGAAGGTCCTTCCTCTCCACGTCAGGAGCATTGCGGATATAGGCAGCGGTGCAGGATTTCCCGGATTGCCGATCAAGATTATGCGACCAGATATCGAGATTGTGTTGATCGAACCTGTGCAGAAAAAGACTTTGTTCCTCGAGCATATGCAGAGACAGTTGAAAGTCGATGGCCTCTTTGTAAGGAATTGCAGAATTGAAGATATACATGATCTGTTGGTGGATGCTGCGATTACAAGAGCACTTTTCAGTGTGGGTGAGTTCATCAATAAGGCTGAGAGGCTTCTGGAGGAAAGGGGAGTTCTTATTCTCAGCAAAGGACCGAAGCTGGAGGATGAACTCAGGGGAATTGAAACATCTGTCATAAAGAGGGAAGACATTGTTTTGCCCTTTGAGAAGAGCGTTCGGCATCTGGTCATTGTTGAAAAGAGATCTCAGAAATGACAGAGGTCAACATGCAGGATTTGTATTATAATAGGGCACGATGAGAATTACGCCGATAGACATTGAAACAAGGCGCTTTCCGATGAAGTTCAGGGGATTCCATCCTCAAGAGGTGTCAAGTTTCCTCGAACAGATCCGGGAAGAGCTTGAGGATCTGCTGAGAGAGAATGCTGCTCTCAAGGAGCGGATCCATAGGGCTGACGCTGAGATGCAGCAGTTTTGGGGGATGCAGGATCTGTTGAGCAAAACTCTTCAGGATGCCCATCAGATGTCAGAGGGATACAAAGTCCACGCACGAAGAGAGGTGGATAACCTGCTTGAGCAGGCCGAGGAAGAGGTAAGGGATATGGTCGGAGAGGCTTATGCAAAGGCGAGTCAGATTAGTGAAGAGATTATAGAGCTTAAGATGATCCGAAAAGATTTTGATGACGGGATAAGGAAAGTTCTCGCCCGGTTTGAAGAAGTCATGGCAGGTGGCACCGTTCTTAAAGAGGTAATATTTTCAGATGAAATCGCTTTGGCTTCAGAAGCCGGCTCAGAGGTGCCCGTGGCAGCTGCAGCCAATGAAGCGTTAATGCCTGAAGATCAGATAAGCGTAATAGAAGGCCATGGAGGAGAAGAAGGCAGCAGCCAGGCCGAGCAGGATTGAGACTATTCCCTTGCCTTGTTTGCCAGCCCTGAATTCAAAATACGCTTTTGGAAAAAGGGTTAGCGCACCAAACAACAGCATAAGGCCTACCAATATCTGAGTTATTACCCTAGCCACAATTATATCCTTTCAAGCGGACATCCTGAACAGTGCGGCTTAGGCCTGCAGTAATCTTTAGCAAGCCTGACCATAAGTGCATGGTATTCATTGAACAGAGATACATCCTTTCTTAGCTTCTGATGAAACAGCTTCTGATAGATTTCATATGATGCATCATGATGCAGAATAGTATGCCTTGACAATATTCTTTTTGTATAGGCATCAATGACAAAAACCGGCTTTTCAAGGGCATAAAGGATAATGGAGTCTGCTGTTTCAGGCCCGATACCGTTAACAGACAGGAGCCTTTCCCTGACATGAGCCAGGCTATCCTCGCCCATCTTTTTCATGCTGCCCCTGTACTCTTCATGCAGCAGATCAATGAAGTTCTTCAGGCGCTTTGCCTTAATGTTGAAATATCCTGCGGGCCGAATAAGGCCGGCAAGATGCGATGCCGGCATATGATGGAGCTTTATTGCAGAGAGTGCTCTTTCCCTTTTCAGAGTTGCTATTGCTTTTTCTACATTTGACCAATTTGTATTCTGGGTAAGAATCGCTCCTGTGGCGATCTCCAGCGGACTGTCTCCGGGCCACCAGTGCTGAGGACCGAACGCGGCAAAAAGCCGATGATAAATAGTTTCGAGAATATTAAGATTCATCCTTTGAAATGCGCGAGCGGAGCCCCTTCTTTTTCGAGACGATTCTTTTATCAGCCAGCATCTTTTCTTTTGACCGTTTTGACCGTTTTCTCTTCTGTCTCCGGATCTTCTCAATACGCTGTTGTTCAGCGCTTTCCTTTCCTCTGATCAGTTCATCTATTTTCTTTATGAGGAGGAGACGGGCACGATAACGGTTCAGCGCCTGAGATCTGCCTTCCTGGCATTTGACCTCTATGCCCGTAGGCAGGTGCTTGAGGTAAACACAGGTTGAGGTCTTGTTTACATGCTGTCCGCCTTTTCCACTGGAACGGATAAAGGACTCTTCGATATCCTCTTCGCGGATATGAAGAGACTCCATGCTTTCCATAAGGGCTTTTTCTTTTGCTGATGTAACAGAAAAGATGCTCATAATTTTGATACTATACCATCTTTATTCGCAAATATAGGGTACCAGTTACTCTATCAAGCCAGACCCCTGTTCTATGGTATAATTACTGCTGTCAGTGAGGAGTGCCACGCATATGCGTCATGGCCACAGCACAAATATCTGAATAGACCGTTGTTAAAAAGGAGAAAACATGAAAAAACGCATCGCAGCAATATCTATTGCAATCTTAATATTGGTCATGGCAGGCATCTGCTTTGGTGCTCAGGCTAAGCAGGAAGAGCAGGGAGTCCTTAGCGGAAAAGTCGTTGAAACGATGAACAGCAGCGGCTACACATATGTCCGTCTTGAGAATGCAGGAAAAAAAACCTGGGTGGCAGTTCCTGAGACAAAGGTCAAAGTAGGGCAGACCCTCTCGTTTCAGCCTGGTATGGAGATGAAGAATTTTGAAAGCAAGACACTCAAGAGAACATTCGACAGCATTATATTTTCCGGTGGCATAGCAGGAAAGGCTGCTGCTGCGCCTCAGCCCGTTGATAGCGGCAGTAAGGGCAAGGTCGTGGCTGCGGGAGAAAAAATAAAGGTTGAGAAGGCTTCTGGCCAGAATGCCTATACCATCGCTGATATTTACAAGAACAGCAAGAGCCTTTCAAAGAAGCAGGTAGTGGTTAAAGGGAAGGTGGTTAAGGTCTCAGCCGGGATTATGAAGAGAAATTGGATTCACATTCAGGACGGAACAGGCGATGCCCAGAAAGGGACGAATAATCTTGTAACAACCTCCTCCTCTGAGCTTCCTGCTGTGGGCGATATTGTGACCGCTACCGGCACCATGGCTGTTGACAAGGATTTTGGCGGCGGATATAAATACTCGGTAATTCTTGAGAACACAAAATATAAGAAGTAAGCGCCATATACCGTTGAGGAGTGATCCATGCTTGATGCACGCTTTGTGAGGGAGAACGTTGAATCTGTCGGGAATGGCCTGAAAAAAAGAGGCTATGAATTCCCGCTCACTGCATTTCTTGTTATAGACGAAAAGAGGATGGCGCTGCTGAAGGAGACCGAGGATCTCAGGAACAGGCGGAATGTTGTTTCTGAGGAAATTGGAAAACTGAAACGCCAGAAGGAAGATGCTGCTGCTCAGCTTGATGAGATGAAGGGTGTTTCAGATAGATTGAAAGATCTGGATGAGCGGCTCAAAGATCTGGAAATAGAAACAAGGGCCCTGCTCCTGACGATACCCAATATCCCCGATGAATCCGTTCCTGTTGGCAAGGATGAGAACGAGAATGTCGAGATCAGAAAATGGGGAACTGCTCGCCAGTTTGATTTCGAACCGCTGAACCACTGGGATATTGCTGAGCCGCTCGACATCATTGATTTTGAACGAGGCGCCAAGATATCAGGCGCCCGCTTTTCTGTCATGAAGGGCGCTGGTGCGAGGCTTGAGCGCGCACTGATGAACTTTATGCTCGATACCCATAGCGGGAAGGGATATAAGGAGATCTTTCCGCCTATTCTCGTGAACAGAGAAAGCATGACCGGTACAGGCCAGCTTCCGAAATTCGAGGCTGAACTTTTCCGGATCGCTGACCCTGAATTGTATCTTATTCCAACGGCAGAGGTGCCGGTGACTAACATCCACCGCGATGAGATCCTTCAGGAACAAGACCTGCCGATCTGCTACACTGCATACACACCCTGCTTCAGAAGAGAGGCAGGCTCCCATGGCAAGGATACGAGAGGACTTATAAGGCAGCATCAGTTTAACAAGGTGGAGCTCGTTAAGTTCGTGAAGCCGGAGGATTCCTTTGGCGAGCTCGAAAAGCTGACGAAAAATGCTGAAGAGATCCTGCAGGCGCTGGAGCTTCCGTACAGAGTTGTGGCTTTGTGTTCAGGTGATCTGGGCTTTTCCTCGGCAAAGACCTATGATATTGAAGTTTGGCTTCCCGGTCAGAACAGGTATAGGGAAATATCATCATGCTCAAATTTTGTCGATTTTCAGGCGCGCAGGGCAGGCATCCGTTTCAAGCGTGAGGGTAAAAAGGGCACTGAGTTTGTGCATACCTTAAACGGCTCAGGCCTGGCCATAGGAAGGACGGTTGTTGCCATACTAGAAAATTACCAGCAGAAGGACGGATCAGTGATTATCCCTGAGGCGTTGAGGTCATATATGGGGATGGATAAGATCGGATAAATTGGCAGAGGTATTATGATGTGATAGGGGGACAGGCAATATCTGCCTGTCCCCTTCTTGTTGCTACTTCTTGACCGGGGTTCTCTGTTCTTTTGGTTCTTTCTTTTCAGTTGCATCCTTGATTGAGATCAGTTCCACCTCAAAGATGAGCGCTGCATTTGGGCCTATCTGCTGGCCTGCGCCGCGATCCCCGTAAGCAAGATCAGAGGGAATAAAGAGCTGCCATTTTGCGCCCTCTTTCATGAGCTGCAGAGCCTCTGTCCAGCCCTTGATAACACCTTTTACCGCAAACGTTGCAGGCTGTCCGCGTTTGATAGAGCTGTCGAACTCTGTGCCGTCAATCAGGGTTCCACGATAATGGGTTGTGACTGTATCGCTATCCTTCGGTTTTTTGCCTGTGCCGTCTGTAATGACTTTGTATTGCAGCCCGCTTGGAAGGGTTTTTACTCCCTCTTTCTTTTTATTTTCAGAGAGGAAGACTTCTCCTTCTTTCTTGTTGATTTCAGCAAGCTGTTTGGTCTTTTCCGCCTGCTTGGCAGCCATTTCCTGCTGGAACTTCATAAGTGTCTCTTGAATCTCCTGTTCTGTCATCTGGAGTTTACCCCCGGAGACTGAATCTCTGAGGCCTTTTGCGAACATATCGACATCAACATCAACGGATTGGCGTTTCATCTGTGTGCCTGTTGCAACTCCCATGCTGTAGCTGAGTCTGTCCTTGTCGTTTTTCAGCTCCTGCGACTCTGCAGAAGCAAGGCCAACCAGAAGAAGAAAGCTTAATGCGGTGAGGAAAAGTTTCATTATGGTACCCCTTTCAAAAGTATGATTATGACATTATGCATGCAGGACAGAATCTAATCAAGATTGTGTGCAGGGGCATATCTCATCAGCTTCATTTTTGAGGATCTTTACGGTCTCTTCATCCAGCCCGCTCTTTTGCGCAAAGGACTCCTCAGACAAGTCTGCGATATCCTGCGCGAGTATGATGTCTGCCTTGAAGAGGGTATCGAGCATGTTTTTTCTGACAGAATGCAGAATTGTGACCGGATAAAGTCTCTTGTCTTCGATCATTCGTTCGAGACTGCTTTTCTCAGGATACCTCCAGCTTACGATCTTCAGGCCGACACATTCAGCATAGCGTATGGCATCTATCGAGCAACGGGTGTTGGTGACAAGCCAGCCGTTATGAAATGCCGTATTCTTCTCCGGGCTCGTGTCTGCAGCTTTCTTGATATCCTGAAAGCGGGCATGAACATAGAGCGCGATCTTGACGTCTGTAGCTTTGCCTGCATCACTATGGTATTTGCATTCAATTACCGAATAGGTGTTGTTGTTGCTCGCAATGACATCAACCTCATGATCTACGCAGTATCCCTTGATAATGCGGTTTGTTTCGACAGTGTAACCGTGGTGTGCCATGATCTTTCCAAAATATCGCTCAAAGGGATATCCTGAAGGGCCAAGAGCGAATATTGCCTTTTTTATCGAGTACCTCATACCTGACGCTATATTGTGCTTTCGTAATAGTGTCTTTGCCTGCCTGAAGATGTCTCCGGTCCGTGCTTTTGGCGGCAGCTCTGTTTCTATTTCTTTGGCTATCTCATAGGCAACTTCTGAAGGAGCGCCTGACCGCACGAGAGAATTGACCAGTTTGCTCATATCGAAGTCCTCATTAAGACCTGAGGATTTTATGATTCTTTTTGCCATAGTAGATTTTACCTTATTGCTGTCATTGTGAGAACAGGATATATTTTCCGTGATATAATCAGGCAGGGCGCTGATGAGACAAGATAGAGACAATAAAAATATATATCAGGGGAGGAAATATGAAGCTGCATAAAGAAGTTCTTTCGATGATAGGCAATACACCTTTGGTCAGGATCAATAGAATGACTGGTCCTGATGATGCGGAAATATGGGCAAAACTTGAGGGTTTCAATCCGGGAGGGTCTGTCAAGGACAGAATTGCTCTTGCCATGGTAGAGACAGCAGAGCGCGAAGGCAAGCTTAAGCCGGGAGGCACTATTATTGAGCCTACAAGCGGGAATACGGGCATCGGGCTTGCGATGGTTGCTGCAGTCAAAGGATACAGACTTATCCTCACTATGCCGGATTCAATGTCCATGGAGCGGAGGCAGCTACTTCAGGCCTACGGAGCTGAGCTTGTGCTTACTGAGGGGAAAAGAGGCATGAAAGGAGCTGTTGACAGGGCAGCAGAGATCAGTGCTGAGAACCAGTCATATTTTATGCCGCAGCAGTTTGAGAATTGCGCTAATCCAGAGGTTCATATGAAGACGACTGCGCTTGAGATACTGCATGATCTGGGGTGTGTTCCGGACGGCTTTGTTGCAGGAGTTGGGACGGGAGGCACGATTACCGGCGTCGGCATAGTTCTCAGACAAAAAAAACAGGATGTCTGGATCGCAGCTGTTGAACCGGCCGCATCTCCTGTGCTGTCAGGCGGGAATGCCGGCCCCCACAAGATTGCCGGCATAGGGGCTGGTTTTGTGCCCGGGGTTCTGAGTACAAAGATCTATGATGAGGTGATTAAGGTCTCTGACAGCGATGCTGCCGAGACAGCCAGAGCAATGGCCATAAAAGAGGGAATTCTTTCTGGCATTTCCTCGGGAGCTGCAATCTGGGGAGCGCTCAAGGTGGCAAAAAAGCTCGGCAGAGGAAAGAAGATTGTTGTAATCATCCCGGACAGGGGAGAGCGATATCTCAGTACCGGACTTTTTGCGCCTGAGTCACCTTAATCGTCCGCGGTGATGCAGGCAACCCTGTTCCTGCCCTCTCTTTTTGCCTTATAAAGGCCGTCGTCAGCACGCATCAGCAGGTCGTCAACTGCCTTGTCTGGTGATTGCAGGGATGCAATCCCGATACTGACGGTTACGGATTTCTTGAGCAGCATGCCGGCTCGCAGGCAGAGGTTTTCTTCAATGTTTGTTCTGAGCCTCTCTGCAAGCGTCAGGGCATGTTCGATGGTAGTATCAGGCATGACCACAAGGAATTCTTCTCCGCCATATCGTCCCGCGATATCATAGGTGCGGATTGAGTCCATGATCAGCGTAGCAGCCTCTTTTAATATCTTGTCGCCTATCATGTGGCCGTAGGTATCGTTTACGTCTTTGAAAAAGTCGATGTCAATCATCATGCAGGCGAGAGGTTTTGCAAGCCTCTGAGACCTTTCAAGCTCTTCATTAAATCTCAGGAGAACATGTCTACGGTTAAAGAGGCTGGTTAGCTCATCAATGATTGCCATAGTTTCAATCTTGCTGCGGGCTTGAGCGATCTGTTTTGCGAGCCTGCTTGTGAAGACAAAGACGAGAGCGAGGAGAAGAGCTATGCTTATAAAGCCAAGAGAAATAATGATCAGCGTATGCAGCCTTCTGAGACTGTGTAACGTAGAGATGTCAAAGGTAACGCTAATGCCTCCTCTTACTTCTCCAATATTGTACCCCTGCTGAGCGTGACATTCCAGACAGGATGCTTCTACATAGAGTGGTGCCATATATCTGAATTGGGTTTTCCCCTGATGTTGTTCATCACGGAAGTACTCTTTTTCTCCATGGGCAAAACCCTTCAGCGCCTCTTTCTCAAAGTCATCGGGCGCATTTTCAGGATTAAGCGGGTTGAGGCTTGTGATATGAAATTTGAAAAGGCCTTCTTTCCCTGATAATTCAGATATCTCTCGGGTCATTAGTGCAGGATTCTTCTTGGTAAATACACGGCCGTCTTTTGTTGTGATGTCTGGATTGGCAAGATACGGATTTGACTGCATCTCGGGCGTTTTCTCTACGTAGACTCCTCCGTAGTGAGAGTTCCATTTCCGGGCCATCACAATGCTGTTAAAGAGAGCGCGTGCTTCAGCGCGTGCCTGCTCAAAGATGAACGCTCTGTTTGTAATGGTTGCAGCAGTAAAGATCGCTGAGAGGGACAGAACAACAATCAGAGTGATGATAATTACGAATCTCTTGTATATTGATCGTTCTTTTTGTGAATTCATGGCTGCCTCGGGTTTCTGATAGTGTTCTTTATCTTACTGCATGAGGAAGAGGGAATAACAGAAGGTAATAATTAAAAAGACATTGCCGGGTTATTCAATGCCGCAGGTTTGTAGCCATTCCTCTATCTCTTTTCGGGCTACCTTGGCATTATAGCTATGCCATAGTTTTTTCTCCTTTGTAAATGGTCCAAGGGTGTCTTTGAAGTTTCTGAATGACCCAGGGCCGTCAAGTACACTGCAGAGTGAGTCTTTGAGGGCCTGGTTCTGGACGGCAGCTGCAAACTCTACCATTGCTGCATACGTCTTTGCTGGGCTTCGTTCAGGGATCCTTATATAGTGGTCGTGTTCATTCATAAAAACGTCCAGTGCGAGTTCTATCTCGTCCTCCATCCACTCCGGGATATCGGGGATCTCGTCTGGCTCAACATCCTCGAAATCAGCAACGTCATCATAGCTTTTTGAGAGAATATCCCAGGCCCTGTTGATAATATCCTGTGACAGAATGATAACTTCTCCGGATTTCCTGTCCAGAAAGTAGTCAAATGCCTCTCTGTCCGTGTCCTCCTGAGCTTTCTGTATTTCGTCGAAATTGCAGATCACAGTGTTGCTGCCAGTTCATGGAGGACGGGATATGTCTCTTTTGCCAATGCGGTTTCCTGCGCAAGATAGTGAACTGCCTGCGGTATATATTTGAGAAAATGCGTCTTGCCTTTTATCGCAGCAAGAAAACCGTATGCGCCGAGCGCCTGCATATGACGCTGGAGTCTGCAGGGAAGAAGAGATTTTCTGAAATCAGCTTCGCTGAATGAAGTCTCGGCTTGTTTCATGCGTTTAATAAAATAAGTCATGAGCCGTTCTCTCTGGCCATCTTCAAGTTGATAGTAGGGATCCCAGAGCATGGATGCTATATCGTAGGCTGCCGGTCCGAGGCGTGCCCCCTGATAATCGATCAGTCTTGGTATGTTGCCCTTTGTGACCATTATATTCTGCGACTGAAAGTCACGGTGCACAAGGGTTTTGGGGAATGCATCAACATTTTTGGCAAGTCTGTCAAATTCGGCAATGAGTTCCGGATCCGCATTATTAATCTTCTTTATGCCGTTGATAAATCGTTCCATAAAATAGGCTGTCTCCCATCTGAGGTGAGCATAATCAAAGACTCTGTCTTGCAGAATTGGACATTCTGAAATGCGTTTTGCTGCCTCAGTCTGCAGCTGAACGAGGATATCGAGTATTCGTTTGTACATATCTTCAACCTCTTCTGAAGCTCTCCTGCATTTGAGCCATGAGTAAAGGGATAGATCGCCGAGGTCTTCGAAAAGAGCCTGCCTGTTCGTTTCATCAATGACGAACATATCCGGCACCGGGAGGGAGCATGTTCTGAAATAACGCGTGTACGTGACATGGCGCTTATAATCCGGATCAGTTTCCGAGCATTTCATGAGTATTGCAGTTTTTTTATTATAGCTGATCCTGTGATATGTTCTGTCCGATCCTCCTGTACCTATCATGATTGCATCTGCAGACCCGTCTCTATGGTCAAACCATTTTCTGACTGACTGGGTAAGGAGAATAGTTTCTCGGCTATATTTTGTGCTGAGGGGCACTGAGAATCCCGGACCGATAATGGCGTCCTCTATTCTTGTCTTTGCGACGATTGTTGTTCCTGGCAAGACAATGCTGTTACTGATGCAGGATCTCTCCTGCAGGGTTACGCATTCTTCTATGGCAACATTGCCATTAAGTTCTGTCTGATTGCAGTCAATCGATCCATGGATATAAATCGTTTCGCCATCTTTTCTTAAGGCATCAAAGACTGCAGCAGCGTATGCATCAGGGGTTCCGATATCGGTCCAGGCAGCGCCTGAATAATCCACGGTACCTATGGACTGTTCAGCGGCAATTGCTTTCAGCCATGCATCAACTACACTTGAATTTCCTTCGGGAAGATAATTCAGGATTTCGTGAGAATAGACTGCTATTCCCATGAACGCTACTTTACATAATCCTTGGACCTGATCTTTTGTCATGGTCCCGACTGAGTCGAGAAAACCTTTATCGTCAATCCAGACATTATTGAATTTGTTATAATCATGAACTGCAAGCGTGGCAATATTTTTTGACTCAAGGTGCCTTGTGACCAAGGCCTCAAGATCTATATCAGCAATAATGTCTGCATTATGCACAATAAACAACGAATTCCTTAACATGGACTCGGCATTCTTCAAGGCCCCGCCTGTTCCAAGAATGGAGTTTTCATGAAAAAGGCTTATATTACAAGGTGATACGTATTTGGCCCTCCAGTTTTCAATCTGTTCTGCTTTATGATGTGTATTGATGCCAATGAAGCTTGGTGAAAGGGCTGATATCCCTTCAAGAACGGTTTCGATGATGGGTTTTCCGCAGATCGGCAGAAGGGGTTTAGGAATATAGTCAGTTATTGGTTTGAGGCGCTCTCCGTAGCCTGCTGCCAATATGAATGCATTGATTTTGTCCACTAATAGAGCAGATAGTTACGTCTAATTTTTCTGTCAAAATCGAGGAGTTCGCTCTTCCACCAGGCTTCCATGTTTTCAATAGTTGCTGACTGTTCAATATCTTTTCTTAAGCGATCTGTTCCTGCAAGAATATCAATTGGTAATAGGTTTTTTTCGTATTCATAGGGCGGCCTGTTCCATCTGAACTTTATTGGGTAAATATCATGAACAGCCTTCAGAATTGAGGATGCTGTCTTGAATGGCCTGAACTTATCTCTGTCCGTTATATGTATCTGTGCCCCGCCGCAAAGTTTCCCTGCATGCTTTTGAAAGGTCGGCAGAAAGTGCAGAGGCCGGAAAATTACCCCTGGCAGGCGTATATCATTCAGTTTTGCCGTAAGAACTTCAGGGTCAATAAAAGGTGCTCCGAATATTTCAAATGGCCGGGTTGTTCCCCTTCCCTCGCTTATGTTCGTTCCCTCAAGCAGACACATTCCCGGGTAAACCGCTGCAGTATCCAGTGTCGGCATATTGGGAGAGGGAAGAACCCATGGAAGCCCCGTGTGATCAAACCACATATCTCTTTTCCAGCCCAGCATTGGAATGATGTCGATAGCTAATTCATGATAGAAGGCATCTTTGAAATAAAGACCCAATTCGCCGATAGTCATGCCATGGCGTATGGGCAGTTTCTGCAGCCCCACAAATGAGGAGTATTTTTGTTGAAGAACAGGCCCTTCGATAGTCTTTCCGTTTATCGGGTTGGGTCTGTCCAGAATTACGACAGCCTTATTCTGCTCCTTGCAAGCCTCCATAACGAGTGCCATGGTCCATATAAAAGTGTAATAGCGAGATCCTACATCCTGGAGATCGATGACCATGATATCTATGTCCCTCAGCATCTCAGGTGAAGGCTTTCGCATTTTGCCGTAAAGGCTGTGAACCGGAATTCCGGTCTTCTTGTCCCTGAAACTGCTCCATTCGATCATATTATCCTGAGTTTCGCCGCGAATCCCATGCTGTGGACCGAACAATGCGGAAACCTTGAATTTCTTTGATCTAAAACAGACATCAGCAGAATGGCAGAAATCTCTGGTTATGGAGGCAGGATGTAAAAGAAGACCGATGTTGGCTGACCTGAATTTTGCAGGCCATCTTTTCTCTATAAGGTCAATTCCTGTTCTTACGATAGAAGGCATAGATGGCCGTCAGAGTAGCTGTTCTATTCCAGCAGGAGGTCCCTGATCATCATGGTCAGTTCTTTCAGGCGGATCTCGCGGTTCTGCTCATTGACTTCGATAATCCTGACGTCTTCCCTCTTCTTGATATCACTTATGAGACCGGTCCCTTTATCCGTAATCGTAGAAATAACAGGTTTCTTTGCATCGAGGAGTGACAGGATGATCTTGCCGAATTTTTTTGATTCGCATGCTGTTTTCCCGATCTCATCGACAAAATAGAGACCCGTCTTTTTTTCCCTGGAGAAGGTTTGATCGAGAAAGATCTCAAATCCCTTAATATCAATCTTATACTTGCCGACACTGACCTTGCTCTTCAGCTTTGTGTGGGCAAAAATTTTGTTATCACCAAAGAGATTGTTTGCTTCAAAGCCTGCAATATTCTCTTCCTCCATGATCTCGTTGGTCACAAACCCAACGGGATTGAATTCCTTGAAAATAATACAAAGCCTCTTGATAAGCGTTGTCTTGCCCGATCCGGGAAGACCTGTAATCAGAATATTGTTCATTGCATTAATATGTCAAGAAGCCGATTAAGCTCCTCAAGAGAATAGTATTCTATCTCTATTTTCCCCTTCTTTTTGTTTTTCTGAGCAATATGAACTTTTGTTCCTAAGTGTCTCAAGAGTTTTTCCTCAAGAGATGCAATCTGAGGGTCACTATCACGTGGTATTTTAGCAGATTTCTTGGTTTTTTTGGCTAATAATTCTGTCTCCCTAACGCTCAGCCCATTCTTTATGATTTTTCTTGCTGCCTCAACCTGACTTATCTTGCCTTCGAGAGCAAGCAATGCTCTTGCATGTCCCATGCTCAGTTTTCCGGCGTAAAGCATATCTTTTACTTCTGCAGGGAGCTTGAGGAGTCGCAGGTAGTTTGCGACTGTTGCTCTTTCCTTGCCGACCTTCTCAGCAAGGTCTTCCTGGGTAAGGCTGAACTCCTGCAGCAGGCGGTTGAACCCTTCTGCAGTTTCAATGGGATTGAGCTCCTCTCTCTGGATATTCTCGATTAGTGCCATTTCCAGGGAGTCGCGCGAATCAACATTCTTAATTATTGCGGGAATCTTTTTTAGTCCGGCAAGTGTGGCTGCCCGCCATCTTCTCTCTCCAGCAATAAGATAAAACGAGCCATCCCCTGTTCTCGAAACAAGAATCGGCTGGAGCACCCCTTTTTCTCTTATTGACGCGGAAAGCTCATTCAGTGCGCCTTCATTGAATACCTTTCTTGGTTGCTGCTGTCCCGGCAGTATTCTATCTATATCAATATGAGAAATATTTTCTCCCTTGTCAGGGATAAGAGCATCCAGCCCCCTACCCAATGCTGTCTTCACGCAAAATCTCCTTTGCCAGAGCAAGATAACTCTGAGCCCCCCTGGACTTCATGTCATAGAGCATTGCCGGTTTCCCATGGCTTGGAGCCTCACCCAATGCAATATTTCTCGGGATCATTGTCTGATATACTTTATCGCCGAAGTGCTTTCTAACCTCGTCAACTACCTGATGGGCAAGATTGTTCCTGGTATCAAACATGGTCAGAACAATGCCCTTGATATCAAGGCGAGGGTTAAATGACCCCTGAATGCGACGGATCGTTTTTGTAAGCATGCTCAAGCCCTCAAGGGCGTAATACTCGCACTGAACTGGAACCAGCACTGAATCAGAAGCAACCAATGCGTTCAATGTAAGCAGGCCAAGAGATGGCGGGCAATCTATGAATATGTATCGGTAACTATTCTTCAGGTCTTCGAGTGACTTGGCAAGAATGCCCTCTCGTCCGTCTTTTTCGAAAAGCTCAATTTCTGCTCCGAGCAGATCTGCGCTGGACGGAACCAGGTAGAGTTGCTCTATCTGCGTATGCACCACTGCGTCAGCAAGCGAGCACTCACCCGCAATCACGCTATATAAGGTTTTATCGACTTCATCCCTGATTATCCCAAGTCCGGAAGTAGAGTTGCCCTGAGCGTCGAGATCAATCAGCAGTATCTTTTCTCCTGATAATGCAAGAGACGCTGCAAGATTGACTGCCGTAGTCGTTTTGCCTACTCCGCCTTTTTGATTTACGATTGATATCACCTTGTTCATGGGCATGCATTATAACATAGCGCCTAATCACAATTTCAGATATTTTTCTTTGTTCCACGTGGAACATTATGACCGGAACGATAAATATCTATAAATTTGTTCCACGTGGAACAAATTTATCAAGGGAGTTCTGCTTGATAAGCCGCAATTTTATTAGAATAATAAAGAATAATAGAGATATTTGAATATAATTGCTTATTTTTATCCTCTCACGGCATATTCCACGTGTGATACAATCAACAATGCTGGATCTGATTAAAATATCCCTCATTTTTTTGCTCATGCTCGGCCTCCTCAGGAAGAAAATAGGGATAGGCTATGTCATGCTCATTGCATCAGGAGCCCTATCCCTGCTCTATCGCATGAGCCCGTCAGATACCATTATTGTTGCCAGGAATGTTGGTACGAGCAGCATAGCCATCAAGCTTCTCCTGTCATTGTCGCTCATCAGGATATTTGAGCTGGTTCTCAGGGAACAGAAGATTCTCAATGCTATGATGAAAAAGATAAAGAGTAATTTCAGGTCCCGGAAGGCTGTTATCATATCTATGCCATTACTGATAGGCATGCTCCCTTCTCTTGGCGGCGCTTATTTTTCTGCCCCTATGGTTGAGGAGGCAACGAAAGACATAGAGATGAGCCTGGAGGAAAAGGCTTTTATTAATTACTGGTTCAGGCATCCCTGGGAATTAATCCTTCCTTTGTATCCCGGGATTGTTTTTGCCTCAGCCGTCTCCCATATTCCACTCAACAGGCTGGCCATAACAAATGCTGTCTGCGTTGCGGCTTTTGTTATGACAGGGTTTATCTATGGAATGAGAGGCGTTGGACATTCATTGTCGAACAAGAACGAATCATTTTCTCGCGATAGCCTAAAGGCATGGATGAATTTTTTGCCCATCCTGGTTGTGATGATCCTGGTTATCATTGCCGGCGTTGAGCTTCATTATGCTCTTCTCCTTGTGCTCATTCCTATCTTTTTTCTCTATCGATACAGCATCAGGCAGATCTTAACTGCTGTGCGATACGGTTTTTCGTGGGATGTTTTCGTGATGATTGCCGGCATTGTTTTCTTTAAAGAAACAATGGAAGTGTCTGGATCAGTGAAAAATATGGGCAGGTTTTTTATTGAGCACGGCATTCCTTTGGTGCCTGTTTTCTGTCTGCTTCCTTTTCTTGCAGGGCTCCTGACCGGCCATACAGTCGGATTTGTAGGCAGCACATTTCCCCTGCTGGTCAGCATTGGCGCTCCGACCCCGCTATCTCTGGTGTCGCTTGCCTTTGCTTCTGGCTTTATCGGCGTACTTCTCTCCCCTGTGCATCTATGCCTCATACTGACAAAAGAATATTTCAAGGCAGACCTCTCTGGTATATACAGGAAGACGATCCCTGCCAGCGCGATTGTCTTTGCGATCGTAATTATCCAGCATTTCTTTTTGCAATAACAGCATGTTGCCTGGGTCCTGAAGGCATTCCTGCTGATGACCATAATCTCGATTGTTTGTGCTATATTTAGGTATCCATGCTGAAAGAACTTAACATCAGGAACCTTGCGATCATTGATGATCTTACGGTCAGATTTGAGAAGGGTCTCAATGTCCTGACAGGAGAAACAGGCGCTGGCAAATCGATCATAGTTGACGCGCTTGGCCTCGCTCTGGGGGATCGGGCCCAGAACGATCTGATCAAGGCAGGGGAAAAGGAAGCAACTGTTCAGGCATATTTTGAGCTCGAAGATACCAGTGCATTACCAGAGATCGGCATTGATGTTTCTGAAGGCATTGTGCTCAGGAGGATCATATCAAGTGCAGGCAAAAGCAGAGCGTACATTAATGATTCCATGGTCACGCTCCAGACCCTGTCAGAGGTGAGCAGATCCCTTGTTGATATTCACAGTCAACATGAGCATCAAAGCCTTCTTACGGCGGATAAACAGCGTCTTATCCTTGATTCATATGGGGATCATACGCATGAAATTGAACAGGTTAGGGAGCTCTATGCGGTTGTGCAGTCTCTCAGGGAGGAGTTTAATGCCCTGACTGAAAGGATCAAGGAGCGGGCCCACAGAATAGACCTCCTCAGTTTTCAGATCAATGAAATTGAATCGGCAGGATTAATGCCAGAGGAAAAACAGACACTTGAAGAAGAGCGGAAGATTCTCTCTAACCTGAGCCGGCTAAAGGAACTGACCGAAACCTCATATGCGCTTCTTTATGAGGCAGACGGTGCATGCACAGAAAACCTTGCAAAGGTCCTCAGCAAGCTGAGGGATATGCAGGCAGTTGATTCCAGCATAGCCGATACCCTAAGTCTGGTTGAATCGGCCATGCCATTTCTCGAAGATGCTGCAATCGCGCTGAGGGTATTCAAAGATAAATACAATCTTGATCCTGAACGTATCGACGAGGTGCAAGATCGACTCGAAAAGATCAAGAGGCTTCAGAAAAAATATGGTGAGAGCATTGAAGCTATTCTCGATTACAGGAGAGCTGCCTCTGAGGAACTGGAATCGCTCGGTGCATCTGATGAGCGGCTTCAGGCTGTTGAAGCAGAGCTCAAGAGCAATGTTGAGGCTCTCCTGAGAGTTGCCCGTGTTCTTTCAGAAAAGCGGAAAAAAACAGCAAAGAAGATTGAGGACCTTATTGAAAAGACCCTGAAAGAGCTCGCATTCAATAACACGCAGTTCAGGATTGAGGTAACCCAGGAAACCGATCCGGAGGGTAAATGCAAAATCAATTTCAATGGGATTGACCGAATCGATTTTCTTTTTTCTGCGAATATTGGTGAACCTCTCAAGCCGCTTTCAAAGATAGCTTCAGGAGGCGAACTGTCCAGGATCATGCTGAGCCTGAAGAGCATTCTTGCTGATGTTGACCACGTTCCGGTCCTGATCTTTGACGAAGTGGACGCAGGTATTGGCGGCAAGGCAGCGGACAGTGTTGCGAAGAAGCTCTTGAGGATATCCGGGAAGCACCAGATCATCTGCATTACACACCTGCCTCAGATTGCGAGTCTGGCTGAGCATCACCTGAGGATAGAGAAGAGCCAGAGGGCCAACAGAGTATCAGTTTCTGTTTATGAGCTTTCAGGAACGGAACGGCAGGACGAGATCGCTCGAATGCTGAGTGGAACAGTTACCGAGATATCCCGCAGGCACGCTGAAGAGCTTCTGGAGAGAACGCGGTGAAAGGCAGCATTGTCATTAACCGGGAATTATGCAAAGGCTGCGGCAACTGTATTGAGGCCTGCCCTATGAAGGTAATTGCCATGACAAAACAGTTTAATAATGTGGGATATTTTATTGCGAGCCCAGTGGATGCTGCGAACTGCACCGGGTGCGCAATCTGTGCGAACATGTGTCCGGAGATTGCCATTGTGATTTATCAGGATGAATAGCTATTCGCTAAAGGTCCAGGTTGCAATATTGCCTGCCCCCTGACTCCGCAAGAATCATGAAAAAGAAAAAAACAGGATTTGGAACACAGGCAGTTCATGAGGCAGAGGGACAGTTCCCTCATCATCCCTCGAGCACACCTATCTATCAGAACAGCACGTTTTACTTTGATACCATCGAAGAGGCAGGCAGAGTTAATCAGGGAACTCAGAAGGGATTCGTCTATTCCAGGATAGGCAATCCAACAGTCGAGGTCTTTGAGAAGAAGCTTGCCGCGCTTGAAGGAGCAGAGGATGCTGTTGCTTTTGCATCAGGCATGGCTGCCCTATCTGCTGTTTTCCTTGAGGTCCTTGGCCCTGGTGATGAGATGATATCGAGCAGCCGTATTTATGGCGGATCAAAGGGGTTCTTTGAGCAGATCCTGAAGAAGCATGGCTGTACCGTTCGGTTCTTCGATCCTGACGAGAACATACAGGAAACAATTTCCTCGCTGGTCAACAGGAAGACAAAACTTATTTTCTTTGAGACACCCTCCAATCCGGAGCTGAGCATTATTGATATGAGGATCATCTCGTCCCTTGCAAAGAAGCACAGGCTTTTCAGCGTTATTGATAACACATTTGCCACGCCCTATCTTCAGCGTCCCCTGTTGCACGGAATAGACTGCATTGTCCATTCTGCAACAAAATATATTGGCGGCCACGGCGATGCGATCGGCGGCATTGTGGCTGGCTCGCCAGAGTTCATCGCGAGGCTCAGAAAGACCATACTGCTCTGCATGGGTGGCTGCATATCACCCTTTAACGCATGGCTCTTTATCAGGGGCTTAAAGACCCTGCATATCCGCATGGACTATCACTGCAGGTCAGCAGAGCAGATTGCAGCATTTCTTTCAGCGCATAAGAAGACAATACGTGTAATGTATCCTGGGTTGAAAGAACATCCAGGACATGAGATCGCAAGTAGACAGATGGCCGCATATGGCGGGATGTTGTCATTTACTCTTGAGAGCAGAAATGCCTGTAAGCGGTTTCTGAACAGCGTTAGATTATGTAAAGTTGGTGTAAGCCTGGGGGATACGGAAACTCTGGCAATGAGCGCTGCCCTTATGTTTCATGGCAATCGTTCAGACGCTGCATGCCGCAAGTCAGGCATAGATCCTACATTGATCAGGGTTTCGACTGGACTTGAAGATCCGGCCGATATCATCGACGATCTGAACACAGCCCTAAAATCTGCGTAATCGTCCCGGTGCAAAGCTTTTCTTGTGCCAACGGTGCCCCCCTGCTATAGGCTTGATTGACATCAGAAATATTCTTGGTTAAAGTTATGGCATGTCCAAAATGCGTGAAGATCACTCGACTGCGATAATATCACAGATTCGGCGGCGTATTCTTACGGTTAATGCCATTGTAAGCGTTGTTATCCTCACATTATTAATTATTTTTCTCCGCTATGCCTTCCCCCCGATTATCCCATTTATCAGCTATCTTCCCGACGTCTCGGTTTCTCTCGTTGTTGCGGTTATTTTTTTCCTGTCTGTGGTAGGCCTGTATCTTTCAATACAGCTTTCGAAGGAAACGATCAGGATAATCCAGGACTATAGCAACAGGTCTGAGCGGATGCTAAATATTACTAAGGACCTTAGGGAAGAGATCTATGGCGATATCCTCCTTGAAAAGATCATGGACTACGCACTTTCCATAACACGCTCAGAAGCAGGTTCTCTGCTTCTGCTTGATGATAAAAAGAAACTGGTATTCAAGATCGTAAGAGGAGAAAAGGCATCTCAGTTGCTTGGAACCACGGTCGAATTTGGCAAAGGCATTATCGGATTAGTTGCCCTTGAAGGAAAGCCTCTCTGTATTGCGGACGTTAATAAGAACGAACAGTTTGATCCCAAGTTTGATGCCATGACCGGCTTTGAAACGAAATCAATCCTCTGCGTTCCGCTCAAAACAAGAACAGGTGTTGTCGGCGTGCTTGCAGTGCTCAATAAAGAAGGCGGTCATCACTACCGCCAGAGAGATGAAGAGATCCTCGGCTATCTAGCTGAACAGGCTGCGATTTCGATTCTGAAGACAAAATTTGTAGAGGATCAGAAGAATTATGAAATACACCTCACAGATCTGCTCCTTGAAACAATCGATTTTCAGCAGCCTGAGAAGAAGGGACATGCTCTCAGGGTTGCGCGGTACAGCAATGTTCTTGCAAAAGTACTTGACATGTCAATGGATGAGAAGAAAAGGCTGTACTTTGCCAGTCTGCTTCATGATGTAGGATTTCTTAAGATCGACCCGGATGAGGCATACAAGAAAGATGTATTTATGCAGCATCCCGTGATCGGCTACGAGATGATCAGACCGATCACATTCTATACGGAAATTGCACCCTTCATACTGTATCATCACCTTCAATATGATGGAAATGGATATCCTCCATCAAAACGCAAGGAAGAGAGTATTCCGCTTGAAGCAAGAATCATCGCAATAGCCGAAGCCTTTGATGCGATGACAAGCCCTCTGTCGTATAAGGTGCCCCTTAACTATGAAGATGCGCTTCAGGAACTCAAACAGAGGGCAGGTACACAGTTCGATCCGAGACTGGTGGATCTCTTTGTAAGCAATATTACCCCAGAGCATACCAAATAAAAAAACAGGTGATAGCCTCGTTGTTCCCCGTAAATCAGACAGATCCATCTGACAGACTGTTTCTCGGATCCCATTTATGAGACATATAAGACTGCTGATTGAATACGACGGCTCGAATTACCAGGGATGGCAGTCTCAAAAGTCAGGGAATACAATACAGGATATTCTATCTGAAACAATCGTCAGCATTACCTGCAATCAAATCAGGCTTTCCGGTGCAAGCAGAACTGATGCAGGTGTTCATGCCCTGGGACAGGTGGCTGTTTTCAGCACGGAATCAGACTTAACCATTGACGTTCTGAAAAGAGCATTAAATGCAAAGCTTCCTGAAGATATTAGGATTCTCAGCATTGAAGAAACGGATAGCTCGTTCAATCCGCGCTTTGATGCCGTGAAAAAAAGATATATCTATCTCATGAGCATAGGCAGCACTGGGTCGGCCTTTCTTCATAAATATCAATGGCAGCTGAAGGCAGGCCTTAATATCGACTCAATGAGGGCAGCAGGTTCTCTGCTGACAGGGGAACACGACTTTTCCTCTCTCAGGGGTTCAGGGTGCAGCGCAAAGACAACGGTGCGTCATATTTATTCCCTTGATATTGCGGCCATTCAATCCATGGAGTTCATGTCTGTTTCGATAAAAGGTGACTGGATCAGGATATCCATAGAGGCCAATGCCTTTCTCCGGCATATGGTCAGAAACATTGTCGGGACCCTTGTTGAGGTAGGCAAAGGCAGAATTGAAGTTAGTGATGTCAGCGCAATACTCAATGCACGGGACAGAACAAAGGCCGGCCCTACTGCTCCTGCTGCCGGCCTGTTTCTTGAGAAGATCTTTTACTGAAAAGCTGACGCATTTCATCAAAAGCCCGAACTTTTTCACGCCCGAACTTCTCTAATTCCCCTCTCACCTCATCTTCTGATTTTTCATGCTGCAGCCTCCCAATCCTTTTTGAGTAGAACTTGTCAGCATAACAGACGATCTTCTCATCAATAGTCTGAGGTCTCATATCCCGCAATGGAAGTGGAAGGTTCAGCGTTTCAATGTCATGTACGCTAATGCCGGTGCCGATATGCCTTTCACAGACAAGAGCATGCAGCGGGTATCCCTCTTTTTCAAGAAGCTCTCTTCCAAGATATCCGTGACAGAGATAGGGCATGTCCCCATGGCATCCAATCTCTGGAGCATGGACAAAAACAATGCCTATGTCATGGAGCATGGCTGCCTCCCTGATAAACGTCAGGTCAGGTGAAAGGCGTCGGACATTTTCAGCAACAGCAAGGGCCTTTGCCATAACCATGCTGCTGTGCTCAATGAGGATATCAAAGGCAACCGAGCCTGGCTCGAAATATTCTCTTATGATAGTAAGCGGATCCATATTATTAGCAGTTAAGTAATCTGATCGATAATTGTAGCAGAGAATAGCCATGATGTGTGATGCTGACATGTAGAGCTGAAAAAATACAAAATGCCCGCATTTTTTATGAAAATGTCACAATCCAGGCATATTCGCACAAAAAAGACTGCTTAAGTCGAGGATTCACGCTACACAACTAAAGATATTTCTTGACCGCGCCGATATTCAAAGTATAATGAAATCAAGCAGTGTATTCTTTCTGACTTTAAGGGGGGAAGAAAGATGGTCTGTCCGATCTGTAGTTGCCCGCTTTTTGGGGTGGGAAGCACAATGGTTGAGAGCATGGACACTTCTGATGGTGCGGTAATGTCTGTTCAGAAGACGTATCAGTGCAGGAATACTGAATGTGAATCCTTCACTGAAGGATATGTCTGGACATTCAATGGCGAGAGCTTCATCCTGCACCATCTCGAGAGACATCTCGAAGCTGCTTAGGCGTTAAGATCTCTGTTAACCCCTGCTTTTTGCAGATGTTTACTGTTCCCTTTTCCCCTATTTCCCAGTTTTAGGAACTCAGGCGTGTATCGACGATAAACCTCTCCACAATTCGACTTTGAAAGATTTGTTATAATTTATCTGCACTATATCACCAGGAACAGGAAATTACGCTTAATGATCATCAATAACAAAATACGAATGTCTGCGCCGCCAGAAAAGATCTGGGGCTTTATTACGGATCCTATGCTCATGAGGATCTGGAATCCAAGGATAATTGCTGTAGTGCCGATAACCCTTGGGAAACCGCAGCCAAATTCTCAATATCGGATACGGTATAAGCTGGGAGCGAAGGAGAGTAATTTTCTTGCAGAGATCCTTGAGTATGAGGATCTTGCACGCCTTGTTCTTCACTTCTCAGGCGGTAACCTTCCCAGGAAGGGCTTTATTCAGGAAATTTATGAGATTCATCAAGACGGCAAAGGAACTCTGCTCAAGCAGTCCATCCTTGTTGAGAAAGGCGGGATTGGGCTGCCCCGCAGATT
>CAZDLA010000017.1:0-51523 GCA_964506525.1 uncultured Nitrospiraceae bacterium
TCAATATCGGTGAAGTAGGTGCAGAACATGCTGCCTGCACGGTAAAAGCGAGTCGAGACACCAGCCATTTTCGCTGCGTCATTAAGTCCCTTTTCGAGCATTGCGGATTTTGCTTCAATGGATTTATAGATTCCTGCCCTTGAAAGCTCTTTTATTGTCTCAATACCGGCGGTCATTGCAAGAGGATTGCCGGAGAGCGTACCTGCCTGATAGACCGGGCCTTCCGGAGAGATCATGGACATGATCTCTTTCCTGCCGCCGTATGCGCCCACAGGCAGCCCGCCGCCGATCACCTTGCCGAGGCAGGTCATGTCAGGCTTTATGCCATAGTATGCCTGTGCTCCGCCGAAGGATACCCTGAATCCGGTCATTACTTCGTCGAAGATGAGCACGATACCGTGTTTCTTTGTGAGCTTTCTCAGCGTTTCCAAAAAGCCCGCTTTCGGAAGTACGCAGCCGATATTGCCTACAACAGGCTCGATAATTACGCATGCGATGTTTTTGGCTTCCTTTTCGACGAGACTCTTGAACGCAGTGATATCATTAAAGGGAAGGGTGAGCGTATTCCGTGCATAGGACTTCGGCACTCCGGGGCTGTCAGGCAGACCGAACGTCATGGCACCTGATCCGGCCTTAACGAGCAACCCGTCAGCATGACCATGGTAGCAGCCTTCAAACTTGACGATCTTGTCCCTTCCGGTGAACCCCCGCGCAGCCCTGATGGCAGACATGGTCGCCTCAGTGCCTGAATTTACCATCCTGATCTTGTCCATGGAGGGGTAGATCTTGAGCACGAGTTCTGCAAGTTCTATCTCAAGCGCAGTTGGTGCGCCGTAGCTCGTACCTTTTTCTGCCGCCTTCTTGAGCGCATTTACGACCCGCGGGAAGGCATGGCCGAGGATCATAGGCCCCCAGGAAAGCACATAATCTATATAGGAATTACCGTCAACGTCATAGATGCGGGAACCCTTTGCCCTGTCAATAAAAAGAGGATTGCCGCCAACAGCCTTGAACGCCCGCACAGGGCTGTTTACGCCCCCGGGAATAGCCGCTGTTGCCTTTCGAAATAAACTCTTTGAAATAGAGTGATTTTTCATAACCAGTTAATCTATCACAAAAAAAGTTTTTGTGTCAAAATCTGCGATATTTTTTCCTGGATATGCTATAACAGAAGCACTTTAAAATTGGAGGCTTATAGATGATGAGAAGAGTTGCAGTTATATGTATACTTGCACTGGCATTAGTATCCTGTTCCAAGAAGGAGGCCGGGGTAACGGGTCCCTATCTTGCGAAGGTTGACAATACGGCAGTGACCCAGGCGGATTTTGACCGCGAGTTCCAGGCGCTGCCTGATTATGCCCAGCAGATCTTTACCGATGCTGCGGGGAAAGAGAAGTTTTTGAACGAGATCATTAATAAGGAACTTCTATACAAGGAAGCGGTCAAGAAGGGCTATGACAAGGGTCAGGATTACATTAAGAAGGTGGAAGAGTTCAAGAAGCTCTCCCTTGTTTCTGAACTCTTTGAAAAAGAGATCATGGCAAAGGCCAAGGTCTCTGACCAGGAAGCAAAAGACTATTACGATAAGAACAAGGATGACTTTATTGTTGCAAAGGAGATCAAGGCGAGCCATATTCTGGTAAAAACCGAGGATGAGGCTCAGAAAGTACTCGCTCGCTTGAAGAAGGGTGAAAAGTTCGAGGCGGTTGCAAAGGCCGTTTCAATTGATACCGGCTCAGCAAAAAATGGCGGAGACCTGGGCTTTTTCAAGAAGGGCCAGATGGTGCCTGAGTTTGAACGGGCAGCCGCAGGACTCAAGGCTGGCGAGATCACCAGTTCACCGGTCAAGAGCCCCTTTGGTTTCCATGTTATCAAGGTGACGGACAAGAAGACCGGCGATCCTATTCCCTTTGACAAAGTGCGCGACCTCGTTTCGCAGAAGCTTTCCGGCGAGAAACAGAAAGGGGTCTTTGATACCTATATGGCTGAGCTGAAGAAGACCCACAAGATCGAGATCAACAAGGAAGCCTTGACCTCAAAGCCTGCTCCGGCAAAAACAGATAAGCAGGAAGCACCTGCAAAGCCTGAGGAAAAGAAGGCAGAGCCGAAAAAATAGCGTCTTAATTCAGAATACAGAATTCAGGAGTCAGAATTCAGCAGCATCAGGATTCTGACTCCTTTTTTATCTTTGGCTATTGCCGGATTTTTCCTGAGGTATTATCTTCTTGCTACTGACTTCTGGCTCCTGACTGCCTGTTTCGGCTTTCATGAACTCTATCCATATCGGCAGGGCTGCCGAGGCGCCTGTTTCCTTGCTGCCAATGGGCTTGTGGTCGTCTCTGCCTACCCATACGCCGACCACGAGGTTGTCGTCAAAGCCGATGAACCAGGCATCGGTGTAGTCATTTGTAGTTCCGGTCTTGCCATACACCGGACGCTTCAGTTCTTTTGCCCGCGTGGCAGTGCCTTCTTTTACGACAGCACTGAGCAATATTCTGAGTTCCTTCACAACATCCTCTTCAAGAATCTCTGTCTGCTTCGGCAGAATTTCATCTATAACGATCTTGTCCCTGTTTTCGATTCGCTCATAGGGGATCAGGTCCATCATCTTCCCTGATGCGAAGACTGCGTATGCATGGGTCATCTCAAGGAGCGTCACGTCTGACGCACCGAGCGCAAGGGGCATATAGGGTTGAAGTTCGCTCTTGATGCCGAGATCTCGAGCTGTCTGGATGACATTCTCAAGCCCGACAGTACTCGCGAGCCTGACTGTCGCGCTATTTAACGAACGTGCAAGAGCTGTCCTCAGGGTGACAACACCATGATATTTCCCGTCATAGTTTTTTGGTGTCCACATCTGCCCCTGCCTGCTGCCCTTGAAGGATATTGGAGCGTCGTTTATCGTGTCCTCAGCGGTCATGCCGTCTTTTATTGCGGTAACATAGACAAACGGTTTGAATGCAGAGCCAGGCTGGCGCAACGCCTGGGTTGCCCGGTTAAACTGGTTTTTCCAGAAATCGAATCCGCCGACCATTGCCTTGATATGGCCGGTGCGGAGATCGAGGGCAACGAGCGATGCCTGTATCCCGGGCTTGCACCGTTTTTCTATGGCCTTGACACCATTTGTGAGTGCTTTTTCTGCAGCCTGCTGCATCTTCAGGTCAATGGTTGCATGGATCTTGTATCCAGCGGTATAAAGCTCGCTGCCGTATTTCTGCTCCAGTTGCTGTCTTAGGAGTTCGACAAAATAGGGCGCTTCATATTTTCGGTAATGAGGAGCCGTGGGTATTGGTTCCGTCAAGGCCTCGTCGTACTGCTCCCGCTTGATTAACTTATGCTGAAGCATCAGCTGAAGCACTATTGAACGCCTTTCCTTTGCTTTTTCAAAGTTTCTGAACGGAGAATACTGTGAGGGGGCCTTGGGGAGGGATGCGAGAAGTGCTGCTTCAGCAATGGTCAGATCTTTCACGGTCTTTCCGAAATAGGTCTGACTCGCAGCCTCAATGCCATACGACCTTGTGCCGAAATAGGCCTGATTCAGATACAGACCGAGAATCTCATCTTTCGTGTAGCGCTTTTCGATCTGAATAGAAAGTGCTGCTTCACGGATCTTGCGTTTTATTGATTTTTCCGGTTTCAGAAAGAGCATTTTTGCCAGCTGCTGGGTGATGGTACTTCCGCCCTGTTTCATGCCGCCTGCCCTGATATCATGCGTGAGCGCGCGCACGATGCCGATGATATCAACGCCCGGATGGCTATAGAAACGGACGTCCTCGATCGCAATAATAGCCTTCTTCACATGAACCGGGATCTCGTAATGAGGAATGAATGTCCTGCGCTCAACATAGAATTCAGCGATCACCTGTCTGTCACTGGAATATACCCGTGAAGATTCAACCGGCACATATTCCTCAATGGCATTGAGCTTGGGAAGATCAGAGAGCGTCCAGTAAAGAAATCCGCCGCCGACACCTGCCAGCCCGCCAAGGATGAAGAACATGATGATAAGGACCCTGAAGCGGGACTTTTTTTCTGCGTTCTGAACATCCTGTTCAAGTCCGGACATGGTCTATTATACAGAAGTTAATCGCGAGATTGCCTGTGATTGAACTGAGCTCGTCCATTGCTGCAAACAGCAGCTTTTATGCTCTGAAGGCTTGCCGGTGCTGAACGTATGTGTTGACTCACGAAGGGCACTCATGCTATAATCGCCGTAAAGTTTTTGAGGTTTTTGGACTGGTAGGGCAACAAGGACTGTCAAAATACCCCTGTTTCTGCAAGGGGTTTTTATTTTCCGGAGGGGAACATGGCGAACAGACAGCAACAGGCGGCAAAGGTGGAATTAAAAAAACAGAATACCTTTGCGGCTGGACTGCTTTCGGAACGCTTTCCTCAAGTTTCCGGTATGGTCATCCACATGACGTATTATCAAAACGGCATAAACCCTGTTCTCATGGTCCGTACGATCAATGTTTTCCCGACTTCTGCTGCCTATTTTAAAATGGACTGCATGATCAAGGGCTGTGAAAGCGGCGGATTTGACCTGACTCCGGTGATCAAGAGCATGATCAAGACTCGCAAGAAAGAGAAGAAGGGTGCACTTGACTGCAAGGGAAAGGTTGATGCAGTTGCCGGTGATCATGCAAGTGTGGAGTATGAAATTTCAGTAAAATACGGCAGAGCAAGCCGTTAGGTCCAGCCACTCTTCCTTTTTCTTTAAGTTCCGCTGCTATATCGAGACATGCTACTATAATAAAAATCGTTTTTTATTTCGGGGAAGGTCAATGTCAAAACAGATGCTTTTCGGAAGATACCTTGTAGAAAAAGGCGTCATAACGATGGAGTCGGTTATCAGTGCGCGGCTGCTCCAGCGCAGGAGGAATCGGCAGATCGGTGATCTTGCCATGGCAAAGGGTTGGCTTACCGAACATGCGGTCATGAGAATACTCATCATCCAGGAAGAGACTGGTGAGAAGTTCGGCGAGATAGGTGTCAGGCTGAAATATATATCGCAGGAGCGTGTAAACGAACTGTTGGGATATCAGAAAGAGGCATATCTGCTCTTTGGCGAGGCACTGGTCGAACTTAATGTGATGACCGCTGATGTCGTGAAGAAGCATCTCCAGGAATTTCGAGGCACGTGACGCATGATTCTCCTGGCAACGGCCGGCAGGGTTTGATGAAAAGGGTGGTTATCCCTTAACGCTGCTGAAAGGCCTTTTCCATTTCCGCTACCTTCTCCAGCCTTCTTTTATGGCGTTCAGCCTTTGAAAACTTTGCCCGGAGGAAGACAGAAACGATCTCTTCTGCGAGATTGGGACCTATGACCCTTGCGCCGAGGCAGAGCACGTTCATTTCATCGTCTTCAACTCCCTGGCGGGCCGAAAACGTATCATGGCATACGGATGCCCGAATGCCGGGAACTTTGTTTGCAGCAATACAGGCGCCAACTCCGCTTCCGCAGACGATTATGCCGCGAACAGCTTTCTTTCGGATGATCTTA
This sequence comes from uncultured Nitrospiraceae bacterium, assembly GCA_964506525.1. Lineage (GTDB taxonomy): Bacteria > Nitrospirota > Thermodesulfovibrionia > Thermodesulfovibrionales > UBA6898 > UBA6898. The sequence continues at coordinate 5,504 of CAZDLA010000017.1, forward strand.
TCTGCAACAGCCAACGCAAAATCCGGATAATCCGAGGGTTTGTCATTATGAGCGCCAACATCAATGACCGTATGGCTGTTCTTCTTCAGCAATGAAATGATCTCCTGCTTCAGATGAAACCCGCCGTGGTCTGCACCGACTGCGATCTTCATGCGCCTATTTCTTGAGAAGCTTCTTTGCCCGTGCCGTGATGTTTTCTTTCGTGAAGCCGAACTTCTCGAACAGGATCTTTGCTGGTGCCGATGCCCCGAATCGGTCCATGCCGATCACATCACCTTTAAGGCCGACATACCGATACCAACTCTGCGTAGCTGCAGCTTCGACCGCGAGTCTCTTCTCGACCTTCAAAGGGAGGACCGAGTTTTTGTATGCCGCTGCCTGCTCTTCAAAAACTTCAAAGGAAACCATGTTTACTACGCGTGCTTTCACTCCTGCTTTCTGCAGTTCTTCCGCGGCCGCAAGAGTGGGATGCACTTCTGCACCCGAAGAAAGAAGGATGATATCAGGTGTACCTTTGCAGTCAAGAAGCACGTATCCGCCTTTTTCTGCCCCCTCTGCAGCGCCGTATTTCTTTCTGTCCAGCACAGGAAGGTTCTGCCGAGAAAGGATGAGCGCATGAGGCCTTTTGGGGTCCCTGATAGCTATCTTCCAGGCAAGGGAAGTCTCATTTGCATCAGCAGGACGGATAACGTAAAGATGCGGCATTGCCCTGAGACTGCTGAGATGGCCGATGGGCTGATGTGTCGGTCCGTCTTCACCAAGGCCGATGGAGTCATGGGTAAAGACATAGACAGCATGAGTTTCCATGAGGGCCGCAAGTCTGATGGCAGGTCTCATATAGTCGGAAAAAACGAGGAATGTGCCGCCATAGGGGATGAGCATCCTGCTCAAGGCCATGCCGTTCATGATCGCGCCCATGGCATGTTCCCTGACGCCGAAGTGAATATTCCTTCCCCCTTTTGCTGTGCCAAAATCCGCATATTTCTTGAGGTGTGTATTATTCGATGGTGCTAGGTCTGCAGAGCCGCCGACGAGATGGGGGAGCTTGTCAGCTATTGCATTGAGCACCTTGCCTGAAGCGCTCCGCGTTGCAATGCTCCCGTCCTCAGGCTTGAACATTGGCAGAAGCTTTTCCCATCCTTCAGGCAGTTTTCCTGTTGTTATGGTATTCCATGTTCTTGCGAGCTCAGGGAATTTCTTTGCATATCTTTTCAGCATGCCTGTCCATGATGCCTCATCTTTCTTGCCCTTCTGAACAGCCTTACGCATCTGCCTGAGCGCCTGAGCAGGAATGTAAAACTTCTTCAGCGGCCAGCCGAGGTTCTGCTTTGTAAGTTTCAACTCCTCTTCGCCAAGCGGTGAACCGTGCACATCCGGCGTGTCCTGTTTGTGCGGGCTGCCGAAGCCGATATGAGTGCGCACCAGAAGGATAGATGGTTTTGATTTCTCTTTCTTTGCTGCTGCGATCGCTTTTTCGATTCCCTTAAGGTCTTCGCCGTCTACCCGCTGCACATGCCATCCGTATGCATCGAATCTCTTCGCAACGTCTTCTGTGAATGCAATATCTGTGGTGCCCTCAATGGTGATCTTATTGTCAGAATAGAGATAGATGATCTTGCCGAGCTTAAGATGACCTGCCAAAGATGCAGCTTCTGATGAAAGACCTTCCATAAGATCGCCGTCGCTTACAATGCCGTAAATGTGATAGTCGAGAAGAGGGAAGCCCGGTTTATTGAACATATCAGCGAGATATTTTTCTGCCATAGCCATGCCGACACCTGTGGCAAAACCCTGGCCAAGAGGTCCGGTAGTTGTTTCGATGCCGCAGTCAAGGCAATATTCTGGATGGCCTGGTGTCTTGCTTTCCCACTGCCTGAAGTTCTTAATGTCGTCGAGCGAAATAGCATGGCCTGTCAGATGGAGAAGGCTGTACAGAAGCATGGAGCCATGGCCGGCTGAGAGCACGAACCGGTCACGATTATTCCAGTAGGGATTTTTCGGATTGTGCTTCAGAAAGCTGTTCCAGAGCACATATGCCATGGCAGCATCTCCCATAGGCATGCCGGGATGGCCTGAATTCGCCTGCTGAACTGCGTCAGCTGAGAGCATCCGTATGGTGTTAATGCAGAGTTGGTCAAGGTTCATCTTTTTCACAAGCGCCTCCAAATAGAGTGGTTATTTTAGAAGACAGAAATCTCCCCATGAGACAGCCAGCATCGGGATGCAATGATGTTACAAAAATCATGCAATGCAAATCAACTTTGACGCTCTCGTAAAAAGTCCGTCTGCTGCGTTGCGCTTCAAAGCTCGTCACTGCGACCTGCCCATAAGCACGCCTCATTCCTCACTTTTTGCGCGCCTTGCCTCCGAAGCTTTTTGCAAAGCCGTTTTATAATTGCCTTTTTACGAACTCTTCGACTTCGAGGATGCAGGAGAATAAAATATTATCTGAGTCGCATGATATAATGAAACACATTCTGAATTGACGAGGAGTCATGCATGAAACAGATTCGCTGGTATCTGTTCCTTACCGCAGCGCTGGTTGGTATTTCAGCAGCATTCTATCTTATCCAGATTGCAATCTTTCACAAGACCGAAGACACGTTCTTTTATATGCTCCAGGATATTGCTTTTGTGCCGGTTCAGGTCCTGCTCGTAACACTTTTCCTGAACCAGTTGCTCACTATGAGGGAGAAGAGGGTGCTGCTGAAAAAACTGAACATGCTGATCGGCACGTTTTACATAGAGGTTGGGACTGACCTGATGAAGCAGCTCTACCAATTCGGCAGCGATCTTTCAGCAGTGAGACAAGGGATGCTTGTTTCAGGAAAGTGGACAGACAGGGATTTCATAACTGCCCAGACTGCAGTCAAAGACGCTCACTATGGCATAGACAGCAGAACAGGTGATCTGAGCGAACTCAAGAGCTTTCTTGCAGAAAAGAGGACTTTTCTGCTGAGTCTTCTTGCAAACCCCAATCTTCTTGAGCACGATGCCTTTACCGACCTTCTCTGGGCGGTCTTTCATCTTGTTGAGGAGCTGGCCGCACGGCAGGAGTTCGCAAATCTTCCGAAGTCAGACTTTGACCATCTCTCTGGCGATATAAAACGTGCTTACTCCCAGTTGCTTGTTGAGTGGCTCTCGTATATGAAGCATCTAAAAAAGGATTATCCGTATCTGTTTTCTCTGGCGGTCAGGATGAATCCCATGGATGTGAATGCAAACCCGGTTGTACATTAATGGAGGCTCTATGTCTGAAGAAAAGGATGTAAATGTTGAGTTCTGTCTGGGCAAAGAGAGTCAGGAGGCATCGAACTACGAAGAGATGCTGAAACATGCAGGCCACAGGATCCAGATCGTTTCATTTCCCAGAGGCGTTCAGATCTTAAAGGTTTCGATGGAGTGCGTCACCTGCAACAAGGTGCTGATCGAGTATGACAATCCGGATTACGCGGAGTAAGGCAGAGGATTTTACATCCCTAATGCTTCTTTGGTCATCTGCTCAGCAATTTCGAAGACCGCTTTTTTCCCTTCTTCTGTGCGTGCCTCAATATAGAACCTGACCTTTGGTTCTGTGCCTGATGGTCTTATCATGAGCCACGAGCCGTCGTCAAAGACCAGCTTAGTGCCGTCGACCGTGATAAGGTCCTTGACCGTGCGTTTCTGTCCGGCGATCGTGAGCGAGGCGCCCACAGGATAGCGCTGTGCAATGACTGAAAGCTTTTGAAGAAGAGGCTGCCCTACAAGGGAACGGTCAACCGAGATGCCTGAACGGTCAGGATAATAATGGCCGAACTCATTCATGATCTCGTCAAGATAGATTCCCAGATTCTTTCCGGTGACTGCCATCATCTCGATCGCAAGCAAAAGGCCGAAGATTGCATCTTTTTCGAGTGTGTGGTTGTATCCGGTAATTCCGTCAGATTCTTCAAAGGCAGCGACAGCCCGCTTATCAGAAGACGGCAGGAGATAAGGCCTGAAGTTCTTGAAGCCGACCTTTGTCTCTTTGATCGGTATGCCAAGCTTTTCTGCGATTGCATTTACAAGATTGCTCGTACCTACAGACTTTGCAACCACGCCGTTGAATTTTTTGTGAACATGGAGAAAATGCAGTGCCATTGCGCCAAAATAATTCATTGCTATCTGCATTGCGCCGTCGGAGAAACGGATGCGGTCACCGTCCGGATCCATGATAACGCCGAGCTTTAGTTTTGCAGTGCTCGTAGCAAGGACCTTTTCTACTCCTGCCATATTTGTTTCTGAAGGCTCAGGAGGTACACCGCCGAAGAGAAAGTCGTCCTCAGTCCTGAGATAGGTGATCTTTGGGCTTGTGCCGAGAATCCTCTGTGCCCTGCCGCGTGTTGATCCATGTACATTATCTATGCAGATAATACAGTCCGCATCTGCAATAAATTCGCCGATCTTCTGAAGATCAATCGTTTTTCTCTGTTTGATATAATCGAGATACAGTGTGGTAAGGTCGACTTTCTCGAGACGCTCGGGCTTGACAGAAGGAGGCGTCTCAGCTTCCCTCATCATGCGATTGGCGATTACTTCGATCTTCGTGGTTATTTCCGAACCTGCTGGTCCGCCGTCAGAGGGGTTGAACTTAAAGCCTGCATAGTTGGCTGGATTATGCGATGGTGTAAGGTTAATAGCGCATGCTGCGTTGAGCATCTCAATGCCTGCAGAGAATTCGGGCGTGGCTGCTTCTCCTGCATACCACGTTTTGATGCCGGCATTTTGGAGTTGTGCGATCACCTCCATGGCGAAGTCAGGCCCAAGGAAGCGGTTGTCATGGCCCACGATGGCGCCCCGTTTTTTTATCTCTTCGAAATCTCTCACTCCCATAGCCTTCATGATCGAGGGATCATCTGACCTGAGCATCTCTATAATCGCAGATGTCACGATGCGTACATTGTTGAAGGTATACTCCGTGCCGATCTCGCCGCGCCATCCTGAGGTGCCGAATACGACCGGTGCAGGTGTCATGTTTTCCCTTGCAAACTTCTCTATAGCTGAAAGCATCCCCTTGTTTGTCAATACATCAGAAAGAATGATTTTCCAGCATGATGCAGCATCTGTAAATATATGAGGCATGAATCCCTCCACGGTTTCTAATTTATAAATATTCTATCACAAGCCCAATTTCATGAACATGCCACTTCATGCAAAAGATAATCCCCGGATATGCTAATATATCTAACTTTTTTCAATGCAGGAGGATTTCATGGCAAAGACATACAATATAGCGCTTATCCCTGGTGACGGCACAGGACCCGAAGTAGTCCGTGAAGGAGTCAAGGTCCTTAATGCTGCGGCTGTCAAGGCTGGGTTTAAGCTTGAGTTCACCTCTTTTGACTTTGGCGCAGAACGGTATCTCAAGACCGGTGAGACGCTCCCTGACAGCGCTATTGAAGAATTTAAGAAGTTTGACTCCATGTTCCTTGGCGCGATCGGACACCCTGACGTTAAACCCGGCATTCTCGAAACCGGCATACTTCTCAAAACGCGCTTTGCCCTCGACCAATACATCAATCTCAGGCCGGTTAAGCTCTATCCCAACGTGGAAACCCCGCTTAAGGACAAGGGACCTGATGATATCGATTTTGTAGTTATTCGTGAGAATACGGGCGGCATTTATACCAGCATCGGCGGGGCAACACGTGTAGGCACTTCAGAGGAGATCGCCACGCAGTTGATGGTATACGACCGCAGGACCGTTGACCGCTGTTTGAAGTATGCCTTTGAGCTGAAGAAGAAACGCAACGCCAAGAATCCGAAGTATGCGGCAAAGCCAATCACGCTCGTTCATAAGCGGAATGTGCTTACCCATTGCGGTGATCTCTGGTACCGCGCCTTCGAAGAGATGGGTGAAAAGCATTACCCCGAGTTAAAGCGCGATTACAATCACGTTGATGCAGCGAACATGTGGTTTGTGAAGAACCCTGAATGGTTTGACGTGGCAGTTACTGAGAATCTTTTCGGCGACATCATCACTGACCTCGGCGCAATGATCCAGGGCGGGCTGGGCGTGGCCTCAGGCGGCAACATCAATCCGCAAGGCGTCTCGATGTTCGAGCCGATGGGCGGCAGTGCTCCGAAGTATACCGGTAAGAATGTGATCAATCCGATGGCAGCGATCGGCGCAGCCATGATGATGCTTGATACCATTGGCGAATCAAAGGCAGCGCAGGGAATCGAGGCGGCCATGATGGCTGTGATGCAGAAGATGAAGAGCCAGGCTGCCGGCCAGATGGGCATGTCCACGACCGAGGTGGGTGATAGTATCGCAGACCTTGTCGCAAAGTCATAATTCCAGGCCGCATTCAAACGCAAACTGCGTTGGCTTCAATATAAGCATTTAGTTATGGTGGGTAATTCTCCTCTCCTTTCCAAGGGGAGGTTGGGTGGGGTATTGGAAAATTAATCAAAACCTCCCCATACCCCTCCTTGGTAAGGAGGGGCTTCTTGAATCTGGCCACCCATAACTGAAGGGTTACTGGTCAAGGGATATTATTATCGCAAACACCCTGTTCACTTCTGCATCTTCTTGATCGCCTCGCCGAGCTTCTGAATTTCTTCACCATACAAGGCCCAGTTGCCTTCTCTTTGCGCTTTTATAGCGCGGTCGAAATGCTCCTTTGCAAGAGTGGGAAGCTTCTTGTCTTCTTTTCCTGCAGGCATGGCAGGAAGCCGGACATTGCCAGCAGCCAAAGCCTCATCCGTAACCTTCACCTCACCGAAGATCTTTGATAGCGCGGCATCAAGGGTCTCTTCCATGGCGATGCGGTTTTCGTACGCCACAATGACCCGCTTGAGCTCAGGTATTTTGCCGGTCTCTGCTCGCAGATAGAGCGGCTGGACATAGATCAGAGAGTTTTCGATCGGGATCACCAGCAGTGTGCCCTGGATCACCTGTGAGCCGCGCTGGTCCCAGAGTGAGATCTGCCGTGAAATCTCCGTATCCTGATTGAACCGGGCGACGAGTTGTTTCGGGCCGTACACAAGCCTGTCCTTGGGAAAGCGATAGAGCACAAGCTTTCCGTAATCGTCTCCGTCGCTCCGTGCCACCATCCAGGCTGATAGGTTGTCCTTCTTTTTTGGGTTAAAGGGAATCATCAGGATAAACTCTTCCTTCTTTTCTTCCGGAAGTTTCATGATCGTATAGTAAGACTCCATTACTGCTTTATCCTTGCCGCCTAATGCCGGAATCTCCCACTGGTCTTCTCTGTTATAGAAGCTCTGAGGCTCCTCCATATGGTAGGTGGAGTAGATCTGTGTCTGGATATCGAAGAAGTCGAGGGGATAGCGAATATGCTTTCTGAGATCAGCAGGCATTTCTGCAAGCGGCTGCAGCGTTTTTGGGAAGATCGCATCGATTGTTTTGATCAATGGATCTTCCTTGTCTGCAACATAGAACATCATGCTGCCGTCAAAGGCATTGATCGTGATCTTTACCGAATTCCGCATGTAGTTCATGCCTTTTGCGGATGGCTGGGAATAGGGAAACCGCCTGCTTACGGTGTATGCATCCACCATCCAGAATAGGTGTCCGTCATCTGCAATGACCATGTAAGGATCAGCATCGAGCATCAGGAACGGCATCACTTTGTGTACCCTTTCCATGATATTCCGGTGAAAAATGACTTTACTCTGACTGGTAACATCGTTCGAAAGAATAAGCTTCATGGATTGAAAATAGGCGGCAAAGGCCATCTTCTTCAGTAAGGAATCGAGCGGCACCCCTGTTTTTCCTGAATATTCAGAAAAGACATTCTCTTCTCCGGAGGGATAATCAAACTCCTTGGACTTCGTATTCACGATCACATAGGGGCTTGAGAGCCTGCCGAAATAGATTTCCGGCCTGGTCACCTTGATCGCATCTGAAGTCGATATCGGCGGGATGTCCTTGATCAGCAGCACCGGCAGCCCTTCAGGGGTTACCTGATTTACCGGTCCGAGCGTCAACCCGTATCCATGGGTAAAGGTCAGGGTCTCGTTGATCCAGTTGCGGGTCGGGATGCTCTCGCTCGACATCTCTCTTGGCGAGAGCATGGTCTGACGGTATTCTCCGTTGATCATGTAACGGTCGTTGCCCACGGACGAAAAGCGGTAATATGTCCGAATCTCCTGGATCTGGCTGAAGGTATCGAGCAGCGGCCGATGGTCCCACAGACGTATGTTCTTAATAGTTGCGCTATTCTTTTTGATATCACTGCGGTCAAGAGCAGTGCTGCCTGAGATATCCCGATCCTTTACCTTGTCGAGGCCAAAGGCCTTGCGCGTGAATGCGATGTTGTTCTTGATATACGGGGTTTCCTTGACCAGCTCGTTCGGTGCAACAAAAAACTTCTGCAGGATCGCAGGATAAACCGAGCTGCCAATAAATGAGACTGCAATATATATAGCCAAGCTGGCACCAAGGAGCAGGCTGCGTCTGATGTATATATTGGCAAGGAAGAGAACGGCTACTCCCATAGCCATCGCGATTCTCACCTTTACGAACGGGATCACCGCATGCACATCAGTATAGGTGGCACCGGCAATATGGCCGTGAGATGAATAGAGGATAGCATGCATGCCTATGTATGACTTCCATGCCATAACAGCAAAGATCATGGCGCCGACCAGAGAGAGGTGCGCTGAGGCAGTGCGCTCTGCTGTTACACCACGGTTGTTGAAGAAGATCGCCCCCTTGACAATGTAGATCAGGGCGATCGCAGCGAGCGTTGCCCAGAGCGTTAACTGAAGGGCATTTGCTGCGAGCTCGTGAGCAGGCAGTGCGAATAGATAAAAAGAGATATCCTTGTTGAAGATCGGATCAGCATATCCTGATGCAGTTCCATGGATATACGAGAGAAAGGTGAGCCAGTTAGCGTTAAATAGGCTTGCCATGAAGAGCCCGGTCAAAACCGGAACAATGATCCTGATCCAGTCAATATGCCGGAGGAGATCGAGCTGCGGCATGGCCTGAACATTCAGCGGGATGACGACTGCCCTGCCTTTCATAGATCGCAGTGCAATCTGTATATTTATGTATGTGATAAGAAAGCCGCCCAGCGCGCCGGCAAGGGCTGAAAAAGCCTGGCCCTGGAACTGCGTGCTGAATATCAGGCCCCGTCCGATGTCTTTGAACCAGAGCCAGTCAATATAGAGAGAGAGAAACTCCGGCAGGAGAATAAGTAGAAAAAAGAATGTGAGAAATAATAACAGCAGTTTTCCGAAAGGTCTTTTTAGCATGTATCCCCCTGACAGCAGATTGTGTATGTATACATCTTACCACTGATCAGGGCGATCTCTGCGAATAATCGGTCAGTCGGCTTCTTTGTTGATTTTCTTCCTCGGGATACGGATTCTTTTCTGCCGCATATATAGGTTTTCGACTTTTTTCCTTGCCCAGGGGGTTTTTCTCAGAAATGCCAGGCTGGACTTGATGCTCGGATCATACGTAAAGCATCTGATCCTGATCAGCCTGCCCATCTCCTCCCAGCCAAAATGTTCCACCAGATGGGTAAGCATAATTTCGAGCGTGATGCCATGAAGGGGATTGTTGGTCTGGTGGTCAGGCATCTCCTGATCTGATTCGTTAGTCATGCTGGCTTATTCAGGTTTCTTGCCGCGGTTTTTGATAATAAGGCCGTTCAGAAAGCGTCGCAGGATCTGGTCGCCGCATTCCCGGTAATTTCTCTGGTCCTCGCTTCTGAAGAGTGCAGACAGTTCTGATTTCGAGATATCAAAATCCGCAAGTTTCAGAATCTCGATAATATCCGTGTCTTTCAGGTTCAGCGCAATCCTCAGTTTCTTCAGTATCTCATTGTTGGTCATACTATTATTTTCCCCTGTTATTCTGTTTCTGATTACCGACCTCAGTACAGAGCCAATCAAGGCGTCGTAAGACAGTGTGGAATTGCTTGCCTAACTGCTCTGAATGTAGCACAGTTGATTGCTCAAAGCAATGATGAGTGCCCTGTCCAGCGTGCAAAGAACGCAATGGTTTGAGTATAATATCACTTCAAAATTCACTTTACGGGAGCAATGACATGAAGCGAGTCGGATTTGTGGGATGGCGCGGGATGGTTGGCTCAGTGCTGATGGGCCGCATGCTGGAAGAGAAGGATTTCAATCTTGTCGAGCCGGTCTTTTTTACGACCTCGAACGTGGGCGGTATCGGGCCGAAGATCGGCAAGGATGTGCCTGCGCTGAAAGATGCGAAGAATATCGACGACCTCAAGGCAATGGAGATCATAGTCTCCTGTCAGGGCGGCGACTATACCACTGAAGTCTTCCCTAAACTCCGCGCTGCTGGCTGGAATGGCATCTGGATCGATGCAGCATCAACTCTCCGTATGGAAAAGGATGCGATCATCATCCTCGATCCGGTCAATATGAACGTCATTCAGGATGGGCTGGCAAAGGGCATAAAGAACTACATCGGCGGCAACTGCACGGTTTCTTTGATGCTTTTGGCATTAGGTGGATTGTATAAGGCCGGGCTTGTGGAGTGGATGAGCGCTATGACGTATCAGGCTGCATCAGGCGCAGGCGCGAACAACATGCGCGAGTTGTTGAAGCAGATGGGAGAGGCGCACAGGGCTGCAAGGGTTCTGCTGGATGACCCGGCTTCTGCAATCCTTGATATTGATCGCGAGGTTGCCGGTACGCTTCGGGATAAGAACTTTCCGACAGCCTATTTCGGTGTGCCTCTTGCCGGATCACTTATTCCCTGGATAGACAAGCAGCTCGATAACGGTCAGAGCAAGGAAGAGTGGAAGGGCCAGGCAGAGACGAACAAGATCCTTGGCCGCGAAGATAATCCTATTCCTATTGATGGCCTCTGCGTGCGGATCGGTGCAATGCGCTGCCACAGTCAGGCGCTCACGATCAAGCTCACAAAGGATGTACCGCTGGACGAGATCAATGAGATGATAGCCAAGCATAACCAGTGGGTGAAACTGGTGCCGAACCAGCGCGACATAACCATGCGCGAGCTGACGCCTGCTGCGATCACCGGAACGCTGAGTGTCCCTGTCGGCCGTCTGCGCAAGATGAACATGGGGCCTCAGTTCCTTGCTGCATTCACCTGCGGCGATCAGCTTCTCTGGGGAGCAGCGGAGCCGTTGCGGCGGATGCTCAGAATTCTCGTAGAAAAGTGACGGCGAGGTAAAAAGTCCGTATGCTGTATTGCGCGTCATCCATTGTCAATGCGACGCATGGAAAGAAAAGTGACGGCTTGATCTCGCAGATATGACGGTGATCCCTCAAAGCCGGTCAAGGTGATATTATTTCCCTTGGCATTGAGTCGGGTTTGCCGGAGTTCACTGTAGTTGCAGTGCTGTCGGATATACAGCCGTGGCTGGAGATGCTCATCTGAATCGCTGCGACCGGCTTTTCGGAACCTCCGCCCTATCTGTTCTGTGTATATAAGAAAATTGGAATATCCAGAGGTATATGAAATCTGTTGATCTGATTGTTAAAGCCGACTATGTCCTGACCATGGATCAGGATTTTGTTGTTATCGAAGGAGGCGCAATAGCAATTAAGGGCAAGAAGATCGTTGCTGTAGATACAGCCTCAGAGATTACACGGAAATATTCTGCTTCAAAGATCATCGAAGGGGAAGGCAAGGTTGCCTTTCCCGGTCTGGTAAATACCCACACCCATGCAGCCATGGTCTATTTCAGGGGTCTGGCGGATGATCTTCCTCTCAAGGTCTGGCTTGAGGAGCATATCTGGCCTGCAGAGGCAAAATGGCTCAGCCCTGAGTTTGTGAGCGATGCGGTCGAACTTGCCTGTCTTGAGATGCTGAAGGCAGGGATCACGGCATTCGCGGACATGTATTTCTTTGGCAATGCAGTGGCCCAGTCGACCAGGAAAATCGGCATGCGCGCTGTTGTCGGTTCAGGTGTTGTTGATTTTCCGTCTGCGACCGGAAATAATGCTGATGACTATCTGGCCAATGCTGACAGTTTCATCAAGAAGTGGAAGGGTGATGACCTCATTATTCCGTCGATAGCTGATCATTCGGCGTACGCCTGTTCACCAGAAACCCTGAAAAAATCAAAGGCCCTTGCAGACCGGCATGACGTGATGCTTCAGATACATCTGTCAGAGACTAAGTGGGAGGTCAGTGAGATGCTTTCCCGCTATGGCAAGACGCCTGTGGCGCATCTTAATTCCATGGGCCTTCTTGATGAACGTTTGATCGCAGCCCACTGCGTCTGGCTTGAGCCGGATGAAATCACTATGCTGGCGAGGTCAAAGACCAATGTTTCCCATTGTATAGAATCCAATCTCAAACTTGCCTCTGGTATAGCCCCAATCGTGAAGATGCTGCATGCAGGAGTGAACGTCTCTTTTGGTACTGACGGCGCTGCAAGCAACAATGATCTGAGCATCCTGAGCGAGATGTCAACTGCTGCAAAGGTGCATAAAGCAATGTCAGGGGATCCGACAGCATTGACCGCAAAGCAGGCACTGCTTATGGCAACACGCCATGGCGCTGATGCCCTCGGACTCGGAAGCGTTTGCGGAAGCCTTGAACAAGGTAAGGCTGCTGATATTGTCCTTGCTGACCTCAGCAGACCTCATCTGTTACCCCTGTATGACATCTATTCCCATATTGTCTATGCCATGCATGCTTCTGACATTGATACGGTGGTCGTTGGCGGAAAGGTCTTATTAGAGCAGAGGAAACTGGCTGTTCTTGACGAAGCTGAGATCATTGCAAAGGCAGTAGCATGGGGTAAAAAGATAAAGGAAGGGCATTGCCATTCGTAACCAGTTCATCAGAAGGGTAAAGCTTTCTTCTCTTTTTATTGTCCTGGCTGCCTCAGCTGCGTTTGCTCACCCGGGAAAGACCGATTATCAGGACGGTCACAAATGCCTTAAGAACTGTGAAGATTGGGATATGAATTACGATGAATACCACCTTCATGATAAGGACAGAAACGCCATACGCATGGACGGCAGGAAGAAGTCTTTGAGGGCGCCGTCAATAAAACCTGAACCAAAGCTATCAAAGCGTGAAGTTGTGATCGTTCCAATCCTGCCAACTGCTGAACCTCAGGCAGAGGTGGCCAGAAATAGGACTCCGAGGGTGATTGCTGATCAGGGATACAGCATGACTGTTGAGGAAGGGTTCGTGCTTACGTTGTATGACTTTCTGCTGTTGGGTATCGCTATATTACTACTTCTGGTAATTCTTGTTCTGAGAAGAAGAGAGAATATATCTTATCCCAGGCTGCATTCAAAAAGATAACAAGGCAGCGAGCCAGAAGTAGGTGTTTTAGGCAGAGAAAGCGACGCAGGCATACTGCGGGGTATGTTAAGGAGCTGACAACGAGGCCAACGCAGTTAGCGTTTGAATGCGGACTGGGATTAGAGTTCTCGCCTGCCCTCAAGCGCCTTACTGAGTGTAACCTCATCTGCAAACTCAATGTCGCTCCCCATGGGCAGACCGTATGCTATCCGGGTAACTCTGACGCCAAGCGGGCTGAGCACTTCCTTGATATACTGGGCGGTGATCTCACCCCTTGTGTTTGGGTTTGTGGCAACGATAACTTCCTGGACAGGATTGTTTTTGACCCGCTCAATAAGCTCTTTGATCTTCAGTTTCTCCGGCGTTATGCCGTCTATGGGAGAGAGTGCTCCGAGCAGCACATGATACAGGCACCGGAATGCCTTGGACCTCTCGATCACCAGAATGTTGCTCGGTTCTTCGACCACAACGATTCTGCTCGTGTCACGCGAGTCGTCGCTGCAGACCTCGCAGAGTTCGCTGTCCGTGATATTAAAACAGTTGCTGCAGAACCTCGCTGTCTGTTTCACTGTTCGGATTGCGTCTGCGATGGACATGGCCTCTGACTCAGGCATGGAGAGGATGAAAAAGGCCAGTCTCTGGGCAGACTTCCTGCCGATCCCCGGCAGACGTGTCAGTTCATTGATAAGATTTTCTATTATCCCGTGCATATCAGATTGCTGTAGTCCATAGTTTGCTGCGCAGTTAACACTTCACTCATCACGCTTTACGCATCACGCTTTTTCTTATTTTCCGAACATGCCACCGAGATTGCCCATGCCCGGCATATTGAGACCGCCTGTGAGCTTGGACATGTCGCTGTTCACCAATTCCTGCGCTCTTCTGATCGCTTCATTTGTCGCCGCAAGGATCAGATCCTGAAGCATCTCAACATCATCCGGATTTACAACGTCCTTCTCGATCTTGATCGAAACGATCTCACCAGAGCCGCTGGCAACAACGGTGACCATGCCGCCTCCGGCAGTTGCTTCAACGGTCTTCTTCTTCGCCTCTTCCTGGGCCTTCATCATCTCTTCCTGAAGTTTCTGCGCCTGACGCATCAGGTCGCCTAACATTTTTTTAGACATCGACTCCTCCGTTCTTGATAATGGTCTGGGATTCTACTGGTATAACGTCAATGATCCTGCCGTCAAAAAGTTCAAGAGCCTCTTTGATAACCGGCTCGTCGGATGCTTTTTTCTTGAGGTCTTTCTTTTGGACAGTCTTCTTTTTTGCCTCTGCCAAAAGGGTAATGCTGAGCTTCCTTCCCGCATGTTCAGCCAATATCTTTTCAATATCTGCAAGATTTTTCCTGACCATATCCAGAAACAGTGCCTGACTGCTCTGCAGCGTGATCTGCAGCTGATCTCCGGTCAATTCAATCGCCGAATTCTCAAGCTTTGATGCAAGTGGAGCATCAATGCTGTCGAGAACCTTCTGCCATATGACGGTTATGTCATTATCGTTGGCTGCCGTTGTAGTCTGATGAATATCTGCAGGAGGCTCTTCGAAGACGGATTCCTCCTCTCCAACATCTAACAGGGGCTCATCCTTAATATCTTCTTCAATCAATTCAGCGGCTTCTGTTTCAGTTACTGATACCGGCTTTGGGGCTGGTACAACAGGCGGTTCTGCTTTTTTTTCTTGTTCGATAATATCCCTGTCCTTTGGTGCAGCTGCCGGCAGTGCAACTTTCGTAGCAGGCCTTTCATTTATGGGCTCAGCAACTGCGGCCTGTGCAGGCAATCCTCTGCTTAAACTGTCGAGATTCCTGATGATTTCTTTGACCGGTTTCAGGCTGCTCAGGAAGCTTGCCCTGATGAGCGCCATTTCAAGGGCTATTCGGGGCAGCGCAGAGTTTCTGACATCCGCCTCTGCCTTCATAACTTCAGTGAGCATGAGCGTGAGCTGATCTTCTGAAGAGGCTGACACCAGTTCCCTGACCGAGGCAAGTTCTTCCTTGTTCAGCTCAAGCACGTCTTGCGGCTGCTTTACAACACTTGCGATCAGAATATCCCTGAAGAATTGGGCGAGCTCTCTGGCGAAGGCTCTGAGGTCAAAACCCTGCTCAGAAAGGCTTTCAATGATATTTATAAGGTCAACGCGATTGCCGGTGATGATTGCCATGGATGCCTTTGCAAGCATGCCGAAGTCAGTCAGGCCGAGCAGGCTCTGCACCTGCTCCTCATTGATCTCATCAGAGAAGGAGGAGACCTGGTCAAGGATCGTGAGCGAGTCCCTCATGCTTCCGTCAGCAGCCTTTGCCACCAGCCCCAGGGCATGGGAGGATATGCTGATCTTTTCTGTGTCTGCAATATGCTGGAGCCGCGCTTTGATAACGCTTGTTGCTATTCTCCGGAACGGCATATGCTGGCAGCGGGAAAGCACGGTTGCAGGGATCTTCTTCATCTCTGTTGTTGCAAGGACAAAGATGACATGCGGAGGTGGTTCTTCAAGTGTTTTCAGGAGTGCATTAAAAGCAGAACTCGAAAGCATATGCACTTCGTCGATGATATAGACCTTGTATTTTCCTCCGGAGGGCGCATACTTCACCCTCTCCCTGAGGTCTCTCACATCGTCAACGCTGTTGTTCGATGCACCGTCTATCTCAATGACGTCAATGGAAGCGCCCTCAGTGACAGCTGTACAGGATTCACAAATGCCGCAGGGTGAGGCCGTTGGACCTTCTTTACAGTTCAGTGCCTTTGCGAGGATGCGGGCGGTAGTGGTCTTGCCGACGCCGCGCGGCCCGGAAAAAATATAGGCATGGGAGATCTTCCCCTGCAGAAGAGCATTTTTGAGCATGCGGGCAATAGGCTCCTGACCCACGAGGTCATCGAAGGTATTTGGCCGCCATTTTCGTGCTAAGACAAGATAGCTCATAAATTTCGTAAATCGTAAATCGTAAATCGTGAGAAAAAACAGACAATGAGAGAAGGTCTATTTTTCTCAATCACGAATCACGACTTACAGTCATTTTTCCTGCTCCATCCCGTGAACGGCTTGCTGCGGCACACAGGCAAAATGCTTATCGCTGCTTCCTTCCGGACCTGACGAGGTTCACACCTGACTGTTGCGCAGGGCCGCACACGGGATGCAGCAGGAAAATATCTCCAGGGTCTTTAAAAATACCCTTTATTTTAGCATAGATGTCTGCTTTTAAGCATAGCCGTCCAAGTATTCAGGGATGCATATGATATATTGTTATCAGCAATAGGAATGAAGATGAAAATACCGGTATCGCTCAGTAAATGGTTTCAGAATGGAATGCCTGAAGGCGGCCAATGCTATCTGGTTGGCGGGACCGTGCGGGACCTGCTCATGCATGCTGCTTCAAAAGACCTGGATCTTGTCTGCAAAGATGCAAAGAAACTGGCAACAAGAGTTGCGCGACAGAAGCATGCCGCACTCGTCATGATGGAAAAGAAGGCCGATGAACCCTGCTACAGGGTTGTGGACAGGGACAGGCCTGATGAATTTCTCGATATCGCTGAGATGCGGGGAGGTACCATTGAGGAAGATCTGAGCCGCAGAGATTTCACGATCAATGCCATGGCGATCAGCCTGCACGATGCTGAAACAGCAGGGGAACTTCTTGACCCTTTCCATGGTCGCGAAGACATTCAGCAGAAGACGATTAGAATGGTCAGCAAGGAGGCATTTGTCTCCGATCCCTTGAGGATAGCTCGCGCATTTCGCTTTGCTGCTGCGCTGGGCTTTACCGTCGAGTCGCCGACACTGAAGGCAATGCAGAACAGTGCGGCCCTGCTGAAGCAAGTATCCGTTGAACGCATCGTGGCAGAACTGAAGCTTATCCTCCTGACGCCTAACAGCTCCGCATGGTTCAGGCATATGGATGATATGGGAATCCTTGAGGTTATCTTTCCGGAGATCCTGCCGATGAAGGGCTGTGAGCAGAACTGGTACCATCACAAGGATGTCTGGGAACATTCCCTGCTTGTCATGGAGCAGGTTGAAGAGATCCTGTCTGACCTCTCACGATTTGGTGAAGCAGGTGCCAAAATTGCAGATCTGATCGATGATGAAAAAACTGTTTTATTGAAACTTGCAGGCCTGCTCCACGATACAGGGAAACCCTCAACAAGGGGAATAAAGCCCGGGACAAACAGGATCATATTTTACGGCCACGACAAGGCCGGTGCAGAGATCATAAAGGAAATGGCAGGGAGGCTGAAGCTGTCGTCTTCTTCGAAAGAGTTTCTCGTTCGCATGGTTGCTGATCATCTCAGGCCTCTGGCACTTTCATCCCCAAAGGCGACGAATGCTGCGCGCATGCGATGGTTCCGCAAGATGAGGGATGATGCTGTGCCTGCGCTTATCCTTTCGATGGCTGATGTGATGAGTAGCCTCGGGCCTGAGTCAGGAGAGGAATACCGAGAGCATTTCATTGCCTGGGCTGTCGGAAGCCTGCAGGAATATTTTGCATCTCTCAAACCGAAACTGGAAGCACCGCTGCTGATCAACGGCAATGACCTGATCAGCATGGGCATGCAGTCGGGCATTGCCCTCGGAAGGATGCTTTACCGTCTGAGATTTGCTCAGGACCTTGGCAAAATAGCCTCGCGCGAGGAGGCGCTGAGATTAGCAACTGAGATGATTGCCAGACAGGCAGAAAGAAGTGAGACGAAGGACTGATCTTTGCGCTGATTAAATAACATCACGTGAGTGCATCATTCGTCCCGAAGGACGCATAGCCTTTTTCTTGGAGGCACCTACAACTCAACGAAACTGGCAGGTAATGAAATGTATTGAATATCGGAAGTAACATTGAAATCTAAAGTTCACTCAGGGCGTAGAGATTATATTGAAATAACGGTATGTAACTCTAATTCGGATGTTCATGCAGCCACTGTAATAACGTTGCAGGCGCGCTAATCACGTGAGCGTGATCCAGCAAATGTGTATGCATTAGGGCTGGATCGTCGTATCTGGTGGGCAGTCCTGTGTCAGTTCTAACTATCCAAGAATTGAAGTGATTTCTCGGCCTACCAGACATAACCGATTGTGCAGGTCTTCCTACGACACCACCAAGAGCTCCGTAAGTTGCTCTTTGATGAAATTGATTGAGCACGGTAAGAACTTCATCAATAGGCATATATTAGTCTCCTTCCAAAATATTGAGCTGTTTCCCGAACTTTATCAGCATATTACCAAAAAGTTCAAGGCAAATAGGCTATCATTATTTGTTCTTGACATCGTATACCGTTTAGTATACAGTGAACATATGAATACAACACTTGGTGATACCGTAAGAAAGAAGAGAGAAGCTCTTTACAGAAATGATAAAAGCTTTTCTCTTCGACAGGTAGCTGCTCGAATAGGTGTTCAGCCCTCATACCTGAGTCGAATTGAGCGGGGTGAACAACTCAGCCTTTCAGAGGATAAGGCCATAGATTTGGCCAAAGAATTGAGTATTGACCAAAATGTTATGCTCGCTATGATGGGGAAAGTCTCTAAGAAGTTACAGGCAATAATACGCCGACATCCAGATGCCTTTGCAAAACTCATCAAAAGTCTTGAAAAAAAGAAGGAGCACGAAGTCTTAGAAATCGTAAGAGTGGTCAGGGATGGCAAGTGGTAACAACCTTCAGATCATGAAAGGGATAGATCAGATATGATTCAATTAATTAAAGACACGCTAATATTCACATTTCCTGAAGTTCATCATGAGGCTCGTCTCGAAATTGCCTTTCACCGGACACTAAGGGCTCCAGAAAGTGACCTGCAATACCCTTTACCGGCAAAGCTCGATAAGTTTCCCTTAAGACATACTGACGACTATGCAGAAAACATTTCACCCACGTGGATTGAATACGGAGGGGTAATGTTACCAATGTATCAGTCTGAGGCTGTTTGTATGAACTTCAGAAGTCATTATATCAAGCAGCAATCTGTTGAATACCCATTCGCGGTTAAAATTGGTACTGGTAAGATAAACGCCATCAGTGGCAAATCATGGGAGAAACAGCTGCTTGCAGTGCCTCAGAACTACGTGGTAATCCCATATCAACCATGGCTTGACGGCTACCACGCTGAAAAAGGTGTGATAAGGCAGTTTGTTGCTGCGCCTTTGGGTAAAGGTATCACAACAGAAGAACAGATCACCGGTCAGTGTAATTATGGGGGATTGCAAATTCAGGTATATCCTATGAGGCGGCAAGTTTTTGATAAACGATTTCCTCTTACGAAATTAAAACTTCAGAAAACGCACGGTAAAACTTCAGTCGATTCAAGTTTTACTCTTGAGAAACCCTCCATGGGAGTTGCCTCTGGTGGGAAGATGGCTCAGAACATCTATCGCGATCCCTACGGACTCGCCGATTGGGATATCACACAGACAAGCAGGTGTTTCGTCCATATCGCAAACTCAGAATATTGGCAACAAATTACTGGTCAATTTCCGCCCTTGAAGCCTCTTTCTGCAAAAGACTATAAAGCAGCTGGACTGCCATGGTTTGAGTATTATAACGACAGATATGCCGAACCCTTGTCGGGCTCAAAAGTTCTCGCAAGTCTCCAATCTATGACCAGATTCTTCAATAAAAAGAATAACACACAGTCTTTGTCGAGTGAGGCACACACAGAACCTAAAATAATAAAGTCACGAAATCGCCAAGTCAGAGAAGTAGCCTCTGAATAGAAGGAAAGGTAAATAATATGCCAAATATTGCAGGAATTGATTGCGGTTTAACATTAATTAAACCTACCTCAGGTGTATGTCGTACAGGGACAGATGGCTTTGTAGTTGATCACACCTATATTGATAAACTGAGCAGAGTTCAATTGCTTGAAAATGTCCAGCATTTCGATTGTTTAGGCATTGATGCACCAGTCTTGCCAAACAATATCCTTAACTATGACTTCAGAGCAGTGGAAAGTTTGTTTATGAGAGGTGCTTTTCATGATCGTTGCAAGCCCGGAGCTAGTCATGTAATTGGAACAGGACAGGCGTTACGACGTTCTGGATGTGACACAGCAATTCAATTTGCAGCAGAAACTTATGTGCAAGGTCAAGTTCATTATCCTCGTATAAAAGCTAATCAGAACATCATTGAAGCTTTTCCAAATGCCTTCTTGGGTGTAATGCTCGACTCACAAGTTATCGATGAAACGAATGCGGGTAGAGGAGAAAAATTTGATATTCTATTCTCTCTCTGTAATCATCACGGTCTGTTCGAAGCGTTGAATGACTGTTTGATCTGGGAAGATGGTAATTTTTGGAACGCTTTTCCAATAACTATAGATCATGATGATCGCGCAGCTCTTGTATGTGCTGCAACTGCCATTTGTGCTCATCAGGGAATATATGTTGCGGTGGGTGATGCGATTGGTGGCTATTTCTTTCTACCTCCATGGCCTCTTTGGAACAATTGGGCGAAAGATGCACTTAATGTCGAACGGCGGGGGCGGGATTTTCGCCGAAGATTTCCCAATCTGATGGTTTGGATTAATGGTGTCACTTACAATGCAGAACAACCTCTTCCAGAATGAATAATAACCCTCAACTCCGCAATGTCGGCAATCTGGGTGATATCCTGAAGCATGCGACACTGTTGAATATAGCTAAGATGCTTTTAGGTAGGAGAAGATCGCGGCTTGCCTATATTGAAACCCATGCCTTTATGCTTGAGGCAAAATGTCCTAATCCTGAGCAATGGGCGCAGGAGACAGTGGTTGAACTCACCAAGCATCCTGCCTACAACGATTACTTTAACGCTGAGAAAAGAGTGCTCGATAATTTGCCGTACCGGTGCTCGGCGGGGCTGGTGATTGACGAACTGAAAAAGGCCAATACCACCGAGGCTGTTATTATTCTTGCTGAACAGGATGAGGATACTCGTGAGATTCTGAAAAGCCAGCTGCTCAGAGAGCAGATATCGAATTGTACCGTATTGGAAGATGCCTTTGATCTTAGCTCCACAAAATTGCCCGATGATGTTCGAACGCTCCTGATTCTTGTAGACCCCTTTGCATTAAAAGCCGAGCTCTGGAATGGGATTGTTGCTGCCTTAAGCAAAATTGTGAAACAGGGAATGGATGTTGTCCTGGAATTGTTCACTTTTGATAAAGAACACTCCGAAGTCCAGTGGCCCTCGCCACCGGCAGGCATGGTCGGTCCAATATCTGTCATGCTCAGACAACCCTATCATTTAGCAGTTTATGTTACAGATAATTTACGGGAGAACGTCATCCGGGAAAGTCAGAAACTGGGTTGGAGGTTGTATGGCTAAAAAGATGGCAGAGATTATGAAAGCGTTTGAGCGATTAGAAAATTATGGTCGCGGCCTTAATGATCAATGCAGAAAGTTTGCCATGAGTTCAAAGGACGACGAGTTTCAGGAACTTGTTTGGGATCTGATCAGCCTGCTTAGACAAAATGGCTTTTGTAAGGAGGCTTTTATCTGCACTGAGCAGTTGATTACCTGCACGGATGATCCTGAACCGCTTGCAAGATACTATATGACTTTGGGCCAGCTCAAGGCATTGATGAACGACTTTGAGACAGCAATTGTTTATTATCTGCATGCAAAATCATTGCAGCCGACAGATAATGAATTAGCTTATTTCATCAGAAATGACTTGGGGTATTGCTTCAATAAACTTGGACAGCATGAGGAAGCGGAAGGATATTGTCGGGCAGCCATTATTATTGATCCTAACCTCCACAATGCCTATAGAAACCTGGGTATTTCCCTGCGGGGCAAGGGGCTCTATGCAGATGCAGCCCGAAACTTTATCAGAGCTGTAGACGCGGACCCTGCCGATCCCCGTGCAATCAAACTATTGGTAAATCTCCTGGATGAGCACGAAGAAATTGCTTGCGATATTCCTGATATCAAAAGAGAGGTGAGACGCTGTTTTGACTTGGTCAGATTTGAGATGGATGGAGGCCGGAAACTAATGACCTCCTTAACACATTGATGCGAAATTTGAAGGCTAAAGGAGAGTAAACTTAAGTCATGGATAAGATGCGTAAAGGTCCAAGGATCACTCCGGAATCTTTGCTGAACATGATCTGCGATGGCAGAAACTATCATACTGCGTTCCCAGGCGGGTTAATATTGTATTGGGCAAAAACTGACCTTACGTCTGTGGCAAACTTTATGGCGATGTTTTTTGAAAAAGTGTTTCGAGAACTTGATGTAAATACCTCTGGTCTTGACAAAAAAAGGCACGGTATTCGTGATATCCCAAGCTCGTTTAATCATAGTCATTATTCTTGGAATCTAAAGGCACTTGTCAGATTCTGCAAAATACTCTCAAGAAATCAGGAACTGATCAAACAAATAAGAAATCACCCATCTTATCCGCAAGGCTCACAGGAGGATCTATACATATTTGAGGGTCGGCCAACTGATGCTCAAGTAGCAGCAAAACGAAGGAGAGAATCCCAGAGGGAGCAACAGGAGCAGGAAAAGAAGAAGCGTATTGCCGAAGCTCAGGCTAAAATAGATAGGCGTAAACAGGAATCGGCTAAGCGCCATACGGAGAGGAAGGCTTTTCTGCAAAAACCCCTCATTGATCAGGTCAGAATACTCGCTCTTGATGAGACGCGGCAGATCAAAGTATTCCCGATTGACCCGGATATAATTTCGCCTGAATTGCTTGAAGGGTTAGATAAAGCGGCGCTGGACAAATTGTCGGCTCGCATTTCCATGCATTGGATAAAACCCTGGAGAGAGTTGGCGCAAAGAATTGATCAAATTCAAAATAGAGAATAGTGAAATTACCCAACCAGCGGTCAGATGTGTGCTATGAATTTTGAACTAATTGATTATTCAGAAGATTATTATACGGTGAGTTTAAAGGAGACTGTTCCGGAGAATCGCAGCGGAAAATTTGTACAGATAAGGCATAAGAAATCCAATCAGGAATTTATTGTGCTGTCACTGAGCATATTAACTATCTACCACGCTGATATTGTAGAGAAGTTCTGTTTATCAAAAGAGATCAAAGGCAGGTATCATCGTGCAAAGAATTATTTTATGATCACGGATACTTCTTGGGAAGTTATAGGCGGCGGGCATTGGGGCATCAATTCTATCAAAAAGATTCTTGTTCTGGCTGGCAAGTCTCAGGCCTATGGCAGTTTTGATTCTGACGGTTTGGAGGCAAACATACTTTCTTTGAGACGGATGAAGGGGTATACCGTTAATATCGAGTCGTAATTTTACTATCTGATAACCACTTTTACTGCAGGTGACGATGTTGGTTTTATTCCGTAGGGTGCATAGGCTTTTTCTTGTTGCCACCTCCAAAGACTCACGTTTCAAGTATCTGCAACAATGAAGATTATCAGGAGAAAGGCCGCCCCTGCTCAGCCGCGCGGTTTTTGGGTCGACTGAAGCGCTTTGGTTATGGTTTGTTGGCATATAGCACCAAGTTATAGCCGTTATCACTTTGATATGCAGAGCCTATCTTTTTGAAGCCGTAATGAGAAAATAGATGATGCATAGAATCATTGTTTTCTCTAGTTGTAGCATAGCAGCTTCTATTTTCAAGAAAACTTGTTACTGCAACCATTAATTTATGGCCTAGTCCTTTTTTCCTATCAGAAGGGGTGACATAGAGCCAACCAAGTTCATAAGTGTATTCATCGCTTTTATCCGCAAGACCTGCTTTTTCAAAAACTCTCACCTTGTATCCTTTATTCGGATTCTTAATTGCTCCCACGGCCAGACATTCAGCTTCATTTATAAATACAAGCACTTCAGCTTGAACGATTCGTTGACGAAGCCCATCTGGCGTGACTTCGCCACCTTCAGTAATTAACGTTTCAAATGCGTCCAACTCGAATTGTGTACATTCGGCTGGAACCATGATTTTAACTTCCATTTTCTTTTTAGCCGTAACTTATTACTATATCAACTTTGTTTTTACTAGGCTCATGGCAAAATGAGATCAAAATCATTAGCGTCATCTCTCTCGTCTTTCATTATAGTTTTCCTTGTCAGTTGACAGGTTTCTTTAAATATTTCTGAAAGGACAAAATATCAGAAGTCTTTTTTCAGTTTTACGAGTTTCCTGCTAATAAGTTCAGAATTAAGCTCATACTTATCAATAAACTGACGTAATGTCATTGCTTTCTTCTTCCTATTGCACTCCACACATATATAAACCATATTCTTTTGTGTGGATTGGCCGCCCTTGGCTACAGGATAGATATGGTCTGCATGTGCAGTTGCCTCATTCATGAATAACCCACAATAGGGGCAACCTTCTAATATCTTACATTGGTGCTTGATCTCCTTTTTTACTTTCGCTGCATCGGATCGAGTCTTGCCAGTATAAGCTCTCGCAAAAGCTTCATTTCGTTTTCTCGTTAATGCCTGTCTGACATCTGTTACTTTGAAAGCTGATGCACTTATATCAATGTCACATGGCATCCGTTCACATTCTAATTTTATTTTTGTTTCATAGTTAAAAGAAGGAGTGGGGCGAAGATATTGTCGCTGAGCAGAGCGTGGCGGATCTTCATTAAATTTCTGATTAAATTGTCGTTTTATATTGTTAATTCGCAACTTATATGGCTCGATAGCAAGTTTTAATTCAGCTATTTCAATTCCCAACTTTTTTGCGTCTTCTGTCTCCCACAAACTACTTAAAAAATGACTTCTTGCCTCTTTATATTTCTCTTGTAAATCATGTAATTTCAATTCCATTAAGCGTATTACCTCTTCATCAGACTTAATCTCGTCATGCAGTTGGTTCTTTAACCTGGATATCTTAGTAT
Organism: uncultured Nitrospiraceae bacterium; assembly: GCA_964506525.1. Taxonomy (GTDB): domain Bacteria; phylum Nitrospirota; class Thermodesulfovibrionia; order Thermodesulfovibrionales; family UBA6898; genus UBA6898. The sequence goes on from CAZDLA010000017.1 coordinate 30,559, forward strand.
TAAGAAGATTTGTTTCTTCTTTAGCTATAGATTCTAATAATGGTCTGTTATAATCCTCAGCAATTTGTTTGGCTGCAAGGAAATCTTTCAATAGAATCCTATATTCTTCCCATTTTTGTATGATGTCTTCGAGAGTGTTTTCGCTGAATTTATCGTATGGAATCGAGTTGTAATATCCTTTTGGAGAACTACGGATCTTATTTAGTCTCTCTTTCTCCCTTTCTAATGCAAGCTTCTGTCGCTCCTCTTCACTTAATAATATTCTCTCTTCCCATTCAATATCTTTTTTGCTACGTTTTATGAACCCAAAATGTGGAGAGATAACGTAGTCACTAATTATTCTCTTCCTTGCCAAAAAATAATCTCCTTTGTATGCTGGCTACACTTGTTATCGGTTAACAACATTCAGTAATATCGAAATAGTAGTTTTCAATTTGGGTGATAATTCCTTTGTCTGTCGATTCCTTTGTCTCAATTTTAATCTGATCTAATGACCTGCCATTATGTTCCATCAGGGCTTGCTTAATAACTTTCCAATTAATTCTCCTGCCAGTGCCGAGACATTGAAGAATGCCGTATTCAACAGAGGTGTAATCATTTGGCTGCACTTTGTGAATAATAATAGCATTATCACGTGAGTTACCCCATCCACCAGAAATCGGGAAATCAATATCGAAATCTTCTTTTAGCAATTCTCGCAGACTGGTATCATTCATAGTTATTTCCTTTCTTCAGTATGCCTGTAAGAGCCGGTCTGGAAAACTTGACAGTGAGATAAGTGAAAAAAGCGGCTTAAATGGCGAAACAGAGGAGGTATCTGAGGTTGAGTCACAACAAGATCGCCCCCATACGGGACAAATGGCAATGCCGCTGCACAAAGGGAACCGCCGATAATATTGGAATTTGTATATTGGTCAAATGACGCTCGACATTCCCCATTGTTGATTACCAATAATAGAATACACTATTTTAAAGATTTCTAAAATGCGCACTTCAGGAAGTATGAGCACCTGAGCATTTCCGAAAGAAGGCAATATATCCTTTTATTATCCGCTGCAGTCCGGATCTTCCTCTGACACTTTACCGTAAACATTCTGGGAGGGCGGTATGCCGCGCTTGTCGAGGGAGATTGGCCGTTCGGCCGGGGAACTGTCTTTACGGTTATGATCTACCAGAGCTTTGACCACTTCCCATCTGATCTGATTCTTTTCAGCCATTTCAGTAATCACTTCAAGGGCTGTGCGGTTGTCAAACGAAACAGGGCGGTAAGGTCGGGGAGAGAGCAGTGCGTCGTACACATCGCAGACCGAGACGATCTCGACAATAAGCTCGTCAATGCAGGCGCCGCGGGGATGGCCTGACCCGTCCCTTCGCTCGTGATGATCTCGCGCCACTACTGCGGTGATGTCCAGGGGATCCCGAAGATAAAAAGAAGAGAGGACATATCCGGCAGCTGTGTGATGCATGAGCATCTTTCGCTCACACTGGGTGAGCGGTGTGACCTTTTTCAGGACATGCAGAGGGACGCACGTTTTGCCGATATCGTGAAACGGGCCGGTTGCAATGCTCTGTATCTGCCGGTCATAATCCTGTATGAGGTCTTTTGCGAGTAGTGTTGACAGGGCAAAGACCACGATCAGGTGGCGGTATGTATAGCCATCGTTCTGTTTGAAATAATCCAGGGATTGGAGAAGGGGATCAGCCAGACTTACTTTTTCCATGATCGCAAAGATGCTGTTGATCTTTTCCTGGTCAGTGAAGATAACATTATAGGGATGGTGATTGAGAAAATCGAGAAGGTCCTGCTTCACGGTTCCATGACCCAAAATGGGGCGCTTCTCATAGGCCGCTGCCTTGTTAGAAAAGATCAGCTCATCAATACGCTGTGGAGATAACTCGGTATCAGCAGCCAGCAGCATCTGATTGCCGATGGTATGCACAGGATACTGAAGAACAAGGTTAGACAATGCAGTGCCTTTCTTCCTTGTTTGTCATAGTTATCACCCCTTTGCTGAAAAAATGGCGGAGAGGCAGGGATTTGAACCCTGGGTGCGGATTAACGCACACACGCTTTCCAGGCGTGCGCCTTCAGCCACTCGGCCACCTCTCCGTTGATGATAATGCAGGAAAAATCTTAACTGATGCAGGCTCGTTAAATCAACGTTTGGCAAGCGCGATATAGTTCTTCTTGCCCTTTAATGATGTGACATACGAGGGTCTGATGATCCGCCCCTGAACGATCTCTTCGATACGGTGCGCTGCCCAGCCGGCAACACGAGCCATCGCAAAGATTGGCGTAAAAAGCTCCTTGGGTATGCCCATGCATCGATAAACAAATCCGGAGTAGAAGTCTACGTTAGTGCAGACTACCTTGCCCTTTTTGTTCTTCACGATGGACGGCGCGAGCCGTGCTATCCGCTTATAGAGTTCAAACTCCTTTTCGCGGTTTGCGGCCTTTGCCAGTTCTGAGGCCCGTGTCTCGAGGAATACTGCGCGCGGATCTGAGACCGTGTAAACGGCGTGACCGAGACCGTATATCTTGCCAGATTTGTCTCCGGTCTTTTTGTCGAGGATCATCTCAAGATACGATGATAGCTCGTCATCATCTTCCCAGTTCTTCACCTTGGCCTTGATGTCTTTCATCATGCGAATGACCGCTTCATTCGCGCCTCCGTGAAGATGGCCTGAAAGGGACCCTATGCCGGCGCAAATGGCCATGTAAGAGTTTGCACCCGATGATGAGACACAGCGTGTTGAAAAGGTCGAATTATTTCCTCCGCCATGCTCCGCATGGAAGATGAGCATGGTATCAAAAAGTTCTGCGGTGGCTTTGTCCGGCATTTTACCTGAAAGGAGGTAAAGGAAATTCTCTGCTGTGCTCACGTTGGGTGCAGGTTCCTTCAGCTTTGAAAGAGATTTCTTCTCAAGAGTTGCCGCTATGTAATTGTAAGCGATTATGGTTGGAAATTTTGCAATGAGATCGATGCACTGCCGAGTCACATCGTTCATGTCCGTGGAATTTGGATGCTTGTCAAAAAGATGCATGGCAGACACGATGGTATGCAGTGCTCCCATCTGGTCATCGTGCAGAGGCCTGCTGAGGATCATCTGCTTGACTTCTGCAGGCAGGGCCCGTTTTTTATCGAGCAGCAGAGAAAAGGCCTTCAGATCCTGCTTTTCCGGAAGTTCTCCGGTCAGGAGCAGATATATCGTCTCTTCAAATCCGAACCGGCATTCTTTTTCTTTCTCACGGACAAGATCATCAACGTCATAGCCGCAATAGAAGAGTTTGCCCGGAACAGGATTTACCTTTTCCGTGCCATCGCCGCAGCTGACCTTCTCATAACCAATAACCTGTCCCTTGCTGGTTATGCCGACGAAGACGCCTGTGCCGTCCTCGTTTCTGAGCCCCAGCTTTATGCTTTTTTCCTTGATCGTTTTGGGATCAAGTTTATCATGCAGCAGGGCAAGTTCCTGCACCTTTTTGAGTACCGCGTCCATTTTCCAAGCTCCTTTATCGTTGTAATGAGGTTACTATTAAATTACATATTGCAGGGAGAATGCAACTTTATCTCTTGACTTGCCAAAGCGTCTGACTGTACAACATGCAGTCCATGACAGAACAGGGAAAGACAAAACTGCTCTTCACTGCGATTGGAATTATCTCCGGCTGGCTTCTCGGCGGGCTGGCGAATATCCTGTGGTTCCTGTACAGCGCTCAGGTTCTCGGCTATGGGGAGAATGCACCCTTGTGGTATGTGAGCATACGGGGCATGCTGAGGCCTCTTCTTATCGTAATTTTTGTGTTAGCAGGCTATATGGTCAGCCGATGGAATTTCCGCAGGGCCTTGTTAAAAGGCCGGTTTCAGGGAAAAAGTTCTTAAGAAAGTTTCTTCTTCAGCAGTTCGTTCAGCACCTGGGGATTGGCCTTGCCTTTGCTGGCCTTCATGGCCTGGCCGACAAAGAAACCAATAAGTTTTTGATCCCCAGCCTTGAACCGCTCGACCTCTTTGGGACTCCTTGCAATGATCTGGTCAACGATCTTCTCTATCTCGGATGAGTCGCTGATCTGGACAAGACCTTTTTCCTTAACGATCTCCGCTGCATCATTCCCTGTCTTGTACATTTCATCAAAAACGGTCTTTGCGATCTTGCCGCTGATCAGCCCTTGGTCGATAAGCTTCAGCATTGCTGCAAGCTGAGGCGGCTTGATCAAACAACCTTCGATGGATTTGTTCTCTTCATTCAGGAGCTTCATCAGGTCTCCCATGATCCAGTTTGATACAGCCTTGGGCTGACCTCCAGCCATAACTGCGCTCTCGAACCACTCTGCAATTGAACGCTCAGCTGTCAACTGATCAGCGTCATTCTCTGGAAGACCGCATGCCTCAACAAAACGTCGTCTTTTGGCATCAGGCAATTCGGGCAGGGATTCCCTGATCTCGTCTATCCATTTTCTATCTGCTGTAATCGGCACAAGATCAGGGTCAGGGAAATAGCGGTAATCGTGTGCCTCTTCCTTTGAGCGCATGGATTCGGTAATACCCTTGTTCGCATCCCAGAGCCGGGTCTCCTGCACAACCCTACCGCCGTCCTCTATGAGTTTGATCTGGCGCTTGATCTCGTATTCTATCGCCTTTTCAACGTACCGGAAGGAGTTGATATTCTTGACCTCAGCGCGGGTACCGAACTCCTTCTGACCAACAGGTCTGACAGACACGTTTGCATCGCATCTGAGTGAGCCCTGTTCAAGATTGCCGTCGCATGCGCCGAGGTACCGCACAATACTCCTTAGTTTTCTCATATATTCAGCAGCCTCTTTCGGGCTCCTGATGTCCGGTTCAGATACGATCTCCATAAGCGGTACACCCGTGCGGTTCAGGTCAACAAAGCTGTATGCTCCTGCACCTTCATGGATGTTCTTGCCTGCATCTTCTTCCATATGGATGCGGGTAATGCCTATTCTCCTGACCTCGCCGTCGACCATGATCTCGATGTGGCCATGCTCGCAGATCGGATGCTCATACTGGCTGATCTGGTAGCCCTTCGGCAGATCCGGATAAAAATAGTTCTTTCTCGCAAAACGGCTGTATTCGGATATGGTGCAGTTTGTTGCCAGGCCGGTTCGGATCGTGAACTCGAGCGCCTTCTTATTCAGGACTGGCAGCACGCCCGGCATGCCGATGCATATCTGGCACGTCTGCGAGTTGGGCTCATTGCCGAATGTCGTTGAACAGCCGCAGAAGATCTTGGTTGTTGTGAGCATCTGTGCATGGACTTCAAGCCCTATGACCGCTTCCCATTTCATAGGTTCGGTCTCCTTCTGTGCCACTCTGTTGATCGTTCATAGGCGTGAGCAGCCTGCAGCAGGCTTTCTTCATCAAAATGTCTTCCGATCAACTGCAGCCCGATGGGAAGATCATTTGATGTGTACCCGCACGGTATCGAGATTGCCGGAACTCCGGCCAAATTCACTGAGATAGTAAAGATGTCAGCAAGATACATCTGGAGCGGGTCATCTGTCTTTTCGCCTTTTTTGAATGCAGCAGTCGGCGTCGTCGGCGTAAGGATCAGGTCAACGGTCTTGAACGCCTCCTCGAAATCCTGCTTGAGAAGGGTACGGACCTGCTGGGCTTTTTTGTAATAGGCATCATAATACCCGGAAGAAAGCGTGTACGTGCCGAGCATGATCCGCCGTTTCACTTCGGCGCCGAATCCCTTTGCGCGTGTCTGCATATACATATCGATAAGATCTTTACCCTCTGACCGAAACCCGTATTTCACGCCGTCGTATCGGGCAAGATTTGAGCTTGCCTCTGATGTCGCAAGAACATAATACGTTGCGATTGCATAGTCCGAGTGGGGAAGTGAGACAGCGACCGGAACTGCGCCGAGCGCTTCATACTGCTTTATCGCAGCCTGCACCGCAGTATTGACTTCAGGATCTATCCCTTCGATGAAATATTCCTTTGGAATTCCTATCTTCAGGCCCTTGATATCTTTGCCGATTGCTGCCGTGAAATCAGGAGTGGTTACCGATGCTGACGTGGAGTCCATAGGGTCGTTGCCAGCGATGACATTCATGAGTATCGCTGCATCTCTCACATTCTTTGTGATCGGACCGATCTGGTCGAGTGAAGATGCAAAGGCAACAAGACCATACCGGGATACCCTGCCGTATGTGGGCTTCAGACCCACAACGCCGCACAGTGCTGCAGGCTGCCTGATCGATCCGCCTGTGTCAGAGCCGAGCGCTGCGATGCATTCATCAGCAGCGACTGCTGCAGCTGATCCACCGCTTGATCCACCGGGGATTCTCTCTGTGTCCCAGGGGTTAGAGGTCGTCTGGAAGCCTGAATTCTCCGTTGAAGAGCCCATGGCGAATTCATCAAGATTTGTCTTGCCCATGAGCACATATCCCTGCTCAAGGAGTTTTGTGGTTGCGGTGCTTTCATAGGGCGGGATGAAGTCTTTCAATATCTTTGATGCGCAGGTCGTTTGAATGCCCTTTGTGCACATGTTGTCCTTGATAGCTATCGGAATGCCTGAAAGGTCTTTTTTGTTTCCTGATAAGCGCTCCTGGTCTGCTTTTTTGGCCATGCGCAGCGCTTCGTCCCTGGTCAGTGTCAGGTAGGCCTTGATCTTGTCCTCAACCTTATCAATCCTGTCAAAGACAGATGCCGTTATCTCTTGTGCAGATATCTCATTTTTTTCGAGCATTTCTGAAAGTTCAGCAATGCCAAGCCTGTATAGATCCAAAAAAGCCTCCGCAACGTATGAAGTCTCGAAAGTCTAACACCCGCTATACGAAGTTTTCAAGCTGGGCCTTCATTGACAAAGAGGTATCCGCTTTGACAAAGTAATGAAAAATGCAGCGAAGGAGCATATATGTCCTGGAGTTTTTCGTTTGAGCTGTTGCCCGGGGAAGAGGTAATAGAGGATTCAACGCAAAGGGACCATGATGTTATAAAGGCTGCTTATTCTATTTTTCTCACGAACAAGCGGGTTATCTTCCGCTTTGACGGCATGGGCAGCTACCTGAGCAATGCTTTTTTCTATGCTGACGTGCTTGAGGCAAGGCAGACCACAAGACTTTTCTTCAACTATCTGATCCTGAAGACCCGGCGCAAAGAATATCTTTTCAATATCCCTGAGACCGATCACTGGATAAAGCGGATCCTTGAAGCCAAAGCAACGTATCAGGGGGCTGTTTCTGACATGAAGGAGATCGATACGATCCCGCCTGAAAAGAAGAAGCGCATGCTCCTCGACATGCTTACGGTCCTTCATAAGAACAGGATATTAACCGAAAAAGAGTTCGAGGAAAAAGTCCATTTCTTAGACACGATTAGATAAACCGTGCTTTTGCGGTTGGTTGTGTCAGACCGTGAGCAGGTCTTTATGGCTCAAAACACGTCTTCTATGCATCCTTATAATATTATTAATTTATATAATTGCTCCCTCCTTTTTTTTTGGGGCAGCTCTATGGTATTTTCGTAGACATTTGTAATTCTTATAAATGTTATTAATATTTTTAAGTTTTATAACTCTATTAAGTTAAGTTATAGTCTCTGCATCCAAAATCCTTGCGCAGAAGATTAAGACTTCGATAGCATAGAGACAACTTTATCATAAAGAAAGGAGTAACCTAATGCTGATCATTGGAGAGAAGTTAAGCATCATAGCCAAACGGGTTCGGGAAGCTATGATGAAGAAGGACAAAGGGCCGATCCAGGAGATCGCGACCAGGCAGTGGAAGGAAGGGTCAGGTATCATCGATGCGAACATCGGCCCAGCAGAGGATGGAGGCGAGGACCTTATGCAGTGGATGGTAACCACCATACAGGAGGTTGTTCCTCTTCCCGTATGTCTTGACACCACGAATTTCAGTGCGATCGAAGCTGGTCTCAAGATTCATAATAATCAGTGGGGCAAGCCTATGATCAATTCGACATCGAATGATCCGGAGAGGTTTCCAATCCTTGAACTCGGCGCAAAATATAATTGCGATGTTATCGGTCTTACCGTCGGCAAGGGCGGTCTTCCTGCTGATGCAGAGGAGCGGGCTCATATTGCTGCGGAGATCATGGGACGTGCCATGGAATATGGCCTGCCGCTCGAGAATCTGTACCTTGATCCCCTTGTCCTGCAGATAGCCACAACCCAGGACCAGGCCCGTCATGTTATTGAAGCGGTTAAGTTATTTCAGCATATTAATGAGCCACCGATGAAGACAATCGTTGGACTGAGCAATATTTCAAATGGTTGTCCGAAAGCGCTCAGACCGATTTTGAACAAGATTATGTTTGTATTGTTAGAGGATGCAGGCTTGACCGCAGCCATAGCTGATGCCAAGGAAATGGCAGAAGTGCAGGAAGATAGGGGCCTCATTCTCGATGTGATGGCAGGCAAGGAGATAGAGGACAAGCAGAAGATGGCCGAGATCAAGAAGACACTCGATGTCATCATGGGCAATACGCTGTACGCGCATTCGTATCTGGAAATGTAAAACCCGTGATGCGTAATACGTGATGCGTAATCTGTATTGACCTCATCACGCGTTACCCGTTACTCATAACGAATTTAAGGAGGTTGTACCATGGCATTTACAGCACCTAAAGAAACATACTCCGGAAAGGTCTATTCTGTAACCATCGGCACCGGGGACAGGGAAGTGACCTTTGGCGGGGAAAACGTTCTTCCGTTCCACGCGTTTGAAGGGCAGTCGCCAAACAGGCCGGTTATTGCCATCGAGATCCAGGATGTGCCCCCGACTGATTGGTCGGACACGGTAAGGAAACCGTATGAAGCGGTCAGTTCTGACCCGGTCACCTGGGCAAAATATTGTCAGGATGAGTTGAAAGCGAAGGCAATCGCACTGAGGTTGGTCGGCACACACCCTGACCGCGAAAACCGTTCACCTGAGGAAGCAGCAAAGACAGTTAAAGATGTGCTTGCTGCAATACAGGTTCCGCTTATTATCCTTGGCAGCAACCATGCTGAGAAGGATACGTCTGTTCTCATTGCTGCTGCTGAAGCGGCCAAGGATAAAAATTGCATTATCGGCAAGGCGCAGGAGGCGAACTATAAGACGATCGCTGCTGCTGCAATGGCGAACAATCATAAGATCGTTGCCATGTCAGAACTCGATATCAACCTCTCAAAACAGCTGAATATCCTGATTTCACAAATGGGGTTTGACAAGGAGAAGATCATAACAGACCCTATGTGCTCTGCACTGGGATACGGTCTTGAATACACCTACTCGGTTATGGAGAGGATCAGGCTTGCAGCGCTGACCCAGAACGATGTCACCATGCAGCAGCCGCTGCTTGGCGATGTTGGCATGTATGCATGGAAGGTGAAAGAGGCAAATGCTTCTGAGACTGATCTGCCTCACTGGGGTGCACAGGAAGAACGCGGTATTGCATGGGAGGCTGAAACAGCAGCAGCCCTTCTGATATCAGGGGCTGAGCTCCTGATCATGAGACATCCGAGAGCGATCCGGACAATTGAAACCTTAATTGATGAATTGGTGTAAGGAGGAATAACCATGGCATTATCCGGCGTTGAAATATTCAAACTTTTACCGAAGACAAACTGCAAGAAGTGCGGGTCTCCGACCTGCCTTGCATTTGCCATGAAGCTTGCACAGCGGCAGGCGAGCATTGACTCTTGCCCTGATGTATCTGAAGAGGCGAAGCAGAAACTGGGTGAGGCCTCGGCCCCTCCTATCCGCCCAATCACCTTTGGTGCCGGCGATAAGGCAGTAAAGATGGGGGAGGAGACCGTCCTATTCCGCCATGACAAGAAATTCGTCAATCCCTGCGCCTTTGCTGTTGAGATCAAGGACACCCTCTCAGAGGATGAGATCTCGAAGATCTGCCAGCAGGTCCTTGAGTCTGAGATGGACCGGGTTGGTCAGAAATTGAGGATCGATGCGATCATGATTTCTAATGAGTCCGGCGATGCAGGAAAGCTTGAGGCAGCTGCAAAGCTCGTTGCTGCGAAAGCAGCTGTTGTGCCGGTAATCATCAGCACTACGAACCCTCAGGCAGCAGAAGCAGCTGTGAAGCACTTTGCAGACAAGAAACCTATTATATATGGTGCGAATGTAGTAAATGCTGAGGCTATGGCAGCAGTTGCCAAGGCTAACAAGGCGGCGCTCGGCATTGCGGCGAAAGGACTTGATGAACTTACGGAACTGACTGAAAAGATTAAGGGCCTTGGCGTTGAGGATATGGTGCTTGATTCCGGAGCACGAAAGGCTAAAGATATCATTGAGCATAACACCTTAATCAGAAGGGCTGCCATCAAGAAGGGAGTGAAGTCTGTTGGATATCCGCTGATCAATTTCATGCAGCGGGAAGACAGTATGTTTGAGGGTCTTGTTGCCTCTGTTGGTATAGCGAAATATGCTTCGATTATTGTTATGAGCAGTATTGATAAATGGAAAAACCTTGCACTCTTTACGCTCAGGCAGAACATCTATACTGACCCGCAGGTTCCTATGCAGGTAGAACAGAAGATCTACAACATTGGCGAACCGAAGCCGGAATCACCGCTTTTCATCACCACCAACTTCTCACTCACCTATTTCATAGTCTCGGGTGAGATTGAAAACAGCAAGGTTGCAAGCAGACTCGCTGTCATGGACTGTGAAGGTTTATCTGTTCTCACTGCCTGGGCTGCCGGCAAGTTCACTGCTTCCAAGATTGCCCAGTTTATCCTGGAAAGCGGTATTGAGAAGGATGTTCCTCACAAGGAACTTATTCTGCCGGGGTATGTTGCGATCCTGAGTGGTGCGGTTGAGGAAAAGCTTCCGGGTTGGAAGATAACCGTAGGACCTCGCGAGGCAAATGCCATCCCCGTGTTTTTAAAATCGAGGGCGTAGTCGCCTGTGAGAATTATTGTTGAATTTTAATAGCAAATAGTATAAATATAATACATAAGTACTGCGTCTGGACAATGAGCCGCTCGTGCCAGACCAGGAGAAGGAGGTCAGATGTCAAAGTTAATTGCAACAGCTGCCATTAGGGGCGCTCAGACGCTGGTCAAACAGGCTGATGAACTGCTTCAGAAGACCATTGCTGAAAAGGGGAAGGACTTTGTCTTTGAATTCCCTGACACTGCATTCTACCTTCCCATGATCTACGCCATGACCGGATTTCAGGTCAAGACGGTCGGCGACATGACTGTGGGTCTTGGGTTTGCCAAGGAACTGCTCCATGACGAACCTGAGGAGAATGTCTGGAAGCCTTATCTGGGTGAGGCGCTCGACTCCGGGATGGCAACGCTCTTTGCCGAGGAAATCATACTTGCGCTGAAATACATCAATGGGTTGGAGCCCTGCACAGACCCAGAGACCGGTTATGTTTATAACGGTTTCATTACGGATACAATTCAGAGAAATCTTGGCGTTCAGCTCGTTGATGGGACAATGCCCGGTTTTGCTGCAATCATCGGAGCTGCGCCGACTGACGAGATTGCTGTCAGCATAGTACGGGGACTTCAGGAAAAGAATATTCTGACTTTCCTTTCCGGCCAGTCAAACGGGAACAGCGTTACCAAGCAACTGCTCAGAAAAGGTGTTGATCTCGGCTGGGACGCAAGAATTGTTCCGCTCGGACCGGATACAGAGCATACGCTGTATGCACTTGACTGGGCGATTAGAGCCTCCCTGATATTCGGCGGGAAGAAGCCGGGTGATTTTAGGGAGCACCTGAAGTACCAGAAGGACAGAGTCTTTGCTTTTGCTATCGCACTTGGCGAGATGGATGACATAAAGTGGACAACCGGCGCCGGCGCTATAAATATGGGCTTCCCGGCCATATGTGATACCGATGTGCCTGTTATTCATCCCACGGGCGTCTGCACCTATGAAGAGGTTGACAAAGAATTTGACCACTCCAAGATTGTGCAGCGCGCCATCGAGCTCCGCGGTCTCAAGATCACGGTCGAAAAACCGCCGATACCGGTTGCCTTTGGGCCTGCATTTGAAGGCGAGCGTATCAGGAAGGAAGATACCTTTATCGAGTTCGGCGGCCAGAGAACCCCTGCTTTTGAGTGGGTCCGCATGAGGGAGATGGAGGACATTGAGGATAATAAAGTCATCATTGTCGGAGATAACTGGCAGGAGCGGTATGAGAAGGGCGGGCAGTTGCCGCTCGGACTCCTTATCGAGGTTGCCGGCAGGAAGATGCAGACGGATTTCGAGTCTGTTATTGAAAGAAAGACCCATGCGAATATCAACGAAGCCCAGGGCGTCTGGCATATGGGACAGAGGGATATAAACTGGATTAGGATCAGCAATAATGCCAAGAAGGAAGGTTTTACCCTTGAACACCTTGGCATTATGAACGCGGCAATGGTACACCATCGCTTCCAGTCCATCGTAGACAAGGTGCAGGTTACTCTCTTTATTGACGAGAAGGACGTCAAGGAAAAACATGCCGAGGCAGTCGCAGCATACAAGGAGCGTGACGCAAGGATCGGGAGCATGACGGATGAGTCGGTTGAGATCTTTTACTCCTGCCTGCTCTGCCAGTCTTTTGCTCCGGCTCATGTCTGCGTTATTACTCCTGAAAGGCTTGGTCTCTGCGGCGCGTACAATTGGCTTGACGGCAAAGCGGCATATGAAATAGACCCGACCGGAGGCAACCAGCCTATTGCAAAGGGCGAATGTCTTGATGCCAAACTCGGCCGTTATTCGGGCGCAGATGATTATCTGAAAAAGTCAACCGGCGGCGCAGTAGAGACGTTGAACCTTTATACGATCATGGAAAACCCCATGACTTCCTGCGGCTGCTTTGAGTGCATTCTCGCAATTGTGCCGGAGGTGAACGGTGTCATGATCGTGAACCGCGGACACACGGGTATGACACCGGTTGGCATGAAGTTTTCGACGCTTGCAGGAACCGTGGGCGGCGGCGCTCAGACACCTGGTTTTATGGGGGTCGGCGTGAATTTCATATCGAGCAAAAAATTCCTTTTTGGCGATGGCGGAATCAAGCGTATCGTCTGGATGCCGAAGGCCCTTAAGGAGAGGATCAGCGAGGACTTCAAGAAACGGTGTGCAGAAGAGGGCGTGCCTGATCTGTTGGACAAGATAGCGGATGAGACCATTTGTGATGATTCAGAGAAATTGACCGAATTTCTGACAGGCGTTTCGCACCCTGCATTGGAAATGCCGTCGATTATATAGTGATAACCCAGACTGTTGTTCTTATAGAACGGAGGTAATATGGAAACGAAAATTCAGAGTGATAGCGCTGCTGCAGAGACAGTTCTTCGCTGGGCTGAAGAGCAAAAGATTCAGTCCTGTTTCGACAGAGCTCAGGAAATGAAACAGTGTCCAATCGGTGAAAACGGAGGATGCTGCAAAGTCTGTCATATGGGACCGTGCAGGCTCGTCGGAAAAGATGCTGAACAGAACGCAAGAGGTGTTTGCGGCGCGACACTCCCGGTGGTCGCAGCACGTTATATTGCAAGAATGGTTGCAGCGGGAACAGCCTGTCATGGTGACCACGGCCGCGACATGGTCTTTACACTGCTTGCCGTTGCAGAAGGCCATGCCAAGGATTTCAGGGTCAAGGACGTTAAGAAGCTTTACCGGACAGCGGATATTTTGGGTATCGCATTTGAGGGCAGAACGGTCAACGAAGTTGCAAAGGACGTTGCCACAAAGCTGCTTGAGGACTTTAGCAGGCAGCGCGGCGAGATGAACTTCCTGACGCGGGCTCCGAAGAAGACTCAGGAGAGATGGAAAAAATATGGGGTTGTGCCGCGTGGCCTTGATCGCGAGACTGTTGAGGTTCTGGACAGGACTACGATGGGCATGGATGCTGACGCTGACTCGATTCTTAATTCTGCGATCAGGTCAGCACTTGCAAACGGCTGGGGCGGAAGCATGATCTCCACCGATATTACGGATATTCTGTTCGGCACACCGATGCCGATAAAGGCAGAGGCAAGCCTTGGTATCTTCAAGGAAGATGAGGTCAATATTATAGTTCATGGTCATGAGCCTTCTCTTGCAGAGATGATCGTTGAGGCAGTAAGCGAGCCTGAACTGATCGAATATGCAAAGACAAAGGGTGCAAAGGGTATCAACCTAGGCGGTATGTGCTGTACTGCCAATGAGGTTTTGATGAGGCACGGCATTTCAACTGCTGGTGGTTTTACGAACCAGGAACCTGCCATAATGACCGGACTGATTGATGTCTTCACGGTAGATGTGCAGTGCATCATACCGGCTATTGTAGAAGTAGCTAAGAAGTTTCACACCATCGTTGTCACTTCATCTGATAAGGTGAAGATACCGGGTGCCACCCACATGCCCTTTGACGAGCATATCGCGAAGGAGCAGGCGCGGCAGATCGTCAGGATGGCAATCGATAATTACCCGAACAGAACGACAAAGGGGAGCCATGTCACCGAGAAGTTCCCGGTCATCGGCGGCTTCTCTCACGAGTACATTGAGTATATGCAGGGCGGCAAATGGAGAGGATCCTTCAGGCCGCTGAATGATGCTATTGCAGCGGGCAGGGTCCGTGGTGTCGTCGGTCTTGCCGGATGCGATAATCCCAGATGGCCTTCTACTGGTGTCCACAAGTTCCTTGCCAGAGAACTGATCAAGAATGACGTCCTTATTGTATCAACAGGCTGCAGTTCTGCTGCGTGTGGCGGCGCAGGATATCTCACGCCTGAGATGGCTCTTGAAAATGCAGGCCCTGGTCTCAGGGAAGTCTGCGAGGCGATCGGTATTCCTCCGATCTTGCATCTTGGTGCATGCGTTGACAACTCGAGAATACTCACAATCGCAAGTGCCATGGCAGCAGAGGGTGGTCTTTCTGATGAGATTGGCGGCATGCCTGCGGTTGGCATTGCTCCTGAATGGATTACCGAGAAGGCTGTTTCGATCGGCGTCTATTTTGCGGCATCAGGCGTGCCTGTTATCTTTGGAGGCAATTCTCCTGTCGGCGCCTCAAAGGAAGTGACAAGAATTATGACTGAAGTATGGATGGAGCGTTTCAAGGGAGCGTTCCATTTCGAACCGGATCCGGAGAAGATGCTGGAGCTTGCGCTGGATTATATTGATAAGGCCAGGGCTGCTCTGAAGCTGAAGAAGTATGAGCCGGGCAAGTTCGGCACTGAGAAGGTTCTGATGGATATGGCAGCCCGCCGCGAGATCGAGAAGGCGAAAAGGGGACATGCCGGGTTGTAAAACGAATAACTCTCGAATGCTGTAAAATAAAAAAAGCCCTGTTCAAATGAACAGGGCTTTTTTATTGGACTCACTCGTTGAAATGCTGATCATTCCCAGTCGGCAAGACCTTTTAGAAACTTGTTCATGTCTTCTGCCGCTCGCTTTCCAGCACCCATAGCGCTGATGACCGTTGCTGCACCGGTTACAACATCGCCACCTGCCCATACACGTTTCTTCTTTGTCCTTCCGGTTTTATGGTCAGCAACAGCAGTTCCGTATTTAGTTCTCTCCAGTCCGTCTGCATCAACAAAAACGATCGGATTGGGACTGGTGCCAAGGGCCATAATCACAGTATCGACTGCCATCTCGAACTCTGATCCCTTGATTTCAACAGGCTTTCTCCTGCCCGAAGCATCCGGTTCGCCGAGTTCCATGCGCACGCAGCGGAGCGCACGCACTGTTCTCTTCTCATCGCCCAGAATTTCGATCGGATTGGTCAGGAAGTTAAAGATCACACCTTCCTCGGCTGCATGCTGCACTTCTTCAGCCCTTGCAGGAACCTCATCCTTGGATCGGCGGTATACAATATGAGCTTCGCCCGGAGTTCCTCCTGTCTTTTTTGCCTCAAGAGATAGGAGTCTTTTGCTGCATCTCACTGCATCCATAGCAACATTGCCGGCGCCGATCACGGCGACCTTTTTCCCTAATCTGACCGGTGTGTCATAGTCAGGGAACTGATATGCCTTCATCAGGTTTACTCTCGTGAGAAACTCGTTGGCTGACATGACGCCGTTGAGATTGATGCCCGGAATCTGCATGAATGAGGGAAGGCCTGCACCAGTGCCGAGAAATACTGCGTCGAAGTCATTCAGCAGTTCATCGAGTGTGAAGGACCTGCCGATGATATGGTCGGTCTTGATTTCAATGCCGAGGCACTCAACGGCATAGTTGACTTCCCCGCTGACAACGCTCTTGGGAAGCCTGAACTCCGGTATGCCATAGATGAGTACACCGCCAGGGCCGTGGAGCGACTCAAAGACCGTCACATTGTGACCCTCCCTGCCGAGATCTACTGCACAGGAAAGTCCGGCAGGGCCTGATCCTACGACCGCTATCTTTTTTCCGCTCCTGGGTGCCTTTACCAGCGGACAGGTGCGATGAGAAAGTTCATAATCGCCGACAAAGCGTTCCAGCCTGCCGATTGCTACGGGCTCGCCTTTCTTGCCGAGGATACAGTTGCCTTCGCACTGGCTTTCCTGAGGACAGACCCTGCCGCAGATGGCAGGCAGGTTATTCTTCACCTTCATCCACTCAACTGCCTTTACCATGTTGCCTTCGCGAAGCGCCTTGATGAACTGGGGGATCAAAACGCCCACAGGGCAGCCCTGCACGCACTTGGGGTCCTTGCATTGGATGCAGCGCTCTGCCTCTGCCTCTGCCGTTTCAAGGGAATAGCCGAGAGCTACTTCTTCAAAGTTGCAGCTGCGGACCTGCTCATCCTGGTTTGGCATTTCGTGCCGCTTTATCTTCATGCGTTCTGCGGGTTTCAGTTCAGCCATTATTCCCTGCCCTTTACGGTAGCACCGTCGATTCTGCACTTGTGTTCATAGTGCTCAACTGCCTGCTTCTCTTCATCTTTGTAAAACGAAAGTCTCGAAAGGAGGTTGTCCCAGTCGACCTTATGGCCGTTAAATTCCGGACCATCAACGCAGACGAACTGAGCGCCTTCCTCAAGGAGTACTCTGCAGCCTCCGCACATGCCGGTGCCGTCGATCATGATCGTGTTAAGGCTTACAATAGTTGGAATACTGTAGGTTTTGGTTGTTAGTGACACGAACTTCATCATGATAGCAGGACCGATTGCCCACACCTTAGCGACATTACTATCCCTGTTATTGAGGATTTCTTTCAGGGGCTCGGTGACCAGTGATTTTCTGCCATGTGAGCCATCATCCGTACAGACGATGAGTTCATCAGAAACAGTCCGCATCTGCTCTTCCCAAAACAGAAGTTCCTTTGTGCGCGCCCCGATGATGGATATGACTTTATTGCCAGCCTCTTTGAGTGCCCGGGCTATCGGATAGATTGGCGCAACACCTACCCCTCCTCCCATGCAGATAACCGTGCCGAAATTCTTAATCTCTGTGGGATGCCCAAGAGGGCCTGCAAAGGATGCCACTGAATCTCCGGGAATAAGTTTCCCGAGATGCATGGTTGATTTGCCGAGCTCCTGAAAGATGATAGTTATGGTTCCCCGCTCGCGATTGTAATCGGCAATGGTAAGCGGAATCCTCTCGCCGAACTCATCAATGCGAACGATCACGAACTGGCCGGCTGCTGCCTTTCGAGCCACATGAGGCGCTGTTATTTCCATGAGTTTTGTTACCGGCGTGAGCGTCTCTTTTTTCAGTATGGTGTACATGTCTATTTGTCTCCCAGGTGATCGGAAATTTACAGTGCGGAGAAATCACGCTTAATGCTTCATAAGATATTTTAATGCATTAATAAGAAAAAAGGTTGAATAATTGTTATTTTTCATGGGGATATGTTCGCTGGCATGCCTGCTAATCCACCAGCATATTTCAAGAGGCACATCACGATGATTTTATGTGTCTCGATCATCCTGTTTCAGCCGTTCTGCTCCGTTTATACCTAATAAGTAAATTAAAGAAAAACATGGAAAAAAGTGCTTATTTTGTGGTAAATTTTAAGCCTAATTCTCTTAAGTACACAATTACCAGGAATTGCGTTTCAAAAGTAGTAATCCAGGATGAAAATCAGCGCCGTTGCAGGTTGAGAAAAAGAATTTCGAGAGGTGAATCTATGTTTGTAGAAGAGTTGGATGTTGATGAAAAGATCGGCCACGCAAGAGGGATATTGACAGAAACCCAGCGGAAGAGGGGTGTGCTCATTCATGCATTCCAGAGCATACAGAAAGAGTACAACTATCTTCCTGAGGATGTGCTGAGTGCACTTGCAAAGAAGCTCGATTTACCGTTGTCAGAAGTATACAGCACCGCCTCTTTTTACAAGCATTTTTATTTCAAGCCCAGGGGCAAAAACATTGTCTGTGTCTGCGTCGGAACCGCATGTCACGTTAGGGGAGCAGGAAAGGTCCTTGAGAAAATAGAAGAGTCTTTCGGACTGAAGGAAGGCGAGACAGCCGCTGACATGTCGGTGACCCTTGAGACTGTCGGCTGCGTAGGCTGCTGCGGTCTGGCTCCTGTCGTTACTGTCAATGAAGATGTTATCGGCGACCTTAATCCAAAAAAAGTCGATGAGATAATTAGAATGGTTGAGGAGAAATAGGCCATGGGCAAACTGCATACCGTAGAAGAGCTCACCAATCTCAGAAAGCTTCTTTCAGAAGAGACGTTCAGACCGGAAGTCCCTCGGATACGTCTCTGCAGCGGGACTGCCTGCACTGCTACCGGCACGCCGAAGGTCGTGACTGCGCTTGAAGAAGAGGCTGCGAAAAGGGGCATTACGCTTGATGTTGTAAAGACAGGCTGCCAGGGCCTCTGCCAGAAGGGTCCGGTCATGAAGGTGGAGCCGCAGGGTATCTTTTACCAGAAGGTTAAACCGGATCACGCAAAGTCTATCCTCGCGTATACGGTAGTTGGCGGAACGCCATTCCGGCAGAGCCTTTACCGCGACAATATTCTGAGCGAACCGATCCCGGAGATGCTGGACGTTCCCTTTTATAAGAAACAGCTGAGAATTGCGCTGAGGAACAACGGCGTTATCGATCCCAGGAATATTTACCACTACATTGCGGTGGGCGGATATGCAGCTCTTGAAAAGGCACTTGGTTCTATGACACCTGATCAGGTGCTGGAAGAAGTCGACAAGGCAAATCTGAGAGGCAGGGGCGGTGCCGGTTTTCCTGCCGGCAAGAAGTGGAAACATACCAAGAGCGACAAGTCAAAGATCAAGTTTGTCATAGCCAATGGAGATGAGGGTGATCCGGGTGCATTCATGGACAGGTCTGTCATGGAAGGCGATCCTCACAGTCTTTTTGAAGGCATGCTTCTCTGCGCTTATGCAATCGGTGCAGAATACGGGATAATCTATGTCAGGCATGAATATCCGCTGGCGGTCAAGAATCTTGCCCTGGCGATTAAGCAGGCAGAGGATCTCGGACTGTTGGGGAAGAATATACTCGGCAGCGGTCTTAATTTTACTCTTGATATCAGAGAAGGTGCCGGAGCATTCGTTTGTGGTGAATCTACAGCACTTGTTGCATCGATTGAGGGTGAGAGAGGTTTTCCGAGACCGAGACCTCCCAGACTTTCTCAGCAGGGTGGAGGTGTCTGGGGCTATCCTTCAAACCTGAATAATATCGAAACCTATGCTTGCGTTCCTCCGATAATAGAAAAGGGCGCTGACTGGTTCCTGGGCATTGGCACGAAAAATTCTCCCGGCACAAAGGTCTTTGCGCTCACCGGAAAAGTTGTGAATACCGGTCTTGTAGAGGTTCCGATGGGAATTACTCTGCGGGAGATCATATACGACATTGGCGGCGGTATTATGAATGGAAAGAAATTCAAGGCTCTCCAGACCGGGGGACCTTCAGGAGGATGTATTCCCGAGGAGCATCTTGACCTGCCTGTTGATTTCGACTCACTTGCAAAGGTCGGTTCTATGATGGGCTCGGGCGGCATGGTCGCCATGGACGAAGATAACTGCATGGTTGATGTTGCAAAATACTTTCTGTCGTTCTGCCAGTCAGAATCATGCGGCAAGTGTCCGCCATGCAGGGTTGGCACGTATCAGATGCTCCAGATCCTGGAGAGAATCACCTCAGGGAAGGGCGAGGCTGGCGATATAGAGCGGCTTGAAGAGATCGGCAACCTTATAAAGGACGGCGCTCTCTGCGGACTCGGTAATAGCGCCCCGAATCCGGTTCTCACCACAATAAAATATTTTAGGAAAGAATACGAGGAACATATCCATGACAAATACTGCAGTGCAAAGGCATGCAGCGGTCTGGGTGTGTTCAGAATTGATCATGACGAATGTTTTCTCTGCGGGTTGTGCAAGGAAGCGTGTGCCTTTGATGCAGTCAAAGTTACAAGGGACAAGTTCTTCATTGATCAGGACTACTGCACAAAATGCAAGGCATGTTACACGGCATGTCCTATCGGTGCGGTCAAGGTAGAGAAACAGAAAAGGCAGAATGCAAAGCAGGAGGTTATATGAGCGAAACCCCCAACAAAGAAGAAACTCCCAAGAAAGATATGAAGGATGTTCTGGCTGCGACTGAAAACATCAAATGCATGGTGCAGAAGTCTCAGAAGTTTGTCGAGGAGTTCCTTTCTGAACCCATGTGCGGCAAATGTCATCCCTGTGCCCTTGGAAGTTATGAGGCGCTTGTGAGGCTGAAGAGAATTTCTTCAGGCATCGGATCGCAGGGA
This sequence comes from uncultured Nitrospiraceae bacterium, assembly GCA_964506525.1. Classification (GTDB taxonomy): domain Bacteria; phylum Nitrospirota; class Thermodesulfovibrionia; order Thermodesulfovibrionales; family UBA6898; genus UBA6898. The sequence goes on from CAZDLA010000017.1 coordinate 51,184, forward strand.
GATGTTGCTGCCATACAGCGGATAGCTGACGACATGCTTGAGTCCTCCAGATGTATCAAGGGCAAGGATACGGCGAAGTTCCTTTTGAATGCCCTGAAGACCGAAGCGTTTAAGGAGCATCTGGGTGGGCATTGCGAAGAACACGAGTGCCCGGCTTATGTCATTTACCGGATCATTCCGGAGAAGTGCGTGCTCTGCGGCGACTGTCAGAAAGCCTGCAGATATAATGCAATTCAGGGAGAAAAGAAGGTCTCCTACCGGACCGGATATCTGCCGTTTGAGGTGAGACAGAAAAGGTGTGTGAAGTGCGGAGACTGCTTGCCGACATGCAAGTATGGTG
>CAZDLA010000018.1:0-50701 GCA_964506525.1 uncultured Nitrospiraceae bacterium
AATGACAATGCCTTCAATATATTTTACTTCAGCCTCGGTCAGATGAGCCGGGGGCTCGAGCACCCTGTCCTTTGCCAGACTGACAACACCCATGACCCTGTCGATCGTTGCGCCGATAAATCCATGGGGCCCGTCGATGATCAGAATTTTTGCTTCCCTGCCGCCTCCCGGATTCTCCTCAGTCCCGTATTCCGGGGCTTCTCCTGTTGCCTTCAGCATCAAACGCGCCTTTAGGTCAAGAACCGGAATGATCTTCCCTCTGAGCGACGTGATGCCGATGACATAGTTCTCCATGGTCGGCACTTTTGTCATCTTCTGCAGCCTGAGTATCTCTTCAACCTCTGCGACTTTAAAAGCAAACTCCTCGGTGCCCAGTTTGAAGGTAAGCAGTTCCACCAGGCCGTCGTCAGCTGCCTGGCCATTGCTGACGGGCGCTTCCTCTGCAGGCGGTTCATTCAGTTTTGCGTCAGGGCTATCCGTCTCAGGTTCGGGCTGCTGAACTTCTTCAGGCATGGCCTGCTCCTGAATTACCGGCTTAACCTCTGCCTCAAACGCAGCCTCGATAACAGGCTCTTGAGGAGCAGACTGGTCTGACAGCCGCTTGCCTGCTTCCTGCTCCTTTGCCTTTTTTCTAATTCTCGCTATATCCATGTAATCCCAGTTCCCGGGCAGCCCCGTCAATGAACGAAGCGTCAATAATGACTGCTTCATGCGCAAAACCGTCGAGCAGCGCTGACGTTGCAATACTGTTGATCAGCCGCGGCACACCTTCAGAACAGGCGTGAAGAAGTTTTAAGGCCTCATCCGTAAAAAGTATATGTTCTCTTCCCGAGGTCCTCAGCCTGTGCTGAACGTAATCCCGTATCTCATCTTCTCCAATGGGGCCGAGGTGGTAATAGAGTCCTATGCGCTGTTTCAGGGGAATATAAGCCTTATGGTTCAGCCTTTTCCTGAGATCAGTCTGTCCTACAAGAATTAGGCTGAGAAGATTCGTGTTATCAAGCTGGAAGTTAGTAAGCAGTCTGATCTCCTCGAATGTGTCCTTGCTCGGAATGAGCTGCGCCTCGTCGATAATGATCACAATAGAGGTGCCAGCCTCATACTCCTGATATACCTTTTCATAGATCGCATCAAGCAGATCAGATTTGTACACAGAGGGGATATCAATGTCGAGCCTTTTTGCGAGAGCGCGCAGGAACTGGGCAGGTGTAAGCACCGGGTTGATGATCGTAACGATCTTGTACCTTTCGCCAAGGATGTCCATCAGGGCCCTGGTGAGCGTGGTCTTGCCGCAGCCAACATCGCCGGTCAGCAGGATCAGGTCCTTCTCTTCAACAGCATACTGAAGACGTGCAAGGGCCTCCTCGTGGCTTCTGCTCAAAAAGAGAAACTTCGGGTCAGGCGTCTTGGTGAACGGCCGCGCAGTCAGGCCGTAAAATTCCTCATACATAGGCAGCCCCCTTCTGCTTCAGGAGCGATTCATCGATCAGCGACTCAATATCAAGGACAAGGATCACCTCGTGCTTGCCGATCTCTGCGGCGCCGGCAAAACCCTTGAGCTTTTTCAGGTATTCACCGAGGGTCTTGATGACAATCTCATGCTGGCCGAAAAGCTCATCGATCAAAAGTCCGACCTTCCGTTCGCCGAACCCGACAACAACAGCAAAAGACCGTTCGTTCTGGTCACCCGGAAGCCCCAGAAAGGTGCTGACCCGTATCATCGGCAGCATCTCGCCCCTCAGATAAATGACCTCTTTCCATTCAATGGTCTGGATATCCTTATGGTTCACAATAAGCGTCTCGGACATGGAAGTCAGCGGCACTGCAAACTTCTCTGCGCCAACCCTCACGATAAGCGCCTTGATTATGGCAAGGGTTATCGGCAGTGTCACCATAAAGGTTGTGCCGACATTGGTCTTTGTCTCAATATCAGCGTATCCACCCAAGGCTGAGAGCTTTTCCTTGACCACATCCATGCCCACACCCCTGCCCGACATCTCGCTTGCAACATCCTTTGTGCTGAACCCTGGCGCAAAGATGAAATTAATGATCTCCTTGTCCTCGAGCTCTACATCGTCATCAATGAGACCTTTTTCGATCGCCTTCTTACGCACCTTCTCAAGGCTCACGCCGCTGCCGTCGTCCTTTACTTCCACAACAACATGGTTGCCCTTCTGGTATGCCTTAAGCGTGATGGTCCCATGCTCCTTCTTGCCCTTTGCCTTCCGCTCTTCAGGCATCTCGATCCCATGGTCAATAGCATTCCTGATCAGATGCATGAGCGGGTCAACGATCTCTTCTGCGAGAAATTTATCCAGCTCTGTTTCTTCTCCATACATCTGAAGGTCTATCTGTTTGCCGATCTCTCGCGAGTAACGCCTCACGATCTGCGAGAGCCTCGCAAAGATCTGGCCAATGGGGACCATGCGTATTTCCAGGACCTGGTCCTGGAGTTCGGCCAGCCGCCGTTCCAGGGTCTGGGATATTTTGTGGACGTCGTATACGAGGGATGTGTGGCCATAGTTATCAATGAGCTCCGTGCCGATCCTTTTCACCGCGCCTTTGGCAAGCGTCAGCTCGCCGATGGTATTGAGAATACGGTCAAGTTTTTCTATGTCAACACGGACGGTTGTCGAAGTGCTTTTGAGGTGGGTGTCCTGTATCTTCTGGCTTTCTGCAGCAGGGGCTGCTACGGCCGCGGGCTGAGAGATCTTAGGAGCAGATAATACCTCGATCTCGACATTGATCTCCTTCTGGATTTCATCAAGAGGCCGGCGGCTGCCGAACATCAGGTTAAACCCTATGGAACCGTCAGGCACATTCGATGATGTGGGGAGCGTTGAGATGAGCTCACCCAGAGTCTTGATGATTTTTGTCATGGCCTCAAGCGCCGTGTCAAAGATATCAAGACTGAAGACCGCCTTTGCGAGATAAATGGTCTTGCCGTCCTTGATATTGGCTTTAAGCCTATGCTCTTCATATTCCGAGAGCACTCGCATGATGGCAGGGTCAATAACACTCTCTGCCGGAGCTGTTGCGCCGCCTCCCTTCTGCCCGTTCCTGAAGTTCTCAATGTCTGAGAGATACGCAGCAACGTCATCACGTTCCTGATCATTGCTGATGCCATCAACAAGGCTGCGGAGGATATCAAGGTTCTTGAAAAGGAACGCAACAATAACATCAGTCACATCGACCTTGCCGAGCCTCACATCGTCCATGAGCGCCTCGAGGGCATGGCTCAGCTTGGAGATGCCCTGGAGCCCGAAAAGACCGGAGACACCCTTCAGGGTATGCATTGCCCTGAAAAGGGCATTAATGGTGTCCGGGTTGATGCCAGTGGCAATAGAGTCCTGAATCTCGAGGATCAGGTTCTGTGATTCCTGCAGGAGGTCTTCAGCTTCTGCGATGAATTCTTTCTTGGAGGCGCTCATGGAACCAGGGTTTTCTTGATGATTTCCTGCAGCTCAGATGACTTGAAAGGCTTGGTGACGTAGGCAGTAGCGCCAAGGGCCATTCCGCGTTTTTTGTCCTCCTCGCTCCTCTCCGTGCTGACAATGATGATGGGGAGATGATTGTAGCGGGGATTATTTCTCACAAAATTAATGAGCTCAAGGCCGTTGATATCCGGCATGTTGATATCCGTAACGATCAGGTCGTAATCCTGCTGAGGCAGCATTTTCAGCGCCTCAAAGCCTGACCCTGCCTCGACCGTCTCATACTCGCCGAGCTCGTCGATAACAGCCCGTATCAGGGCCCTCGTTGTAGCTGAATCTTCAACAATAAGAATGGTTTTCACAGAATCTCCACGTTAACTGAAATTGTATCAGAATATCTTCAAAAAAATCTCTCTTGATCTGTGTTTCAACCTCTGCCCTTTTCCATTTCCTGGATCCTTCTCTGGAGCAGCGACTTCTCGAGCGCAAGGCCTGCATGGCTGATGAATATCTCAAGCCCTTCGGTCTCGCCGATAGGGTCACGGGAAATGGCATTGTCGCAGTAGAGAACAGCAGCGACCTTGCCCTCTGCAACGATCGGGAAAAAAGCCGCCTCTGCAGGCCATGTGCCGCCGATCTCATCCATAAAATACCGGGTTATGTCATCTTTATCGAGGGGCCCCTTATACGCCATCTGTTCCAGGATGATCTTCTTCAGAAAAGAGCTCATCTCAAGGGATAACACAATGCCGCGTATCTTTTCGTCAGCCCTGTCCACTTCAATGCCGAACTGGCCAAGCCCTATGATCTGATTTTTCCCTGCCATGAAAAGCACGCCCCGCTGAAATATATCGCTCGCAAGTCTGAGCACCAGGAGCGTTATCTCAGAGGTCGAGTTCGGAAAACGGAGCTCCTGGGTCAGCGACTTGAGCGCTGTGATGTCCTTCCGCTCAGCAGCAGGGGTCTCACCCCAGTTATCGTCCCAGCCCGCGCCTGCGTCCGTCTCTTCTTTTTGTGCATGGTCTTCGATGGTAAAGGCCTGGGTTGGATCAAAAGATGACTCTGCTGATTCATCCTGAACCCTCGCACCTTCCATGAGAAGATACTCAGGGCTCAGACCCTTTGAAAGTTCCCATCCGAGATCCTGAAGCTCAGTCTTGTCCCCGATATCAAGGTCATCAAGCTCGAACTGAAAATCGCCGTCTTCCCACAGGAGCAGACGATAGATGACATGCTCAATTCTTTTTCGCGTGGCCTGCTCAAGGGCTTCTCTGCTGACCGCGCCAAGGTCCAGGAGAAGATCGGCGAGGGATTGGGTCGGCAGCTTTTTCTTAACATCCACTGCCATCTGCAGGACCGTCTCCTTAATCATGCCGGCCTTAAGCATGAAATCAGCCAGCGTGCCTTCAAGGTCATCGGTCTCGGCCCTCACAATAAGACCGTTCTTAAAAACAATGAGCGCAGTGCCCCTTGTTCCCTTTACCAGAAATGTCCCTGTCTTCTTTCCAATGCTCAGGATCTGAAAAATATCAGCAAGGGCAAGATCCTCAAGCCTTCCGGCAAGGCTCATCGCACCTCCGCACCTTTAGGAATGACAACAACGCCTCCGGGGCTCACACTGAACCTTTTCCTGTCCTCTTCAGGATCGTACCCGATGGTTGTGCCGGCAGGGATATAAACATCCTTGTCTATAATCGCCTTGCGTATTCTGCAATGCCTTCCTATCTCAACATTTTCGAGGAGGATCGAGTCCCTGATCTCAACATAACTGTTCACCCTCACGTTCGGCGAGAGCACAGAACCCTGGACCCTGCCGCCGCTGATGATGCCTCCGCCGCAGACAATCGAGTCAAGAGCAACGCCAAGTCTTCCGCCCTTGTATTCCTGCGAAAAGACAAACTTTGCAGGAGGATACTGGCCCTGGTATGTCCGCATCGGCCAGTTGTCATCATAGAGGTTAAATTGGGGATCAACAGACACCAGGTCCATATTCGCTTCCCAGTATGCATCGATGGTCCCGACATCCCGCCAGTATTTTGCTTCCTTTCTGTTCTCGTCTTTGAACTCATGGGCAAAAAGCTTATTTGTCTTCAGCATCGCAGGCAGGATGTTCTTGCCAAAGTCATGTGCAGAGGATTTGCCTGAGTCAGTCTTCAGTTCGTTGATGATATCTCCGGTATTGAAGATGTACAGACCCATGGAGGCGTAACAGTGTTCCGGATCGCCAGGAATAGTCTTGGGGTCAGAGGGTTTTTCCTCGAATCCGATAATGCGCGAGTCAGTATCCACCTGCACAATGCCGAATTCAGATGCCATGGATTTCTTGACTCGTATGGTTGCGACCGTGCCCATGGCATTCTTCTGCAGATGAAAATCGAACATCTCGGCATAGTCCATTTTGTAGATATGATCACCGGATAAGATCAGGATATAGGGAGAATTCTCTTTCTCGATGACATAGATATTCTGGAATACAGCATCAGCAGTGCCTTCATACCAGCGGTCGTCGATACGCTGCTGCGGCGGTATGGTAAAGATGTATTCGCCAAGCTGGGGGTTGAGCAGGTTCTCCCATCCAAGCGCAAGATGCCGGTCAAGAGAGAGGGATTTGTACTGCGTGATCACGGCGATCTTTCTGATATCTGAATTAATGCAGTTGCTGAGCGTGAAATCGATAATGCGGTATTTCCCGCCGAATGGAACAGCAGGCTTTGCCCTGTGGATTGTGAGAGGATGCAGCCGTTCTCCCTTGCCTCCGGCAAGGACAACAGCAAGCACATCCTTCATCATCTTTTCTCTGCTTCTTTCCCTGTTTACCATCACAGACCCCCAGAAATGTAAGAAGACCCTTCGCAGTCCTTTACCGAAAAAGAACATTCTGCCTCAAGGCAAAAAAACACGGCAGCAGGAATTGCCTGCTTACCTCATCATTTTACTGCATATGGGGAGTATATCAGGGAAAATTCAAGAGTGTCAACGAGTTAGGGTCTTCATGAAGGACTGTTCAGATGCGTGAGATGACCATGCATTTTCCTAAAAATACTAATATCCGGGAAGGTCGGAATCTCCTGTTTTAAGAGGGCAGTTCAGCAGGCACCAAATAGTTTCAGGCTTGGAAAACCGGTTATGTGTTATACTTGAACACGTGAGAAAAACAGCCCTCCTACATACTCGAATAAATCATTCCATCAATCTTACTGTAACAGACACTCTCTCTTTGCCTCGCAGGGATTCCATCATATAGCCCTGAACCCTCTTTTGCAAGGGGGCTCAAGTAACCATTAATCAGCAAGCGGTCAGCCCTCAGCGAGAAGCAGACTGGAACAAGGCTCATCAGCAAATCAGGCTTAGCGTTCCGGACAGCCTTTTTTTCGTCTTTCCTCGCTGAAAGCTGACCTCCGCACACTGATACACGAAGGAGACCTCAACGTTGAAGAAGAGCAGCAAGAGCATTCTCGATAAACTGCCTTTTATAAGGGCAAGATTCCGGTCAACTGACCTGGCACAAAAGTGCGCTGTTTGCGAGCCTCCCCTGCGATCAGAACTGTTCAGCAGCGATCAGATGGAGCAGCACGGAAAAACCCTTGCCGGCTTGCACAGATTGAGCCCGGGATATGCGCCTGATCAGCTCCTTGCGCGATTAGCCGAGAACGAAGGCATTCTGAGAGGAACCCGTATCCTGCTGATGGAGGCGATCACGACTGATCGCCGGATCACGCCGGCAGGTGACTGGCTGCTCGATAACTTCTATCTGATCGAAGAACAGATACGCACAGCCAGACGACACCTGCCAAAGGGATACAGCCGAGAGCTTCCCCGTCTGCAGGACGGCCTTTCTGCCGGGCTTCCGCGCGTTTATGATCTTGCTTTAGAGACGATCTCGCACAGCGATGGCAGGATAGACCCCCAAAGTCTGAGCAGGTTCGTTGCGGCGTATCAGGCCGTCACAGTCCTGAAGCTGGGAGAACTTTGGGCCATCCCTATTATGCTGCGGCTCGCGTTGATCGAAAACCTCAGACGCGTTGGGGCACGGATCGCTGCCGACAGGCTCGACCGAAACCAGGCTGATCATTGGGCTGACCGAATCACCGAGATGGCAGGAAAAGACCCAAAGAGTCTGATATTGGTCATCGCGGACATGGCGCGGTCGAACCCGCCGCTGAAGAGTGCTTTCGTTGCTGAATTTGCCCGCCGGCTTCAGGGCCAGGGCCCTGCCATGGCAATGCCGCTCACCTGGATTGAGCAGCGCCTCTCAGAGTGCAGCCTGACTATTGACCTTTTGGTGGAGTCTGAGAACCAGCAGCAGGCAGCTGACCAGGTCTCCATGAGCAACAGCATCAACAGCCTCCGTTTTCTCGGGACAATGGACTGGCGTGAGTTCGTCGAGACGATGAGTGTTGTCGAACAGACCCTGCGTGAAGATATTGGCGGCACATACGGCAATATGGACTTTGCTACTCGTGACCGTTACCGCCATGTGGTGGAGAATGTAGCGAAAAGCGGCCGGCTATCGGAAGTCGAGGTGGCAGCAGCAGCGATCAGGCTTGCGCACAAGGGCAAGGCCGAAAAAGACGAAATCAAAAACAGCGATGATCGCACTGCCCATGTTGGCTACTATCTTATCGACAAGGGATTGCCGCAGCTTGAAGCCCTGGCAGCTGTGCGCATGTCTCTCACCAAGTCCCTCCGTAGTGTTGGAGCCCGTTTTCCTTTACTCCTCTATCTGTGCACGATCACGCTGATGACCACGATATTCACAGGAGCATTACTGACAACAGCCCATCGTGAGGGCTTGCACCCTTTGCTGCTCACGATGACCGGACTCCTCGCTTTGCTCTGTACAAGTCAGCTGGCAATTGCAGTGGTGAACTGGCTTGCTACCTTGATGGTCATTCCCCAGACACTGCCGCGCATGGACTTTTCCAAAGGTATTCCGCATGAAGCGCAGACCCTCACCATCGTTCCGACAATGCTTACAAGTGCCGAAAGGGTCGAGAACCTTATCGAGGCGCTGGAAGTCAGGTTCCTTGCAAATCGTGACAATAATCTCCAGTTCGGCCTTCTTACTGATTTCCAGGATGCAGCAGAGGAAACTCTGCCAGAGGATGCACCTCTTTTATTGCTTGCTCAACAGAGAATCGAAGAACTCAATAAAAAATATCAGAATGCAAAGGGCGATACATTCTTCCTTTTTCACCGTTCGCGGCAATGGAATCCCCAGGAGCGGATCTGGATGGGTTACGAGCGCAAGCGGGGGAAACTGGCAGCATTGAATGCGTTATTGCGCAGAAAGAAGTATGAAGGGGAAGGTGTCTATAGTAATCCCGAAAGCAGCTTCTCGCTTATCGTTGGTAATACGGAGATTCTGTACAACGTAAAATATGTGATCACCCTTGACACGGACACGCAGTTGCCGCGCGATTCGGCCCGTCAATTCGCTGGGACCATGGCGCACCCGCTGAACCGTGCGCAGTACGACGAAGGCAGACAGCGCATTGTTGTTGGGTATGGCATTCTTCAGCCCCGGGTCGGGGTGAGCCTGCCAGGAACAAACCGTTCGCACTATGCACGCATGCATGGAAGTGATCCCGGCATTGACCCCTATACGCGTGCAGTCTCGGACGTGTACCAGGACTTATTCCTTGAAGGCTCTTTTATCGGCAAGGGAATCTATGACATCGACGCATTCGAGCAGTCGCTGACCGGACGCTTTCCGGAGAACCGGATCCTCAGCCACGATCTCATTGAAGGCTGTTACGCCCGTGCAGGCTTGCTGAGTGATGTAATGATATACGAAGAATATCCCTATCAGTATAGCGCTGACGTCAGCCGCAGACACCGCTGGATTCGCGGGGATTGGCAGCTTGTACGCTGGCTGCTGCCTGGAGTTCCCGGCCTTGACGGGAAGAGCCGAAAAAATCCTCTCCCGCTGCTCTCCCGATGGAAGCTCTTCGACAACCTCCGGCGCAGTCTTGCGCCTTCTGCCCTGACACTTCTGCTTCTGCTGGGCTGGACAACGTTCGCCTCCGGCTTGTCGTCGACATTGTTCTGGACCCTGTCAATACTCGGGATCTTTTTTATTCCTTCTCTGATATCATCTGTCGTCGACCTGCTTAGAAAACCTGATGATCTGCTTCTTGGGCAGCATCTCGCTGCAGTGGGCCGCTCCTTTGCCAGGCGTATTGTTCAGGATCTCTTTACGCTTGCCTGTCTGCCTTACGAAGCGTTCTTCAGTCTGGATGCAATTCTGCATACGATCTGGAGAATGATGGTCACGCACAAGCAGCTGCTCGAATGGAGTCCGTCAGGCGACCCGGATCGAGATGGCAATGATCCCGGCAGAGGTGGTCTAACCGGCGAGTTCCGGACGATGTGGTTTGGACCCTTTCTTGCCGTCGCAGCAATAATCTATGCAGCACTTTTCAGCCCGGCTTCTCTGGGTGCTGCTGCACCCGTGCTGTTTCTCTGGTTAGCCTCACCCGTTATAGCGTGGCAGATAAGTCTGCCGCTTGCCCGCAGCAAGCCAAAGCTGAGGCCGGAACAGACCGTCTTTCTCCAAAAGCTGTCCCGAAAGATCTGGGCCTTCTTCGAGACCTTCGTCGGCCCTGAAGAGCATTGGCTGCCGCCTGATAACTATCAGGAGCACCCAGGTCCGGTTGTTGCGCATCGAACGTCTCCCACAAATATGGGTCTTGCGCTGCTGGCGAATTTGTCCGCTTATGACTTTGGTTACATTTCTGCGCAACAGCTTATTGAACGTACTGAAAATGCCCTCTCCACGATGGCTGCATTAGAGCGCTACCGGGGTCACTTCTACAACTGGTATGACACGCAGACGCTCAAGCCCCTGCTGCCCAAATATGTTTCGACCGTGGACAGCGGGAACCTTGCAGGTCATCTGCTTACCTTGCGTCAGGGCCTGCTTAAGCTTCCCGAGCAGAGGATTCTGGAGCCGCAGATATTCAACGGACTTCGCGATACATTAGGGGTTCTCCTGGATGTCGCAGCCAAAGCAGGGCTTGAAGAAGAAATATGCGACTTGCTCTCTCAGGTTCAAAAGGAGCTGGAAGAGGCATGCAAATTCCCGCTGACTTCGATAACAGCTGCGAAGCTCTGCCTTGAACGTTTCGCAAAACAGGCAGAGGAAGCTCTTTCAAGGAGCAATACAGAGGCTACCCACATTTTAGAAGTCAGACCAGAGGACAAGCCGGAGAATACGGTCACGTGGTGGGCACACGCCTTTGCAGGGCAATGCCAGGCAGGCCTTGAAGAGCTGACCCTTTTCGCGCCGTTCACAGGCGACAGGGATGAAATACTAACGCTACGTGAACTGGCAAGGATGGGAAATGATCTCGCCGCAGAGAGAATAGCCCTTATCGAGAAGCTCGTAATGCAGTCCGGCGAACTCAGTCGTATGGACTATGACTTTCTGTTCGACAGGGCGAGTCATCTGCTGGCCATCGGGTACAATGTTGACAGCCGCAGGCGGGACACGAGTTACTATGATCTGCTCGCATCAGAGGCGAGACTCTGCACGTTCGTTGCGATTGCCCAGGAACAGTTACCGCAGGAGAGCTGGTTTGCCCTGGGGCGTCTGCTCACAAACGTCGGCGGCGAACCAATCCTCGTCTCCTGGAGCGGTTCTATGTTCGAATATCTTATGCCGCTCCTGATCATGCCCACCTATGAACGTACACTGCTCGATGAGACCTGCAAGGCTGCAGTGGCCAGGCAGATGGAGTATGGAAAAAAACGCGGGGTGCCATGGGGTGTCTCGGAGTCCGGGTACAATACGATCGATGCTCACCTTAATTACCAGTACCGGGCCTTCGGCGTGCCAGGACTGGGACTCAAACGCGGTCTCGCAGACGATCTGGTCATTGCTCCCTATGCCTCGGCGCTTGCGCTGATGGTTGTGCCCGAGGAGGCATGTCTAAATATGCAGCGGCTCGCGGCGGAAGGAGCTGAGGGAAACTTCGGCTTGTACGAAGCAATTGATTACACTCCTTCACGTCTGCCGCGCAGACAATCGAGCGTTGTGGTCCGGTCCTTCATGGCACATCACCAGGGCATGAGCTTCCTCTCTCTGGCATATCTGCTTTTGGACCGTCCGATGCAGAAACGCTTTGAGTCAGACCCGCTGTTCCAGGCAACCACACTCCTGCTCCAGGAGCGTGTACCGAGGGCCACCGGATTCTATGCGCAGACCGCTGACCTTTTCGAATCACATGCAGCTTCTGCTGAAGCAGAAACCTCTGTGCGTTCATTCAGCACCCCGGACACATCGTTCCCCCAGGTGCAGCTGCTGTCCAACGGCAGATACCACGTGATGGTCACCAATGCCGGCGGCGGATACAGCCGATGGAAGGACATCGCAGTGACACGCTGGCGCGAGGACAGCACCTGCGACAACTGGGGCACGTTCTGTTATGTCCGTGAGACAGCTGGCGGGGAGTTCTGGTCAACTGCATATCAGCCAACGCTCAAACGTTCGAAGAATTATGAGGCTATCTTCTCGGAAGGACGCGCCGAGTTTCGCCGCAGAGACCACGACTTTGACACACACACCGAGATCGCTGTTTCTCCTGAGGATGATATAGAGCTGCGCAGAATCACCATCACCAATCGCAACAGAAAGCGAAGGGAGATCGAGGTGACGAGTTACGCAGAAGTCGTCCTTGCGCCGGCTGCCTCAGACGCACTGCATCCTGCGTTCAGCAATCTTTTTGTTCAGACAGAGATCATCGAGCAAAGACAGGCGATCCTCTGCACCCGTCGGCCCCGCTCTGTCAACGAGCCCTCGCCATGGATGTTTCATCTGATGGCTGTTCATGGGGCTGAAACCAACGAAGTTTCCTATGAGACCGACCGCATGCAGTTCATCGGCCGCGGAAACACCATCGCAGACCCGGAGGCCCTAAGGGGCTCTGCTGCGATAGAAGGCATTAACAGGTCCACTGCGCTCTCAGGCAGTGAGGGCTCTGTGCTCGACCCAATCGTCGCTATACGCCAACGGATGACCATCGAGCCGGAGGGCTCTGTAACAATAAATATTGTGACCGGCATCGGTGAAACCCGGGACATCTGTATGGGCCTCGTAGAAAAATATCAGGACCGTTATCTCGCAGACCGCGTCTTCGATCTCGCCTGGACGCACAGCCAGGTGCTCCTGCGGCAGATCAACGCCACAGAGGCCGATGCGCAGCTCTATGGACTCCTTGCCGGTTCTGTTCTTTTTGCCAATTCTTCGCTGCGCACCGACCCGGGCGTTATCGCCTCGAACCGCCGCGGGCAATCAGGTCTGTGGGGATACTCAATTTCCGGTGACCTCCCGATCGTGCTGCTGCAGATCGGCGACGCAGCCAACATCGACCTGGTGCGCCAGCTCGTACAGGCTCATGCGTACTGGCGCCTCAAAGGACTATCCGTGGACCTCGTGATCTGGAACGAAGATCACGCAGGGTACCGTCAGCTTCTGCAGGAACAGATCATGGGGCTCATTGCCGCAGGCATTGAGGCGAACGTGATAGAGCGTGCAGGCGGCATTTTTGTTCGGCCTGTGGACCAGATATCGAGTGAGGACCGTATTCTGCTCCAGACAGTCAGCCGTGCCATAATCATTGACAGCCTTGGTCCGCTTGAGGAGCAGCTGAACCGTCGCAGTATTGCCCCGCTCATCGTGCCGCGCCTTCCGCAGACCCGGAATCGCCGGAGTGAATCCTCGACTGCAGCTGCAATACCCATCAGCGATCTGCTGTTCTTTAACGGCCTCGGAGGATTCACGCACGATGGCCGCGAGTTCATCATCACGACCACCCACGAACAGGTTACTCCTGCGCCATGGGTAAATGTGATCGCCAATCCTCACTTCGGAACAGTGATTTCAGAAAGCGGCGGTTCTAACACCTGGAGCGAAAATGCCCACGAGTTCCGCCTCACTCCCTGGTACAACGACCCGATAACCGATTCCAGCGGAGAAGCTTTTTTTCTCCGCGATGAAGAGAGCGGCTTTTTTTGGTCCCCGTCTCCTCTGCCAAGCAGGGGCGTGATGCATTATGTCAGCCGACATGGGTTCGGGTACAGCGTCTTTGAACATACGGAGGATGGCATCAGTTCAGAGATGTGGGTTTATGTAGCAATGGACGCATCGATCAAATTTACCGTATTAAAGGTGAAAAACACTTCGGGCCGGTCCCGCCGGCTCTCAGCCACCGGGTATGCGGAATGGGTGCTGGGAGATCTGAGGCAAAAAACAGCAATGCAGGTGATTACTGAAATCGACCCAAAAACCGGTGCGCTTTTCGCGCGGAACCCTTACAACACGGAATTCAGCGATCGGACTGCATTCCTCGACACAGACGAGACAACCCGGACTGTAAGCGGCGACCGGACAGAATTCCTCGGCCGCAACAATGCGCTTCGAAACCCTGAGGCAATGACCCGTACCCGGCTATCAGGCAGGGTTGGGGCTGGCCTTGACCCCTGCGGCGCTATTCAGGTTCCCTTTGATCTGGCTGACGGGCAGGAGCGTGAGATCATATTCAGGCTCGGCGTGGGACGAGATTCAAATGATGCCCGTCAATTAGTGCGCCGATTCCGAGGGAGTGCTGCTGCTCAAGGGGCTCTCGAAAAGGTCTGGCATTACTGGAATCATACCCTTGGGGCAGTGCAGATCGAAACACCGGACCAGTCAGTCAATGTAATGGCTAATGGCTGGCTTTTATATCAGACTCTATCATGCCGTCTTTTGGCGCGGTCCGGATTCTACCAACCTGGCGGTGCATTCGGCTTCCGTGACCAGCTGCAGGACGTGATGGCGCTGGTCCACTCTGAACCCCGGCTTGTGCGCCAGCACCTCCTCCTCTGCGCAGCCCATCAGTTCAGAGAGGGAGATGTCCAGCATTGGTGGCATCCCCCATCAGGGCGCGGTGTCCGCACACGGTGTTCAGACGACTTTCTCTGGCTTCCCCTGGCAGTGTGCCGCTATGTCCTGATCACGGGCGACACAGGGGTGTTGGATGAAACTGTCAGTTTCCTCGAGGGCCGCGCGATAAACAAGGACGAGGATTCATATTACGATCTTCCCCACGCGTCTGAAGAAACGGCAACGCTGTATGATCACTGCGTGCGTGCGATCCTGAACAGCTTCACGTCAGGTGAACACGGTCTGCCGCTGATGGGCGCAGGTGATTGGAACGACGGCATGAACCTTGTCGGCGAACACGGCAAAGGCGAAAGCGTTTGGCTCGGATTCTTCCTGTATGCAGTATTAATAGAGTTCTGCGAGATCGCTCGTCTGCGCAATGATCTGCCCTTTGCAGATCGATGTCAGGAAAAAGCTGCGCAGCTGCGCACGAATATCGAAGAGTATGGCTGGGATGGCGAATGGTACCTGCGCGCGTACTTTGACGATGGGTCTCCACTCGGGTCTGCAAACAATGCGGAATGCCGTATTGATTCCATCGCGCAGAGTTGGTCTGTCCTGTCAGGAGCCGGGGATAATGCACGGTCACGAGCTGCAATGGAAGCGTTGGACAGGCGCCTCGTGCAGCGTGACGATAAACTGGTTCAGCTTCTGGCCCCCCCTTTCGACAAGTCTGATCTGAACCCGGGATATATCAAAGGATACGTCCCCGGTGTCCGGGAAAATGGCGGTCAATACACCCATGCAGCGATCTGGGCAACCATGGCCTTCGCTCGATTAGGCGACAGCAAACGAGCATGGGAACTGCTCACCATGATAAACCCGGTGAATCATGCGAACACTCCTGAAGGGGTTGCAACTTACAAGGCAGAACCGTATGTTGTTGCCGCGGATGTATATGCGGTATCGCCGCATACTGGCCGAGGCGGATGGTCTTGGTACACAGGGTCAGCCGGTTGGATGTACAGGCTTATCCTTGAATCACTTCTCGGGCTGCGGAGGGAAGGAGAACAACTTCGTTTCGCTCCATGCCTGCCTGCAGATTGGGAGTCGTTCAAAATCCATTACCGGTGCAGGGAAACCACTTACCAGATCACCATCCTTCAAACGAACAGCACCAGTGCGGCGGGTGTGATCGTCGATGGCGTGGAACAAACCGATAATGCAATTCCGCTTGTTGATGACCGGCAGGAGCATATTGTCGAGGTGAAAATACCGGCGAATTAAAGAAAAGGGGAAAAAACCTGTCCGACCTGAGGCCGCTATTTCCTTTTTCTGTCCTTATGGTCTTTCCGGGCGGTGGCAGTGATTATGAAATCCTCCGGTCCAAGTTCAGGATTTTTCTCAAGCTCCTCGACAAAGATCGCGATCGCTTTTTTCATGTAGTCTGCAAAGTGAACGCGTCCCGGTAATGCATGGATCCTCTGTCGTGTATCTTCGTCAATTGAAGCAGTATACTTTGCCATTTATGTCCCTCCGTTTCAGTCACTGTATTATACCCGAATCACTGCACTGCCACACTGCAAACTATGGGACAGTATGACCTGTCTTGCAGGGGCCAATATTCTGTGCTACTCTGCTGTTATGACAGACTAATTAAGAAAGGAGTAACTATTATGAGCGAAGACAGCAAGTGCCCGGTAACGGGCAAGTCAGGGAGAACCACTGTTGGCAGAGGCGCATCGAACCGCGACTGGTGGCCCAACCAGCTGAACCTTGGCATCCTTCACCAGCACGCTCCGGCCTCCAACCCGATGGGCCCCGATTTCAACTATGTCAAAGAATTTAAGAAGCTCGATCTGAAGGCAGTAAAGAAGGACCTGGCCGCGCTGATGACCGACTCGCAGGACTGGTGGCCTGCGGACTACGGTCATTACGGTGGGCTCTTCATCCGCATGGCCTGGCACAGCGCCGGCACGTACCGCACCGGTGACGGACGCGGCGGCGGAGGCACCGGCAACCAGCGTTTTGCGCCAATCAACAGCTGGCCTGACAATGGCAACCTGGACAAGGCGCGCCGCCTGCTCTGGCCGATCAAAAAGAAATACGGCAACAAGATCTCCTGGGCAGACCTGATGATCCTGGCTGGCAACGTGGCCTTGGAGTCCATGGGCTTCAGGACCTTCGGGTTCGGCGGCGGCCGCGTGGATATCTGGCAGCCCGAGGAGGACATCTACTGGGGCTCCGAGGACAAGTGGCTGGCTGACAAGCGCTACAGCGGCGACCGCAAACTGGAGAACCCGCTGGCTGCCGTGCAGATGGGCCTGATCTATGTGAACCCTGAAGGCCCCAACGGCAATCCCGACCCCGTGGCCTCGGGCCGCGATGTGCGCGAGACCTTCGGCCGCATGGGCATGAACGACGAAGAGACTGTTGCGCTCGTTGCCGGCGGCCATACCTTTGGCAAGGCGCACGGCGCTGGGGACCCGAAACTGGTCGGCCCCGAGCCCGAGGCCGCCCCTCTGGAAGAGATGGGCCTGGGCTGGAAGAACAGCTTCGGCATTGGCAAGGGCAAGGACACCACCACCAGCGGCATCGAGGGCGCATGGAAACCCAACCCCACGAAATGGGATAACGGTTACCTCGACATGCTGTTCGGATACGAGTGGGAGCTGTCCAAGAGCCCGGCGGGTGCTCAGCAATGGCATACCAAGGACGTGAAGCCGGAACACATGATACCGGACGCGCATGACCCATCGATGAAGCACCGACCAATGATGACCACGGCAGACCTGTCGCTACGCTTCGACCCGATCTACGAGCCGATCGCGCGGCGGTTCCACAAGAACCCGAAGGCCTTAGCTGATGCGTTCGCCCGTGCCTGGTTCAAACTGACCCACCGCGACATGGGTCCCAAGGCCCGTTACCTCGGCCCTGAGGTCCCGGCCGAAGACCTGATCTGGCAGGACCCGCTTCCGGCTGCCAAATATAAACTGATCAATAAAAAGGACATTGCCGCCCTCAAGAAGAAGGTCCTGGCATCAGGCCTGTCAATGGCCGAGCTGGTCTCCACCGCTTGGGCCTCAGCGTCCACCTTCCGCGGCTCGGACAAGCGCGGCGGAGCCAACGGCGGCCGCATTCGTCTGGCGCCGCAGAAGGACTGGGAAGTGAACCAGCCTGAGCGGCTGGCCAAGGTACTTAAGACCCTGGAAAGCATCCAACGCTCGTTCAACCGCACCAAGTCCGACGGCAAGAAGATCTCCATGGCTGATATGATCGTGCTGGCTGGCTGTGCATCGGTCGAAGCGGCAGCAAAGGCTGCCGGCCACGCAATAGAAGTGCCCTTCTTCCCGGGCCGCACTGACGCCTCGCAGGCCCAGACCGATCTGGAATCGTTCAGCGTGCTGAAGCCCGAGGCCGACGGTTTCCGCAATTACCAGAAGAAGGCATTCACCGTGTCGGCCGAGGAAATGCTGGTGGACAAAGCTCACCTGCTGACCCTGGGCGCGCCGGAGATGACCGTGCTCGTCGGTGGCCTGCGCGTGCTAGGTGCCAACACAGATCAATCGCAGCATGGCGTGTTCACGAAGCGGCCCGGGGCGCTGACCAACGACTTCTTCAAGAACCTGCTCGACATGAACACGGTGTGGAAGCCGACGTCCGTAGCCAGGGATACCTTCGAAGGACGCGACCGCAAGACAGGTAATCTCAAGTGGACCGCTACCCGGGTTGATCTGGTATTCGGCTCCAACTCGCAGCTGCGCGCCCTGGCCGAAGTTTATGCGCAGAACGATGGGTCGGAAAAGTTCGTGCGTGACTTTGTCGCAGCCTGGAACAAGGTCATGAACCTTGACCGCTTCGACCTGAACTGATCGAAGTTCTATTCATGCTGCATGTTATATACAAAGCGTAAGCGTTCAAACCAACAAAGGAGGGAAACAGATGAAACAGTCAGTATTTTCTGCAGTTATTATCGTAGTACTTTTGGTGGCATTCCCGGTATTTGCCGCAGACGTAGTAGTAACCATGAACCTGGTCAATGAACAGGGTATTGGTAAAAGCATCGGCACGATAACGATAAGCGAAGGACCAAAGGGTATGGTCCTCACCCCGAAGCTCACAGAACTGACGCCAGGGCTCCATGGGTTCCATGTTCACCAGAACCCCGACTGCGGAGCAGGGGTTAAGGATGGCAAACAGGTCCCCGGCCTTGCAGCAGGAGGTCACTATGATCCAGCAGGGTCAGGCAAGCACGAGGGCCATGAGGGCAAGGGACATCTCGGCGATCTCCCTGCACTTGCTGTCGGGGCTGACGGGACAGCATCAACTGCCGTGAATGCTCCGCGGCTCAAGATGGCAGATGTCATGGGCCGCTCGCTCATGATCCATGAAGGCGGAGACAACTACTCTGACCAGCCGGCTCCTTTGGGTGGCGGCGGAGCGCGCGTTGCCTGTGGTGTGATTAAATAAGAACAAGCGATTAATAAGAACTCCCTCCCTGCCCAGGGAGGGAGCATGCTTTAGATGTCTGCATACAACAGCTCTGCATTCTCGCGTTGCCATGCAATAAGTTGACGACCCAAGAACCGTAAACGTAAAATAGAGCATGATAGCAATTGTTGATTACGGCATGGGCAATCTCAGAAGTGTTGAAAAGGGCTTCCAGAAAGTCGGCGTACACGCAACGGTAACATCAAATCCGCAGGTGATCGATGATGCAGCGGCAGTGGTTTTGCCCGGTGTCGGCGCCTTCAGAGACTGCATCCGGAACCTCACTGACCTGTCGCTGACAGACAGCGTGATCCGGTCCATACAAAAAGGCAAACCCTATCTCGGTATCTGCCTTGGCCTGCAGGTGCTCTTCAGCGAATCAGAGGAGTTTGGAACCTGCAAGGGGCTCGACGTATTCAGGGGAAAGGTGATACGGTTCGGCACAGGCATGAAGGTCCCTCATATGGGCTGGAACACGGTTAATCTGACGAAAAGGCCTCCGCTATTCGGCAGTATCGATGACAACTCCTATTTCTATTTCGTGCATTCCTTTTATGTTGTACCTGAGGATAAGACCATTGTCAGCGGGACAACCGACTATAACGGCAGCTTCACATCCATGATTTGGAAGGACAATGTCTTTGCAACCCAGTTTCACCCGGAGAAAAGCCAGGAGCTTGGCCTTAAGATATTAAAGGGCTTCGGAGACTTTGCAGCAAAAGCCTGATAACGCCGCTCTCCGTCCTCATGCTATTCCCTGCTTTTTTGTTGTAATCAAATACCCTGTATGATACTGTTTTAAAAAATATAGTCTTACGGGGGTAACGATGGAACAGAAGGGTTTTGACTTCGCAGCAATTCCGCAGACAGCGATCAAGGTCATCACGCAGCCAGGGGCTTTTTTCAGGGAGATGCCGAAAACAGGGGGATTTGTCGAGCCTCTTATTTTCATGGTAGTAATTGGTGTTGTAAGCGGCATCATCCAGGCTGTGCTGAGCCTTCTTCATCTGACCGTTGTCGGCAGCGCCATCGCCGGCATCACCGCGATCGTAATGATGCCGGTAGCAGTGCTTATCGCCGGCTTTATCGGTGCAGGCATAGCCTTTGTGATCTGGAAGCTAATAGGCTCCCAGGAGAACTACGAGACAGCTTATCGCTGTTGCGCCTATGCATCAGCAATCTCTCCGATCACCACCGTGATCGGCGTCGTCCCGTATCTCGGTTCGATCGTCGGCATCCTGATCGGCACGTACTACATTGTCATGGCAAGCGTTGCAGTACACAAGATACCCGCGAAAAAGGCATGGACCGTTTTCGGCGCCATCGCCGCAGTTTTTATTCTCCTCAGTCTGAGTGGCCAGTTTGCAGCACGGAAAATGTCAGGCAATGCAGAGCGCTTCAGAAAAGAGATGGAAGATACCAGCAGGGAAATGCAGAAAAGTGCTGATCAATCCAGAAGAGCTGCTGAAGAGATGGGCAGGGCAGCCCAGAAACAGTCTCTTGAATCTCAGGAGGAGATGAAGAAGCAGATGCAGGAGCAGACAGAGGAAATGAAAAAAGCGACAGAAGAGATGAAGAAACAGCTCGAGGATATGCAGAAAAAACAGAAACACTGACACTTCTTATTACACGCTGACAAAAAGCCCTGCATTCTTGCAGGGCTTTTTTTATTCGTATCTCAGGGCCTCAATAGGATCGAGCAGTGATGCCTTATATGCCGGGTAGAAACCGAAGAAGATGCCGACCAGGCCTGAAAAACCAAAAGAGAGAAGAACAGAGAAAGGCGAAACAACAATAGACCAGCCTGCAAGATTCGAGAGCACCTTTGATATTGTGATGCCGATGATGATGCCGATAACGCCGCCGATCATAGAAAGAGTCAGAGCCTCAATGATGAACTGAAGCCGGATATCCCAGGTCTTGGCGCCAACCGCCATCCTGATGCCAATCTCCCGTGTCCTCTCGGTAACAGAGACAAGCATGATGTTCATAATACCGATACCGCCAACAACAAGCGAAACCGAGGCAATTGCGCCTAACAGAATGGTCATCACCTTGGTCGACTGCTCTGCGGTCTGCAATATCTGGGTGAGATTTCTGACCGTAAAGTCATTCTCCTGTTTTGCACTCAGTCTGTGGCGCTGTCTCAAAAGTTCCGTGATCTCTTTTTCCGCTTTTGCAAGGTCTTCTGCTGACCGCGCCTTGACGGTCATGAGGCGGATGCTGCCGGGGAACGAGGTGCCGAAAAGTTTCTTCTGCGCAGTCGTGATCGGAATAAAGATAGTGTCGTCCTGGTCCTGCCCGTTGGGCGACTGACCCTTTGCCTCAAGCACGCCCGCGACTGTAAAGGGGATCTTCTTGATGCGGATCACCTGACCCACAGGATCGATGCTGCCGAAAAGGTTATCCACAATAGTCTGCCCGATCATACAGACCTTTGTGGCGCTCTTCACATCATCTTCCGTGAACGATCTTCCTGATGACAAACTCCATTCACGCACAATGAGCATGTTCGGCGATGTGCCGGTCACACTGGTTGACCAGTTCTGGTTTCCATATACTACCTGCGCAGTTCCGCCGAGAATGGGAGCAACTGCCTGCACTGAGGGACATTCCCTCCCGACTGCATCTGCATCACCAAGCGAAAGCGTTGGCTGGGTACCAGCACCCATCCGAATGCCGCCGGAAGTGCTTGCCCCGGAGAGTACCATGATCAGATTACTCCCCATGCTGGAGATCTGCTCAGCTATCTTCTGACGCGCACCTGTGCCGACCGCAAGCATAGCGATAACCGCACCAACACCGATGATCATGCCTAACATGGTAAGCCCTGAGCGCATCTTGTTCACGCGCAATGCTCGCAGAGAGATCCTGAATGTCGAGGGGATATTAATCACCGCAGCTGCTCCAAACATCCATTCAGGACATGCCCGGCGGGGATGCGCAGATGAAAGAGCGCAGTGACACCCTGATTCATCTCCGTTACCATGACCGAATCTCGCCCTCGAATCTATTTTCCAATCTGATGACAGACGCGCTTCTGCCACTTAAAGATCCTGTCAATTTGCGATATCTCAGCTGTGTATCCCCGCCAGATATTCCCTTGTTCTTCTCACGCATTTTTTCTTGCCTCATCACTCACAATGCAGCCGTCAAGGAAGCGGATGATGCGTTTGCTGTACGCAGCGATATCAGGTTCATGCGTTACCAGCATGACCGTAATGTTCGCCTCTGTGTTCAGCTGCACGAAGAGATCCATAATCTCGGCGCTCGTTTTCGTATCAAGGTTCCCGGTCGGTTCGTCCGCAAAAATAATAGGCGCATTGTTCACCAGGGCCCGCGCAATCGCAACACGCTGCTGCTGGCCGCCTGAAAGCTGATTAGGATGGTGGTGTTCCCTTCCTTCAAGCCCGACCTTCCTGAGCGCTGTCATGGCCTTCTGTTTCCGCTCCTCGGCAGAGACGCCATTATACAGAAGCGGCAGTTCAACATTTTCTATTGCCGCTGTCCTCGAAAGCAGATTGAAACCCTGGAACACAAACCCGATCTTCCTGTTCCGTATCTCAGCCCGCTCGTCCCTGGACAAGCCGCCCACATCAACCCCGCTCAGCAGATAATTCCCGGTCGTGGGTTTGTCCAGGCAGCCGAGGATATTCATCAGCGTTGACTTGCCTGATCCAGACGGGCCCATGACCGCAATAAACTCTCCCTCTTCAATAGTCAGGGTTGTAGGACAGAGAGCCCTCACCTGAAGCTCTCCGAAGGTGTATGTTTTGCTGATACCCTGAGCGTCTATCAGACTCATGTCAGAACATCTTCGGCGCTGCTGCTGGCTTTTCCTTTGCCTTGCCAATAGATTCGACAATCACTTCCTGGCCTTCCTTCAGATCATTCGAAAGAAGTTCGCTATGCATGCCGTCGCTGATCCCTATGGTGACTGCAATACGCTTTGGCGAGTTATTCTCAAGCACCCATACGCCCGGTCCTCTCTGCTGTTTGGGAGCCCTGGTCTTATCCGGCGTGCCAAGGCTGAAACGGAGCGCTGCCTTTGGCAGTTTCAGTACATTGCCGTGTGTAGAGGTAATGATCGAGACATTGGCGGTCATCCCGGGCTTGAGCTTGAGATCAGGATTGGAGACCTTGACCACAACATCATAGGTGACAACATTCTGGATAGATATCGGAGCATTCCGCACCTGAAAGACCTTTCCCTTAAACGTAGTCTCAGGATACGCATCAACCGTAAAATCAACATCCATACCGGTCTTGATCTTTCCTATGTCAGCCTCGTCAACATTCGTGTCTATCTGCATCTTGGTAAGATCCTGGGCTATGGTAAAAAGTGTGGGTGTCTGAAAACTTGCCGCAACAGTCTGGCCTACATCCACATTCCGCGAAACAACAATGCCATCAACAGGGGATATGATCCTTGTGTACCGCATATTGGTCTCTGCTGTCCTGAGCGTTGCAGCCGACTGCGCAACCTGCGCTTTTGATGCAGTTACTTGTGCTTTGGCTGTAAGAAAGTTCGTCTCTGCAGTATCAAGGTCGCTTCTGGCGATAAGATTTTTTGCGAACAGCTCTTTTGACCTGTTCATTGATCTTTGGGAGTCTGTAAGGGAAGCCTCTGATTTTTCGAGATTGGCCTTTGCCAGCAGAAGCCCTGCCCTTGCCTGATCCACCTGGGCCTCGACCGTTGCAGGATCAATCTGCGCGATGACCTGGTTCTTTTTTACTGAGGAATTAAAATCAACAAAGATCTCCTTTACGGTGCCAGAGACCTGCGTACCCACAAGCACGGTGGTGACCGCATTGACCGTGCCGGATGCCGTGACCGTGGAGGTTATGTCACCCTTCACAACCTTCTCTGTCCGGAATTTTACATCATTACCTTTGTTGCTGCTCCAATAAAATCCGGCAACCGCCAGAACCGCGACAAGAGCAATAATACCAATGATCTTTTTCATCTAACCTCCGGCAAGCAAGGATCTTAAGCAGTAAAACAGTTCAGATGCTCATTAGTTACTTCACAAAGAACTATGCAGCCCGACTTGCATCTCTGCTCAGTGGACATTCACGCCGAGTTCAAAATCAGCAGGGCTCGTTGCAGCCGCCTTTGCTGCTTCAAACGTGATGATCTCCTGACTATAAAGGTCCGTGAGATGCTGATCAAAGGTCTGCATGCCATATTGGTCCTTGCCGGTAGAGATATAGTCGCGTATGGTATTCATTTTGTCTGGATTCTCGATGCAGTCGCGGATACTGAGCGTGTTGCGCATAACTTCGATGACTGCAACACGTCCTGCATTGTCCTTTCTTCTGAGAAGGCGCTGTGATATGACCGCAAGCAGCGCCTCGGATAGTCTCTTTCTGATCGTCATCTGTTCGCTCAGGTCAAAGACGCTGATGATCCTCTGGATCGTCTTCGGCGCATCGACCGTATGGAGAGTGGAAATGACAAGGTGACCGGTCTCCGCAGCCTTCAGAGCAATATCTATGGTGGCCCTGTCGCGCATCTCACCGACCATGATAATGTCAGGGTCTTGTCTGAGCGCAGCCCTGAGAGCGGTTGCAAAGCTTTCGGTATCATAGCCGACCTCTCGCTGGACCACCGATGCCTTGATCTCATTATGCAGATATTCAATAGGGTCCTCTATCGCCACGATCTTGCAGGGCTTCGTGTTATTGATCAGATTGATCATGGAGGCCATAGTCGTGGACTTGCCGCTTCCGGTTGTGCCGGTGACAAGGATCAGCCCCCGCTCTTCCAGCGCAATAGTATTAATGACCGCAGGCAAGCCGAGCGACTCAACCGTCGGGACCTCAAAAGGAACAACCCTGAGCACGATCGAGAACGAGCCGCGCTGACGGCAGATATTCACTCTGAAACGAGAGATTCCGGGAAGCGCATAGGAACAGTCCAGATCCTTCAGCGTTTTGAGATGTTTGTCCAGATCTTCCTCAGGGACCGTTCCGGTCTGTGCAACAATATGTTTCACGATCTCCTCTCCCTCTGACATCTTGAGTGGAGGGAGACCTTTAATGCCCACAACCTGGCCGTTCTGCCGGTACTTCCACGGGGAGCCGACGCTGAGATGAATGTCAGAGACATTCAGTTCCTTTGCCTTGGTGAGAACTTTCTGAAAAAGACTAATAACGGGATCCATAAGAACCTTCCTGAATTGAAATTTGAAGTGTCAGATAACTCCAGGGCATAGTTTACCATTTGGGCGGGCAAATACGTCCATTTTTGCACTGTGTGTCTGCCCTGTTTCGGTCTCTTTTTTTGAAGACTGCGATAAGAAGAAAAATGTGGTAGCCGGTGGGGGACCGGCTACCTTAGGAGGGGTTTTGCTAAGGGTTTTTGCCCTTATAAATATATTATCCCGGAATGATGAAACCATTATGAATTAATTATTAAATTTAGTTAATAATTTCGTTTTATTTGATTCCTATGGCTTTTTCGAGGCTTGCAGCCGCCACTTTATAGTCATAGAGAGCCTGGATATGCGATGCCTTTGCATTGCTCAGGGCAACCTCAGCATCCGTCACCTCAATAGGGTTACCCACTCCTGCCGCATACCTGCCCGTGGCGATCTCGTGGTTTTCTTTGGCCTGACGGACCGTGAGTTCGGCCGTGACAATCCGCTCTTCTGATTCATTAAGATTGAGATAATTCTGCTGCACCTCAAGAAGCACGTTCTGGCGCAGTGCCTCCTCATTCGCCTTAAGTATGCTCAGGTTTGCCTTTGCCTCTGAAATCTGGTTCCTGGTAAGAAACCCGCTGAAGATCGGTATGGACAGACCCACGCCCGCATTCCAACCCCCATCTCTCGCATCAATGCGCTCCCCTGACCAGGACCAGGAAGCATTGCCGGTCAGTATCGGAAAATAACCCGTCTTCGCAACATAAATAGCTTTTTCAGCAGCAATACGCCGGGCAGTGAGAGCCTTCAACTCAGGTCTGTTCTCATAAGCCCTCTTCACTGCATCCTCCAACCCAACCGCATATTTTGCAAAAGAAAGGTTGTCCTCAATTGTATACTCAGGCGCATCTGGAACGCCTATCGCATTATTAAGCGTTACCATGGTGAGCCGAACAGCATTCTCTGCCCTGATAAGGTTCAGCCGCGCATTGCTCAGGTCAACCTCTGCCTTTGTAACATCGAACTTTGGTTTTGTGCCGACCTCGTAAAAGGCCTTTGCCTGTTCGAGATGCTGCTGGAACTGAGTTAGCGTTTCTGCGGCTACGGTCCTGTTCCTTTTCGCCCTCAAGTGATTGTAATACGCCTGCTTCACATTCAGTATGATCTGCTCTTCAGTATTTTCGAGGTCGGATCGAGAAGCTTCTATATTCTGTTTCTGAATACTCACGTTCGTCCAGGTCTTGCCGAAATCGAAAATGGTCTGTTTTGCAGTAGCACCAGCGGAATACTGGTCAAAAGAATGTGAGGTTGCCGCTGTTATGCCTCCGCTCGTACCCCCGGAGACATTGACCGACGGTCTAAATCGCGAATAACCTGCAGTTGCATCCAGTGTCGGCCAGTACCCGGCCTGAGCCTGTCCTTTCCTGGCTTCGCTGACAGCAACAGAACCCTGGCTCGCAAGCACATTCGGGTGTCTTTTCAGGCCGACCTGGATCGCCCTTTCGAGCGTGATCAGTTCGCCCTTGCCTATGATTTCTTCAGCATACGCAGCAGGGGCAAAAGAATAAGCTATCAGCAACAGCAAGAGAATTGTTCTTTTCATATAGTATTCCTCCGATTATTAACATGCATATTGCAACTATTATACACCTTCACTCAGTTCTGGATATTGTCCAGCTTCTGCCTCTGCAGATTGATCCTGAAGCGTTCTTTTACCCATTCCTGCATCCTGTCCATGTAGTAGTACACAACT
The DNA here is from genome assembly GCA_964506525.1 of uncultured Nitrospiraceae bacterium. Lineage (GTDB taxonomy): Bacteria > Nitrospirota > Thermodesulfovibrionia > Thermodesulfovibrionales > UBA6898 > UBA6898. The sequence continues at coordinate 26,689 of CAZDLA010000018.1, forward strand.
GGCGTTATATAGAGTGTCAGAAGTTGGGATACGAGCAGTCCACCCACTACGGCGAGACCAAGAGAGCGGCGGGAATCAGCACCTGCGCCAAACCCGATCGCAATGGGAAGCGTGCCCATAAGCGCTGCCATGGTGGTCATCATGATCGGACGAAAACGGACAATAGCCCCCTGATAAATTGCGTCAAGCGGTTTGAGGCCTTCACGCCGCTGCGCATCAAGGGCAAAATCGATCATCATGATCGCATTCTTCTTCACAATGCCGACCAGCATAATGATGCCGACAAAGGCATACAGGTTCAGGTCCTTGCCAAAGATCATCAGGGTGATCAGCGCACCGAATCCGGCAGAAGGCAGGCCCGAAAGAATGGTGAGCGGATGTATATAGCTCTCATATAAAATACCGAGCACTATGTAGATGACCACTATCGCCAGGATTAGGAGCAGTGCGAGCCCTTTGGTTGAAGCCTGATAAACCTGAGCCGTGCCCTGGAAACCTGTAGTGATAGAAGCCGGCAAAGCCTTTGCCTCCTTTTCAACCTCAGCCACAGCATCGCCCAGCGGCGCACCCGGCTTCAGATTAAAAGAGATCGTGACAGCAGTGATCTGGCCCTGGTGGTTGACAGACAGGGGACCGAGCCCTTTATTGAGAAATGCCAAAGAGGAAAGTGGCACTAATTGCCCGGTGTTTGCGCGAACATAGAGCATACCCAGAGCAGAGGGGTCCAACTGATACTGCGGCTGCAGTTCCATTATCACCCTATACTGGTTCGACGGCGAGTATATGGTAGAGACCTGACGTGCACCGTACGCGGAATAGAGCGCATCTTCGATCTGCTGTGCCGTGATGCCTAACGATGAAGCCCGATCCCGGTCTATGTCGAGCGTAACCTGCGGGTTTTTTATCTGCAGATCACTCGTAACATCCTGCAGCATCGACAGGCTGCGCAGTTTTCCTTCAAAGGCTGCTGCATTTTTATAAAGGTCGTCCGTCTCCGGACTCTGCAGCACGAACTGGTACTGGGCCTTGGACAGGGTAGCCTCCAGACGGATAGGAGGAGGGTTCTGCATGAACATCATGATTCCCGGCACAGCCATCACCTTAGGTCTGAGCTGCTGGATAATCTGGTCTGCATTGAGTTTGCGCTCATGACGGGGTTTGAGCTTCATGAACATAAACCCGCTGTTTGAGCCAACCCGTGAGCCGCTGGCACCGACAGAAGACATGAATGCCTCAATATTAGGATCCTGGAGCACAATTGCTGCAAGTGCCTGCTGATGCCTCTTCATCTCATCGAAGGATACGCCCTGAGCACCTTCAGTCTGGGCAAAGATCGCGCCGATGTCGTCTGAGGGCAAAAGTCCTGTCGGCATCTTTGTAAAGATCCAGGCTGTCAGAACAGTCATGATCATGGTCACTGCCATGACTGTCCTGCGGAAAACGAGCACGCGTTTGAGTGTTCTTTCATACAGATTGCGCAGACCATCAAAGAACCGCTCCATACTGTTGTAGAGCCGGCCGTGTTTCAACTCTGCGTGCGGCTTGAGAAAACGGCTCGCAAGCATGGGGGTCAAGGTCAGGGAAACAACGCCTGAGATCAAAACAGCCACGGTAATGGTAACCGCAAACTCGTGAAGCATGCGGCCCATCATCCCGGCCATAAAAAGAACAGGAATAAAGACCGCAACAAGAGATATGGTCATCGAGATGATTGTAAATCCGATCTCTCGGGACCCTTTCAGGGCAGCCTCCATCGGCTTTTCTCCGTGCTCCATGTGGCGGACAATGTTTTCGAGCATCACAATCGCGTCGTCCACCACGAATCCGACCGAAAGGGTAAGCGCCATGAGCGTTATGTTGTTGACCGAAAAACCGAGATTATACATGGCAGCAAAGGTGCCGATGATCGAAAGCGGCAAGGCAAGACTCGGTATGATCGTGGCTGACAGATTGCGCAGGAAGAGAAAGATAACCAGGATCACCAGGCCAATGGTAAGCACCAGCGTAAACTTGACGTCTGCCACTGACTCACGGATCGTTTCCGAGCGGTCAAAGAGAACATTGAGATCAACCGATGCAGGCAACTGGCTCCGGAAGATCGGGATCTGCTTCCTGACACTGTCAACGACCTCGATAGTATTCGTGCCGGGCTGGCGCTGAATGGCCATAACAATGGCACGGGTTGACTTTCCTGCTGCGTTATACCAGGCAGCGATCTTGTCATTCTCAACACTGTCTGTTATGACAGCGATATCCTGCAGCCGCACAGGAGAGCCGTTTCTATAGGCCACGATAATTGGCTTATATGCCTCTGCATTGTACAGTTGACCCGTGGCCTGGATCGTAAAGACCTGTTTGTCACCCTGAAGCCCGCCGGTTGGCAGGTTTACGTTTGAGCGGCCGAGTGCTGCGGATACTTCATCAATGCCGATCTTTCTGCTTGCTAAAGCCTGAGGGTCAAGCTGCACCCTCACTGCATATTTTTGGGAACCAAAGACCTGCACCTGTGCTACACCGCTGATTATCGAAATGCGCGGCGCAATGATCGTGTCAGCGTACTCGTTCACCTCTGAAAGCGGAAGCGTCTGCGAACTCAGCGCAAGATAGATAACAGGCTGGTCAGCCGGATTGACCTTCTGATATGACGGCGGGCTCGGCATGTCCTGGGGCAGCTGGCGTGCTGCCTTTGAGATGGCAGCCTGCACATCCTGGGCTGCAGCGTCAATGCTGCGCTCCAGCGCGAACTTAAGTGTGATAATGGATATGCCCTGACCGTTAGTAGAGTTCATAGCGTCAAGGCCGGCAATAGTCGAGAACTGCCGCTCCAGAGGAGTTGCAACAGCACTGGCCATGGTTTCAGGACTTGCACCGGGCAACTCTGCCCTCACCTGTATGGTCGGAAAGTCAATGCTCGGCAGATCATTGACCGGCAGCGCACGGTAAGCAAACAGTCCGAAGATCATGACCGCCAGCATGACAAGGCTGGTCATGATCGGCCGCTTTATGAAAAGCTCAGAAAGATTCATTTTGCTTTTCCCTTGGCCTCTGCTTTTGCTTCCGGCTTATTCTCTACCTCAGCCTTTCCCTTATCCTCAGCCTTGGCCTTATCTTTATCCTTTTGCCCCTTATTATCTGCCCCTTGCTGCTCTTTGCTGTCTTTAAATTCCACCTTTGCTCCTGGGGTAAGTCTCAGCTGCCCGTCAGTCACCACCTTCTCACCGGCTTTCAGGCCGCTCTCTATGACCGACTCCTCACCAACTGTCCTGCTCACTACAACTGGCCGAGCTTCCGCAGTCGCGTCTTCTTTAACAACAAAAACAAACGGTCCTTTCTGACCGGTCTGCACTGCTTGAGTCGGCACAACAATCGCATTGCTCTGGGTCATAAGGGTCAAAAGCAGATTCACAAACTGGCCAGGCCAGAGCTTTCTGTCACTATTGACAAAGCTCCCCTTCAGTTTTATCGTTCCTGTTGCGTTGTCAACCGCATTATCGATAAATGTAAGCTTTCCCTGAACAGGGTTCTTGTCATCCTTTGAGAGCAGTGCCTCCACCTTCAATGCGCCTCCTGCCATATATTTCTTGATCTCAGGCAGGGTTTTCTCAGGAACCGCAAAGCCCACATTGACCGGCTGTATCTGATTGATCGTTACCATGGAAGTGTCAGCATTCGGCTTGATGAGATTGCCTTCGTATACCACAAGACTGCCGGTCCTCCCTGAGAACGGGGAACGAATCGTGCAATAAGCAAGCTGCAGATGTGCATTTTCGACCTGTGCCTTTGAAGACTGAACAACCGCCTCAAGTGCTGCTGCATTTGTGCGCACCTGTTCATACTGGGTCTGGGAAACATATCCCTTTTTCACCAGTTCTGCATACCGTCTCTCTTCTGCACGGGCATTCTCAAACTGTGCGCGGTCCCGGGCAAAGATCGCATCAGCCTGTTTCAGTGCTGCCTCATAGGGTCTGGGGTCGATCGTAAAGAGCAGGTCACCCTTCTTCACATCCTGTCCTTCAGTGAAGTGGACTCTTATGAGGGTTCCTCCTACCTGTGCCTTGACCGCAACTGTTGAAGATGCCTCCACGTTGCCGATCGCACTTATCTGCAGAGGTACTGACTTCTCTACTGCAGCGCCGACCGAAACAGGAACAGGCGGCATGCCTGCAGGTTTCTGCTCCTTCTTTTTGCATGCGGCAGTGGCAAAGATAAGCGTGAAGACAGCAGCCACGAGGACTGCGGATGAGATGCGTTTTAAATTATTATGCATTGCGTTAACTCCTTATTCCGTTGAGTAGTAATTCATAGAGTGATTGACCGTATGCCTTTGGCCTCCGGATATCGCCTGTCAGGTACCCAAGGATAGCGCCCCTGAGCGTCACCAGTATCATCAGCCCGGTTTCCGGGCAGTCCATAGAACGCAGGGAACCATTACGCACGCCTTTTTTCAGGACATCAATTATGATTTTGTGCTGGGCCTTAAAAAAAGCATGCCTAATCGGCCGCTTAAACTCAAGGTCATATTCCTTAATGCCGGTAGAAAGCATTTTTGTCTTTGTAACCGCAAGTTCCATGTATAGATCAATCAGCATGCGGAGCGCTGTCAGCGGCGCTTCTGAGCGGAGCGCCTCTACGCGGCCGAGAAATTCATCCATCTGGCTTTTCATGAGGCCGGTATAAAGGTGCTGCTTGTTCGGGAAATAGATGTAGATGCCGCCGATGCTTATCTGCGCGCGTTTTGCCACCTCACGGATCGAGGCCTTTTCATACCCGCGCTCAGCAAACACATCACAGGCAGCCCTGAGGATGTTTTGCTTTGATTCGTCTCCGGTGCGCCGCTTCACATTATTCTTCCCTGTCTCAACGGACATATCCTGCTGCCTCCGTTTCTAACCGATTCAGACGGTGCTCCGACAGATAGCTCGCGCCTTGATAATAACTGACCGCCTCATTCAGAAGTTCCTGATCAGCAGCAGCTTCATTCTGCTTCTTTGCATTCGCAGCATACTCGTAAAAACGATTATCTTTTCTCACGTTCAGCACTACGAGCCTGTTGTTTTTTGCGTATCCGAGCCGTTCATATGTCCCGATAAAAGCCCGTTCCTGGGCAGGAGACATTTTGAGTATATCTCTTCCAAAGAAGCGTGAGTTATAGCTGACATTGAGCATAGCCATGATGGTCGGCGCAATATCGATCTGGCTTGCGAGCTTCTCGTTCGTCTGAGGCGTCAAGTGGGCAGGAGAATATATCATCAAAGGGATCTCATACCGCTTTATTGGCAACGAGGTCTTTCCAGCAGAACTTGCACAATGGTCTGCTACAAAAACAAAGATCGTGTCGCGAAACCAGGGTTCTTTTGCAGCATCCTGCAGAAATTTGCCGATGGCGTAATCAGAATACTTTACAGCGCCATTTCGTCCGGTATGGGACGGTATATCGATCCTTTCTTCTGGATAGGTATAGGGCCTGTGGTTGGAGGTTGTCATGATCAGGCCGAAGAACGGTTTACGACTTTCGTATGATCTGCGGAATTCCGACAGGGACTTACTGAAAAGGTCCTCGTCGCTTACACCCCAGGCATTCTCAAAGACGATCTCATTCTTCGAGAAATTTGTTCGATCGATAATATGGTCAACACCGTTATGACTGAAAAAATAGTTCATATTGTCGAAGTATCCGTATCCGCCGTACAAAAACTTTGTGTCATAACCGCGTGCCTTCATAAGCGCAGGCCATGCGAAAAGGTCCTCGTTGTCCTTGCGTTTCAGCATAGAGCGGCCGGGAGTGGGCGGCAGAGAAAGACTGATCGCTTCAAGCCCCCTGTCGGTTCTGGTTCCTGTGGCATGCATATTCGTAAAAAAAACGCTTTCTTTTGCCAGACGGTCAAGATTAGGAGTGAGCCCCTTTTTATTGCCGAATGCCCCAATATATTCAGCGCTCAGACTTTCCTCAACAACAACCACGACATTCAGCCTTTTTTCAGCGCCATTACTGGTAATCTTCCTGGTAATGTCATAAAGATCATCGCTCACAAAATCGGCGTTCTCTTCATGCAGCAGGGTTCTCAACTTTGTGAAGGCCTCTTTGCTCTCGAGAGAGGTATAGAAATCTTCGTAGTTTATCTTGTTGTTCCTGAAAGCTGAGAACAATGCATACACGCCATTGGCAGCAAGCTCATTCGCATAAGAGTTTGAGGATACATGCGCCAGCGGCAGGCTCACAAATACGGTAGCAACAACAGGGATGATAAAAAATGCCGCTCCCCTTTTCATCCTCTGACCAAGAGTGGACTGGTGAACACCTCTAAAATACAGCTTTCTATGCATAAGGAATACAACGAGAACCGCTATGAAACCAATGGCCAGGAATATGGGCATGACCGGATATGACTGAATGATATTCTGGACAACCTCATGGGTATAAACAAGGTAATCGACTGCAATGAAATTGAACCTTACCCCAAATTCATCAAAGAAAAAGAATTCAGAAACGCTGCTGAAAAGAAACAGATAGACAGTCAGGAATACGGCAATAAGCATAGCAATACGATGCGGCCTGCTGTTATAGATCCGGTCCGGCAGAATAATAAGGTATAGAACAAAAGGAAGAACGACATATCCGGCAGTTACCAGATCGAACAGGAAGCCCATACCGTAAACCTTGAGAAGCAGCAGCGGCTTGGCATCAATCAGGCGCAGACTTTTCACCATCAGGACAATCCTGGTAATAAGGGAAAGACTAAGAAATGCTGCGAAAAAAACGCCCAGGATAAGGAAACGACCCGGCTCTTTTCTCAGACTGCCGCCTGAGGCGTTAGTGCCCTCTGAGTCAGTATTTAGAACTGTTCGATGATCCTGCATCTGCTCCTTGTGATTTTTTTTATAGGTGAACAGGCCTACCGCAGCAATAAAGATGAACGCCTGTTCACGTGAACAGATGTTTATTATCACGTTGAAGTCCTGCGTCTGTCAAGCAATAGCGTTTCGGAAAGGGCTTTATTTTAATAACAGGCAGCGTAGAAAGGCAGGGATGCTCACACCCGTAACTGAAGGAATACAAGACACCTCTGTTTTTGGGCATAAAAAAGGGCCGATCATTTCTGACCAACCCTTTTTATCTGTTAAGAAGTAATTACTTCTTTGCAGGTGCTGCAGGAGCTGCTGCCTTAGGAGCGTCAGCCTTCTTCTCCTCAACCTTAGGAGCGTCAGCCTTCTTCTCGTCAGCCTTCTTCTTGGACTTCTTAGCCTTCTTAGCTGCCTTCTTAGCTGCCTTATCGTCAGCCTTTGCGTCAGCCTTAACGTCAGCCTTCTTCTCCTCAACCTTTGCAGGAGCCTTTGTGTCTGCCTTCGGTGCGTCAGCTGCAAAAGCTGCTGTCACTGCGAATGCGAACATGAGTGCGATGATCAATGCTAATACTTTCTTCATAGTAGTCACCTCCTTCATTTTCTAAATTGAACTTATATTTCAAAGTTTCCGGGATTTATCTTTGCAAGCCTGATGCCAATATTCAGACATATCCTTAATAATATCAACAATGCTTTAAATTCAATTATTTATATGGAAAGCATCTCATATTTTGTGATCAGAAAAAGGGCTCTGAAATTATAAATTTATCTTTTTTGGGAAATATCTCCTTTTTTCAGGAAGAAGTGCTGTCTGTCTCGAATCGTTTTTTTACTGTGCCTGAAACAAGTCAACAGGGGGGGGAGGAGCTCCCAGGGGGGTGGGAACTCCTCCTGTTGAGGAAGACTTATAATCCTTTTTGCTGTATCTGCTGGCTAGGCCTTCTGAGAAATGACGGCAGATCCATCTCTTCCTCATAGGCAAAGATATCGCGCGGCAGGGCTGGCTGAAGACTGAAATTAAGGTTTTTCGCCAGGACTCGCTCAGATGCCTTCAAGGATACAGGTTCGCTGATATCCCTGCTTATGATCGGCCTAATCTCCTTAACCTCTTCCTTTGGCGCCCATTTTTGCATTTCCGGCAGCTCAACCTTCAGCTTCCTTTCATCAAAACCGGTTGCTATTACCGTTACTCTGACCTCGTCGGTCATATCCGGGTCGATAACCGCGCCAAGTATTACTACGGCATCTTCATGCGCATTGTCGTATATATATGATGCAGCCGCCTGGATGCCGTCGTGGGAAAGTTCAAGACCACCCGTAATATTGATAAGGATGCCCTTTGCGCCTTCAATGGATGAGTGTTCCAGAAGCGGATTAGAGATTGCCTTCTTTGCCGCTTCGAAGGCACCGCCCTCGCCTTTGGCTGTTCCTGATCCCATAACAGCGCGGCCCATGCTTTCCATGACAGTCTTTACATCGGCAAAGTCCACATTAATCAGGCCCGGCACGAGGATAATATCGGAGATACCCTGCACCGCATGTCTCAGCACATCATTGGCAATTGAAAATGCCTTGATCATGGGTGTGCCCTTTTCTACAACAAGGCTTATCTTGTCATTGGGGATCACGATCATGGTATCAACACAGTTAGCCAGATCCCTGATGCCTTCTTCAGCATTCTCTTTTCTTCTCTTGCCTTCATAAAAGAACGGTTTGGTCAGGATAGCGACCGTCAAAGCTCCAATCTCCTTTGCAATGCTTGCAATGACCGGGGCAGCTCCCGTGCCTGTGCCTCCGCCCATGCCTGCAGTAATGAAGACCATGTCGCAGCCATCGAGCATCTCCATAATGGCAGCCCGGTCTTCGATCGCTGCCTGTCTGCCGACCTCCGGATTCGAGCCTGCACCAAGGCCCTTTGTTGACTCCTTGCCGATCTGCACCTTGACCGATGCAAGGGATGATTCAAGCACCTGCAGGTCTGTATTGACCGCAATGAATTCGACACCGTGCATATGCGATGCGATCATATTATTGATGGCATTGCCGCCGGCTCCTCCTACGCCCACCACTTTAATCTTTGCATTCTGGCCTCTTACCTCTTCGATCTCAAACATACGATACCCCCTTTTTCTTTTTCTGAACTATTTCAAGGAAATCCTTGTATCCAAAAGCATTCTTTATTCTTGTTGCGAATCCCTCAAGCAGATTGCCTGCATTGTCGTGATGCAGGGCCGCATCCTCGTCATTCTGTGCCGCATACGCTACAAGGCCTATCACCGCAGCATAAGACGGTGTCCTCACACTGTTCTTCATGCCGGCCACTCCCTGGGGGAGCCCGATGCGCACAGGCATGCCGAGGACTGTCGCTGCAAGGTCTGAGATGTTGCCAAGAAGCGCTGTTCCACCTGTCAGGACCGCGGTGCAGACAGTATCTGCGGCGCTGAATTTCGAGAGTTCTTCACTGACCTTCTCGAACAATTCTTCGCATCTGGGCTGAATAATAGCCGCAAGCATTTCTCTGTTCACCTTCTGCTGCTGCCCTTCCTGCTGTGATATATCTATGGACTCTCCTCCGGAAAGGGCACGGACAGAGGCAAGCCCTGCTGCCTTTTTGATCCTCTCTGCTTCTGCTACGCTCACCTGCAGCCCGACGGCAAGATCGTTCGTAATATGCAGACCGCCGATGCCGAGAACCGCAGCATGCACCATGGACCCGTTCCTAAAATAAGCAATGTCCGTTGTTCCGCCGCCGATGTCGATAAGGAGAGCCCCCTGTTCGATCTCATCATGGGTGAGCACTGCCTCTGCTGCTGCAGCCGGCCCAAACACCATCTCGAGCACCTCAAGACCTGCCTGTTCGCATGCCCGTTTGAGATTCTGCACAGCTTGCGAATGAGCGGTTATGATATGCACCGTGGACTCAAGCCTCACACCTGACATGCCGACAGGATCAGTAATGCCGCTCTGCCCGTCAAGCTTGAACTCAACAGGGATCGCATGAAGCACTTCGCGGTCAAGCGGCATGTACACGGTCTTTGCAGACTCTATGGCAAGCATTCTGTCAGCAGCGGTGACCTCCCTGCCATGAAGACCGATAAGCCCGGTGCTCAGGAATCCCTTAATATGCTGACCGGTAATGCCGACAACAGCAGATGATATCTTTCTGCCTGTTGCAGCTTCTGCCTCGCGTACGGCATTCCGGATCGAATGAACAGCCTCCTCAATGTTGACCACAGCACCCTTTCTGAGCCCGCGAGAAGGCGTTCTGCATGAGCCGAGCATTCTCGCCCCTTTTTCCGTTGCTTCTGCTGCAAGAACCGATATGCTGGTTGTGCCGATGTCAATTGCAGCAAAGATCCTGCCGTTCACCTGATCACCTCGTTCACCGGCTTCACGATCGCTTTTTTTGCAAATCTGAGATCAATGTACGCAACAGGTATATGCCGTTTGCTGATCTCTGCCTCTATCTCGCTAAGCCTGGTCAGCTTGTCCTCATGCTCGCCTGCACCTACCTTTACGTGAACGCCGTCAAGGTTGGCAGCCACCTCATTGGGCTGATGAGCAATGATCTCAATGCGCTGCTTTTTGTGGAGCACGCCCATGTTCTTGATCACTTTTGCCAGATTGACCGCTTCTTTGAATGCCTCTTTCTCGTTGTACGGATCGCTCATGATCACCGGAAGGAACGGCACAGAGTTGTCCTTCAATTCCTCGAGCATCCTTCCTTTGTCATCCACAATGAACATCTTGCCCTTCATGTCCAGCAGTGCAAAGGGCTCTGTCTCTTTTATGCTGATCAGGAGCTTTGACGGAAATTCCTTGCGGACTGATGCTGTCTGTATCCAGGGCGATTCCTTCAACTTCTCATACACCTTCCGGCTTGACATGGTCAGAAGACTCTCATCTCCCTTGAGCCCTCCGATATTCTTCAGCTCATCATCAGTCAAATGCTCATTGCCGGCCAGCTCTATAGTCTTCATTTTGAAGGCAGAAGGCACTGCATGGGTAAGGAGATAGATCAGACCACCCACGGCGATAAGGGGAATGCCGACCAGAAGGACCATCTTCAACTTCGCAAAGATTGATGCAAACCGCCTGAGCCTGTTCGGCGAACTCTTCCTGCTGGCCGTATTGACCCTGCTGCTCTTAGTGGTCTTGTTGCTGTTTTTAGCCTTCATCAGTCTCCCAATATCCGACAGATCAGTTCCGGAAAATCAAGTCCTGCGTTTTTCGCGATCTTCGGCAACAGGCTCGTCTCGGTCATGCCAGGGATCGTGTTCACCTCAAGCACATACGGGTTGCTGTGTTTGTCAATGATCAGATCCACCCTTGTTGCTCCGCTGCAGCCGAGCGCCTGATGGGCTGCAAGGGCTGCCTTCTCCGCCTTTATGTACGTCTTTTTATCAAGCTCAGGCGGGAAGATATACTGCGTGAGACCAGCCGTGTACTTTGCCTTATAGCTGTAGAATTCATCCGAAGGCCTCACCTCTACACCGCCGAGGACCTTGTCATCAAGGATCGCGATCTGCACTTCCTGACCCCTGATATACTTTTCTATCAGCACAATATCGCCATATTGAAAGGCTGTTGCCAGCGCCTTCTGATAAGACCTGGCATCCTTCACGATCTCAACCCCGACGCTGGACCCCTCTGTTGCAGGCTTTACCACAACCGGCAAGCGCAGCTTGCCGCGTGAAGCGTGAGGCGTGAAGCGTGAGACGCCTCTGTCTTTACTCCTGACGCCTGACTCTTCACGTTTCACGATCTCAAACGCCGGCACCGGTATGTTGTGATAAAGAAAGATCTTCTTAGATGCGACCTTGTCCATTGCAAGGGACGATGCGAGCACGCCGGAGCCAGTGTAAGGAATGCCCATGATCTCAAGCATGCCCTGGACAGCCCCGTTCTCCCCGTGTCCGCCATGCAGCGCAATGAAGACCTGCTCGATCTTCTGCTTTTTCAGTTTTGCATAGAAGTCACCCTTTGCATCTATGGCAACAACATTGTATCCAACTGACTTCAGTGCCTTGACCACGGCCTTTCCGCTCCTGAGCGAAACTTCCCGCTCTGCTGACAAGCCTCCCAGGAGAACACCGATCTTTCTTTTTTTCATCTCTTTATTTCTCATCATGCCTTCCCCATTACCCTTATTTCAGGCTCCAGTGCGACCTGGAATTTCTCCATGACCTTTGCAGAGACGTTATCCATAAGTTTAAGGTAGTCATCTGCCCTGCCTTCCCCTCGGTTCACAAAGAAGTTTGCATGCATGCTGCTCACCTCGATGTCATTGATGCGCATGCCCTTGCAGCCTGCCTCGTCAATCATCTTTCCGGCTGACATGCCTTCAGGATTCCTGAATACGCAGCCTGCTGATCGTTCCCAGATCGGCTGGGCTGCTTTCTTCTGCTTGAAAAAACCTTCGGTCCGTGCTGCAACAGCTGCTGCATCGTCTTTCCTGAACTTCAGATTTGCGCTCAGCACAATGTCGTCAGCAAGAATCTCTGATCTGCGGTAACCAAAGCCAAGGTCCTCAGGTTTAAAACGTTCAAGGCTGCCGTCAGTGCGCAGGATCACAACGGAGACCAGCAGATCCCTGATCTCGCAGCCGTATGACCCGGCATTGCCGCAGATCGCACCGCCAAGCATCCCGGGTATGCCGATCAGCCCTTCCATGCCTGAAAATCCCTTTTCCCTGCAGAAGTTCACCAACTTCTGCAGCATTACGCCTGCCTCGACAAAAAGTTCAGCGTGGTTGTCTGTTTCGTGAATGACCTCTATCCTGTTAAAGGCCTTGAACTTGATCACAACACCATCAATGCCTCCATCTCTTACCAGAATATTCGTACCTCCTCCCAGCGGAAGAAAAGGCACCTTCTGCCTGCCAAGGAGCATCACAATGTTCTTCATCGATACCGGATCAGCAGGGCTGACAACAACATCAGCAGGCCCGCCAATAACAAGGTTCGTATGTTCTTTCATGGAGACATTGAATGAAACATCTCCCTGAAAATAGCCGTTGAAGGTCTTTTCCCATTCTGCCTGGCTAATCAGCATGAAGCCTCTCCACGATTGACTCTCCGATCTTCCAGACATCGCCTGCGCCGAGTGTCAGAAGCACATCGCCCTTTTTCAGCTGCGCAGTCAGGAGCTTCATCGCCTTTTCCCTGTCGCTGAAGCACGATACGTTCTTCTGTCCCTTCTGCTTCATCTTTTCTGCAAGCAGTTCTGAAGTGATCCCCGGGATCGGCTTTTCGCTTGCAGGGTAGATGTCGAGCAGGACAAGGACATCAACACCCAGAAATGAACCTGCGAACGCATCCATCAGGTCTGCGGTCCGTGTATAACGATGAGGCTGGAAGACCACGAAGAGCCTTCCTGCATTGCTCAGATGCTTCATGTTCTCTTTCGCTGCAGAGAGGGTCGCCTGGACCTCTGTCGGATGATGGCCATAGTCATCATAGACCTTCACGCCTTTAGCCTCTCCCTTGAACTCAAACCTTCTCTGGATGCCGCTGAAAGAACTGAGCGCCTCTTTGATCGCAGCAGGGTGCATCTTCAGTTCCAGTGCAACGCCGATGCAGGCCAGACTGTTCAGCACATTATGTTGGCCGGGTATCGGCAGCGTGAATGTTCCTGCATCAGTATGATTAAAGGACACATCAAAGGTCGTTGACATGAACCCCTTCCTGACATTCGATGCATAAATATCAGACTGGTCAGACATGCCGTACGTGAGGAATCTCCGATGAATTGCCGGAATGAGCTCTTTGATATATTCATTCTCATTGCAGATGAAGGCTGCGCCGTAAAAGGGTATCTTGTTGATAAAAGCAAGAAAGGCCTGTTTCAGGCTGTCCATATCCTTGAAGAAGTCCATATGCTCTCTGTCTATGTTCGTCACAACAGCGATCGTAGGGGAAAGCTTAAGGAACGAGCCATCGCTTTCATCAGCCTCTGCAACAAGGAAGTCACCCCTGCCGAGACGCGCGTTCGATCCGATGCCTTTGAGCTTACCGCCGATGATGATCGTGGGATCAAATCCTCCCTGGCCCAGCACGGTAGAAATGAGCGAGGTGGTAGTTGTCTTGCCATGCGCACCGGCAATGAGCACACTGTATTTCAGACGCGCGAGCTCTGCAAGCATCTCTGCGCGCGGGATCACGGATATGGTGCTGGCCCTGGCAGCAAGCACTTCAGGGTTGTCAAACGAGACCGCTGAAGATACGACAACCACATGGGCATTGCCGATATTCTCTGACCTGTGTCCTATCGAGATCCTGATGCCCATTGCCTGGAGCCGTTTCGTTGTCTCCGACTCCTTCACATCAGAACCGGTCACCTCGTATCCGAGATTCGCAAGGACTTCAGCAATGCCGGACATGCCGATGCCGCCGATGCCGACAAAATGTATGGTCTTGTATCTCTCGAACACGTCAGCTGCCTCTCTTCCTGGGCGCATGGTTCTTGAGCAGGCCCATGGCCAGATCAACGATCTTGCTGCAGGCATCAGGCCTTCCCAGTCCCCTGCTTGCCCGCTGCATCTCTTTCAGTCCTTCGGCATTCCCGCACATCTCCCTGATGACCTCTGCAAGCACCGGACCGTTCATCTCGTGTTCGAACAGGACCTTTGCTGCACCCATCTCTTTCAGCTTCAGGGCATTGAACTCCTGATGCCTTCCTGCTGCATGGGGGTAAGGAATAAGGATCGCAGGCTTGCCGAGCGCGGTCAGTTCAGCAAGCGTGGTTGCTCCTGCACGGGAGATGACAATGTCTGATGCAGCATAGGCCTCTGCCATCTGGTAGATAAATGGTGCAACTGTTCCCTTTACGCCGGTCTTGCGGTATGCGTCGCGAATACCCTCAAAATCCTTGTCACCGGTCTGGTGAAGGAACTGTATTTTTTCTTTCAGTTCGCCGAGGTGGTTCAGGGCATCGACCATGGTCCTATTGATAGAAGATGCGCCGGAACTCCCTCCGAATATGAATACCGTGAACATTTCGCTATCAAGAGAGAAAAGCCTGCATGCAGACTCGCGCTCTCCTTTCATGATCTTCATGCGGACCGGGTTGCCGGCAAGAAAGGTCTTTCCTATGGGGAAGACCGACATACTCTCCTGATAGGTGACGCATATTCTGTCAACAAATCTGCCAAGGATCCTGTTCGTTGTTCCGGGCACAGAGTTCTGCTCATGGATCAGGGTCGGGATCGACCTCAAACTCGCGGTGAGTACGACCGCACCTGAAGCATATCCGCCGACACCGATCACAATGTCCGGAGCCGCAGCTGTCAGGATCCTGCGCGCATCGAGGAATGAGAGAGCCATCTTCGCTGTACCGGCTATTTTCTTCACGAACGACTTTCCGACGATGCCCTCTGCCCTCAGAAACTGCAGGGGATAGCCTTCCCGCGGAATGATCTTTGACTCTATGCCGTGCTCTGTGCCTACAAAGACCACGTCTGTCTTCGCATCCCTTTTCTTGAACTCTTCAGCCAGAGCCAGTCCGGGGAAAAGGTGGCCTCCTGTGCCGCCGCCTGCGATCATGACCTTCACCGTGCTGCCCCCTGACTGCTGTAGATGTTTCTCCTGGCGGCCTTCCGGACGATCTGATTCCTGTCGCCGATCTGGGCAGGCCGCTGGTCATCGCCTCGCGAAACGCGCAGCAGCAATCCTATAACGACCATATTCACCAGAAGGGCTGAGCCGCCATAGCTCATGAACGGCAAGGGAAGACCTTTTGTCGGCACCATGCCGGTAACAACCGCAAAGTTGACAAGCGCCTGCACTGCTATCATCATGGTCAGGCCGTATGCAAGGAAGAAATGGAATCTGTCCTTTGTCCTGTTGGCAACCGTAATACCCCGCACGAAAAGGAACACAAAGAGTGCAATCACTACTGTTGCACCAAGCAGGCCCAGTTCCTCGCCCACCAGGCAGAATATGAAATCCGTATGCTTTGCCGGCAGATAAGCGAGCTTCTGTTTTGACTCGCCAAGGCCGAGGCCTGTAAGGCCGCCGCTGCCGAGTGAGATGAATGACTGGATAAGCTGGAAGCCGCTGCCCTGCGGGTCCTTGGTCGGATCGAGAAAGGTCATAATCCTCTTCATCCGGTATGGTTCCTTTACCAAAATTATCACGACCGGGACTGCAAGCAGCAGCAGGGATGCGATATACCGAACCCTCGTTCCGGCTATAAAGAGCATTGCAATGGTCAGCATGAAGAGACTCATGGTCGCGCCAAAGTCAGGCTGTTTGAGAAATACAACCTGGAAGAGCGCCATAATGCCGAGGGGTTTTATGAAGCACTTGAAATTGTTTGCATCGTAATGAGGGCTTGAGAGGTATTTTGCCAGGAAAATCACCATCGCAAGTTTCACCAGTTCCGAGGGCTGGAAGGTCATGATACCAAGCCTGAGCCAGCGCCGCGCGCCTCCTGCCTTGAGGCTGATGCCAGGGACAAAGACCAGAACGAGCAGGATACCGGAGAAGATCAGGAGCGGAACTGCCATCTTCTCAAGATGTGCAGCCTTGAACCGGTAAGCCACAAGAAGCGCAATGGTGCCCATGATCATGGTGATCAGATGGCGTTTCACGTAATAGAACTCTGTTATGCTCTTCTTTTCCGCAGCAGGGACCACAACACCGGTTGAGCTGTAGATCATGATGCTGCCGAATATGATCAGCGCAACCATGGCAAAAAAGATCATTTTGTCGTAAGACCTGATGACCGGAGTCTGTATAGATGCGCGGCTATGCATGGATTGCCTCAAGCTCCATAACCATTTTCCTGAACTGCGCTCCTCTGTCCTCAAAGTCCCGGAACATGTCAAAGCTTGCACATGCCGGGGACAGGAGAACCACATCGCCTCCAACTGCATTCGTGCGGGCAATATTCACCGCTTCTTTCAGGTCCTTTGCATGCACGGTTTTGGTTGCATTGCCAACTGCCTGCTCTATCTTTCCGGCAGCCTCTCCGATCAATACAGCCATCTTGATCTTTTCCGCAGCAAGGTTTCTGAGCGCTGCAAAGTCGCCTGCCTTGTCCCTGCCGCCGGCGATCAGGATGAGCGGCTCAGAGAAGCTTTCGATCGATTTTATCACTGCTCCGACATTCGTACCCTTTGAGTCGTTTATATATTTCACGCCGTCAAGTTCTCTTATCATTTCGAGCCGATGTTCGAGACCAGGGAACTCCCTGAGAGACGTTCTGACCGCCTCGACCGGGCAGCCTGCAAGGAGAGCCATGGCCGAAGCAGCCATGGCATTCTCCAGGTTATGAACCCCTTTAATACGAATTTCTCGAATATCGATGAGCTCCAGGTTCACCGCTCCCTGCTCGTGGTGAGGCATATTTACGATCACCATGCCGTCTTTCTCATAAAGCCCCTCAACTTCACGCGTTCTGCTGAAGAAATACACGTGGGGGCTCCTGACACGGTCCCTGACTCCTGTTTCAAAGAGTTTCATGGTCTCAGGGTCGTCGGCGTTCAGAAGCAGGAGATCCGGCTCGTGCTGGTTCCGGAATATGGCAGCCTTTGCATCACAATATTCCTGCATGGAATGATACCGGTCAAGATGGTCAGGCGTGATATTCAGGATCGCGGCTATATGCGGTCTGAACGTCTCTATGGTCTCAAGCTGAAAGCTCGATATCTCTGCAACCACTGCATCGGGAACCGCGTTGCCGCTGTTCATCTTCATGATCTCTTCTGTAAGTGCATTACCAATATTGCCGCCGAACATGGTTTTGAAGCCTGCTTTGTTCATCATATGGTTCAAGAGGGTCGTTGTGGTCGATTTCCCGTTGCTGCCGGTGATCGCGAGAAATGGTACTGCCTTTTCCTCTGCCATTAAGCCCTCGATAATCTGGTATGCCAGTTCAAGCTCTCCGATGATCCTCTTTCCCTTTTTCCTGGCATCTGCAAGAGGCTTGATCGTAAGCGGCACACCAGGGCTCACCACGATCAGGTCTGCGTTCGAAAATATCTCATCCGGATGGCTGCTAAGACAGAGTCTCACAGAGGGCGGAAGGGTTCCGGCGATGTCTGCCAGATCCTCTGCTGTTCTGCTGTCCGTGACGGTCACGACCGCACCCATATCAGCAAGCAGCCGCGCAGCACCTGCACCGGACCGGGCAAGCCCTACAACAGTAATATTTTTACCCGCTGATTCCATCCTGTCCTTTTGTTGCCATATTCGTCCTTTTCGTCTTCTTTGCCTTTACCATCATCTTCGTATTCTTTTTGACCTTGGCTTTAGACTTGACCTTGCTCTTCCCTGCTGTCTTTGCATCAGCCTTGCCCTTGTAATTTGCTTTGACTATCTTGCCCTTATCCGAAGGAGATGCCTTTGCCGCAATGACCCGCTTGCCCTTCACTACTCTGGTCTTCGCAGCAACCTTTCTCGTGTATGCAGCCTTGGTCACCTTGGAACCGTCATAATCAGACCGGGTAAGGTACACAACCGGTTCTTCCTGGTTCTTCATCACCTTTGAGCCAAATGCCATGAGGTCCTCTGTCTCTTTCCAGAGCTCAATCCTGCTCGGCGCACCGAGGAGAGCTACGATGAGTGTGTTGTTCTCGCGTTCGCCGGCACAGACAAAGCAGTGGCGGGCAGCATTGGTAAAGCCTGTCTTGCCGCCCAGGAGTTCATCATCAGACCAGAGGAGCTTATTGGTATTCTTCACAAAAACGGTCTTGCCTGCTTCGGTCGAGAGCTCGGCTGCACGTGTGCCGAGGATTTCCTTTAAGACCGGGTGCTTGATCGCCTGGCGCATGATCTTGGAAAGATCATAAGCAGTCGTGTACTGTCCCGGGCCCGGCAGGCCGTTGGGGTTGATGAATTTCGTATCAGTCGCGCCGAGCGCTATCGCCTTTCTATTCATGAGTTGTACGAACTGTTCCTGTGTGCCGCCTGCTGCCTCAGCAAGAGCGACCGCAGCATCATTCGCCGATTTCATGAGGGCTGCATACAGTAGCGTCTCTACCGTCACCTTGTCGCCTTCTTTGAACCCTGATCTTGTCGGCGCCACACTGACAGCATTCCGGCTGATGGTCACCACATCCTTAAGGTTCACCTTTTCAACAGCTATCAGCGCGGTCATAAGCTTGGTCGTACTTGCAGGCATTAGCCTCAGTTCAGGATTCTTTGCATAGAGCACCCTTCCGGTAGATGCTTCCATCACAACCGCTGCCCGCGCCTGGATATCCTCGCCAAAGGCCGTGATCCGTGATGCGTGAAGCGTAATGAGAGTAAAAGCAGCAACAAACAGCCACAGAAAGAAGTGCCAGTCAAGGGATGCTTTCGGCGCCTTTGACACTTCACGATTTACGATTAACGCTTTACGGTCTTTCATAATCACCTCAATTTCAGCGTTGCGAGACTGAGCAGCGCCAGCATTATTCCAACGATCCAGAACCGGACGATCACCTTTGATTCCGGCCAACCCATCAGTTCAAAATGGTGATGGATCGGCGCCATTTTGAATATCCGCTTGCCCGTCAGTTTGAACGAGGCAACCTGTGCTATAACAGAAAAAGTCTCGATAACAAAGATCCCGCCGACGACCGCAAGGGCGATCTCATGCTTTGTGATGACGGCAAGCGTGCCAAGCGCACCGCCCAAACTCAATGACCCGACATCTCCCATAAAAACATCAGCTGGATACCCATTAAACCAGAGAAAACCGAGCGAAGCTCCTAACATTGCACCGCAGAATACAGTCAATTCTCCGGTGCCGGGCAGGAAGTAAACACCAAGATACTGGGCAAACTTCGCGTTTCCTGAGATATAGACCAGGAGCATGTTTGCAAGAGCCGCAATGCCCACCAGACCGATAGCAAGACCATCTATACCGTCTGTAAGATTCACGGCATTCGACGAACCGACGATCACCAGCACGGAAAAGGGAATATAGAACCAGCCAATATCAAAGAACCATTTCTTGAAGAACGGCACAATCAGCTCTGAGCGGTACGGGTCATCAGGATTGGAATAGAGCACCAGGCCGATAACGAGCGCAATGCTGATCTGGGCACCGAATTTATACCATGCACGCAGGCCTTTCGGGTTTTTCCTGATCACCTTGAGGTAATCATCAAGCAGGCCGATCGCTCCATATCCGATCAAAGATATGATCATGATCCACATGTATTTATTAGACAGATCTCCCCAGCAAAAAAGTGTCACGAGCATTGCGATAAGAATAATGATCCCGCCCATGGTAGGCGTTCCGGATTTCTTGAGATGCGTCTGGGGACCGTCATCACGGATCTGCTGCGTTACACTGATCCTCTTGAGCCAGCGTATAATGCAGGGTCCTATGATCAGCGAAACGATCATCGCAGTAAGGACCGCAAGCGCAGTCCTGAACGTTATGTACCGGAATACGTTCAATGGAGAAAAATACGGCTGCAGCATAAGGAGGAGTTTATAGAGCATTGCCCACCTCCGCCTCTACAGGCTTCCCTTCGCCGGCCAGCACCTTTTCCATGCGCAGGCCGCGGGACCCCTTGATCAGCGCAGTGTCGCCCTCGTTCAGCATGCCAAGAAGCAAAGACCGAGCTTCATCAGAGTCTGCAGCCTGATGACAAACGCCGGAAAACATTGCTGAAGCCTTCTGCATCTCAGGGCCAACTGCGATTAGAAGGTCTATCTGATGTTCGTTCAGGCTCCTCATAAGGCTTCGGTGCGCATCTTCAGCATACGTTCCAAGTTCGAGCATGTCGCCGAGAACAGCGATCGTCCTTCCCTTTCTTAATCTGACCAGTTCGGTCAGGGCCTCTTCCATGGATGCAGGGTTCGCGTTGTACACATCATTGACCACCAGCGCCCCGGAAAAGCTCTTTATCTCAAGCCGCATCGGAACCCCGGTGAATGCCTCAAGCCCCTGCCTGATCTCCTCATTACTGATGCCCAGCTCACAGGCTATTGATGCAGCTGCCAGGGCATTCAGCACATTGAATCTGCCCGATATTTTCAGGCTGACATTGAACGCTCCGCTATTCGGCGTATGGAGCGTGAAGGTCGAACCCTGCTGGGACAGAGCAATATCTGTTGCAGAGAAATCAGCGGCATGCTCAATGCCATAGGTAATGACCTTGCCTGTGAACCTGCTCATACCCTGCATCAGGAAAAGGTCATCACAATTCACTGATACGGTTTCGACATGATCAAGGACCTCAAGGTCAGTGTCACGCACAGCCTCGATGCTGCCAAATCCTTCGAGGTGAGCCTGCCCCACATTCGTGATCACCGCAAGGTCCGGCTGCACGATCCCGCAGAGCTCAAGGATATCACCGCGCGCATTAGAGCCCATCTCGAGAACTGCGAACTCCTCGTCTCCCTGCATATTTGATACGCAAAGCGGAAGACCGATATGGTTGTTGAAGTTCCCTGTAGTCTTCAGAACCTTGTGCTTTTGGGAAAGGATCGATGCAATAAGCTCCTTGGTAGTTGTCTTGCCGTTCGTTCCGGTGATACTCACCACAGGGATGTTCCTTTTCAGCCGCCGGAAACGGGCGATATCCTGAAGAGCCTTCAAGGTATTCTTTACATGAATTATCGTCTTATTCCTGCCGGGCTCTGCAGGCGGTATGCTCACCAGCGCTCCGTCGGCATGCTGCAGGGCATCAAGAATAAAATCATGACCGTCAAACCGTTCACCGCGCAGGGCAATAAAAAGCTCTCCGCTTCCTATGTTCCGCGAATCAATGGAAAGTCTGCTAAATGCCTGCTGTCTGCCGCAAAGCAATTTTCCCCCTGTTGCCTGCACTATTTCCTCAACCGTCACGATTTTCATGAATGATCTTGTGGTCCGCACCCCCGTACCACGAATACTGCCTCGTTGTATTCTTTATATATTATTGATGAGGTGCCTGATAGACTCTTCGATTACCTCCCTGTCATTGAATGGAAATCTCTTTCCCCCGATTTCCTGGCATGTTTCATGCCCTTTGCCTGCGATCAGCACAACGTCATTCGCTTCTGCCATAAGAACTGCACGCTTTATCGCCTCTTTGCGGTCAGCCTCGACCAGGTAATTTCTTCTTGCAGCGCCTGTCTCGACATCTTTGATGATCTCCTCAGGCTGCTCAGACCTCGGATTGTCAGACGTGATAATGACAAAATCGCTCAACCGGGTTGCAATGGCTCCCATCCGCGGCCTCTTGCCCCTGTCGCGGTCGCCGCCGCAACCAAAAACCGTGATGATCTTTCCCTTTGTCAGGCTTCGCGCAGTATAGATGAGACGCTCAAGAGCATCCTCAGTGTGCGCGTAATCAACGATTGCAAGGAACTTCTGGCCAACATCGACTTTTTCGAAGCGACCCCTTATCGCCGGCGATTTCCGAATCCCTTCGAGAATAATTTCCCATGGCACGCCGACCGATGCAGCAGCCCCTGCTGCAGAAAGGATGTTATACACATTCGGCAGTCCGACCAGAGGAGAGTCAACGTCATAAGAGCGTCCGCGAAAACGTAATCTGAACCTCAGTCCGTCAAAGGAATTGTTCATCTCTGATGCCATCAGGTCTGCCCCAGTCTCAAGACCGTAAGTATAGGTACCGGTCCGGATACCCTCGGCAAGTCTTCTGCCCCACGCGTCATCATGATTGATAATTGACATTGCGTTTTTATCAAGCAGGTCTGTGAAGAACCTTTTTTTGGAAAGAAAATAGTCGTCCATGGTGCCGTGGAAATCAAGATGGTCTCTGGTAAGATTCGTAAACACCCCTGATTTAAAGATCGTATTATCTATCCTCTTCTGACTCAGCGCATGCGACGAGACCTCTGCCACAACATGGCTGCAGCCTGCCACTTGCATGTCATGCAGCAGCGCCTGAAATTCGAGGGACTCGGGTGTGGTATGGGTCGCCGGGTACACGGCATCGCTGATCATGTATTGGATCGTGCCGATAAGACCGACCTTCTTTCCCCATGCCTCGAGAATCGACTTCAAAATATAGGTTGTGGTCGTCTTGCCGTTCGTCCCGGTAATGCCGATGACCGTCATGGCACGCGATGGTGTGTGGTAATAAGCATCTGCAGCAAACGCAAGCGACTTTCTGCTGTCCTTCACCCTTATAAGCGACACAAACGATGAGAAGCTCCTGCTGTCTGCAATCTCCTTCTCATGGACAACAGCTATTGCGCCTTTCTCCACTGCGCTTTCGATAAAACTATGACCATCTGCCTTCTCTCCCTGCATTGCAACAAAGAGATGGCCAGGCTCCACCTTCCGGGAATCATAGGAAATTCCGCTCACCTGCAGTTCATTGCTGCCGATGATGCTCACAATCTCCGTTTCCTCTATCAGTTCTTTAATTTTCATGTCCTGTCTCTATCTCTACCTTTACCTATTTCTTATCTGACTCATTCTTATCTTGCCACCAGTAATACGTTCTTGGCGGGACCGTCATCACGCGGCACATTCATATAGGAAAGAGCCTGGTCAGCAACAGTCTTGAATACCGGCGCTGCAACAACACCGCCGTATATCGCTCCTTTCGGCTCATGCACCACAACGATCATGGCGATCTTCGGATTATCCGCAGGTACAAACCCTACAAAGGAGCTGATAAAGCGATCCTTTGAATAGCGCTTTGTCCTCTGATCAACAAGCTGGGCAGTGCCGGTCTTGCCTGCCACCTTGTTGCCGTCAATCGCAGCACTGGTCGCTGTGCCGCCTTCTTCAACAACAGTCTTCAGAATGTCCCGCATTGCTGTTGCAGTCTTCTCTGATATAACTCTCTTCTTCTGATCCGGACTGAAGGAAAAGACCGGCTGGCCTTCGGGTGACCTGATCTGGGACACCAGATGAGGCTGCACAAGATATCCGCCGTTCGCTATAGCAGCATACGCCCTCAGAACCTGAAGCGGCGTTACCGCAACCTCCTGACCAATCGGTATGGCGCCGAGAGATGTGGCTGACCATTTCTCGGGCTTGCGTATCCAGCCTGAAACCTCTCCAGGCAGATCAATGTTCGTTCTGTCGCCAAAGCCGAAGCGCTTTGCATAATCATAGAGCCGCTCCTTGCCGAGCTTCATGCCGATCATTATGGTTCCGACGTTCGAAGATTTCTGTATGACCTCTTCAAAGGAGAGCACACCGTGCTTGTGTGCGTCCTTAACATTCTTTCCGCCAACCTCGATGCTTCCCCTGCTGCAGTCAA
>CAZDLA010000019.1:0-50180 GCA_964506525.1 uncultured Nitrospiraceae bacterium
AGGATCTGCTTTATTACAACTACCTCGGCCATCACGATGATGTCCTGCAGGCAGTGCTGAAGGGCGATTTTGACGCCGGGGGTGTCAAAGAGAGTGCTGCGATCAAACACAGGGATATGGGTATCAAGATTCTCAGAGTTTCGGAAGATATTCCGGAGTTTAATTTTACCGTTGCTGCTGATCTTGACGCACAGGTCCTGAGGGATCTCAAGGCTGCACTGCTGGCACTGACAGACGATAACCCGGAGACCAAACCGGTAATCAAGGCGATCTATGAAAACTATACTGGATTTGTTGTTGCAGAGGATGAGGATTACAGCACCGTACGCGTTATGATGGAAAAAATAGGTTTATAACATAAAACCAACGAGGAGACAGGAACATGAAAACGAATGTATTGAGAACTGCGCTTAATGGAATGATGAGCAAGATTGCGGTATTCATGATTGTGGCGCTTTTGATCTCTGCGGGTTATTCTGCTGCTGCAGAGAAGATCACGATTGCCGGGGCTGGAGGCATGATCTCCCTGGTAACGGAACTGGCCAAGGCCTATATGGCTGAGCACAAGGATACGGTAATCGAAGTGAACCAGAAATCGATCGAGACGAGGGGCGGCATCATGTCAGCAGCTGAGGGTAAGGTTGACATAGGCATGGCTTCCCGTCCGCTTAAGGATGAAGAGAAGAAACTGGGCATCAGTGCGATAGAGATTGCGCGCGTGGCCAATGTGTTCGGTGTTAATAAAAGCGTGACCATTACGGATATTTCCTCAGAAAACGTCTGCAAAATATATTCCGGTAAGGCAGTCAAGTGGAGTGACGTGGGCGGGTCTGCAGAACCGATCATGGCCTTGACAAGACCGGATGCTGATGCGACCAAGGAGGTCGCAAGAAAGAATATCGCCTGTTTCAAGGACCTGAAAGAACCTTCTTCTGTAGTGGTGGTGCCTACCCATCCTGAGATGACCAAGATCCTCACCAGCCGGCCGTTCACGATCGGATTTACCGATACGATTGCGGTTGACGACGCTGCGGGTGCGATCGTAGCCCTTAAGCTCGATGGTATCTCTCCGGGCGTAGAAAATGTCAGAAACGGCAAATACAAGATGATCAAGAATATGAACCTTGTGGTAAAGGGAGAGCCTAAAGGTGAGGCAAAGGCTTTCATAGACTTTGTTAAAGGTCCGAAGGGTTCAAAGATCATCGAGGCGAACAAGGCTGTCGCGGTCAAATGATTTTCAGAAAATCCATAACAGCAAAGTTCATCACTGCGGTCTTTATCGTGCTGCTGGCGGTTCAGTCTGCCGGGACTATAGCGTTCATCCTCTATATCCGCTCGTCCTTTCTGGAAGAGATCACGATGCGCATGAACAGGGCAGCAGCGATCATGGCAGGCGTGAGCATGGCACCGCTCCTGAGCTATGACTTCGCGCTCATAGATACGTATCTTGATGAGGTGGCAAAGGATGACGAGATCACCTCGATCCATATCTTTGACAGCCAGGGCAAAGTGGCGCGAGAGAAGATCAAGGGTGATGATGCTGACATTAGTTCGGTCAACCCTTTCTATTTCAAGAAGGCCATGATCGTCAGCGTGCCTGTCAATTCCGGCGCTAACAAACTCGGAGAGGTGGCGATACACTTTACCGGCAAGAGCATTAATGACAATATCAAAAAAAGCATGATTATTATTATCATTTACCAGGGCATTGCACTGGCGCTTCTCGGGTTTTTCATGGTCTATTTTTTCAGTAAGAATATCAAGCGGCCGGTGCTGACGATAAATAGTGTTATTGAAAAGATAACGAATGGCGATCTCACTGCTGTAATACCTGATCTTGGCGAAAATGAGATTGGGAGTATTGCAAAGGGCGTCGGGGTTCTTGAACAGAGCCTTAAACAGATGATTGCGAGGATCAGCGAAACTGCGGTTAATGTAGGTATGGCCATCAAGCAGGTTGACCATACGTATCGGATCGCAAGCGAAGGAATCGGCAGTCAGGCATCAGCGTTGAAAAATGGCATCCGCTCGATCCAGCTGGCGAACAAGTCCCAGCGAGAGGTGAGCGACAGCATCGAGAAGCTTCTGAACTTCTCAACAGAGAATGTGACATCTCTTCTTGAGATGAAGGCAACGGCTGAGGAGATGTCTTCCCAGACACAGCGTCTTTTCCGCTCAACCGAGGATTCCTATTCCGTGGTGCTCGAGATGTCCCAGACCTCGAAGTCGATTTCATCGAATTCAGGTCAGGCACTGTCAGCGGTGGAGGATACCTCTGCTTCTGTTGAAGAGGTTGGCGCCTCAGTACGGGAGGTTGAAGAGCACGCGATCGAATCTTCCAAAATCGCGGATAAGGTAAAGGAGATCACCTCCGGGGATGGCATGATGTCTGTGGTGAACGCCATTGAAGGTATGGAGAGTATTTCCGACCAGGTGCAGAAATCTGCAGAGATCATCCAGCGGCTTGGAGCCAGGTCTGTTGATATTGAGAAGGTGCTCTCGGTCATCCGGGATGTTACTGAACAGACCAACCTGCTCAGCCTTAATGCTGCTATTCTTGCTGCCCAGGCAGGGGAGTATGGAAAAAGCTTCTCTGTCGTTGCAGATGAGATTCGCGCCCTTTCCGAGCGCACTGCAAGTTCAACGCGTGAGATCGGCGGTATTGTAAAGACTATCCAGAAGGATATCAAAGATGCTGTCTATGCGGTGGATAATGCAAAACTGAAAGTGGATGACGGCAATACCCTTGTAGTAAAGGTAGGCGAGGCGCTGCGGGAAATACTGGGTGCTTCAATACAGTCCTCAGACATGACCAAGGCGATCGAGCGGGCAACAGGGCAACAGTCGGTCGGCCTGACGCAGATCACCAATGCCGTGGACGATATCAGGAAGGTGATCGTCAGCGTTACCAAATCCACCAAGGAGCAGGAAAATGCGCTGAGTTATCTCCTTGAGGGCGTTGGGGACGTGAAAGAGGTTGCTGAGCTTTCGAAACGCGGCGCAACTGAGCAGGCAGAGGGCACGAGGATCATATCGAGGAACATTGAACTTGCCAATGAGAGGATAAACCAGATCAACAATAATGAGTTGAATCAGAAGAAGGTGAACGCTGAAGTTATTGTTTCCATGGAGAACATCAGCGGCATCGGAACGGTTACCATGCAGAACATGGAAGATGTGTCGAATTCCCTCAAAACGCTCTTTAAGGAGATCGAAGCCCTGAAGCAGGAGATGGAGGCCTTTAAGGTCAGCTGATGTCCAAGTATACGATATTTAACATAGGCGAGGATGTATTTGGCCTGGATATTTCCCGTGTGTTCGAGATCCTGCGGGTGCAGAAGATCTTTTCTATCCCGGGTCTACCGGGCTTCCTGACCGGCGTTATGAGCGTGCGCGGGGCTGTCATACCGGTTATGGATCTCAGGCTGCGATTCGGAACCAAGCCTGCCGGCAAGAAGGAGAGGATCATACTGGTCAGATATGGGGAGGAAAAAATCGGATTTCTGGTTGATGAGATCAGGGAGATCCTGCGGCTGAACCCAGAAGAGATCAGACCGTCCCCATCTCTTTTCAAGGGATTTAAGACTGAGTATCTGACCGGCCTGGGCAAGAAGGGGGATCAGATCATCCTTCTGCTCAATATCGACAATCTGCTTACCTCGGAAGAGAAGATATGGCTGAAAGAATCAAAAGAACTGTTGGAGGATAACGGTGCAGGAACTCGAAAAACAGCTCAATAGCGACAATAATATTGAGGTCAGGCGCCGGGCAGTCGAGCAGTTGCGCGGTATGAAAGATCCTCAATACATACGGCTGCTCATCAAGGCCATGACCGATGTGAGCTGGCGTGTCAGAAAATCGGCTGTTGATATCCTTTTCGAGGAATACAGTGTGGATCACTATATCCAGGGCATAATCGACCTCCTGTATATTGAGGAGAATGCTGGCGCCAGGAATTCTGCCATCGAAGCCCTTATCAAGCTTGGCAGGAAGGCAACGCCCTTTCTTATGGAGGGCTTCAAGACCTCTAACCGGGATGTGAGAAAATTCATCATTGATGTGCTGGGAGAGGAGATGGACAGCCGCTCCCTGCCGCTTATCCTTGATGCACTGAAGGATGAGGATGAAAATGTCAGGGCAACTGCTGTTGAACATCTCGGCAAAGCAGGAGAGGTTTCAGTCGTTGATGCTCTGATAGAGATCCTCGACAGTGGAGACCTCTGGACCGCTTATCCGGCAGCAGATGCACTCGGCAGGATCGGCAATAAAAAGGCAGTTCCCCATCTCCTTGAGGCCATGAAACGGAAGCCGCTTCGTGAACCTGTGCTCAAGGCGCTGGGCATGCTTGCTGACCCTGCAACGCTCGAAACGGTGATCTTACTGCTTCAGGATCCTTCAAAGAATATCCAGGAACAGGCCTTACGGACCATCGAGAAGATGTATCACCACGGGATCAGCGCAGAGGTCATTACTGGCGAATTCAGGCGGATACTTGGCGAAAAGGCGATAGAGCTTCTCATTGCCCATGCCTGGTCAAATAAAAATGAAGTGAGAGTCTCGGCCATCCTGATGCTCGGGCTGATGAAGGACGAGGCTGCATACGCTCCCCTCCTTGATATATCCCACGAGGAAGAGTATGCAGAGGACGTGAAGGGAGCGTTTGTATTTATCGGCAAAGACCGGCCGGAATCGCTTCTGAAGCTCTTTGATACGGGCAATCCGCATCAGCTCAGGTTTATAGCCGAAGTGGCGGGTGAGGTTGTCTCTCCGGTGTACTATGACATGTTCGCAAAACTTCTGGATAATGACGATGGTCATGTGCGGTCCATAGCTGCACGGAGCATCTCCAGGCTGAACATGTCCGATGCAGTCTCCCTGCTCATGAAACGTCTTGCTGATCCGTATGAGGATGTGCAGGAAGCTGCGGTGGATGCGCTTGGCATGCTGCAGCAGTATCTTCATATTCAGGAACTGCTTGTGATGCTCAGATCAGACTCAGCCGTTCTGAGGAGGAACGTTGCGCGTCTTCTTGGAAAAATGAAGGCTGATCGCGCGGTAAAGGACCTCGGCTTTGCCTTAAAGGACGAGAAGATGGCTGTAAGGAAGGCTGTTGTGGGCGCACTTTCCCAGATCGGCACAGAAGAGGCAGTGCGGTATCTCAAATATGCGCTTACTGATGAGGATCCTGATATCAGGATCTCTGCAACGTTGAGCCTGGGTGCGATCGGCGGTGAGGATATTCTTGACTCCCTGACCATTCTGACCGTTGACCCGGATAATTTTGTGCGGGTCTCTGCTGCCCGGGCGCTCGGTATGCTCAAAGACAGAAATTCAATAATTATCCTTGTGCCCCTGCTGCATGACGAAAGCGGCTTTGTGGTAACAACCGCGATAGAGGCGCTGAAGGCAGTGGGCGGGGATGAGGCATGCAAGGCTATTGCCGGTATGCTTGCCTCAACGGATGATGAAGTAAAGCGGACGGCCATAGCAGCTCTTGGAGAATTTGAGGGCGTGAAAGATCTGCTTGTCCCCTTTCTGCGCGATCCTGACTGGGCAGCGAGAATTGCAGCGGTAAAAGCCCTGGGCAGACACAGCGGGACTGAGGTTCGGATGGAACTGGAAAAACTTCTTGATACCGAGGAAGATCAGACGGTAGTCAAGGCGGTGGAGGAGATCCTGAGTGTTTGAACAAGAAGAGATCATTCCTCTTCCAGAAGATGTCTTCCGACTGATTCGGGACATTATTAAGGAATATTGCGGCCTGTTCTTTGACGATACTTCCCGCTATCTCCTTGAAAAAAGGCTTTCGCGCCGCGTGAAAAATCATCATCTGAATGACTTCCGCGATTACTACCGCTTTATTCGCTATGACAAAAGGGCAGAGGAAGAGCTCACCGCGATCATGGACGTTCTTACGGTAAATGAGACCTATTTTTTCAGGGAACAGAACCAGCTCAAGGCCTTCAGCGATGAGATCCTCGAAGAACTGAAGACTGTGAACCGGGACAGGAAGACGCTCAGGGTCTGGTCAGCAGGCTGCTCAACCGGAGAGGAGCCCTATACGATCGCCATGCTTATCAATGAACGAGGCCATTTTAACGGATGGGATATTGAGATCCACGGCAGTGATATCAACCAGCGGGTGCTCCAGACAGCGCGCCGCGGTGTGTACCGCAGGAATTCCTTCCGGACAACAGAGCCTTATTACATGAGCAAATACTTTATTGAAGAAGATGGTTCTTTCAAGATCAGTGATGCTGCCAAGAAGCATGTGAATTTCAGTTATCTCAATCTGCTTGATCCGTTCAAATCAAAGTTCCTCGGCAAGATGGATGTCATCTTCTGCAGAAACGTGCTGATCTATTTCGATAATGCTTCCCGGCGGCGGGTGATCGAGAACTTCCATGACAGGCTGGTGGGCGGCGGGTACCTGCTGCTCGGTCACGCAGAGTCCCTGATAAATATCTCGACTGCCTTTACCCTGAAGCACCTGAAGAATGACATGGTGTACCAGAAACCTGATGGAAATACGGTGACGAAATGAAGACCAAGGTTCTTATTGTAGACGATTCAGCATATACGCGTCAGACCATGAAGAAGATCCTCGAGGAAGACAGTTCTCTTGAGGTCGTGGGCATTGCCACTGACGGCATCGATGCCATGGCAAAGGTCCTGCGGCTGCAGCCGGACATCATCACCCTTGATTTCGAGATGCCCGGCATGGACGGATTCAGTTTTCTCCGTTGGCTGATGCGGGAACGGCCGACACCGGTTATCATGGTTACGTCCCATGCTGATTCAAAAACAGTCTTCAAGGCCCTTGAGCTTGGTGCTGTTGACTTTATTGCAAAGCCGACGCGCCGTGCCTCGGTCGAACTCGAGACCATTGAAAGAGACCTGCTCAGGAAGATCAAAGGCCTCAAGAATATCAGGCTTGATATTCTGAGCAAGAACCTCGAACTGCTTGATCAGGATGAGGAAGAAGAGATTGCTGAAGCAGGTAAGGCCAAGGCGGACAGGAATGCTGTTGAGATCGTTGCGGTTGGATCTTCTACCGGAGGCCCTGCAGCGCTGCAGATAATCCTGACAAGGCTCCCTGCTGATTTCAAGGCTGCCATGGTAATCAGCCAGCATATGCCGAAGGGCTTTACCGCTCCGCTGGCAGAGAGACTTGACCGGATGTCGCAGGTCAGGATCAAGGAAGCAGCTGAAGGTGATATCATCGAAGTCGGGACTGTCTATATCTGCCCGGGCGGTCAGCACCTCAGCCTGAAAAACCGGGGTGGCAGAAAGCAGGTTGCGCTCAAAGAGGGCAGGTTTGAAGATAAATACATTCCGTCCGTTGATCATATGATGACGTCGGTTGCGGAACTGTACGGTGCTGCTGCAATGGGCGTGATCCTTACCGGTATGGGCAATGACGGCAAGCACGGGATGCTGGATATTAAAACGCAGGGTGGTTATACTATAGCGGAATCTGAAGCAACGGCAGTGGTGTTCGGTATGCCTGCTGAGGCGATCAAGAACGGTGGTGTGGAGACGATTCTTCCCCTTTCCGAGATTCCGCAGGCAATCGTCAGATACGTAAATAACCCAAATATTCGAGGGAGAGCATAAGTGGTAGAGAAAGAATCCAGCTATCTGAACAAGGCTGAAGAATTCATCCAGATGTTCAAGAAGGGTGAAGAATTCACCAAAGACATTCTCAGGGAAAATGAAAAACTGAGGTTCCGGGTTGCCCAGCTTGAGGAGTCGGTCGAGCGCTCCGGTGATGAGGCCAGGACCAAGCTCTACGACGAACGCATAAGGCTGCTTGAGCTCGAACTGAACTCGCTGAAGGATAAGTTCATCGAGGTTGAAGAGGAGAACAAGGATTTCGCATCAAAGTACCTCGGCGTGGAGGAGGAGAACAATAATCTTGCTAACCTCTATGTAGCCAGCTACCAGCTTCATTCGACCCTTGATTTTTCTGAGGTGCTGAGGATCGTTGTCGAGATCGTGATCAACCTCATCGGCGCTGAGAAGTTTGCGGTGATGCTTATCGATGATAAAACGAACGATCTGATTGCTGTTGCAACCGAAGGCATACAGGATTCCGAATCTTTGCGGATAAAGATCGGTGAAGGAATTATCGGCAGAGTGACCAAGGAAGGCGAAAGTTATTTTGCGGATGACCTGAGTGCGATGCATGAGTTCAACTCGTTTGAACCGATCGTCTGCATTCCGCTGAAGATAAAGGAACACGTTATCGGCGTCATTTCTATCTACAAGCTGCTTACGCAGAAGGCGGGATTCAATAATGTTGATTATGAGCTCTTCAATCTTCTGGCAGGTCATGCTGCAACAGCGATCTTCTCGTCCCGGCTGTACACCCAGTCTGAGAGGAAGCTGACGACCATTCAGGGGTTCCTTGACCTTCTGAAAGATAAGCCGAAGAGATAGGGGGAGCGTGAGATGCCGAACATTCTTGTTGTAGAAGATTCACCGACCATGCGGCAGCTGATCAGTTTTGCCATGAAGCGTATTGCCAATTCCCATGTCATAGAGGCAACGGATGGCGTTGATGCATTGAAGAAGCTCTCGTCTGACAAGATCGACCTCATACTCTGTGATATTAATATGCCGGTGATGGATGGACTCAAGCTGGTGAGCCTTGTGCGCGGCAATGCGTCATTTAAAGATATACCGATCATTATGGTCACGACCGAGGGAGCAGAAGAGGACCGGAAGCGGG
Source organism: uncultured Nitrospiraceae bacterium (assembly GCA_964506525.1). Lineage (GTDB taxonomy): Bacteria > Nitrospirota > Thermodesulfovibrionia > Thermodesulfovibrionales > UBA6898 > UBA6898. The sequence continues at coordinate 8,735 of CAZDLA010000019.1, forward strand.
CGATTGCGATCGGCGCCAATGCTTATCTCCCCAAGCCTATTCAGACCCAGGAACTGATCAAGCTGGTGAATACCTTTCTCGGCGGAGGGAGTTAATCTTCATTCAGACAACATGCTTGACGGTTTATGCATGCACCTTCAGGAAAGTAATCAGCTCAGTGATCCCTGTTATTATCTCTAGCCTAAGCTGAAATCCCGGTAACGCGTACAACTTCATCCACTGTAGTAATTCCCTGCAGCAGTACCTGTATGGCATTTTCCCTCAGTGTGGTGAACCCTTCAGTCTGCGCTATCTGCTTCAGCTTTACCGGCGTTGTGCGCTCTTCAATGGCAGCCCGGACCTTATCCGTGATCTCCATAATCTCAAAGATCGCCGTTCTTCCCAAGTAGCCTGTGCCCCGGCACTGGGGACATCCTGCACCGACAGAGACCTTGATGGCTTTTATTTGCTCACGGGGAATCCCGAGGATGGTTCCTTCGTCTTCTGAAAGATGATACCATTCTGCGCAGTGCGGGCAGACCTTTCGTACCAGGCGCTGGGCAATGACACCGATTAGCGTGGTGTTGATCAGAAAAGAGGGGACCCCGATATCAAGCAGCCGTGTAATGCTGCTTGGAGCATCATTGGTATGGAGCGTTGACATGACCAGATGGCCGGTGAGAGCAGCCTGGACCGCGTTTTCAGCGGCTTCCAGATCGCGAATCTCGCCGACCATGATAATATCAGGATCCTGCCGGAGAAGAGTCCTGAGGCTGCTGGCAAAGGTTATGCCGACCTGCGGCTGGACAGATGTCTGGTTAAAGTCCTCATAGATCATTTCGACCGGATCCTCTATGGTGGTGATATTCACATCCGGAGTGGAGAGCACTCTTAGCGCAGAATAGAGCGTTGTTGTTTTGCCGCTTCCGGTTGGTCCCGTGACAAGGATCAGGCCGTAGGGAGCTGCAATGAACGACTTGAAGAGGACCAGCTCACGTTCGCGGAATCCGAGACTCTCGATGTTCTGCATCAGAATGGTCGGGTCAAATATCCTGATGACCACCTTTTCTCCAAAGGAAACAGGCAGCGTCGAGACGCGGAGTTCGACTTCCTTTCCTTCCTGCTCAGTCTTTATTCTGCCGTCCTGGGGCCTCCGTTTTTCAGAGATATCCATGCGTGCAAGGGTCTTGATGCGCGAGACAAATGCAGAATGCACCGGTTTTGGCATGCGGTGGATGGCATGGAGCATACCATCTATCCTGAAGCGTATGACGCTGAACTCCCGTTTTGGTTCTATATGAATGTCAGATGCCCTCTGTGCGTACGCATAGTGCAGAAGATACTCCACAGCATTGATGATATGCTTGTCCGTTCCTCCCATTTCAGATATGGACTTCAGTTTCACATACTGCTCAAGGTTGCCGATATCCACGCCTGATGAAAGCTCGCTCTGTGCAGCTGAGATGGAATACTTGAAACCGTAGAATTCAGTGATGATCTTCATGATATCTGATTTTGAGGAGACCATGACCTCAACATCAAAGCCCTTCAGCTGCCTGATCCCGTCTACACCCTCCTTGTCAAAGGGGTTTGATGTGGCGATGGTAAGAACATTGCCGGAGAGTTTTATAGGAGCGATCTGATGCTTGATAGCATAGGGTTTTGAGATGATCTTGGTCACGATATCTGAGTCGAGCTTCAGCGGGTCTATTTTGAGATAGGTAAGGTTAAGGTGTTTTGCTATCGCCTTCATTATCATCTCTTCTGTCAGGCATGCAGAGGCGTCATTAGGAAGCTTCAGCTGCAGAGAATCAATGAGATCGATGAGCGATATCTCCTGCTGCATCAGCCGGAGCGGCTTTCTGGTTACACCCCTGGCTTTGATGAGGCGAGATCTGAAAACTTCCTCCTTGGCCCAGATCTCTTCTGCCTGCTTTTTGGCAATAAGATTTTCAGCCACAAGGATCTTAAGGATCTCTTTTTTTACTGTTGTGTCCATTATCAGTATTGCCGCCAATGCATAGGCACTGAATGAGTGACAGCATAGTTGTTCAGCTTTGTAAAGAGCCGGTCAGCCTGCCGGTACTGTCTGTCTGCAAATCGCTTCAATCCTTCTAGACGTTCCGGGTCCATCCTTTGTGTGTTCAGATTAGCCCTGAACTGTTTCCACTCAGCGCGACGTGAAGCAAAACTTGTGAAGTTACCCCTCCACCATATTTCGACATGACCTCCCGGAGTATTATGTCTGTCCGGAATTTCCTCAAAAACAACCATGCGTTTTGCTGTGTCAATCCTGATCGAATAGTTCGCCATGAAGTCCATACCGATTAGGCCGTCAAAAGCGTCGGTCAAAGAAGCAAGAATCTCAGTAGGGATGAACGTGTCCTCAGCCCCGCCCACCTGCACTGTGTCAACGATTGTAAGAACGGATGGCGCTTGGCCGCCAATGCCTGCTGAATAGGTCAGGAGTTTGGCATCGTCTTTATCAAAGATCCCCAGTTTCTTTGCAAGACGGTCGAATATGATCATGCCGGGAGAGCCTGTATCGAGTGCCATTTTAGCAGTGACCGAGCCGTTTAATTGGACCGGGATGATCACCCTGCGGGAACTGCCTTCAAAGGCAGTATAGGGCACCTCGATCTTATTGAGCGGCAGCTGCCTTTCTTTTGCTGAGCCCGGGTCCATGGTGAGCGGCGCCGGAGTTGGCCGCACATCCGGCTGCGTTTTGCGCTCAGCCGGTCTCTGATACCGCTCGAGATCCTGATCGGAAAAGGCTGGAGCAGACGCGGCATTGGCAATGGTTGGTATGAGATAAAGATAGGTAAAAAATGATATAAGCATGATCTTATGCATGGTGTTATTATGCGGAGTGTGGCAGCTATTATCAAGATTGGTGCAGAAAAAACAGGTAGAGCCTCCTGTCCTTCTTATTCCGATCAGCGTGCGGGACGAATCATAGGGGCAGAGAAACTTCTTTCAGAAGATCGAGTGGCCCGCCTTCCTTTGTGAAGAGTTCCAAATGCTCCGGATTCCGCACGAGAAGGCAGCCCGCAAATCCGAGGGAATTGACCGAGATGTTGTGATAGAATTCCCTCGATCTGGGCACCAGCAGTATCCATTGCCGCGCAACGACCAGACAGTATGGTCCTGACTGCTTCACTGCTTTCCCTTCCCGCGGTACCGACATCCCAAGTTCTGAAAGCATATCCGTATATAAGCCAAAACTTTGGGAAACAGGTGTAAGCGGGAATCCGCTGCTATCAAGCTCGAACCGGACGAAACAGTGCTGGAACGCGAAACTGCGAAGTCGTGTTATCCTGCCAATCTCCTTCACCTCATCTACCAGCGGCTGGATCGGTATTGCAGGTCCCTGATCAGCGAGCGGCAGAGGAACGATCTGAAGATGCTTGTGGGTCTGACTTGCGCCTGCAGCCTCCCCGCCATTATAAAAGCCTATGGCATCGTATTCTTTCATGCAGGTCCAGAGGGCCTCAAAATCTGCGGGTGTGAGCAGATCTTCCTGCTCCTCGAACTCCCTGGTCACGATTAGCAGATGTCTCTCCATCACATTAAACTTGTTCAGAAGCGCCAGATGCGTTGGGCTGAGGTTAGTCACGAAAAGATCTTTTTCATAGGGAAGGAAAGGATTGCCTTTCTTTTCCTGTGCCCTTTTCAGCCGGTCTTCATCCTTGCGCAGAAGGTTAGACAGTATGCGCACCACGAAACGGACGCCATTGTCCTGGACATATTCGGAATCGGTGTTGATAGGCAGAAGCGCGCCCGAGACAAGGGCACGTGCGGAGACTTCATCGATCAAGCAAAGTAGTTCACCTTTATTGAGCATGGTGCTTAACGGATCAAACGTGAGCTAAGGCAGGCAATCTCTTGATTTTCTTTATCTCTTTTGCTGCTGCTGAGTGGGTTGCGTGATACAGATCCCACGCCAGCTGCAAATTGAGCCAAAACTGCGCATCCATGCCGAATAGCTTTTCCAGACGAAGTGCCGTGTCAGGGGTGAGTCCCCGTTTACCATGTATCAGTTCATTTACGCGAGGATAGGAAACTCCGAGCTTTTCAGCCAACTCGCTCTGTGTAATTTTGAGAGGCTTCAGAAATTCCTCCCACAGCATTTCGCCGGGATGCGTCGGCGGACCATATTTAGGTATGCGTACCATCTTCTCCTCCTTCTTCACGCTTCAGTGATAATCAATGATTTCGACGTGTTCTACGCCGTCCTCCTGCCAAACAAAACAGATACGGAACTGATCGTTAATCCGTATGCTGTGCTGTCCCTTCCGGTCATCCTTGAGGGCTTCGAGAAAATTGCCCGGTGGAATTCTCAGAGATTCCAGAGAAACGACGCAGTTGAGTTGGTCGAGCTTTCTCTGCGCCACTCGCCAGATCTGCTGCGGACAGGCCTGACGGGCCTCTCCGGTGTTTTTCCTGTTAAATATATCCTCTGTGGCCCTGTTGCGGAACGATTTTATCACCAGGCATCCTCATCAGTTCAGATCATCGCTGCTCACATTATAACGGATACCGTTATATATGGCAACAGCTCTATTACACTCACCTTCGGGCCCTTGTCGATTTTTTTTAAACAATGAGACCAGGTCGGGGCCGGTGCAGATGGGCAACTGAATGAGCTCACGGAGCGTTACAAAATCATTTTCATTCTCATCATCCCGGCGACAGCACCTCCGAAGAAAGCGAGGAGCCAGCAGCTGTAAATTGAGATGCTGACGCGGTGGAACACCAGGTTGGCGGCCTCAGCTCGTTTGGTGCCGGATGCTATCAGGGCCAGAAGGAAGTGGAAGGCCATCCCGGCCAGCGAAGCGATTCCTAATATACTGTGCCAGACGGGCGGTTTGCCGAATGCAATGGAGATCAGGTTCATTTGGGATGTTCCCAAAAAGTCACAGATCAGGCCTGCACCGAAAATGATCAGGTGCTTGCGGTGAAGCCCCTGCCGCCGTCCGCTGAAAACCGCCCAGGTATAACATATCAGCGCCAGCATCATCCATGTAACTGCCTGTTTCAGCATGGGGTTCATATCACTATTCTACCTAATCTTAAGGGGAGGAATATCCTGCCCTTAACTGAATGCCTGTTTGCAGAAAGATAGGAAAAGAAAAAAAGGCCGTCAACATCAGAAACGATATGACGGCTCTTTATAGGAAAGAGTAAAAACTGCTATTTTGTGTTCAGGGCTTCTTTGAGCGCCTTGCCGACCTTGAAATAGAGAACCTTCTTGCCCGGCACGTCAACACTCTCGCCGGTCTTCGGATTCCTCGCTTTTCTTGGATTGCGGTTCTTTAGCCGGAAGTTCCCAAAACCGCGTATCTCGATCTTCTCACCGCTGATCAGGGCCTTCTTTATGCTCTCAAACACGGTCTCTACAACGATCTCTGTCTGGCTCCGCGTAAGACCCTCGACCTTTTCTGAAACCTTTTCAATAAGGACTGACTTTGTCATATGACCTCCTCCATTCCTAAGGTGTATAGAGAAATTTTATTCTGAGTGTCGGGAAAATATCAGTAAGTTCTTTCGGGAATCTGCTTTTAAGCAGCTCCATGATTGATGTTTTTTCTTTTTTTTCTACCAGATCAGGCTCTCCTGAAATGCCGGCCAGTTCTGCTGCTTTCTTTATGGTGTCCTCAAGGGTGCCGAGCTCATCAACGAGTTTCTGTGTCTTTGCCTGCTCTCCGCTGAAGATCCTGCCGTCAGCGATTAACCGCACATCCTCTACCTTCAGTTTTCTGCCCGCTGCAACGGCCTTGATGAACTGCTCATGCACATTGTCCATGACCCCCTGAAGCAGTTCCCGCTCTTCGACCCCCATTTTTCTAAAGGCCGATGCCATGTCCTTGTGTTTGCCGCTCTTGATCACTTCGGTGGTTATGCCGATCTTGGACATCAGGCCTTCAATGTTCGGTATCTCCATGATGACGCCTATTGAGCCGGTCAAGGTTCCGGGATTGGCAATGATCAGATCCGCAGGGGCAGCAATATAGTATCCGCCGGATGCAGCGATGGAGCCCATTGAGACCACAACTTTCTTTGCAGCAGCAGCCTTTTTTACTTCTTCGTAGATCTCCTGTGATGGCGCAACTGCTCCGCCCGGACTGTCGATGCGAAGGATGATCGCCTTGATCGAATGATCTTTAGTACGTTCCTTGAGTTCTTCAACGATATTTCTGGAATCAAGGATAGGTCCTTCTATTCTGACCAGCGCTATCCTGCTTCCGAGGGGTATCTTTTTTTGTACAAGCGTAAGCGACAGACTGATCACCATGAGGCAGAGCAGAACTATTGTGATGATGATACAGGCTTTCTTCACTGCTCGGCCTTACCCACATGCTTCATGCTGAGGCCGATTTTCCGTTCATCCGTGTCTATTCTGATGATGCGGGCCTTGATAGTGTCGCCATCTTTGATCGGCTCCCCCTCAGGCTGAACGATCTCCGAAGAATAGATAAGTCCTTCAACGCTGCCCTCCATTTCGAGAAAAATGCCGAAATCAGTGGTCTTCAGGACAATGCCGCTAATCTCATCGCCGAGCTTGAACTGTTCAGGTATTTTGCTGATCCAGGGATCAGGCTCGAGCTGTTTGATGCCGAGTGCTATTTTTTCCCTCTCAGCATCAATAGAAAGGATCACGGCATCCACTTTCTGCCCCTTTTTCAGAAGCTCTGAAGGATGTTTTACGTGCTTTGTCCAGGACATGTCGGATATATGGATGAGGCCGTCAATGCCTTCAGGAAGGCCTACAAACGCTCCGAAGTCCGTAACGCTTCTGACCTTTCCTGATATGACCTGTCCGGGCTGGTAATGTTCCTTAACCAGCTGCCACGGACTCTGTTTCGTCTGTCGAATGCTCAGAGAGAGCTTGCGATCTGCCTGGTCAACTCTCAGAACAGTAGCCTCTACCATTTCCCCGATCGAGAGATACTTGGACGGATGCTTCGGCCTGGGTGACCAGTCGATCTCTGAAACATGGACCAGTCCTTCGAGCCCGCTTTCGATCTCGATGAATGCGCCGTAGTCAGTGATGCTCACGACCTTACCCGTTACCCGCGCTCCCACAGGGTATTTTCCTGCAATGTTTCCCCAGGGGTCAGGGTTTTTCTGCTTGAACCCGAGGGTCACTTTTTCTTTCTCAGCGTCATACTTCAGAACCTTGACTTCTATGTCATCGCCAACCACAAAGAACTCACCAGGGTGGCTTATCCTTCCCCAGGAGATGTCAGAGATATGAAGCAGGCCATCCAGTCCGCCGAGGTCCACGAACACACCGTAGTCAGTGATGTTCTTTACGGTGCCATGGATAAGTGCACCTTCAGAAAGCTTGCTGAGGGTCTCACCCTTTTTCTGTGAGCGCTCTTCCTCAAGGATGATCCTCCGCGAGACAATGATGTTCGAGCGTTTGCTGTTCATCTTGATGATCCTGAAGGACATGACCTTTCCGATCAGACTGTCAATGTCCTTGATCAGTTTGATATCGATCTGAGAAGAAGGAAGGAATGCCTTCACCTCGCCGATGTCAACGGTCAGTCCGCCCTTGGTCTTTTCAATGATCTTTCCATCGATGAGGGTATTTTCCTGCGCTGCTTTTTCGAGGGAATCCCATGACTTTATTTTTGATGCCCGCTCTTTGGAAAGCCGCATCATACCTTCGGAATCCCGCATCTGTTCGACATATACCTCAAGGGCATCCCCGGGTTTGAGCTGCCGCATCTCTTCATCAGAGAACTCTTCTCTTCTGATAAAGCCTTCAGACTTGTACCCGATATCAGCCATGACACCATCTGCCTTGATCGAGATCACTTTAGCACGGAGCAGCGTGCCCGGCGAGATCGTCTGGAACGTCTCGGCGTAGAGCCTCTCCATCTCATTGTTATTCATCGTTTCATCCATTACTGGCTTCCCCCTATAGCATGTATTCTTTTTTCCACTTTTTGTATGATCCAGTCAGGTGTTGATGCGCCTGCCGTAATACCGACCTTTTTCACGCCGTTAAACCAGGACGCAGCAATCTCGTCTTCTGTCTCGATGTGATAGGTCCTGACCGACATGGAACTGCAGAGGCGTGCAAGCTGTGTTGTGTTTGCGCTGTTCTTGCCGCCGACAACGATCATGACATCCACCTTATGCGCCATCTCTTCGGTCTCTTTGAGCCGCAGGGCCGTTGAGTTGCATATCGTATTATATACCTTTACTTCACGCGCGTGCTCTATGATCTGAGAAAGCGCTTTTTTTAATGCCTCAATAGGCTGGGTGGTCTGCACAACGACGCCGACCTTTGGCTTGAGTTTCGGCAGCGCAGAATTATCGTCAAGCACAATGGCATCGTCGCCCGCATAGCTCACTATGCCCTTTACCTCAGGATGGTTCCTGTCTCCTAAAATAACGACTTGGTAGCCATTTTCCTTCAGAAGTTTAGCATAGTGCTGGGCATTTTTTACAAAAGGGCAGGTTGCATCTATGATCTTAATGCCCCTCGATACAATCGTGTCGTGTGTCTGGCAGGGTATGCCGTGAGTCCTGATTATCAGTGAGGAGATTTTGTTGGTATCAAGATCGTCGATCTCAAGAGGAGATATGCCTTCCTGCTCCAGCTTTGCTATGACCTGCGGATTATGGATGATCGGGCCAAGGGTATACAGTCCTTTTTTGTTTTCCTTTGCCATGTCAAAAGTGATATCAATAGCACGCTTTACACCAAAGCAGAAGCCTGCCCGTTTCGCGGTGATGATCTTCATACTGCCGGAGTTTTTCTTCATTGCTGTTCATCCTGCCGTATGATCTGTAGTATTTTCTTGAAAACATCCTGCACGGACAGGCCGGTGGAGTCGATAACGATTGCGTCATCCGAAATTCTCAGCGGGGCAAGATCCCTTCCGGAGTCTCTGGCATCACGCTCGAGGATATCCAGACGTATCTTCTCTTTGCTGACCTCGTATCCCTTTGTCTGCATTTCAAGGGTGCGGCGTTCTGCCCGTTCTTCTGCAGAGGCATCGAGATAGAACTTTTTGTATGCGCAGGGAAAGACCACGGTTGTCATGTCCCTGCCTTCTGCGACGAGGTCTGCGTGGTGCAATGCCTCTCTTTGAATATCAAGCAGTGAATCCCGGACAAAACGGTTGGCAGAGAAGACAGAAGCGAAATGGCTTGCCTCCGGTGAACGGATCTCATGAGAAACGTCCTTATGGTTCAGAAAGACCTTGCCCTTTCTGAAGGAAACCTCTGTTTTTTCGAGGGCTGCTGCGATCTCAGCGTCAGCAGCTTCTTCATTCAGCCCCAGATGCAGGAGGCCAAGCGCAACCGCACGATATAAGGCGCCGGTGTCCAGATATTCGTATCCGAGATCCTGAGCAAGAAGTTTGGCGATAGTGCTTTTCCCTGCTCCTGAAGGTCCATCAATCGCGATTACCCGGTTCATGTAGTCAGCCTTTTGATGCTTGCGAAAAAGTCAGGGAAGGAAATGGCAACAGCAGAGGCATTGCTGATCGTTGTTGTGCCATCGGCAAGAAGGCCTGCCACTGCCATGGACATCGCTATCCGGTGGTCACCATGGCTGTCAACGTCTGCAGCCTTGAGGGTCTCAGATCCCGTGATGCTTATACCGTCAGGAAATTCCTCAAGCGTAACTCCCATTTTGGAAAGTTCCGTAGCCATTGCCTTGATGCGGTCAGATTCCTTCAGGCGCAGTTCCTCTGCCCCTCGGATAAGGGTTGTGCCCTCTGCCCGTGCAGCGGCAATGCAGAGGATCGGGAACTCGTCGATCAGGGAGGGCACCATATCGGCAGTGACCGTGCCTGCTTTCAGGCCAGTCTGACCTTTGCAGAAGATATCTGCCACAGGTTCTCCTGACACAGAACGGACATTGTCTATTACGATATGCGCTCCCATGCTCCGCAATAGATCAATGAGTCCTGTGCGTGTCGGGTTGATGCCGACATTGTTCAGCGTAACTTCTGCTCCCGGGATCAGAAGAGCCGCGACCATAAAAAAAGCAGCTGAAGAAAAATCGCCTGGCACGTCAATTTCCTGTGCATAAAGCTCTTTGCCTGCATGGATCGATACACTCATACCATCTGTTTTCAGATCTGCGCCAAAAGCAGGCAGCATGCGCTCTGTGTGGTCCCGGGACTTTGACGGCTCTGTTATCATGGTGCTTCCACCGGCATAGAGGCCTGCAAGGAGAATCGCTGACTTAACCTGTGCACTTGCCATGGGCATGTCGTAAGAAATCGATCTCAGACTTCCTCCCCGGATGGCGAACGGCGCATATCGGTTATTGTCTCTGCCCGCTATCTGTGCGCCCATCAGGCCGAGGGGTTTGATGATCCTTGCCATGGGCCGGGAACGAAGAGAGCTGTCGCCGGTCACCACAGAGAAGAAAGGGTTTGCGGCAAGAACGCCTGAAAGCAGACGGATCGTTGTGCCGGAATTTCCGCAGTCAATGATGTCAGCCGGTTCTGTCAGGCCATGCAGACCTTTGCCGTGAATGATAAGGGTGTGCCCCTGGTCCTCGATCTCGATGCCGAGAGCCCTGAAGGCATGCATGGTGCTCTCCGTATCCTGCGCCCTGAGAAAGTTCCTGACCACACCCTTGCCCTTGGCCAGGGAGGAGAACATGACTGCCCTGTGCGATATGGACTTGTCAGGAGGAGGTGATACTTCTCCGGAGAAGCGCGCTGCCTTTGTTATCTCAATCCTGTCCAATGCTCCCCCTTGCTGTGCTTGCCCTTATGAACTCCTGTTTGAGAGCGTCAGTTTCGGCTGTTTTTAAATGTGTCTCCATCCTGTTCAGATTCTCCCTGAACAGGGCTATCATCTCAATAAGATTCTGTCTGTTGAGCAGAGAAATATCTGTCCAGATATCAGGAGAACTTGCAGCGATCCTGGTCATATCCTTAAATCCCTGACCGCAGTACGACAGATATGACGTATCAATATCTGAAACGGTATTGACCATGGCATACGCTATGAGATGGGGAAGGTGGCTCACTGCAGCATATACCCTGTCATGCTGTGACGGACCCATGGCAAGCACCTTTGCCCCGAGGCCGGACCAGAGATCCATAACAGTCTTCAGCGCAGACGGATCAGAGCGTTCGGTCGGCGTTACAATGCAGAGAGCATCGCGAAAAAGATCAGCCTGCGCTGCATCAATGCCTGAACGGTCACTTCCTGCTATCGGATGACTGCCGATAAAATGAACACCCGGAGGCATGAGCTCTTCCAGTTCACGAACAAGATCACCTTTTACGCTGCCCACATCGGTCACGATCGTTCCCTTTTTGAATGCAGGGCGGGCTTGCTTTACCAGTTCTACAAAGGAGCCCACAGGTGCAGCAAGGAGAACGAGATCAGCATCGCTGCATGCTGATGCAGAATCCGGAGAAAAGGCATCGATAATTCCCATGTTCCTTGCGCGCTCAAGATTCTCCCTGCTTCTGCCGAACCCGGTCACATAGCTGCAGATATTCTTCCTTTTAACCGCAAGGCTGAAGGATGCGCCGAGCAATCCAACGCCGAGGATCGCTGTCTTAGGAAAGGCCAATGATCAGATCTCCCTGCCAACCGCTGCTGCAACAGGCTTCATCTCTTTCATCAGCTGTTCAAACTGTTCCGGCTTGAGGGACTGGTCGCCGTCAGACATTGCTTCTTCAGGATTGGAATGCACCTCAATGATAAGGGCGTCAGCACCTGCGGCTATTGCCGCCTTTGCCATCGGAGCAACCAGGCTCCGCTTGCCCACGCCATGACTTGGATCAACCACAACCGGCAGATGCGTAAGTTCCTTCAATACAGGCACCGCGCTCAGATCAAGCGTATTCCTTGTTGCGGTTTCGAAGGTCCTGATGCCGCGCTCGCAGAGCATGACGTTATGATTGCCGCGGGACATGATATATTCTGCTGACATGAGCCATTCCTTGATGGTCGATGAAAGACCGCGCTTCAGCAGCACCGGCTTGTCCGATGAACCGACCTCAAGAAGAAGCCTGAAGTTCTGCATATTTCGGGCGCCGATCTGAATGATGTCCGTATATTTATTGATCACTTCCATATCGCGCGGATCCATGATCTCGGTGATGATCGGTAGTCCGGTCTTCTCACGAGCCTCTGCAAGATACTGAAGGCCTTCTTCTCCGAGGCCCTGAAATGCATACGGGGACGTCCTGGGTTTATATGCGCCGCCCCGCAGGAATGCCGCTCCTGCAGCCTTCACTTTTTCAGCTATTCCGGTCAGCACAGTCCGGTTTTCGACTGCGCACGGGCCGGCCATGACCGGTATTTTCTTGCCGCCGATCAGAATGCCGCGCACATTGATCACCGTGTTCTCTTTCTGGAACTCGCGGCTTGCGAGTCTGAAAGGCTTTACGATCCGGACCACATTTTCAACACCCGGCGCAGCGCGGAATGAATCTTCTTCTTCCTCTGTCACCTTTGAGGTGTCGCCGATGGCACCGATGATCGTCCGCTCAGTGCCTTTTGATATATGCGCCTGGAGGCCGCGGCTCTCCAGTTTCTTGACAATGTGGCGTATGTCTTCTTCTGTTGCTTCAGCACCTAATACGATAATATCCATTCTTTCTCCTTGCTACGATGTTGGTCTCTTCTCATTAGTTTGTATGCAGAAAAGGCTGTTACTCAGCACGCCTTACGCATCACGAATTACCCACTACCGTTTTTAACGCTTCAATAAACCTTTTGTTCTCCTCAGGCAATCCTATGGTCACGCGGATCGCCTTAGGCCCCATAGGCCGGATGATAACACCCTTTTTCATCAGGCTGTCGTTGACCGCGATTGAGTCAGTTATCGGGATATAGATGAAGTTCGCCTCTGTCGGGACATACGAAATGCCGAGTGCGGACAGTTCCTGATACAGATACTCTTTGCCCTCTGCATTTATCTTCCGGGAATTGGTCACATGAGCCGTGTCCTTCAGCGCTGCGAGAGCAGCCTTCTGGGCAATTGAGTTGGTATTGAACGGCTCCCTGAGTCTGTTCATGTCTGTCAGGATCTCTTTCTTTGCTATGCCATACCCTATGCGCAGACCTGCAAGGCCATATATCTTTGAAAACGTCCTGAGGATCAGGATGTTCTTGCCTGCCCTGAACTGCTTCATACTGTCGGCATAGTCGGGCGCTGAAACATATTCAAAATATGCTTCGTCAACAACAATAAGCATATTGTCCGTGACCTTCTCCATCAGCGCGTTGAACTCATCTTTTGTGTTGATGGAGCCGGTCGGATTGTTCGGGTTTGCGATGAATACCATTTTTGTCTTTGGCGTGATCGCAGCTGCCATGGCTTCGAGGTCATGGCGATAGTCCTTCAGCGGCACCTGGACAGACCTTCCTCCGACTGACTGCACAGCCATGCCGTACACAACAAAGGAGGGGGATGCCATAACAGCTTCGTCCCCTGCCTGCAGATAGGTTCGCGCAGCAATGTCGAGCAGTTCGTTCGAGCCGTTGCCGAGGATCAGTTCATCCGGGCTGATCGCCAGCATTTCTGAAAGTGCATTCTTCAGGTAATAGCCGGCTCCGTCAGGATAGCGGTTCAAATCTGAAAAGGAATCCTTTATCGCCTTCAGGGCCTCTGGCGAAGGGCCAAGCGGGTTTTCGTTCGAGGCGAGCTTGATCGAATTCGAGATGCCCAGCTCACGTTCGAGCTCTTCGATCGGTTTGCCCGGAACATAGGGCTGAATGGCTGCAATATAGTCAGGCGGTTTTATCATGATATCTTCCCCTGCGGATATGATCCTAAGATTTTGAGGTACAGACAGTTTTCTTTCAGCGAGTCAATGGCTTTGCGTATCTTCTTGTCCTCAATATGGCCTTCCATGTCCACAAAAAAGATATATTCCCAGGCCTTTCTCTTGGATGGTCTGGACTCGATCTTGGTAAGGTTGATCTTTGCCCTCTTAAACGGCATAAGCACATCATACAAGGACCCCGGCTTATGCTTGATCGAGAACATGACCGAGGTCTTGTCATTGCCTGTGCGGTGCGGGAACTCTTTCGAGATGACCAGGAACCGGGTGATGTTCCGCCGGTTGTCCTGAATGTTCCTCTCAAGGATGCTCAAATCATACATGCGGGCTGCTATGTCACTCGCTATGGCTGCGGTGTTCGTTTCCTTGGCAGCAAGCTCCGCAGCCTTGGCAGTGCTGGTTGATTCAGCTACCGGCACTCCGGGCATGTTGGTTTCAAGCCATCCCCTGCACTGGGCCAGCCCCTGGGGATGTGAGTAGATCTTCCTGATCTTCGACCTGTTTGTCTGTTTCGAGAGCAGGTTGTGTGAGATCTCAATAATGATCTCTGCAACGACCTGGAGCTCGGAGTCCACGAACATATCGAGTGTATGGCTCACAACGCCTTCATTCGAATTTTCAATAGGCACAACACCGTATTCTGCCTTGCCTGTCTCGACATTCTCAAAGACCTTCTTGATGCTGTCAACAGGTACAAAGGCTGCAGAAGAACCGAAATGGCGCAGGGCTGCAAGGTGCGTGTATGTTGCAAGAGGGCCGAGACAGGAGACCTTAAGCGGCTCTTCAAGCGAGACCGATGCAGAGAGGATCTCGCGGTAGATCGCCTTCAGCGCGTCATTCGGGAAAGGACCCGTGTTCCTGTCTGTGAGACGCTCAAGGATCTGACGCTCGCGGTCAGGCTTGTAGAAGCGGGACTTCTGTGTGCGCTTGATACTGCCGACCTCGATCACCACCTCTGAACGTTTGTTCAGGAGTTCGAGGATCTCGTCATCAACGGCATCGATTTTCTTTCTGAGCTTGTCCAGTTCACCCATGATTGTCAGGTATCCCCTTTTAAAATAGTCGGCTTGATAGAGTAGTAATAGTAACCAAAAAATCCTTATTTATTCAAGGAGTTTGGGTGTTCGAGGCGGTTCCGTAATTCATCTGATGAGGCGGCTGAGAAGGATGTCTTCAAGGTTGTAGCGCGAGTCGATAACGGCATAGACATAGACCTTACGGTCTGCTATGCAATAGATGAGCCGCCACGGGGTAATGATCAGTTCACGATATGGCAGGATGTTGCGTCTTTAGCTCTGTTTCAATACGGTCGAAGAGATCATTCTGGTCAGTCAATCTGCTAGCACGTGCATAATCTTCACTTGCCTTTCAGTATCCTTTGGGATACAATAGCTTCATGATCGAGATTCGCCAAACTGAGACATATGCCAAATGGTTTCATGCATTACGTGACAGGCAGGCCTGTGCCAGAATTGATATCCGCATAAGGCGCTTGTCGTTAGGCAACCTTGGTGATGTTAAACCGGTTGGTGAAGGGGTGTCGGAATTACGTGTCGATTATGGCCCTGGGTACCGCGTGTATTTTATGAGGCGTGGCCAGGAAATGGTAATTTTGCTTGCTGGTGGCAATAAACGGACCCAGAAGGCTGACATTAAATCAGCTATACAGTTGGCAGCAGCGCTGAAGGAGAACTGAAAATGAAAAAGACGAAAATTAAGACCATGACATGGGATGTTGCTGAACACCTCAAAACGGATGCGGATATGGCTGCCTATCTGGAGGCTGCTATTGAAGATGGCGATCCGGCAGTGATCTCAGCTGCAGTCGGAGATATTGCCCGGGCAAAAGGGATGTCGCAGATTGCCCGCGAAACAGGGCTTGGACGCGAAAGTCTTTATAAGGCTCTATCTCCCGGAGGCAATCCGGAGTTTGCCACGATACTGAAAGTTGTTCGCGCATTAGGGCTGAAATTCCATGTCGAGGCTGCAGCGCACTAAAGGGTGTGGAGTTCAATTTTTACCAATCGCTCTTCTGACGGTGCCTTTTCGTGGACAGTTTGATTTTGCATTTTTCTTGACCATGCCCTTGTTGGCTCATATACTTATTAAGAAAATACATGCGATACAAGAAACAATGTTGGAGAGAAAGTAAATGAAAATAATTAATACATTTATTGTCATCTTTTTTATAGCTGCATGTGCTGCACCGATTAATAGAAAAACCTCTGAAATGACCGGTCAGGCTGGGTATCAAGCTCAAAAGGCTGACGATTGGGACGCCGCTAGAAGAAATTTTGCTAAAGCGGTTGTAAATGGAGAGCTTGGCAACTTGCCCCAGGAGCATATGGCCGGACTTTATTACGAATACGGGCGCTCTCTTGGTGCAACTTGTTTCTACGTCGAATCGGAAATGTATCTTCAAAAAGCATTAGACATAGATTTGAAGACTAATGGCCCAGCATATATGTCCCTGCTTGAATTAGCAAGGTTGAATTTGAAAACAAAAAAATATTCGAAAGCAATAAATTATTTCGAGAGGCTTATTCCAATATATAAGGAACTTAATGCTGAAAAGGAAGCCCCAATCGGAGTAGCAGAAGCATATGAAGACTATAGCTACACTTTAAGAGAGTCGGGAGATATGAGCAAAGCAATAAATTATGAAGCAAGAGCAAATCAACTCAGAACAGATAATCCTGCCGGTCATTCTATATCCGAACGAACCCCCTATGGAACTCAATGCCAAAATCCGCGCCCCTGAGCATGGGAGTTTCTTACTAAAATGAGCATTCGCACAGGAGAAGGAAAAATGAAATTTCTGCAATTGGTTGGTATGCTCTGCATTTCCCTGATCATTACTTCCTGTGCTTCGACGCAGCCTCAGGTCCCAGAGGTTCAAATCCCTCCGAAACGAATTATGCAGAAGGGTTATTCGCTTGTGCCATTAAATGAAGCAGGATGGATAATTGCGGGGAGGGATGAATACCAGTTAACGATCGTAACGCTGGGATACAATACGGATGAGACTTATGCTATTCAGGCTACACCTTTTAGATTGCCTGCTTTTAAAACGAACGAAGAATTTGTTCGCCTGGTTAAAGAGGGGCAGGTTAAAGACACGGACCCTTCGCGCTTCAGAACAAAAAAACATGAGGTTGCTGTGTACCCTGGGAAGAGAACCGACTGTGTTAAGTCTCATATGGTAACCGAGGACCTGTCTGCTATCAAGAGTTCAGGCAGATCAGGAGGAATGATCCTTGAGGCAGCGGCACTTACCTGCGCACATCCCAAAGATAAGAGCGTCGGGATCAGCGTTATATTCTCTCAGCGATATTACCCGGGAGAAGGAGATCCTGCATTTATTGATAAGGCACTGAGTGTTTTGAATAGTGTCGAGTTTACTGATCTCTGAGCGGGTATGGAATAATAACAACAGTGCGGCCAGGAATGAGGAGAACACAGCAAGTAGACAGCTCAGATGCCTTCTGAGATCGCGATGCAGATACTGAACGAAGCAATAGAAGCGCATGGCGGAATGGATTACTGGAACAGTCTCGAAGCGCTCGACGTGGAAATGTCAGCAAGCGGGTTCCTTTTCACCGCAAAGCAGCGGCCTGTATTGAAGCGCGTGCGCATGCGGGCCATCACAAAGGAACCGAGGTTCTTCTTCTATGATTTTCCGAAACCTGGCCAGACCGGTGAACTGATCGGAAACGACGAGGTCCGTATTCTTGACAGCGAAGGAAATATCATAGCGCAGAGAAAGAACCCGAAGGCAGCGTTCCGCAGCATTCGCAGACAACTTTTCTGGGACGATCTGGATTTCATCTACTTCGCAGGCTATGCCAACTGGAATTATCTGACAGCGCCCTTCATCCTTGGCCGCAATGGTTTTGTGATCAAGATGCTCGAGCCCTTGCAGGGTGCCCTTGGACAGTTCACCCGTTTGCATGTAACCTTTCCGCCTGATATTCCAACGCATTCCCGTGAACAGGTATTCTACTTTGATGATCAGCGCATGCTGCGCCGCCTTGATTATACTGCTGAGGTTGTTGGAGGATGGGCGCATGCGGCGCATATGTGCGATGAATATCGGCCATTTGACCGGCTCAGGGCACCGACCCGACGTTGGGCACTGCCGCTTCTTTTTGGATATAAGCCGCTGGCCGGACCGAAACTGGTTGAACTGGAACTGCATTCGATCCAGCCGGTTCCTAATCCTTAAGACCTTATTTTATTCGAACGCGAAATAGCACCTGCCTCCTTTAGCTTTATGCTCAAACAATGGTATATTTTTGCATTGTGAAAAATACTGAAAAAAAGAGCCTTCCTTTCCACTACGGCTGGGTCATTGTCTTCACCAGTATGCTCTGCATCATGGCCTGCCTTGGTTTTGGGCGGTTTGCTCTTGGCATGCTCCTGCCTTCCATGGCCGCAACGCTTCACCTTTCTTATTCGCAGATGGGGTATATCAGTACTGCGAATTTCCTTGGGTATCTGGTCTCTGTTCTGGTCAGCGGTCATTTTGCGGTCAGGATCGGGCCACGCAGGTTTATCTTCTTCTCTCTTATGCTGGTCGGCATTTCGATGGCACTCGTCAGCCAGGCCAGGACCTTTAGCCAGGTCTTGCTGCTCTATATGATCACCGGTATCGGCAGCGGCGCTACAAACGTGCCGGTCATGGGACTTGCCTCTGCCTGGTTCAAGGCGAAGAAGCGCGGAAAGGCAGCAGGGTTCATTGTGATAGGCAGCGGATTTGCGATCATGCTTTCAGGCAAGCTCATACCGTATGTAAATGCTGTCGCCGGGAGTGAAGGGTGGCGGACAAGCTGGCTTATCCTCAGCTGCATGGTTACTGCCATTGCAATACTGGGAGTTTCTTTGCTGCGGAACAGACCTGAGGAGATGGGGTTGCTGCCGGTTGGCAGTGAGGATGCTGCCTCTGCAGATATGAAGCCGAAACCGTGGGTGAATGTGTACAAAGAATGGATGATCTATTATCTCGGCATCATCTATTTTCTCTTCGGCTACACCTATGTGATCTATGCAACGTTTATTGTGACGACCCTGGTGAAAGAGCGGGGATTTTCAGAGTCGGTTGCCGGAAATTTCTGGGCTTGGGTAGGTTTTTTGAGTCTTTTTTCAGGTCCAGTGTTCGGCACGCTCTCTGACAGGCTCGGCAGGAAGGCAGGACTGATCATGGTTTTTTCGCTCCAGACCCTTGCCTATCTTTTCGTCGCATCCGGACTTCCAGGACTGTTTCTGTACCTGTCGATTTTCTTCTTCGGCATTGTAGCGTGGTCCATACCTTCTATCATGGCAGCAGCCGTGGGTGACTATGTTGGCGCGCGCAATGCACCTGCAGCATTTGGTCTCATTACCTTTATCTTTGGATTTGGACAGATAGCCGGACCTTCAGTGGCTGGCATGCTTGCAGAAAAGACGGGAAGTTTCTCGACCAGTTTTTATATGGCAGCAGCCCTTGCGGGCAGTGCCATTATATTAACCGTTTTTTTGAAAAATGCCTTACGCAGATAACAACTGAGAGTGCTGGGAAAACCCAAACAGAGACCACCGGTCTCTGTTATTCAGTTTTCTTGATCGGCCTTCTGCCCTTCAGGGCCTTTAGGCGTTTCTTCTGGGCTTCTCTGCGCTTCCGCTTGTCTTTTTCAGAGGGTTTTTCGTAAAAGCTTCTCTGCTTGATCTCCCGGAAAAGCCCATCTTTCTGCAACTGCCGTTTCAGTAATTTTAGCGCTTTTTCAACGTCATTTCCTGTGACTTTTATATCCAAGGCTGATTATCCCCGATCTCTTCCGAAGCCTTTATTGCCGCCAAAACCGCCCTTGCCGCCACCGAAACCGCCCTTACCGCCACCACCGCCAAAGCTGCGCTTTTCTCTGGGCTGCTGAGGTTTAGCTTCTGCCACGGTCATAGCTCTGTCCATGAAGGTTGTACCATTTAGAGCCGCTATCGCATTTTTTGCATCCTCTTCAGTTGCCATCTCTACAAAGCCGAATCCCTTCAGCTTGCCGGTAAACTGATCAGTTATCATCTTAACGGATTCCACGTCGCCGCTTTTTGCAAAGAGTTCTCTCAGATCATCTTCGGTTGCCTGAAATGAGATATTGCCGACATAAAGCTTTTTTTCCACGGTACATCCTCCTGTTAGCGTTCATACAATAAAAAAACCTCAAAGGCTTTGAGAGTCTCTGAGGTTTCCTCAACTCCTAAAGTTACATAACTACTATATACAAAAAAGTAACATTTGTAAAATGCCCGTTGCTGCAGGTGTTTTGAACCGGCTTCATATAAGCCCTGTAGAAGCTGAAGATGTGCTTCAGCTGAGCGTTTGAGGTTGATTATGCGTAATCTGCCAGGTCCCTGAGCAGCCGCTCTGAGTCCTCCCATCCGAGACAGGGATCTGTGATCGATTTTCCGTAGATGTTTTCGCTGATCTTCTGTGTTCCTTCCTCCAGATAGCTTTCGATCATGAAACCCTTTATCTTGCGTCTAAGTGTCTTTGAATTCTCACGGCTCATCATAACTTCTTTGGCGATCCTGGGCTGTTCATGAAACTTTTTGTTGGAGTTTGCATGATTTGTATCAACAATAACCGCAGGATTTGCGAGGTTGCGTTTCTTGTACGTCTCTGCAAGTCTCCTGAGGTCTTCATAATGATAATTCGGTATGTTCGTGCCATACGCATCGACAGCACCGCGAAGAATACAGTGAGCAAGAGGATTGCCGGACGTTCTCACTTCCCAACCGTTGTATACGAAGACATGAGGCCCCTGTGCTGCCTGCACAGAGTTAAGCATAACCTCAAGATCACCGCCTGTCGGATTTTTCATACCGGCAGGCACATCAAGACCGCTGATTGTGAGTCGATGAAGCTGGTTTTCGACTGAGCGGGCACCGACTGCGACATAGCTCAGAATGTCTTCAAGATACGGATAGTTGCCGGGATAGAGCATCTCGTCAGCTGCTGGCAGATACGATTCTTCCAGTGCCCTGATATGCATCTTGCGGATTGCCTTCAGTCCCTTTACCATGTTCGGCTCTTCTGAGGGTTTGGGCTGGTGGGCCATTCCCTTGTATCCCTCGCCGGTTGTGCGCGGCTTATTTGTGTAGATGCGAGGGATTATGATCAGCTGATCCTTTGTCTCCTCCTGAAGCTTGGCCAGCCGGGCGACGTATTCACAGACAGAATCTGCATTGTCAGCCGAGCAGGGCCCGATGATCACGATGAGCTTATCGAGGGTGCCTTCAAAAACTGCTTTGATATCCTCATCCCGCTGCTTTTTGATCTTCTTCAGACCGGCCGACAGAGGCATGGTCTGCATAATCTCCTTCACGCTCGGCATTTCATGTGCATACTGAAAACTCATTGGTTTATCCTCACCTTGTTTATTGTTGATATGCGGGTATTGTAACTTATCTCGTTTCGTTTCTGCTAAAAGCTGAATGAGATACCAGCAGTTCAGCTATCAGCTATCGGCAGTCAGCTTTAGCATACATACAGTAAGAATTCTTTTTCTGAGAGCTGAAGGCTGATCGCTGAATGCCTGTTCTATAACTTCCTGTTATCAATCACCCTTTTGGCCTTGCCCTCAGTGCGCTCTATGGTTTTCTTCTCGACGATTTTCACCTGGACCGATATGCTCAGTTCTGAGGAAAGACGCTTTTTGATCGTCTCGATGAGCTCATGCTGTTTCTTCATTTCGTCAAAGAAGATCGACTCTGAAACTTCGACCATGACCGTAACCTCATCAAGCGCGCCTTTGCGGTCGACCACGATCTGATAATGGGGCTCTGTTCCCTCAACGCTCATCAACACATTCTCTATCTGTGACGGGAAAACATTCACTCCCCTGATGATCAGCATATCATCGGTTCTGCCCATGACGCGCTGCATTTTGACGGTCTTTCTTCCGCAGGGGCAGGGATCGGGCATAAGACGGGTGAGATCGCGCGTCCTGAACCTGATGACCGGGAACGCCTCCTTGGTGAGGGTCGTTATTACCAACTCGCCGACTTCACCAGGAGCAACAGGCTCAAGGGTCTCAGGATTGATGATCTCCACGAGGAAATGATCTTCATTGATATGCAGGCCGTTGCGTTCGAGACATTCACCCGCAACACCAGGACCCATCACTTCGCTTAGGCCATAGTTGTCTGTAGCGACGATCCTGAGCTTGTCCTGGATCTCCTGCCGCATCTTTTCTGACCAGGGTTCAGCGCCGAAGAGGCCGTATTTGAGAGAGAGGGCGTTGATATCGATCCCCATCTCCTGGATCGTGTCAGCGATCAGCAGGGCATAGCTTGGTGTGCAGACCAGTGCTGTAGTCTTGAAGTCCTGCATGATCTTGATCTGGCGGGCTGTGTTGCCGCTTGAGATGGGGATGACCGACGCGCCGATCCGTTCTGCGCCGTAGTGGAGGCCGAACCCGCCGGTGAAGAGACTGTATCCGAACGCTATCTGCACAACATCATCTTTCGTAACACCGCCTGCAGTGAGCACGCGTGCAACGAGATTTGACCAGTTCTTGATGTCGTTCTTGGTATAGCCTACAACTGTTGACATGCCTGTCGTGCCGGATGATGCATGGATCCTGACCACCTCCCGCAGTGGCACAGCGAAAAGGCCGTAAGGATAATTGTCGCGGAGATCGTTCTTGGTCGTGAACGGGAGTTTTCTCAGGTCATCGAGGGACCTGAACTCATCAGGATCAACATTAACCTCATCAAATTTTTTTCGATAGAAGGGTACATTCATATATACCCGCGACAGGGTAGCCTGGAGCTGCTCAAGCTGAAGCTGCTTCAGCTCCTCACGATCCATGCATTCTTTTTCTGGTTCCCAGAACATAGTTAAACCTCCGGTTTGTTAGAATGCAGAATACAGGAGATAGAAGTCAGAATAAAAAAATCTCTCTTCTGCATACTGAATTCTGTATTCTCTCTTCAAATCTTCGTTTCCGTATCCAAATCTCTTCCCAGATACGCCCTCTGCACATCACGGTTCGAGAGCAGATCTTCAGCATTTTCCTCCAGGATGATCCTGCCAGTTTCCAGAACATAGCCGCGGTCAGCAATGCCGAGTGCAGCCTTGGCATTCTGCTCTACGAGCAGAACCGTGTTGCCTTCATCCCGGAGCTTTTTGATGATCGAGAAAATATCTTTTACGATCAGCGGGGCAAGGCCCATGGAGGGCTCATCCATCATGATCAGCTTCGGTCGCGCCATCAATGCCCTGCCGATGGCAAGCATCTGCTGTTCTCCGCCTGAGAGTGTGCCTGCAAGCTGTGCTTCGCGCTCTTTGAGCCTGGGGAAAAGCCCGTACATACGCTCAAGGTCAGCATCAACCTCATTTTTTCTCTTGCGCTGATACTGGACATACCCGCCTAAGAGAAGGTTTTCCCTGACCGTCATCGGCGCAAATACCTGCCTGCCTTCAGGAACAAGCGAACAACCAAGGAACACGATCTTCTCAGGAGTGAGGCGCGCGATGTCCTGCTTTTCAAAGAGCATCTCACCTGCCCGTGATCTGATCAGGCCTGCTATGGTCTTGAGCAGGGTTGTTTTTCCTGCGCCGTTTGCTCCGATGATGGTGACGATCTCACCAGGACTTACGTGAATCGAGATATGCCGAAGAACCTTGAGATGATCGTAGCCTGACTCGAGGTTCCTTATCCTAAGCATCATCCTCTCCGAGATAGACTCTGATGACTTCAGGGTTCTTCTGAATGGCGAGGGGTTTGTCGTCTGCTATCTTCTGGCCGTAGCTCAGGACAACGATCTCATCAGAGATGTTCATCACAAGAGACATGTCATGTTCTACCAGCAGCACGGTCACTCCGGTATCACGGATGCGGGCGATCAGCTTTGCCATTTCTGAGGTTTCTCTCATATTCAGACCTGCAGCTGGTTCGTCAAGGAGCAGCAGTTTCGGTTCGCAGGCAAGCGCCCTGGCGAGTTCAAGCATGCGCTGCTGTCCGTATGCAAGACTGGTCGCTTCTGTGTCAGCGAATTCTGCCAGGCCCAGGAAAGCCATGATCTCGAGCGCGCGTTCCCTGACCGCCTTCTCTTCTTTCCGTGTCCAGGGAAGGTTGAGCATTCCGCTGACAAAGCCGGACCTGCTGTGGATATGCCTGCCGATCATGATGTTCTCAAGCGCGGTCATATGGGTGAACAGACGGATATGCTGAAAGGTCCTGGCCATGCCCTTTGCTGCAACCTGGTAAGGCTGGAGACGCTGAATGGCAGAACCATTGAATTTGATCGTGCCGGAGTCGGATGTCAAGACCCCTGAAAGAAGATTAAAAAGGGTTGTCTTCCCTGCGCCATTCGGACCGATCAGGGCCTTGATGGTTCCCTCCCGGACTGAAAAACTGACATTGTCGACAGCCTGCAGCCCGCCGAAACGCTTATTGAGATCATGTACCTCAAGGAGACTCATGCCTGTTTGTCTCCCGCAACTTTCTTGCCTGACAGCAGTCTCTTCAGTCCCTGGAATACTTCTCTGCGGAGCAGTCCTTCTGGCGCGAAGAGCATGATCAGGATCAGGATGAATCCGAAGATCGCATCATCGTATGAGCCGAAATAGCCGCGAAGCGACAGGAAGTTCAGAACAAATCCCATGGAAAGTGCTCCCCAAAGATTCGCCATGCCGCCTATGGCCACGATCGCGACATACCGAACTGATTTCATAATGGATGCCTCAGACGGGCCGATGCCTCCATTGTAGTGAGTGAGAAACACGCCGCCCAAGGCAGCGAAGACAGCGCTGAGCACAAAGATATTCAGCTTGAATTTGGCGGTATTGATGCCCATGGCATTTGCAGCATCCTCTGCGCTATGGATCGAGCGGAGTGCCCTCCCGACGCGCGAGTGGATAAGGTTTGTGAGCAGAAGCATACCGAGTGCGACCAGGCCCCATGCTATGTAATAGTTCTGCACGCGCAGACCGGTCTTGCCGCTCACCTCAAGGCCGGGCAGTATCTTGAAGCCCGGGATATCCGAGAGTCCGTCAGCAGCACCGAAGAATGAGGTGGCCAGAACAACCTTGTACACAATAGTACCGAAGCCGAGCGTTGCCATGGCAAGATAATGGCCTTTCAGTTTCAGAATCGGCCCGCCGATGACATAGGCGATCAGCATGGTGATTGCTACGGCTGCGATACAGGCCATCCATGGATTGAAGACGATCGTGTCACCGCCATAGAGGTCCTGCACTCTGAGCAGCAGGCCTGTCTTTGCAAATATACTGACAAAAAATGTGTCCTTGTACGGAGCCAGGTTATACGTAGTTAGAAATGCAGATACATAGCCGCCAATGGCAAAGAAGCCGGCATGACCGAGGGATATCTGGCCAGCATATCCGATCAGCATGCAGAGGCCGATGATCACAAGCGAATAATAGCCGGTCATGGTGAGCTGGGTCAGATACTGGGCCTTGTCTGTCAGGCCTGTCACAACCTGCACAGAGATGATGGCAGCGATGAAAATAATAATAGGCAAAAACCTTGAGCGGAGCATCAAAACTCCTTGAGCCGGGAAGCCTCGACGCTGCCGAAGATGCCGCTCGGTCTGATGAAGAGGATCAGCAGAAGCACGGATATGGAGACGACATCCTTGAATGCGGAAGGCAGGACCATGACGCAGAGGGATTCGAGAATGCCGAGGATCAGACCAGCCCCTATGGCAGCAGTGCTGTTGCCGAGGCCGCCGAGTATGGCAACCGTGAAACCCTTAATGGCCAGCCCTGTGCCGCTGTCATACTGCACGTATGTGATGGGAGAGACAACGCAGCCTGCAAGAGCCCCGATGCCTGCGCTCAGCACAAAGGAGAGGGTCACCATATTTTTCGCATTAATGCCGCAGAGCCTTGCAGCATCGCGGTTCGACGAACACGCCCGCATCTGTCTGCCCAGCAGGGTGTAGTTGAAAAAGAACGTCAGCAAAGCCACGATCACTGCTGCTATGCCGGTCACCCAGAGCACCTGCGGGGAGATATGTACATTGCCCAATGAGATGACCGTAACCTCAGATCCGGTGAAATAGGGGAGGGCCTTTACGCCCTCTCCCCATATGTGAAGAGCAGCTTCGCGAATGAAGATCGATATGCCGATCGTGATAATGATCATGCGGAGCACTGAGGGGCTGACGAGCCAGCGGATGAATATTACCTCTATCAGTGCACCGATGATCATTGCCGCGAGAACTGCAGCAAGAATTGCTGCAGGCAGGGGCATAAAGGTATGGAGCGAAACAGCGATCATGCCGCCTAACATAACGAACTCGCCCTGTGCGAAATTGATGATGCCGGTTGCATTGTAAATGATGTTGAACCCGATCGCGACGATCGCGTAGATCGTCCCGTAGGTTATACCGGCAACGAGATATTGGGAGAGGAGTTCGATATTCATGCAGTAAGATCTGCAGGGGCGGTTTCCCGCCCCTGCGTCAGAAACCTATTTCTTTTTGGAATTGCCTTCCTTTTTCGCCGGTGTTGCAAGCAGCTCGAATTTGCCCTTCTTTACCGTAAGCATCTCAAATGCATTGATATCAAGGCCGTTATGATCAGTTGCGGAGAAGTTGAAAACGCCTGCAGTGCCGACGAGGCCCTTAAGGTTCTCAATAGCATTGCGCACTGCTTCCTTGTCAGCCTTGCCTGCCTTTTCAATGGCCTTGGTCAAGATCAGCATGGCGTCGTAAGCATGGCCGCCAAAGGTGCTGGCCTCTTCCTTGAACTTTGACTCATAGTCCTTCTTGTATTTTGTCAGAACAGCTTTCTGGGCATGGTTCTTCGGAAGCACATCTGCAATCAGGAGCCTGCCCGCAGGAAAGATAACGCCCTCAGCCGCTTCTCCTGCAGCCTTCACATATTCGATGTTGCCGAAACCATGGCTCTGGAAGATCGGGCCCTTGAATCCGATCTGACGGGCGTTCTTGATCACGATAGCCTGCGCAGGTTCGATCGACCAGTTGATGATCGCTTCAGCTCCTGCAGCCTTGACCTTGGTAACTTCAGCCGTAAGGTCAGTTGCAGCCTTGTCATATACTTCATTGGCAACTACCTGTATGCCATGCTCAGCAGCAAGTTTCTCGAGCTGTTCTTTGCCTGCTTTGCCGAAGCCGGTGTTAGATGAAAGAACGCCGGCCTTGGCAAGCTTCATGGCCTTCATCTGCTCGAAGATTTTGATGACTGCATGCTTGTCCATCTGGGGTGTCTTGAACACATACTTTGCAACGGGGTTGACGATCACTTCAGCTGCTGCGCAGGAAATAAGAATTGCCTTTGCCTCTTCGGCCACGCTTTTGATCTTCATTGTCTCACCGCTTGTGGATGGTCCGATGATAGCCAGCACCTTGTCTTCTTCTATCAGCTGCTTTGCAAACGAAAGTGCCTTTTCAGGGCTTGCTCCGGAATCCTTGATGATCAACTCGACCTTCATGCCCTTGATGCCGCCCTTTTTGTTTATATCCTCAACGAGCATTTCGAGGGTTTTTGCCTCTGGTGCTCCGAGGAATGATGCAGGGCCCGTTACTGCCAGGATTGCACCGATCTTGATAGTGTCCTTGGCAAGCGCCGGCGCTGCAAGGATCATACAGGTGAATAACAGAACTGCTAAAATCTTGATTGCTTTCATACTTTGTACCTCCCTTTACTGGATTATAATGATCAGATCGAATAGATCTCTTCGCCCTTCATGATCCTGATGCCTGACTTCTGTAATGCGTCGATCGCCTTTTCCAGTTCGTCGAAGCGGAAAATTATGACTGCATTTCCTGCAGACTTCTGCACAAAGGCATACATATATTCAACATTTATGCTGTTGTCCTTCATCACGTTCAGTATCTCTGCCAGACCTCCCGGCTTGTCTGCCACCTCGACGCCGATCACCTCGGTCTTGCCGACCGTGAAGCCCTTGTCCTTCAGAACCTGCTTTGCCTTTTCCGTGTCATTTACGATCAGACGCAGGATGCCGAAGTCTGTTGTGTCAGCAAGGGAGAGGGCACGGATGTTGATCCCTGCTTCTGCAAGCACGGTTGCGACCTCTGCAAGTCTTCCTGACTTGTTCTCCAGGAATATGGATATCTGCTCGACTTTCATAATAACCTCCGGTTACGACAGTGATTCGTAATTCGTGACTCGTGATTTGTGAAAAACGAACAGCAGGAGAACTTCGCTGTTACCCGGCTGTTGCCAATCACGAATTACCAGTTACGAATCACGGTCTCTACAATTTTCTGTTATCGATAACCCGCTTTGCTTTGCCTTCAGAACGCTGGATGGTCTTAGGCTCAACGAGTTTAATCTTGCAGGAGACGCCGAGCAGGTCCTTGATCTCTCGCTCGATCCTCTTGCCCAATTTTTCGAGCACCTTTATCTCATCAGAGAAGATATTTTCACTTACCTCCACCTGCACTTCCATGATATCGAGCGATGCCTGCCGGTCGACGATGATCTGATAATGGGGTTCAACACCTTCGATGGACATCAGCACATGCTCGATCTGTGAAGGGAAAACATTCACGCCCCTGATGATCAGCATGTCATCAGTCCTGCCGGTAATGCGCTGCATACGGTGGAAGGTCCTGCCGCAGGAGCAGGGTGCATCAATGATTCTCGATAGGTCTTTCGTGCGATAGCGGATGACCGGAAATGCCTCTTTCGTGAGTGTCGTGAATACCAGTTCGCCCAACTCTCCATGGGGCACAGGCTCGAATGTCTCGGGGTTGACGATCTCCGGGATGAAGTAGTCTTCAAAGACATGAAGGCCATGTTTCTCTTCAATACATTCCGATGCAACCCCTGGTCCCATTACCTCGCTCAGTCCGAAGATGTCTATAGCCTTGATATTCAGGCGTGCCTCGATCTCCTGCCGCATATTTTCAGACCAGGGCTCTGCGCCGAAGAGGCCGACACGAAGTTTAAGACTTTTGGGATCAACGTTCATCTCTTTCATGACATCAGCAAGGTTCAGCGCGTACGAAGGTGTGCACATAAGCACGGTCGAGCCGAAGTCCTGCATCAGCATGATCTGGCGTTTGGAGTTTCCGCCCGAGATGGGGATGACTGCCGCGCCGAGACGTTCTGCACCGTAATGGGCCCCGAGGCCTCCGGTGAACAGTCCGTATCCGTAGGCATTGTGAACAACATCGCCGGCATGTGCTCCGCCCGCAGAGAGCGTTCTTGCCATGAGCTCTGCCCATGCATCAATATCATTTTTTGTATAACCGACAACGGTCGGCTTGCCTGTTGTGCCTGATGATGCATGGATTCTTACGACCTTCTCAAAAGGAACCGCGAACAGGCCGAAAGGGTAGTTCAGGCGCAGATCTTCTTTTGTGGTGAACGGCAGTTTCCTGAGGTCAGCAAGGCTTTTTATGTCAGCAGGCTTGACCCCTGCCTCATCCATCTTTTTGCGATAATAGGGAACTGCGGTATAGACCCGCTCAACAAGATTCTTCAGCCGTTTCAACTGAAGGGCTTCTAATGCCTCACGTGGTAGTGTCTCGAATTCCTCATTCCAGATCATGCTATTTTCAATGCCTCCTGCTTGCCGGCCTGCCAGCTTGTCAGCTTGCAAGCTGTTTTCTGACTATTTCTTTGCCCCTCAAAAATGCGGCTGTATTCACTTTCCTGATCTTCTCCGGTATCCGTTTTTCGATCGCCTGCATGAATGCCTTTTCGTCAAGCGGCATGAATGCCGAGAGAGCTCCGACCAGTACCATATTGACTGCGCGGGTTTCGCCTATGGATTGAGCGATATCAAAGGCATCAACAGGGAAGACCGGAAGGCCTCGCTGTCCGAGCTGGTCGAGGACATCAGCAGGATACGTATCCATGCCGGTTGCAACCGGCGCAGGAAGGATCTTCTGCGTATTCACAATAACCTTGGTCTCTTTATTCATATAGGGAAGATAACGAAGCGCTTCGAGGATCTCAAATGAGACGACAATGTCTGCATTGCCCAGCTCAATGAGCGGTGAGTGTACTTTCTTGCCAAAGCGGATATGCGAAATGACTGAGCCGCCGCGCTGGGCCATGCCATGCACCTCACTCTGTTTTACATCAAAGCCTGCGTTCATGCAGGCTGATGATATGATCTCGCTCGCAAGCAGAATACCCTGCCCGCCGACTCCGCAGAGAAAAAGGTTCATGACCTTATCCATTGTTCTCACCTATGCCCGGGCCCGGCACAACGATCGCCTTGAATTTGCAGAGCGGTGCGCACTGACCGCAGCCGTCGCACATGACCATGTTTATATGTGAGTGGCCCTTCTGGGTCTCTTTATAGCCCAACTGTCTTGCTTCTTCCGGCGTGAGCGGCACCCATTCGATGGCAGGGCAGCCGATCCTGAGGCATGACCTGCATCCGGTGCAGTTAGTTTCGATGACCGTGTGAATTCTTTTATCCTTACGTTTCTTCATCTCAGGCAGCAGGGCGCAGGGCGCCTTGGTGATGATGACAGAGGGCTCTGGCCGTTCTATCTCCTGTCTAAGGATCTTCTCTGCGTTCTCGTGCTCATGAGGATTGAGCGTTACAATATGTTTTACGCCGATTGCCCTGCAGAGCGCCTCGATGTCAATACCGCTGCTCTTATCTCCACTGAGCGTCACGCCTGTTGAAGGGTTCGGCTGGTGGCCGGTCATACCGGTCGTCCTGTTATCAAGGATAATAACGGTCGAAAATCCTCGATTATAAACAACATCGATCAGACCCGTAATGCCTGAATGCATAAATGTCGAATCCCCGATCACGGCAACGATCTTGCTCAGGCTGTCTTTGCCAAGAGCCTTTTCCATGCCAAAGGCAGTGCCGATGCTTGCGCCCATACAGATGCAGGAGTCCATGGACGAAAGCGGCTTGAGCGCAGCAAGCGTATAACAGCCGATATCGCCAGCCACAAATATCTTGAGTTTTGAAATTGCATGGAATATGCCCCTGTGCGGACAGCCTGCGCAGAGGTTCGGCGGTCTCATCGGGATCTGCACAGGCGCAAAAGAGGCACCCGCTGATTCTCCGGTAATGGAATTTCTTATGATCTGCGAATTCAGCTCTCCCATGGCAGGTATCAGTTCTTTGCCTTTGCAGGATATGCCCATTGCCTTTACATGGTTTTCGATGAAGGGATCGAGCTCTTCCACGATGAAGAGTTCCTGCACCTGAGACGCAAAATCTCTGATCATCCGGCCAGGGAAGGGGTATGCCATGCCGAGCTTCAGAACCGAAGCCTGGGGAAATGCCTCTTTAACATAAAGGTAGGAGACGCCTGAGGTGATGAACCCTCGATCCTTATCTCCCCATTCAATGCGATTTTCGGGGAATGTCTCTGCGAATTCCCTGAGGCTGGCCATCCGCTTTTCGAGCTCTACCCTGCGTTTGCGGGCATGTGCAGGAAGCATAACGAACTTTTCGGGCATTTTTTCTATGCCGAGTGTGGCCTTTGAACGCTCTGTCTCACCGATGGTGATTATGCCCTTCACATGGGCGACCCTTGTTGTCGTTCTGAAAAGGACCGGAGTATCGAATTCCTCGCTTATCCTGTATGCGATTTTGAGAAAATCTTTTGCCTCTGCTGCATCTGAAGGTTCCAGCATCGGCACCTTGGCAGCGTAAGCATAATTTCGATTGTCCTGCTCGTTCTGGGAACTGTGCATCTCAGGGTCGTCAGCGGTCACGATCACCAGGCCGCCCTTGACGCCCGTATAGGCTGCGGTGAAGAGCGGGTCAGCAGCAACGTTCAGTCCAACATGCTTCATAGTTGCCAAAGCACGAGCTCCGGCAAAAGAGGCTCCCAGAGCCACTTCCAGCGCTACTTTCTCGTTCGGCGCCCATTCAGTATAAATGTTTTCATAGGTGCAGAGGTTCTCGAGTATTTCGGTAGAAGGCGTGCCAGGATATCCGGAGGCGACCGTCACCCCAGCCTCATAGGCTCCCTGGGCAATGGCTTCATTGCCGGAAAACAGAACTTTGTCTCCGATGTTCTTCTTATTTTTCATGAGGTTATCCTGCTGTAAAAGAGTTTTACATTATCATACGCCCGCATTATTTTCAATTGTTTGAGCGACTGCGATGCAGTGTAAGATTCAGTGTGATACACTGTAGCCATGTCATTAAGCTATAGGAGAATAATTATGAGACCTGCATCAGCATTAAAATCTGTCATAATGCATTTTGCTGTAGCAATTCCTTTGTTTGCAATGGCAGGCTGCGTTGTGCATTCAGTCAACCCTTTTTATGGAAAGGAGACCATAACTGACCTGCCCGGACTCTATGGCAAGTGGCTGCTTAAGGAGAGTAAAGTTGATGAAGGACTGAACAGAGAATGGGCCTTTTCTGCCGATAAAATAATGGTGCCGGATAAAAAGGGTGGGTTTTCTGCGTTATCTTCCCGGTTTTTCAAAATAGACGATATGCTTTTCCTTGATGCAATCGCTGATGCACCGCCTGACGGGCTCGGTTTCTGGTGGGTGCTGCATGTAGCACCGATGCATACGGTTTCTCGGGTTATTGCTGAGGAGAAGACTTTGAAAATCATTCCACTCAATGCCACATGGATGGAGGCAGCCGTGAAGAACAGAACAGTTCTGCTGCCTTCAATTTGGCATCAGGATCTGAATGCGTATCTTTTTACTGCTTCGTCAGCAGAATGGGTCGAATTCCTAAGGAAATATGGAAAGAATCAGAACGTATTTCTAGAGAAGGATGCTTTTGTCTTCAGGCGTCCCTGAGAAGAGACAGATTCAACAATAAGTGGATGTAAAGATTATAGTGAACTGAATGAAGGCTGCTATGCCATGAATATCATTCCATTTGGACAATATCTGCTCCGTGAACTGCCTGAAGCGCGGCATTACCTCCAGAAGGCGCTTGATATTCAGTCTTCGCTCATAGAAAAGGGTGAGCATCGGAATATTGGCGTAATCATGACTGAAAATGGCTGGATCAGCGAAAGGATTCTTCAGCGCTGCCTGTTGAGGCAGCGAGAGGACTGTTTGAGGGATATTGCACTGTTTGAGCCAATACCGGTCAGTTCGTTGCAGGCGATTGCCCGCCAATCACTCCACCTGGTGCTGCCGAAGGGTACAGTTATTTTCAGGCAGCATGACAAGGGCGACAGCTACTTCATTATCGTATTAGGCAGCGTTGAGCTTTCGCGGACCTGTGAGAGTGGGCGGGAGATCCCTACTGCCCGGCTTGGGCCAGGCGAAGGTTTTGGTGAACTCGCACTTTTGACCGGGGTTGACCGCACTGCAACGGCCGTGACCGAAGAACGAACAGTGCTGATTTCTGTGCCGAAGCCGGTTTTCGACTCCATGCTTGCTGCCAATCCTTCTGTTATGCAGGGCTTTATCCGGGTGCTTGCTGAACGCCTGATGAAAGGGTCCGATCAGATCGCTGATGCACAGGCTGTTGAGGAGGCGTACCGCGCTTTCATCTCCGAGCAGAACAGCAGGCATGAACCAAGAATCCTCGGTAGCACTGCGGCTATTCGTAAGGTTCTCGCAGAGATCGACAAGGCCGCAGGCGAAGAAGGGCACGTGGTGATCATCGGGGAGACAGGTACCGAACTCTGGGATGCTGCTGCGCTCGTCCATCGTACAGGCGGCAGTCTTTTCACCTGTGACGCAGCTGCCTCTGTCGGCTTTTCCGACCAAGGCTTTTCCGAAAAAGGGTTAAGCCTCGACATGACCCAGATAAGCGCACTTTTCGGAAGGTCAAAAGACTCGCTGTCTTCCCGCTCTGGCAGACGGATCGGCCTGCTGCAACTCGCAGACAAGGGCGCTGTTATCGTCGAGAATATCGATGCTCTTACCGCAACAGTTCAGGAGATGCTGGCAGATTATCTCTTGTCTGGAACGTTCTGCGCATTGGGGGATGCAACGCTGCTCAAAGCCAGGACCCGTTTAATTGCAACTACGCATACTGACATAGAGATGCTTGCAGCACAGGGAAAGTTCAGCCAGAGGCTTCTTGATCTTATCGGCACGACACGGATCATGCTTCCTCCGCTCAGAGCGAGAAAGAAGGATATCCGGGATACCGTTGAGCACTATATCCGCCGTTTCAACCGGCAGCTCGGCCTGATGATCGAAGGTTTTGATGAAGACGCGTACAAGGCGATCATGGCATATGACTGGCCCGGCAACCACGATGAACTTGCGAGTGCCATTCGCAGGGCAATGTCTATCTGTCAGGGCTGCACGCTCGCTGCCGAGCATATCTTTCTCAGCCCGCCGCCTGTCAGCGGCCAGATCGCCTTCGATCTTTTTGGCTATGACAAGGTCAAACATCTCTTTCTTAACAGGAAGTATCCTGTCGCGCTGCAATTTGCTGCCCTGCCCGGTATAGCCATGCTCATACTGCTCGGTTTTTTCGGCAGTCAGGACCCGGGCAGGAATATCGTTCTTGTCTCTACCTGGGCGTTTTGGGAGCCGGCTGTTGTAATTGGAAGTATTTTTCTGGCCCGCTCGTGGTGCAGTGTCTGTCCTATGGGTCCGATCGGATATCTCATCGGCCGATCGATCGGACTTAAGATCAAGGTCCCGCAGCTTATCCGCACGTATGGCATTTACATGACTGCTGTTGGAATCGCCGCTATATTCTGGGCAGAGTCTGTCTTTGATATGCCTCATTCACCGAGGGCAACAGCAATGCTGGTGCTTACGGTTGCACTTTCGGCGTTCATTGTGGGATATATTTTTGAGCGCCGAACCTGGTGCCGGTATCTTTGCCCGCTGGGCGGCCTGGTGGGCTTCCTATCGCGCTGCTCTGCTGTTGAGCTCAGGTCAAACTACAACATCTGCAACACAAACTGCGTGAAGCATGACTGCTATGTCGGCAACGAAAAAGGCGATGGCTGTCCGCTCTTTGAAGGTCCGTTTTCACTCCATTCAAATCAGAACTGTGTGCTATGCGGCAACTGCGTAAAGATCTGTCCGAACAACTCGCCGGTATTCAATCTGCGCATCCCGGGGCAGGAGCTTTGGGCATCAACAAACCTTGAGATGAGCGGCGTGATCATCGGTTCAGCACTTATCGGAACGCAGATATTCAGAGGACTCGAAGAGGTTGGTCTGTTCCATGCCCTTCGGTCAGAGCCTCTCTGGTGGCTTTATGCAGCGCTCCTCATCGTCGGCATGACAGGCGGTGCGATTCTTTTTGCTGCAGCTGCAGGCAGGCGATATTTCTCTGTTCTGGAGAACTCGCAAAGGGCCGCAACGTATGGCATCTATTGCCTGATACCGCTCAGCGTAGCCTTTGAGATTAACTTTCATCTGGCGAGGATTCTCACCATGGGAGGGACGTTTCTTGAGGTCCTGGGCAGGCAGCTTTGGCTTGAGGCTTCACTTCCATCCTTTGCTGCATCATCTGTTACGATCAAGATACTGCAGATCGTGATCCTTCTTGCGGGTTCTGCTGTCAGCATGAAGATCGCCGCCACCCTTGTCAGTTCCTCAAACGGCAACAGTGCTGTC
Source organism: uncultured Nitrospiraceae bacterium (assembly GCA_964506525.1). GTDB lineage: Bacteria > Nitrospirota > Thermodesulfovibrionia > Thermodesulfovibrionales > UBA6898 > UBA6898. The sequence continues at coordinate 43,997 of CAZDLA010000019.1, forward strand.
AGAAGACCGATCCTGCTCTTCGCGCTCTTCTACCTGATTCTTTTTCTTGCTGTTTAACGCCGGGATGCCTGATTCCGTTTAGTCGATGAGTTTCCTGGCATTTTCTCTGAGTATGAGGTTTTCGAGTTCTGTGCCCAGTTCAAGACTCTTAAGGAGTAAAATCGCCTGTCCCTGATCTGCCCAGGGCGAGTCAGTGCCGAAAAGGATATGGTCCTTCGGATGGTTCATGATAATGCGGCGTGCTGTCTCCTTCGGCATGCAGTCAAGCGAAAACGATATCTCCATATAGATCTTCTTGCCTGAAAGGTGTCTTTCGACCTCATCCCAGTCTTCCCATGCGCCGAGGTGCGTTGTGACCAGTTTCAGGTCAGGGAAAGCTTCGAGCACGCGCAGGATCTTCTCAGGATCGCATTTCCTGGCACGCTCGAATGCAAGATCAAAGCCGGTATGCATCACTACGATCAGCCCCTGTTCCTGAAGTTCCTTGTAGATTGGGAAGAGACGTTCCTCGTTAATTGTGAAATCCTGATAATAGGGGTGAAACTTTACGCCCTTGAAGCCCTCGGCTTTTATTCGCTGAACCTGATCCACGGCATCTTCTGCCTCAGGGTGCAGCGAGGGAAAGGGGATGATTCTCTCTGACATGATCAGCTTAGACCATTTCATGATTGGATCGAACTGCGACGGTTTTGTTGCTATTGAACAGATGACGCTCTTCACGATGCCATTTTTGTCCATGGAAGAGATGAGCGATGATATCTTTCCATCCAGATATGCGGTTACGTCGTATTTCTTCTGCCCTTCTTCGAGCAAGACCTGCACTGCCCGTTCAGCCAGCGCATCGGGAAATGCATGGGTATGGAAATCGATGATGCCTTTCATGGCGGTTAGTATAAGGTGAACGTTAAGCTGAAATCAAAATGTGGTGTTGTTCTTATTACAGAGCCTACTTCTTCATCTGTCCTTTCATCATGTCGAGATAGCTATTGAATATTTCAGCCTCGATGTTGTCCACAAAACACATCTTCTTGCCCGACGGGTCCTTAAGCAGATTCATGTCATAGTCCAGGAAAAGCATAAGGCAGTCATTCTTGTAATCATATTTATTGCCCAGGGCTTCTTCTTCCTTTGTCAAAGGCTTGGTGAGGTCTATGAAGATCGCAACGAAATCATCGTTGATCTTTTTTGTTATAGCGGGATTCGTGTATACGCCTTTTTCGAGCATTTCGCAGCGAGGGCAGCCCTTACCGAAAAAGAAATCAACAATGATCGGCTTCTTTTCAGCCTTTGCCTTTGCCATGCCGTCCTTGAGTGAAGACCATTTGACGTCTCCGCTGATCGCAAAAGCCAAACTGCTCAGAACGAATGCGAACAGTATTGATAGCAAAAGTATTCTTTTCATGGTGTTGACCTCCCTGCATTTTACTAACTCTCTTGTTTATATAATATCACAAGTTAGTGCGCCTCAGATATTAAGTTGCCTTCATGATCATGAAGCTTTATGAAGGGGCTCTGAATCGGATTTTGACAGAGATTATCAAGCGGACAGGGACCACATGTTCGCAGGAAGAGAGCCGGGTGTTTTACAATCAGAGTCATGATCGATGAAATCATCAACTTCCTCGACAATGACCGGGAGATGCAGCTACAGTGCGCAGGTCACAGACATATACGTCCGATTGCAGAACGATATCGCAAACTTGAAGTCGATGATAGGCTCAGAAGCGTCTTTTTGAAACGTGGCATTGCGCAGTTCTACTGTCATCAGGCAGAGGCAATAGAGCAGATCAGGCTGGGCAGGAATATTGTCCTGATGACCCCGACTGCCAGCGGCAAGAGCCTTGCGTATAATATCCCTATCCTCGAAGCTATCCTTGCTGACCGTAACACGCAGGCACTCTGCATCTTTCCGCTCAAGGGACTCGAACAGGACCAGGTGAAGAATCTGAATGAACTCTCTACAGAGATTGGGCTGGGCAATGTCGGAGAGGTCTATGACGGGGATACCCCAGCCAGTAAGCGGCAGGAGATACGCGAGAACCTGCCGAATGTGATCTTTACCAACCCGGACATGATCCATCTTGCATTCTTGCCGTTCCATAAGAAGTGGGAAGGTTTTTTCAGGAATCTTAAATATATAGTCATTGATGAGATCCATACGTACCGCGGCGTGTTCGGTTCCCATGTTGCGCAGGTGATCAGAAGACTGAAGCGCATCTGTGAGCATTATGGGTCAAGCCCTCAGTTCATCTCAGCTTCGGCCACGATCGCAAATCCGGGGAAACTTGCAGAGGATTTGACTGGATTGCAGTTCAGCGTGATCGACGAGAGCGGTGCTCCGTCAGCCGGAAAACATTTTTATTTCATGAGCCCCATCGAAAGCTCGTACACGCTTGCGACGAAGCTCTTCGTGCAATGCATGAAACAGGGGATGAGAACGATCGTTTTTACCAAGGCGCGCAAGATTACCGAGCTGATCCACAACTGGGCAGTGAACTATGCTCCTGACCTGCGGTCAAAGATCAGTCCGTATAGGGCAGGGTTTCTTCCTGCGGAGCGGCGCGAGATAGAATCACGGCTCTTCAGCGGCGACCTGCTTGGCGTGGTCTCGACCAGTGCACTGGAACTGGGTGTTGACATCGGCGGGCTCGACTGCTGTATCCTCTGCGGGTATCCCGGATCAGTATCGAGCACGTGGCAGAGGGCCGGCAGGGTCGGCAGGCAGGGGCAGGAGTCTCTTGTGATACTGGTAGCGATCCAGGATGCCCTTGACCACTATTTTATGCGCCATCCTGCGGAGTTCTTTACGAAAAGTCATGAGGCGGCCGTGATCGATCCTTTCAATGCACATATCATGAAGAGGCATCTGCTCTGCGCTGCAGCCGAACTGAACCTGACTCAGGATGAGATCTTCTTTGATATGGAGAAGGCCCTGCCGCTGATCGAAGAACTGGTTGCTGAACAGTCGATGCTACCCGGCAAGAAGAGCGGTATCTGGTTTTCGCCTCTCAAAATGCCCCAGAGGGATGTGAGCATCAGGGCTGCGGGCGAGCGCTTCATGTTGGTCAATGAATCAGGCCGGACGATCGGAGAGCTTGGCGGCGCGCGGGTATTTAGGGAGGCCTTTCCGGGGGCTGTGTACCTGCACCGCGGAAAGCAGTATAAAGTTGTGGAACTTGATATCCCGAAGAAAAGGGCTGTCTGCAGGCTGTCGAATCTTGCTTTCTATACGCAGCCAGTCAGTGGGGATACGACCCAGGTCATTGCGAAGCAGGAGACGAAAAGGTTCGGCAAACTGACCTTTGACTGGGGCCGCCTGAGGATCGTGCAGAAGGTGATGGGCTACGATACCAAGCGCGTATCCGACAATAAGTGGATATCGACCACACCGCTCGAACTGCCGGATCATATATTTGAGACCGAAGGCCTCTGGATAGTTCTGGACAGAGATACCGAGCGGGAGATCGAGGCGAGAGGGTTTGATCTGGGAGGCACGATCCACGCGGTTGAGCATGCGGCCATTGCCTGTATGCCGCTCTTTGTTCTTTGCGACAGGGGCGACATTGGCGGCCTTAGTCATACGGGGTTTCCTGATTTCGGCCTTCCTGCCATTTTCATGTACGATGGCCATGAAGGGGGTGTGGGCCTGACGCGCAGGGTGCTGGACATTATCCCCGAATGGTTGGAGGCCACTTTGCGGATCATCGAAGACTGCGAATGCGAGAGCGGCTGCCCTTCATGCGTGCAGGATGCCCAGTGCGGAAACAGGAATGAGCCATTAGACAAGCAGGGCGCGAAGTTTTTGTTAAGGAAGTGGCTAAAAGACTGTGAAGAGTGATGCGTAATGGGTGATGGGAAAAAAGGCTGATGGAGAGTCTTAATCCAGAAGTTCGAAAGATGCGCTTCCCCTGAGCGCCCTGTCAAAAGTTGCTGTTGAATCGCATCCTGATGCCCGGTTACTTCTGCCGATAACATAGTCGGCGAGGTCGCCTTTGCCATCACGGTATTCCCTGAGTGCGTGAATCACAAGGTCTTTGCGATCCACTTCAAACTGCCGCGTTACAAGAATTTTGTCGATCACATCGGCAATTTCTTTTTTTGAATAGCTGTATGCAGATTCAAGAACCCATACCAGTTCGCAAAGCACTACGGCATTGATGTAGCAGAGCTCGCCCGATGACGACACATTATTGATAAGCGAAGAAGCCTTTTGAGCCTGTTTCTGATCATCCCTGACAAGATATCTGACGAGCACGTTCGTATCGAGACCTTTCATCGCTCAGGCTCTCTTATGGCGAGCTTTGATCGCCTGCGACATCTCTTCGACGGATATCTTCTTAATGCCCGGCCTGTGCAGAATGCCTTCCAGTTCTTTTACGTCCAGCGTGGCAGGCTGCATGATTACCTTCCCGCTGTCCTCAATAATGAAATCGAGCCGGTCCCCTGCATGCAGCTTCAGATGCTCCCTGATCTTTTTGGGTATTGTTGTCTGGCCTTTTGTTGTTACCGTGGCTAAGGTCATAATCTGCCTCCTTACAAATAACTCATTCCTTACTTTATGGTAATGCAATGGCAGGAGGCTGTCAAGAAGAATGGTGGGGTCAGCAAGGGAACGGTCCGATTTTACCAGAGCAGAAGCTACCCTGCCGTACCCTCGGCCCTCTGAACTTTCGAGATCTGATTTCTATATTCTTTCTTTCAGCCAGTCGGTCGGGTCGATGACGTGGTACGCATCCTTGCCGTCTGAATAGACAACACGGCTTATGCGGGCATTGAGTATCATTCTCTTGCACATCATGCAGGGTGCTGAATCGCACTCCTTTCCGTCACCGTCAACTCCAGAGACATAGATCGTTGCTCCCTTCAGTTCGTCAGCAGACGCCCTGATGATCGCATTTGCCTCTGCATGCACGCTGTGGCAGAGTTCGTAACGCTGTCCGTGCGGTATCTGCAACTCCATCCTCGTGCATTTGCCGACTTCAAGGCAGTCGGTTACACCGGCTGCTGCGCCATTGTACCCGGTGCTTACGATGATGTTTTCTTTTGTGACCACTGCACCGTATCGTCTTCTGATGCAGGTAGCGCGCGTGGCCACGGCTTTTGCAATATCAATGAAATACTCATCCCAGTTGGGTCTGATGGGCAGTTTCTTTTTTGTCGCTGATTTCTTCTTCATGAGGGTGATATTATAGAAAATCTCTTCTGCTTTAGCCAGAGAAGTTTATCATCATCAGAATACAATTTATGACAAACGCAGACAATACCAAAGAAGGTGCACAGAACCGTGCTGAGGCGCAGAGTGTTTTCAGGAAGTTTCAGCACACGTTCCCTTTCAGGCTTCTGGTAAGGGGCTTCCTGACGGCGACAAAATATCTGCCTGTCTGGCTCCTGCGGGCCATAGGCCGCCTCTTCGTTGTAATGTTCATTATTTTCAACTTCGATAATTACCGGGCGATACGGCGTAATCTCTCGAAAATAAGGCCGGGGGTCATCTCCTGTGCATATACGTATATGGCATATGAAGTATTTAAGAATTACTCCTATTATCTCATTGATCTCTTTCATCTGAGCCATGGTCCTGAGCGGCTCGATAACTATACGTTTACGGTCAGGGGTATCGAAAATGTGCAGAAGGCATTGGGAAGCGGCAAGGGTGTTATATTCCTCGCAACGCATCTGGGCAACTGGGAACTGGGAAGCCTTAAGCTTTCCACGCATGATCGTAAGATCCACGTTGTGTACTCGCCTGACAGTTCGTCCCTGCTCGGATCGCAACTGAGCTATCTCAGATCTGCTGAGGGTGTGCAAGAGGTTCCGCTCAAGGCAGGCAACTTTTCTTCCCTGAAACTTCTCAGGATCCTGCAGGAGGGCGGCATTGTCGGGCTTCAGGGAGATAGGCTGACCTTTGATAGCGGCATAGCCGTACCATTTTTCGGTCATGATGCGCTTTTCCCGAAAGGGCCCACAAAGCTTGCGCTGGTATCTGACAGTATTGTTCTTCCGATCTTTATCCCCATAACCGGATATAAGTCATACACGATCATCGTTGAAGAGCCAATCACTATGGACCGTAGCAGCAACACATCAGATGAACTCAAGACAAATCTTCTCAAAATAATTAAAATATTAGAGAAATATATAAGCGCTTATCCAACGCAGTGGTTTACCTTCATGCCATTCTGGG